>JBAYFY010000003.1:0-109779 GCA_041666945.1 Candidatus Buchananbacteria bacterium | reverse complement strand
ATAATTTGGCCAAGTTGTTATTCGTCAATTATTTTTAAATATATGACCGAAGAAGAAAAAACCCAGTCCGCCTTGCCGCTGAACGATCAACCGAACAGCGAAGAACAGCCGGCTGCGGCCAAAGAAGACGCGGCGATCCCGGTTGAAGAATCAAGCTTGCCGGAAACCGCAAATATAGAGAAAGAAGAAACCGTTACGGCAGAGTCGGATGGAGAACCGGAAGATTTGACGAAAACGGCAGAAACAGGGAAAACGGCGCCGGCCATTGAAATTGAAGCGTCAAAAATTGAAGACCAGCCGACGGAAAAAGAAACGGAAAAAAAATTTGATCCGGCAGAAAAAAGCAACCGGCCAAAATCAGATCGGCCGCAACCAAAGACCATCGCGGCCGCGGTGGTTGCTTTACTGATTATTATCGCGGTTATTTGGCTGATTGTCGGTAATATGGGCCGAAACTCGTCCACCGCCGACAATAATTCGGTTAAGGTTTCTACTGCGGTGGAAAACGGCAAAGTCAGCATTATTGAAGAAGTCCCCGAGGAGATCCAGGTTAACGTGACGAGCGCCGACGTGCCGGTTTGGCCCAAAACGAAAATCATCGCTTACTACAGCAATACGATCAGAAACGCCGATGCCAACGATTGCTCTCAAGTGGAACCGTTAGAAAGGGAAATAGATGAAAAGTTTGATTCCAACATAATCAATACGGTTAACGGATTGTTAGAGCCGCTGTCGTCGGCGGAAAAAGCCGCCGGTTATTATTCGGCCCTGCCTTTGGGCACCCGCTTGAAGTATGTCAAGCTTGACGGCGACGGCACCCTGGAAGTGAATTTTGATTATCAGTTGGGCAAAGCCGCCGGCTCTTGCGCCGTAACCGCTATTAGATCGCAGATTACCAATACTTTGATGCAATTCGCCCAGGTCCAATCGGTTAAGATCTGTGTTGATGGCAACTGCCAGCAAGATCAAATCCTTCAGCCGTAATAGTAACTTGTTTTCGGCTTCCGCTATTTGTCGTGCCGGCGGAAGCCGTTTTTTGTTTGGTTTTTTTGTTTGGTTTTTTTGCGCAAAAATGGTATAATCTAATCGAATACTTGATTAATCTTAGCGTCATTCCCGCGAAAGCGGGAATCCACTTTTTTATACGCAGATAGATTCCCGCTTTCGCGGGAATGACAAAATTTATATGTTTTGGTTTCCCATCTCAATTATTTCTTATTTTTTAAATTCCGTCGCTTTGCTGATGGATAAGTTTTTGTTGGAGAAAAAAATACCCAATCCGGCTATTTATACTTTGGCGATTTGTTTGCTGGGAGTGATTTCCCTCGCGCTTTTGCCTTTTGGCTGGCAACAGCCGGGCGCCGGTGAATTATTTTGGGCGCTCGCTGCCGGAATGGTCTTTACGCCCGCTTTGTATTTTATGTTTTTAGCTCTTAAAAACGGCGAGTCCTCCCGCGTCGTGCCGTTTTTGGGCGGCTTGCAACCGATAATCATCTTGCCGTTAGCTTGGTACTTCCTTGGCGAGGTTTTTTCCCCCGCCTTTTATGTCGCTTTATTCTTATTTTGCGCCGGCACCATTTTGATTTCTTATGAACAAGGTCAAGCCAAAAAAATCGCCTATGCTTACGGCATTATTGCCGCCGTTTTGTTCGCCGCGTCTTTAGTGATGTCCAAGTGGGTTTATTATCAGATGGATACTTTTATCACTCCTTTTGTCCTGACCCGCCTTGGTTCCGCCTTGGCCGCTTTGCCGTTGATTTTTTTGCCTGGCGTAATTTGGCTTAAGACAAAAAAAAATCCTCCGGCCGGCCGGAAAAAATCCAAACAGCCCTGGCTGCTACTGATCATCGGCCAATCCTGCGGCGCTTTGGCTTCGGTCGGAGTCAATTGGGCGATCGCCATTTCCCATAACGCGACCACCATCATTAACGCGATGCAGGGCTTGCAGTATGTTTTTTTGTTTGTGGCGGTTTTGATTTTAACCAAGTTCTTCCCGAAGATTTTAAAAGAAAACATGAGACCGGCTGTTTTGGTTCAAAAAGCCCTGGCGACCGGACTGATTATTTTGGGTTTGGTATTAGTCGCTTTTTAAAACATTATGTTTAGATTTTCAAAAAATTTTTTTATCATTTTCGGCCTCGCGCTGATCATTGCCGGCCTCTCGGCCTCAACTTATTTTTTGTATTTTACCCGCCCTTCAATGGAATGGGGAGTAACTTTCTCATCGGTTTACGCGCAAACCGAATTGGGTTTGGACTGGCAGAAAACATACTCGGCCATTTTGGACGATTTGAAAGTTGACAATATCCGCTTGTCCGCCTATTGGAATCAATTGGAAGCGGTCAAAGGCCGCTATGATTTTAAGGATTTAGATTGGCAAGTCAGCGAAGCGTCTAAGCGTCAAGCGCAAATAGTTCTGGCGGTCGGTCGACGGTTGCCGCGCTGGCCCGAATGCCATGATCCGGAATGGCTCAAAGATTTGACGGCGATTGAAGCTGAAGAAGCGCAATTGAAGTTCGTTCAGGCGGTGGTTAATAGATACAAAGATAACCTTCAAATCAAGTATTTTCAAGTGGAGAATGAGCCGTTTTTGTCCACTTTCGGCATTTGCCCGTCGCCTAACGGGCCGCTGCTGAAAGAAGAAATCGCGCAGGTCAAGAAACTGACGTCTAAGCCGATTTTGGTCACCGACAGCGGAGAATTGTCCACTTGGTGGCCGATTTCTCATGTGGGCGGAGATATTTTGGGTTCAACCCTGTATCGCGTGGTGTATAATCAGCGCGTCGGTTACTTCCGCTGGTTCACCCCCCCGGCGTTTTACTGGCTGCGCGTCCAGTTGGTCAAATCGCTGACGCCGATTCAAAAAGTCATTGTAGCGGAACTGCAAGCCGAGAGCTGGCATAAGCCCAACGTCAATTTAGCCCAAATGTCTTTGGCCGATCATAATTTATCCATGAGTTTACAGCAACTCAAAGAAAATATTTCCTTTACCCGTCGCGCCGGTTTTGACGAGGCCTATTTGTGGGGCGCGGAATGGTGGTATTATATGAAAACGGAAAGGGATTATCCCGGCTATTGGGACGAAGCGAAAAAACTTTGGGCGAAGTAGAATTTTCAGTCATTAAATTAGCAATTAATCATTATGGGTTTAGCGGCAAAAATCGCGCAGAACACTCTTTGGCAACTCATCGGCAAAATCGCCGGTACGGTTTTGGGTTTGGCTACCATCGCTTTAATGACGCGCTATCTGGGGCGCGAGGGTTTTGGCTACTACACCACCATTATTTCTTTTTTGCAGTTTTTCGGCGTCTTGATAGATTTTGGCTTGCAAATGACCACGGCGCAAATGCTGGCTCGGCCCGGCGCCGATCAGCGCAAAATTTTTGCTAATATTTTGACGATTCGTTTGCTGTCAGCCGTATTGTTTCTGGGCACGGCCGCCGCTTTGGTCTGGTTTTTGCCCTATCCTTCGGCCGTTAAACTGGGCGTGGGCGTGGCCTCGTTCTCGTTTTTTTTCATCTCTCTGCAGTCCGTCTTAATCGGTTTGTATCAGAAGCAGATGGCTATGGCCGAAGTAGCTATTGCCGAGGTCTGGGGCCGGTTTGCCTTATTGCTGGGCGTGTGGCTGGCCGTGGTTGCTGACTTGGGGCTTTTGGCCGTCTTAGCCGCCGTCTCCCTAAGCAGCTTGGTGAATTTTTTATATTTGATAATCGGAGCGCGCAAGCATTTGAGTTTAAAATTGGAAGTTGATTTCAAGATGTGGCGGCGAATTTGGGAGGTATCCTGGCCGTTGGCGATTACCATCTCTTTGACCCTGGTTTATTTTCGCGCCGATACGATTGTTTTGTCTTTGGTCCGGCCGGCCGAAGAAGTCGGCATTTATGGCGCGGCTTACAAAGTGTTGGAGACATTAATCCAATTCCCTTACTTGTTTTTGGGTTTGATTCTGCCGCTTTTGACGGAATTTTATTTGTCCAACAAGGTTCTGTTTGCCAAAACTTTGCAGAAATCCTTTGATTTTATGGCTATTTTGGCCGTGCCCATGGTTATGGCCACTTGGCTGTTGGCGGAAAAAATCATGGAATTTGTGGCCGGAGCCGATTTTGTTATTGCCGGCGGGCCGCTAAGGATACTGATTGTGGGGGCGGCTATGATTTATTTCGGCGCTTTGGCCGGTTACGCCATCGTGGCTTGCGGCTTGCAGAAAAAAATGATCGGTTTTTATTTTTTTGACGCCGTTTTTTCTCTGATCGCTTATTTGATTTTTATCCCTCTGTTTTCTTATTGGGCCGCGGCGGCTCTAACCTTGGCGACTGAAGCGATTATTACTTTTTCCGCTTTTTACGTCTTGCGCCATGAGGCCAAAGCCAAGATAAACTTGAAAGTTTTTGGCAAGGCGATTTTGGCTTCGCTGATCATGGGCCTATGCCTTTATCCTTTGTTAGGCCAGAATATTCTGACTTTGGTAGCGGTAGGAGTGTTGGTTTATTTTTTGGCGCTTTATCTGCTTAGGGGCTATGACAGGCGCGAGGTTATGGACATGATTAAATTTAAAAAAATATAATCATATGATGGCATCAATATTTTTTTTATCTTTGGCCGCTGTCCTTTTTGCTTGCCTGGCTTATTTCCGTCCGCTTTGGGCCGCTTATCTTATCACCGCTCTTCTGCCGACTTATGTCGTGCGTTTTCAGATCCTGACCATTCCTTTTACCTGGCTCGAAGCGATGGTACTGATTTTATTTATCGCCGCTTTGTGCAAAAAAAAGTTCAGCTGGCAGGCCGTCAAATCGGATCCGTTGTTTTATCCGGCTTTGGCTGTTTTAATCGCCGCCGCCATCGCGGTTTTTGTCTCGCCTTTGCCGCTTAAGGCCTTAGGCGCTTGGAAGGCCTATTTTTTAGAACCGATTCTGTTTTATTTTACTTTTGTTTCCTTAGTTACGACTCGGCGGCAAATGGAGGGGGCTTTTTGGGGTCTGGGATTATCGGTGTTATACATGGGTTTGATTTGTTACGCGCAAAAGTTTACCGGCTGGGGCGTGCCCCAAGCGTTTTTAACGGCCTCCGGCAGTGTGGACCGGGTTGTCGGCACTTACGGCTATCCCAATGCTTTGGGTTTGTTTTTCGGACCGATCATTATCACTTTTGTCGGTTTTTTGTTTTATCGCAACCAGGATTCGCTGTTGCTTTATCTGTCCAATCGCCAGAGGCAATGGCTGAAGTGGCTGGTGATTATCGTCGGTTTCAGCGTTATCGTCCTGGCGCAATCGGAAGGCGCTATTCTGGCCGTTCTGGCGGTCAGTTGGCTGTTGCTCTTGTTTAATCGCCGTTCCCGCGGTTATGCCTTGATATTTTTGGCTTTTTCCGTTATAATTGTTCTGCTTAACAGCGGCCTGCGCGGTTTTATCTGGCAGAAGGTATCTCTGCAGGATTATTCCGGTTTTGTGCGTCAATTAATCTGGGGCGAGACCTGGCAGATGCTGAAAAGCCATTGGTTTTTCGGCGGCGGTTTGGCCGGTTATCCGGCCGCCATCCTGCCGTATCATACTCATTGGTTTGAGGTGTTTCCTTACCCGCATAATATTCTGTTTAATTTTTGGAGTGAAACCGGAGTTTTAGGGGTCATCGCTTTCTTTTGGCTCGGAGGCAAATTTGTTTATGACAATTTGAAAAATATTTTTTCCATTGTTTGGCGCTACAGCCAGGAATTGCCGTTTGACAAGATTGCCAGCGTGGTTTTTATCGCCGTAGCCCTGGAAATGTTGATTCACGGCTTGGTGGATGTGCCTTATTTTAAGAATGACTTATCCTTGCTGGTCTGGATTCTGCTGGCTGTGTCCACGATAAACATCAGGTATAAGAAGTAATTTATTCTGGAGAAGTGGCCGAGTGGCTGAAGGCGCCGCTCTCGAAAAGCGGTATACCAGCAATGGTATCGAGAGTTCAAATCTCTCCTTCTCCGTCTGCAAAAACGCCCCATAGTTGGGGTGTTTTTTAATACTGAAAACGGGACGATGGAATTGATTGAAAATTTTTCAATATGAAAACGCCGAGAACTTTCTTGTCCTCGGCGTTGCAGTAATGTGTTCGATATTTATTTGTTGACAACCTCAACTTCCGGTGCCTCAAAGGCCGCTCTCATTGCTTCCCAGAAACTCTGACCGCGTCCGGTTTTATTGATGTGGTACATCCAGGCATCGCTATCGGGTTGGTCAGCCGGTTCTTTAATTACAGTCGATGAGTTGCCTATTTCTCCATTAGGGAAAAAATGTGGCGAGGTCTCATAGGTGTATCCTCGATTACTCCAACGAACTGGTTTTCCTTCAGTTTTGACTGCAGCCAGTACTAATGGTGGCGTCTCTGTTTGAATTAGGCCGGCCAATTGGAATATTACCTCACCATTTTCAAACCAGCAATCAAAGGTACTGCCTTTACGAATCCACCAATCAATGTTGCTGGTAGAAACTGTGTCGCCAGTAAGATAGTGGGGGTAGAGTTTGCCGTAAACCTTTTTATAAGGCCGCCCGCCGGCCAGATAATCCTCATTAAGATATTTAAGAGCTTCTTCAATGTGGGGGTGTTCGCCATATCCTATCAATTTTAGATAATTGATATTTTTCTTCCTGTTTCTCACTACTCTTTCCAGACGTACCACTCGCAGGCCACCACCGGAAGAAAAGGCGTGCATTTTGCAACCGGTACGCAAGGCCGCCTCAATGCCGTGATATTTTGGCATCTTTTTTGGGAATCTCAGGTATGCGGTTTCGCATTCCTCCTTCTCGCGTTCTGCTTGTTCAATCAGCTCAGCAAACGATTTGTTTCTTGGCTTACGGAAGACGATGATGTGAGTTTCAATCTTCTTCATGGTATTACCGAAGTTCGGTTCTACTGGATTAGTATCAGTGGGTGTCGGAGCGGTATACCAATGATAGATAGTCACCCAATAGATTTCTTTGATTTGTGTGATAACCTCAGGTTTTTTACCAAAACCAAAAATATATTTGAGATAGAGTTCGGTATTATTTGGTCCGAGAGTACCTCGTCGCCATTCTAATCGGCTAATGATTTTACCTTTGGCATCCACGGCCAAGGCATATTCAAAACGTGTGCCACGCTCATTATTGTCGCCGATGAGATATCGACCACTATAAAGATGAATGTTGTTTGCCTGTAAATGCATTGTTGCCGTATCAGCGATTTGGTATTTGACATCTAACTCGGGGACTATCGGCGGACACTCTTGCATTTGCGAGACTACAATTTCTCGACAAATTGGGAGTTTTCGTAGCCAGTGTCCCAACTTGTCCTGCGACTGTCTTCCTTGTTTCTGTTTCGTTCCCATTACTTTCTCCTTCGGCATTCCGCCGTTGTAAGGAACCTTAGGACTGGGCCTTCCGCCCAAATCCCGATCGAATTGCTCTCACATTGAGCAACGTTTAATATTATCATATTACATCTTTTTTGTCAAGCTCTTATTCTTGGTATCTCAAAATTCCTCTCACATCCCCCAATATAGGTTCTAACATCGTCTATTACCCCCCCCGCCTTATGGAACAATATAAAAAAGCCTATTTTTGTAGGTCTTTTTTTGTTGTTTTATGGCTAGGGCGGACGGGGTAATATTGATTTTAGAAAAGTCGCTATTTCGGCAATTATTTGTTATAGTAATTAAAATAATAAATTAAACAAATTATATGGAACAAGATGAAATTAAAGATATTGTTAAGAAGAGTTATGCTAATATAGCCACGTCGCAATCAGGTTGCGGTTGTGGTTGCAAATCGGCTCAAGCCATATCCAAGAGTATTGGCTATTCCGATGAAGAAATGAATGCTGTCCCTGAAGCCAACCTTGGTTTGGGTTGCGGTAATCCAATAGCTTTAGGAAAAATCAAGGAGGGCGACGTTGTTTTGGATTTAGGAAGTGGAGCTGGTTTTGATGCGTTTTTAGCAGCTAAAAGGGTTGGTGATGCTGGTAAAGTTATTGGCGTTGATATGACCGAAGAGATGATTGCCAAAGCTAATGAAAACACTAATAAATATAATTATACCAATGTTGAATTTAGGTTAGGTGATATTGAAAGTTTGCCGGTCGAAGATGATTCAATTGATATTATAATTAGTAATTGCGTGATAAATTTAGCTCCCAATAAATTAAAAGTTTTTAAGGAGGCATACAGAGTCTTAAAATCAGGTGGCAGGATGTATATTTCCGATATAGTTTTGTTAGATAACCTGACAGAAGAACAAAAAAATGACGAAATTTTAATTTCTGGTTGTGTTGGCGGCGCTTTATTGAAAGATGATTATATTGAGATTATTAAGCAGGCTGGATTAGAGGTTAATATTTTAGGTGAAAATAAAGATATTAGTAAAAAGCAGTATCAAGGTATGCCACTAGAAAGTTTGGCGGTTGAAGCTATTAAGCCTTAATTCCGTCCAATCAATTTTTTCAAAATCACCCCGTAAGCCCCGCCTACGAAAAACGCCCAATAATTGGGGTGTTTTTTTATACTAAGAATGGGACGATAGAACCGATGATTGTTTTTTACTGATGAAAATGTTAGTATTTTGGTATAAATAGAAAATATCAATATGCCTCTAAAAAATACAAGGGTGTTAATTACTGGGGTTGGCATAAAACCAGCAGAATTTATATTTAATGATATTACAACTGGCAAGCCGACACACACTGCAATAATGGCTGACGGCAAAGAATATAAGGCAAATATAGGTGCGGCGGTCGCTTTTGAGTGTGCCAAAGCGGGTGCTATTGTTCATCTTGTTTCGCGCACCGAGGATAAACTAAAAATTGTTAAAAATTGGATAGAAAATGAAATTCCTGATGCAATAGTAGAATACTCAGCTATTGACCTTAGTAATGAAGAACAACTGCATAGATTGGCGGATAATATCCTTAATGATGTGCCACTATATTGGGTGCAATCTGTCGGTCTTGGCGCGGGTTCCTTTAAGGTTAAAGATGATAATCCATATTTACTCATAGAAGATATCCCACAGGAACTTATTCAGGCCGAGCTTTCAGTTTTAACTAATACTGTGACATTATTGCAATTATTATTGCCAAGATTCCGTAAGCAGAAAGAAACCAGAGTTTGTATAATTTCGTCTATGTCAGCCATTCGTTCTGTTATATCTGGAAGTATGCATATGGCGGCTAAGGGTGCCATCAGTAGATTCGCAAACGCCGCGATGATTGAGTTGCACGATGATAATATCTTTATAACAGATGTGCGACCTGGAGCGGTTGATACTGGAATGTATGATTTGAAAGTCGTGCAGGATACGGTTAATATGATGGCTCAGAAATACGGCAAAAAACAAATTTACTATGCGCCACCTCAATCTGTTGGAAAAGCCATTGTCACGGTGCTTTCGTCCGAAGGCCATATTACTTCTCTCAATATAGTTGGCAAGGGCCAGTTTCCCCATAATGGGTCTTAGAACTCAGGTATGCAATAATTACAGTCTTGTCTTTGTAGATAAGTTCTAACATCGTCTATTACCCTCCGCAAACGAAACAGATTATAAAAAGTCGCCTAAATGGCGATTTTTTGGTATACTTTATTTAATAAAAATATAATCATAAATAAATATGAAACAAATACAATCAATGACACTGATGCTGAAGAAAGGATTATAAGGGCTTTAAGTATGTTGCTTAATGAAGATGATTTATAAATTCATTATTAGGTTAATTTTTTATGAAAAAATCAATTCTTTATGGTATTGTTACTTGGTGTAAAATGAAAATCATTGTATTTTTTAGATTTCTAAAAAAACGTGGTAATAGATTATTTTTGTTTTTAATTATCCCGTTATTATTATATTTAACAACATACAGAAATTTTGTTATTGAGGAAAGAGAAATCCAAAGGGGTGGGGATGACTTTTTTAGCCCGTTCTTATTACCTGATTTTAATAACGTAACTTTTTTCCCCCTGAAGTGGATAACAGCATTAACCAATATAACTCCAGGATTAGATTGGTATAATGTTTGTATAGAAAATAACTCTTATATTGAAAAAAATGGAAAGAAAATGACTGCAGAGGAGCTAGGTGAAAAGGGGGGGAAATTGAGTTTATTCATATATCCACTAGCAAGAAACGTAAGATTAAAAGAATTAAGTGATTTTATTAAGTCCAAGAATCATAAGCAAAATGAAAGCGAATCCATAGAATGGTATTTGGA
Source organism: Candidatus Buchananbacteria bacterium (assembly GCA_041666945.1). Taxonomy (GTDB): domain Bacteria; phylum Patescibacteriota; class Patescibacteriia; order 2-01-FULL-39-33; family 2-01-FULL-39-33; genus CAISTG01. Next base: position 99,567 of record JBAYFY010000003.1, on the reverse strand, counting down.
ATTGCAAGCCAAACCTAATGAAAAATCCTGCATAGAATTATTTTCGGAAACTGAGGGTTTTGTTTTTATGAATATGATGCTTTATACCCCATACGGAGATAGCCTCCCAATAACGGAAGAAGATAGTAAATTTTCAGAAACTATTGGCGATATAACATTAAGTCCCGTAGCTAATAATTCTAAGATAATTATTAAATCAAGCTGGGAAGCATTTATTGTAAAAGGTATTATTTTTTTATTTTTAATGGATGGTATCTTTTTATTAGTAATTGAAATAAAAAAATATCTCTTTAATAAAAACTAGCTATATTAAATTTTGTAGTTTGTGGGGCGAATTATAATAGCGTTCATTTTCTTTCATTATTAAATTACAAATTTTTGTCACTAAAAAATTTAATAGCTATATCTGTAATATAAATTTATGGCCTTCCCCAAAACAAACGAAGTCAGCGAATACTTTAAAGGAAGGATTACTTGGTGGTATCAAACCACATTAAATAACGTAAAATTTAAGCAGCTGCTGAATGACCATTGGCTTAAGTTTATCTTGTATTGGATGATATTTGATGCATATTTAACCGAAATTTCTCAAAATAGTCAGGATGAACAGAGATTAAAATATTTTTTTGAGAATAGTAGTGATTTTAAGAGTCACATTGTAAATAAAAAAATTTCAGCAAAAGAATTAAAAAAGCTTTCTCCTGTACGGGATATGAGACCAAATCATAATGAACGGGCTGTTCTAAATGATGAAAATGACCTGGAGCAAGTTTTTAGGTTCTTATATAAAATCAGATGTAATCTTTTCCACGGTGCGGAGGATATAAAAAATACTAAAGATGACAGTTTGGTACGTGAAGGTGCAAAGTATTTAGAACTTGTAATAGAAAGTTGGATAACAGGTCAATAAGTAGGTTCTAACATCGTCTATTACCCTCCAGCAGCAGAACTATAATAGCGGGCGATGATAGACGGCAAAGATGGCAGAATATTTTTGTCAAATAAAAAACCGCCTAAATGGCGATTTTTTTTATGTTAAACATTATTTACTGGAAATTTTTCCTTTAAGCTTATCCAGCAGCGCTTCAAAAGTCCGGGCCAAAACTTTGTTGGGGTCGCTCTCTCCCGGCTTGGCCGCAAAGTTTTCACCGATGAGTTGGCCGCGGAAATTAATCATAGCTCGGAATGAATTTTTTGACGGATCGTAAAGCCAGTCAATTAACGGCGTTTGTCCTTTGGTCAATCCCAAATTAATCGGCGCCGGAGTTTTGAAAGTGATATCGCCGGTAAAGGCGCTGACATGGGTTTGCGCTACCCGGAAATCAGGCATATTGAATTGACTGCGGTAATGTTCGGCCAGACCGTTGGTTTGGAAGATTCTTTCCAGCGACGCATCCACTCCCTGGCTGCGGCCGACAGTGGAACCGTGCAGCACCTCCAGCCAATCAGCTATGTTTTTTTGATTGCTGAAAATGTCGTTAGCGTTAACGAGTTCAATTAATTTGGCGTTGCCGGCCACTTCCGGATGATCCAAAAGTTCCAACAGCTTTTCGGTTTGCTGGGAGTGGCTGGAAACCAGTTCTATTAAGCCGGTTGACGGTTTGAAATCCTGATGATGATAAAAATAATCAGCCAGTCCCGCCAGTTCCTCCCGGTTGACTTGGCCGGCGGTCTCTCCCGCGGTTTCAGTGGCGGCGTTTCGCAGCAATTCCGCCGATCCCGGATATTTGTTATCAATGCCGCTTAAGATTTTTTCCATTTCATTGCCGGAAATCGGTGTTTCAGGAACGGCCGCGCCCGCGGTTTCTGTTGTTGCGGTTTCTGTTGTTACCGCCGGCTCATTAGCCACGTATTCAAATTCTTTGGCGGTCAGCGGCGCGTGCGCCTCTACCGCTCCGCCGTCCAGGAATTCATGGACGCGACCTTGCTCGTCTAAAACATATTGGGCGTGGCCGGTACCGGCGCCAGCAACGCGTATTTCCGCTCCGCTTTGAGGATCAACATAATGCTCGGCAATGGCGATTTGATGCGCGCGTATGCCCGCCCAATGATGCAGGGCGCTTCTATTATCCAAACTTCCGGTGTAGCCGAGTTCTCTGGCGTTAGCTTCCAGTTGGCGGTGCAAAGCGTGTTCAATACCCTCGCCCTTGCCGATAGTCGCCAAAGCCAATTGTTCCTTGGGCGGGACAAAGTCAGAGTGTTCAATTTTGGAAGCGACGGGCAGAGCGGTTTCTGCCGCCGCCATTTTTGTCTCGCCGATTGCGGGAATTTTTTCGTTCTGCCACCAGGATCCGACTTTATGGGTTGCGGCGCTGGCCGCTTCTCCCAAAGCCGCGCCAGCCAAAGCGCCGGTGATGATTCCGGCGATTTTGACGGTGTTTCGCTTGAATTTTTTACTGTCAAGATTTGTTTTTTTCTCCCTTAATTCTTTAAACTTATCCCAAATATCTGAAATTCCAGCTTCCGATTTGACTATATATTTTTCGGCGTCAATTTTTTCTCCCCAGCCCTTTTTGCCGCTAAGGTATTGGGCTCCGACCGCGCCTAATTTGGCGCCGGCGAGGCCGCTCATTACCCGTCTGCCCCATTGGCCCGCTTTAGTGTAGCGCAAGGCCTGACCGATGCCGAACAGCGCCGCGCTGGTGACGGTTTTTTCCTTGGCGCCGCCACCGCCGGCCAAGAAAATTTTATCCAAGCTTCCCACCGCTTTTTGCGCCCAGGAATGATTGTCCAACCAACTATCGTTAGCTTCCTGCAATAAGTTATAATGCCTTTCCAAAAGTTTCAGACCTTGGATGTTGCATATTCTCTCCTCTTCCGAAATATCTCCCATTATGCCGGGATTGGCGGCCAAACAGTCAGCCAGTGAACCTTCCCGGCCCCGGCTCAATTGCAATTGTTTGGCTATGGCCAGGTCGGCAAATAATCCTTCCAGATAATTTCCTTTAGCTGATTCATCTTTAGCCAACTCCCGCCTGATTTCTTGCAGTTTTGCTTCTTCCTCTTTTTTGCTTTTTTTAGCGGTCAGATAAATGTCCGCTGATCTGATGGCGCCGATAGCCAAAGGCGAAAAGAAGGAAGCCAAACCGCCTGTCGCCAGAGAAATGCCAATTCCGCCACCAATATAAGCCGCGCTTTTTAAGGCCGTTTTACCCGCTTCTTTTTTAAAGCTTTTTCCTTCAGCCAATCTTTTTTGCGCTTCCCGGAGCAATTTGTCTTCTTGCTGTTTGAAAATTTTCCGCACGGTTTTTTCCTCCAGGCCGGATAAACGGGCATACTTTTCAATTGTTTCCGCCAGCGCGGCCGCGTTCTCTGTTTTTTTCTGATCAATTGTCAGCCGCATTAATTCTTCCACCGATATGTCCGTCAATACCAAGTCGGCGACTTTTTCTACGGAGACAAGGCCGGCTTCATACTCGGCTTGCGTTATTTCGCTGGGTTCCAAGGCGGCAATACCTTTATTGCCTTCCCGGTTGGCGACTAATCTTTGCGCGTTCAGGCCATTGAATATTTCCACAATGCTTTTGTAAGCGGTGCTCGGCGCTAATCCCGGCGTTTCCCAAGAATTTAAAAGGGCATTTAATTCTTCCATATTAAATCCGGGTGCAGTGTCGGCTTCCTGATTAATTTCCGGCATCATTAATATTTCAGCGGGCGGTTCCGTCGCTGGCATTGAATCTGGCGTCGGTTCTGTCGGCTCAACAGGCGTTGTTTTATCTTCTAAATCCCCCAATAAATCTTCAGCCGAATCAATAAATTGTTGCGTTATATTTAATTGTTGCGTTATCTCTTCCGCTGCTTTTCCCGCTTCGGATGATTCCGGCAAATCATTGGAAGCGGCCGTTTCCGCCTGGATGGCGGCCTCTTGCCCGATAATGATGTTTGCCGCTTTTTCCGCGTCTTGTTTTGTTAGCGGTTCTTCGGGCGCGGCATCAAGTTCAGCTAACAATCTCGCCAATTCCTTGTTTTCGGCTAAAGCCAAACCAAACGGTTTTTCGGTCTCGCCAGTTGGTGATGATTTTTTGTTTTTGCCGTTTGCCATAAAATTATTTGCCCAAACTTTTTAGGATCGCTTTGATTTTTTCTTCATCCAATTTTTTTTGTTGGACTTCCAGCATTTTTCGCCCCTCAATTTTTATTTTTTTTAATTGCAACATTGTCTCCCGATATAATTTATCCAGTTTTTTCAGCTCTCGCGCCAAGTCGCCTTTGGTGGCTATTTTTTGGATTTTTTTGGCCATAATTATACTGTTTCGCCTTTTGAAGCCAAAGCAATGAAGTCATTGGCAAAAGCCATTAAACCGTCTTTGATTTTTTGATCAAAGTCCGGTATCCGGTCGGCTAATTCTTGGATTTTGGCATTATCCAGCGTTTTATTATCAATCATGGCCTGAAATTCTTGCCGTTTGGCTTCGTCAAGATTCTGCAACAAAATCAATCCCAGTTGCTGGTTAAGCATTTCTTCCAATTTAGCCGTATATTGCGCCTTGAATTCGGGAGACATCTGGTCTAAACCGGCTTCAGCCACCAATTTTTCTAAAAATGATTTGATGAATTCATTATCCATAGATTTTGATTAATTTTCTGATATTGATTATACCATATTTTGGCTGATTAGATAAATTATTTGTAAATGCAATAAATTTTATTAAATCGCTTTTTTATTTTCGCGTTTTTGTGTTATAATATTATAAATAGGAACAATATTATGACTAACAAAAAAAATTATCTTTTGGCCTTAGCGGCCTTGGCAATGGTAATGGCCACCGCCGGTTTCGGTTGCAAGCTATTGAGTTCCGCCGAGCAGGAGGCCGTTAAGCCGATTACCTTGACTTATTGGCGCGTTTGGGACGACAAAGACGCCTTTGACGATATTATCAAGGATTACCAAGTCCAGCATCCCAACATCACCATTAATTACCGCAAGTTCCGCATGGAAGAATATGAAAGTTACTTGCTTAACGCCCTGGCCGAAGATCGCGGGCCGGATATTTTTTCCATTCCCGTTACCTGGTTGCCCAAATACAAGAATAAGATCTCTCCCTTGCCTGCCAAATATCAAATGGGCTACATTACGGAAAAGGGCACCGTTCAGAAGGAGCAGGTTGTTGAATTGAAAACCAAAACCTCGCCCACCATCAGGGAGATTAAGACGATTTTTTTTGAAACGGTCGGCAATGATGTGATTATCAATGACCAGGTGTACGGCTTGCCGCTTAGCTTGGAGTCGTTGATTATGTTTTACAACAAGGATTTATTGAATCAAAACAGCATCGCCCAGGTGCCGACTGACTGGTCGGCGTTTCAGGACGCCGTGGAAAAAATCACCAAGGTTTCCGATACGCAAAAAATTCTGGTAGCGGGCGCGGCTTTGGGCATGGGCTATAACATCAATTACGCTTTTGATATTTTGTCCGTTTTAATGATGCAAGCCGGAGCTACGATGTCAGACAGCAACGGTTATGTGACTTTTTTCAAAAATATCCAACAATCAGACGGCAGCGGCGGCTACAAAACTGCCAATCCCGGACAGACCGCTCTGCAGTTTTATACTGATTTTGCCGCCATGGGCAAGCGCGTTTATTCTTGGGACGCTTCTTTGCCCAATTCTTTTGACGCTTTTACCCAGGGCAAGGTGGCGTTTTTCTTCGGTTACAATTTTAATATTCCCCAAGTCCGGGCGCAATCGCGGATTAATTTCGGCGTGGCGCCTATACCGCAGATTGCCGGCAATCCCAGCAAAAATTACGCCGATTATTGGATAGAAACCGTAGCTAAGGCATCCACCCACCCTAACGAGTCCTGGGATTTCTTGCTGTTTATCAATGATGCCGGAACTGACAATGCTTATCCGGAGATAAAAAAGTTTTTAGCCAAAACCGTCAAACCGGCCGCCCTTCGCGGTTTGCGTGACAGCCAGTTGAGCAACGAGGATTTGTATCCTTCCGCTTACCAAGCGCCATCGGCCTTCAGTTGGTATAAAGGCAAGAATTTTGACGCGGCCAAGCAAGCCGTAATAGAGATGATTGAACAGTACTTAAAGATGTCCGATCCGCAAAAGGAATTATCCAGGATTATCGGAGTGGCGGTGGAAAAAATCAATCAGACAGTCACCCAGCAATACTAACTTTTGTAATTACCCGATTTTTGTTATAATATCCTTATGTTTAGAAAAGGGCTGAAAATATTGGCTATCCTGTCACCGGTGCTGGCGCTCAATACTCCGGCAGTTTTGGCCGCTTGCACCGCCAAACCGACCACCGGCCCGGCTTTGTATCTGTTAAAAGACATCAGCGACGAATGTTTTTGCAACGGTGTTTGCGGCCTGTGCGATTTAATCCAGGTGGGCATTACCGGCACTAATATGATTTTGGCTTTTTCCGCCATCATCGCTTTGGTTTTGTTCGTTTACGGCGGAACTTGGTTTTGGCTGTTATCTTTCGGGGATCAGAACAAAATCAAACAAGGCAAGAGTTTGATGATTAACACGGTTATCGCTTTAGTTATAATTTTTGCCGCTTTCACCATCGTCAATTTCCTCTTCACTTCCTTGGTCGGCCAGTCCTTCGGGACCACGTGCGTTTAAACAGCGACTCTTATGAAAAAAATTTTTAAGACAATATTCTGCTTATTACTGTTAACGCTTCTGCCGTTAGCCGCTTTTGCCGTGCAATTGGAAGATCCCTTAAAATTGGATCAAGCCCAGCCGATTTCAGCTTTGGCCACTAAGATCATCAATGCTCTTTTGGGCCTGGCCGGCGTTGCCGCTCTTTTGGCTTTCATTTATGGCGGCATACTCTGGATGACCGCCGGCATCAGCGCTGACAACATCAAGAAAGGCAAGACCGTCATGATTTGGGCGGTGGCCGGACTGCTGGTAATTTTTTCCTCCTATGCCGCGGTTACTTTTATCTTCAGCATGCTGGCGCAATAGAAGGAATGGATGATAATTTAGTGCTTTAAAATAATAATTTAAATTTTGCTTTTGTCGGGCGAAAGATTGCGATGTCGCAGCTGCGATCACAATTGAAGATTCGACGATTGCAAGCACGGAAGGGAGGTGACAAGAATGAAAAAAAACTTAAAGAAATTATTGGCTTCCATGTTGATTGTCGTGGCGATGTCCATGTTCGCTTTGCCGGTATTAGTTAATGCGCAGGCCCAAGACATCAGCTTGGAAGAAATCGCCAATACCGCTGATATCCAGCAAGGCGACTTAAACGCCATCATCGGCGGAATTTTAAGAGTGGCCATGGGCTTTTTGGGCGTTATCGCGGTTTTAATCATCCTTTACGGCGGCTTTATTTGGATGACTGCCGGCGGTGAACAAGACAAGGTGGATAAAGCTAAGAAAATGATTTATGCCGGTATCATCGGATTAGTCATTATCTTTGCCGCCTACGCCATTGCCATGTTCGTCATGAGCAATCTAAAATCGATTGTCTCGGGCACTTAAGTTCAATGATGATTATTTTCTCCCCTTAGGGGGAGATTAGGAGATGATAAATTATTTTGTTATTTGCTAATTTCCTCTTATGAAAAATATCTCAACAATTTCCATTTTCATTTGGCTGATTGCCGCTTCCTTGGCGGTTACTCCCGTTTTGGCGCAAGTTGATCAGGGGTTAACCAATTTAGGCCAGGTGGGCCAGGATACCGGGCTGAAAAGCATCGGCGGCGGCACCTTGCCGACGATTGTCGGCGGAGTGGTAACGGTAATTTTGGGTATCTTGGGCACGCTTTTGGTTTTGCTTTTGATTTACGCCGGTTTTATGTGGATGACCGCCCAGGGCAACGAGAAAAAAGTGGAAGAAGCCAAAAAAATTATTTATAATGCGGTTATCGGCTTGGTTATCGTGGCCGGCGCTTGGGCGCTTACCAATTTTGTTTTGAGCCAATTGCAGAAAATCGGCTCTGGCGGTCAAACAACTACGACGCAAAACAGTTCAGCGACTCAAACGCAATAATTCAGATTAAAATAATTAAAATAAAATTATGAAAAAAATGATTAAAAAAATCAGCCGGCATGGCACGGCCCTGGCCTTATCGGTGATGGCAGTAGCCGCGCCGTTAGTCGTTCGCGCCGTGGAATTTAGGACTTTTCTTAATGATACCGGATTGGAAAGCCAATTCGGCAGCGGTGATTTGATGCCGATGATCGGAACAGCGATAAGCATTATTTTGGGCGTTCTGGGCGTGATCTTGGTTTTGATTGTCATTTACGCCGGTTTCTGGTGGATGACGGCCCAGGGTGATGAGAAAAAGGTGGAAAAAGCCAAAAAGATGATTTACAATTCTATTATCGGATTGGTTATTATCTTTGCCGCTTACGCTTTGACTAACTTCGTTTTGGATCAATTGGAAGCAATCGGCTAAAGGGTTGGAGGAAAAAATTTAAATTTATAAAACCGACTCGGCTAACCGGGTCGGTTTTTATTAGTCATGGTTTATCCCAATTACTTGTTTATTTCCCCAGTTCTTTTTTGAAAAAATCCACCCAGGGTATCTGCGCCGGATTGGCGCCGTTTAGAAGCGCCAGATAAAAACTGATCCAACTGCCCAGAGATAGAATTTCCAAAGCTGAAAGCCACCTGTCGTTTATGGATGATCCCAAAGTTAGATTGGTAATCCTCATTTTAGTCAAAACTTTTTTAGTGACTGCCAGGCGTTGGCTGATTCGCGGGCTGTAAGCAGGGGAAACTAAAAATAAAACCGCGGTGTTTTTGGCTACTGCTTTGGGCAGGGTCAGCGCTTCCAATAAATGATGGTTAAGTTCGGGAATGGCGTAAGGATGGGCCAATTGTTTGGCGCTTTCATTGAATTGGTTGGCTAAAACGCGGGCATTAGGCCGCAGATGTTCGGCGCCGAAGATTAAAATCTGCCGGCCGGATAATTGCGCGGCCAAAGCTTTGGCGATGTTGTTTTTAGTCAGAATCACCGGCATCAAGGTTTGGCCGAGCTTGGTTAGGAAAGCGGCGGCGAAATCAATATCCGTGTTAATATCGGTAAAATTTTTTAATATCACCAGGGCCGCTCCCAGTTGCGAACCTACGTCATAACGCGGTTGGCGCGAAGGATTGAATTCGGGGTTCAAGTCAAAACAGGGCAGGTGATTTTTTTTGGCCAGCGCCAACAGTTCGCCGCCCGAAGCAATAACCGCAATTCTGGCCTTGGCTTTAATCGCCGCTTTCAGGCAGGAGATGCTTTCTTCGGTATTGCCGGAATAACTGTCCACCACCACCAAAGTATCTTTGCCAACGAAAGCCGGCAAGTTATAATCGCGAACCAAAACAAACGGCACCCTAAACGGAAAAATGCCCCTCAACATCTCCGAAGCCAAATTGGATCCGCCCATGCCGCAGAAGACGATGGCTTTAGCTTTGGCATAACCGGCCGGCAGTTTGAAATTTTTGCCCGCTTGCCAAGTTAAGGCGAGTTGCTTGGGCAAACTGGCGATGGATTCGGCGACTTGGTTTTTATCCAGCGACCTGACGGCTTTGAGGTTGTCTAAATTCATAATATTTTTTGTTTTTAATATTGGTCTTGCGCCATGTGTTATTATTATAGCATATTTGACAATAACCATTAATTCCCTTAAGATAAACAATTGATTTCACTTATGTTAGACGGAGCTTTCAAACAAATTGACCGTTTGATTTTGCAAGCGGATAAAATACTGTTAGTCGGCCATCGCCGGCCTGACCACGATACTTTGGGATCGGTGTTGGGTTTGGCTTTGTATTTGGATTCTTTGGGCAAGGATTATGCTTTGTATACTCCCGATCCGGCGCCCAGTTTTTTGAATTATTTGCCTAAAATAGAAGAATTAATTAGCGATCGGGAAGTTTTCCGGCGGCAATGGGATTTGATTGTGTTTTTGGATTGCGCTGACTTATACATGGCGGAAATAACCGTTAATGAGACGGCGGGCGTAACCACGGCCGTCTTTGATCACCACGCTTCCAATCCCGGCTATGCTTCAGTTAACGCCATTGACGCTTTAGCCAGCTCAACTTGCGAAATAGTTTACAAATTTTTCAAGGCGATCAGATTCAAGTTGGATCGGCGCATCGCCACTTGCCTGTTGTCCGGGATCATCAGCGACACTTCCGGTTTCGCCAATTCCGCCACCAATTCCGAGGCGGTAATGATCGCTTCGGAACTTATCAAATACGGCGTGAAGATCAACCAGCTGTTCTCTTTTGCCGTACAAAATAAAACTATCGGCGGTTTACGGCTGTGGGGCGAGGCCCTGTCGCGGTTGAAAATCAATCAGGAATTGGGCGTGGCTTTTACTTATGTCAAAGACGAGGATTTGCGATTGTATCAGATTCAAGAAGAAGAGGTGGAGGGCCTGTCCAATTTTTTGAATGTCATTACCGATGTTTCCGCCACCGCCGTCTTCCGCCTGTCGGCCGGACAAGTCAAGGCCAGTTGGCGCACTAAACGCGATGATGTGGATTTAGCCGCTTTTTGCCGCTTATTCGGCGGCGGCGGGCACAAGAAGGCCGCCGGTTTCACCGTGCCCTGGCAAGTGATTGAAAAAAACGGCGAATTAGTGATAGTATGAAAATAGCCGCAAGTCCGCCAAATCCTTAAAGTCAAAAGATTTTCCAGATGTTGCTTCGCGGATTTTTAACCTCGTTGATTTTAAAATCTAATTTTATGTATCTCATTCCTACCGTTATTGAAAAAACATCTTTAGGTGAACGGGCTTACGACATTTATTCCCGCCTGCTTAAAGATCGGATTATTTTTTTAGGCGCGCCGGTTGATGACGCTCTGGCCAATACGATCATCGCGCAGTTGTTGTTTTTGGATAACGAAGACAGCCGGGCGGACATTAAGATTTACATCAATTCCCCGGGCGGTTCGGTTTCAGCCGGGCTGGCGATTTACGACACGATGCAGCATGTCCGGGCCGATGTCTCCACGATTTGCGTCGGCACGGCCGCGTCCATGGCCGCGATGATTTTGGCCGGCGGCGCCGCCGGCAAACGTTTGGCCTTGCCCAATTCGGAAATCATGATTCATCAAGTCATGGGCGGAGCCGAAGGTCAGGCGACCGACATCAAGATTCGCGCCGAGCATATCTTAAAAGTTAAAAATAAATTGGACCGGATACTGACCAAGCACACCAATCGCACCCTGGAGCAGATTGAACGGGATACGGATCGCGATTATTACATGTCGCCGGAAGAGGCCCTGGCTTACGGCCTGATTGACAAGGTAATCAACCCGGAGCGATAAAATTGCTACAAAAACCCCCAAAAAACAGCCGGATTGACCCGCGGCTGTTTTTGTGATAGAATGGTATCAGATAATTAATAAGAATTAAATGTTCGGGCGGAATCTTGCTGAACGGAAAGAAGACGGATTTTATCTAATTTTGCCAATACTTTTGTGAAAATCTCTTATCGTAAGCGGGCGAAAACAATGAAATAAAACGATCATCAGGCGGGCTTACCCGTCTTTTTACTGTTTGCTTCGTTAGCTGCGATTAATTCGTCTTTTGTCTGAGTTTACTGCCAACAGCGGATTTCTCCCTATCATTATAGAAGGAGAAATATGGAAATTGTTATTTCAGGTATCATCGCCTTTTTGACGTTAGTCGTCGGTTTTGGCGGCGGTTACCTTGCGCGTAAAAATTGGGCGCAAAAAAGAAAAGACAGTTTGGAATCAAAAATTGAAAAAATGCTGATTGAGGCCAAAGCCAAGCAGAAGGAACTTGTTTTGGCCGCTCAAGAAAAATCTTTAAAAATCGTTGATGAGGCCAAGGTTGAGGCCAAGCAAGTGAAAGTGGAAATGGATAGCGCCAAAATCCGATTAGAAAAGCGCGAGGCCATGTTTGATCAGAAAATTTTGGATTTGGAAAACCAGAAAGCCGGCCTGGCCGACAAAGCGGAGAAAGTCAATAAGGCCAAGGAGGAAATCCAAAAAATCAAGGAAGACCAATTGGCCAAATTGGAAAAAATCGCCGGTTTGACTAAAGCGGAAGCGGAAAAAGTGCTGTTAGACAACGCTGAACGCATGATCGCCGATAATTTGGTCAACCGTATCAAAAAATTGGAAAACGAAGCCGGCGAAGAACTGGAGAAAAAAGCCAAGGGATTGTTGGCTACGGTTATTGAACGTTGCGCTTCCAGCCATGCCGCGGAAACAACTTCTTCAGTCGTGGATATCCCCAATGATGAAATGAAAGGCCGCATTATCGGCCGCGAAGGCAGAAATATCAAGACCATTGAGCAACTGACCGGCGTGGAAATAATCATTGACGATACGCCGCAGGCCATCACCCTGTCGTCTTTCTCGCCGATCCGCCGCCAGGTCGCCAAAAAAGCGATTGAGAAATTGATTTTTGACGGCCGCATCCATCCGGCGCGCATTGAAGAAACCATTAAGGAAGCGAAACAGGATTTGGCCATTGACATCAAAAAAGCCGGCGAAGCCACGGTTTATGAATTGGGCGTTACCGGTTTGGATCCCAAGTTGGTGCAGATTTTGGGCCGTTTAAAATACCGCACTTCTTACGGCCAGAACATTCTAAACCATTCGGCGGAAGTAGCCAACTTGTCGGCGTTACTGGCTGAAGAACTGGGCGCTAACGTGGCGGTAGCCAAGAAAGCCGGACTGCTGCACGATATCGGCAAAGCGGTTGATCACGAAGTCCAGGGCACGCATCCGGAAATCGGCCGGGACATCTGTAAGAAATTCGGCATCACCGAGGATATTATCGCGCCCGTGTTTGAACATCACAATGACAAGCCGTCCACGTTTGAAGGCATTATCGTCAAAGTGGCCGATGCCATTTCCGGCGCGCGCTTAGGCGCCCGCAAGGATTCCTACGAGAACTATCTGCAACGCTTGGATGAATTGGAAAAAATCGCTCTCGGTTTTTCGGGCATTGAGAAGGCCTATGCCATTCAGGCCGGCCGCGAGGTGCGCGTGTTTGTTACGCCGGACGAGATTGACGATTTGGGCGCGATTAAGATGGCCAAGGACATCGCCGAAAAAATTGAGGCCGAACTTAAATACCCGGGCGAAATCAAAGTCAATGTCATCAGAGAGAAACGCGTGACCGAATACGCCAGATAAAGCTGATAATTTATAATTGGCAATTACAATTTTAACTTTAGATCTCTCATTTTTCGCCGGTCGGCGGGATGTGCGGCGTCTATGGTCTATAATTTAAAAATATGTTATTAAACATTCTTTGGATTATTTTGTTGGTGGCGGCTGTGGCCGTTATCGCTTTGGTGCTGCTTTATAACGGTTTGATCCGCGCCAACAATCGCGCTAAAGAGGCCTGGTCGGATATTGACGTCCAACTCAAGCGCCGCTATGATTTGATTCCCAATCTGGTTGAAACCGTCAAGGGCTACGCCGCTCACGAGCAAGGGACTTTGCAAAAAGTCATTGAAGCCAGAAACGCGGCAATGGCCAGCGGTAACGGCTTAGCCGCCAAGGCCCAAGCCGAAGGCGAATTATCCAATACCCTTAAATCCATTTTCGCTTTGGCGGAAAGTTATCCCGACTTGAAAGCCAACCAGAACTTTTTGAAATTGCAGGAAGAGTTGTCTGATACGGAAAACAAAATCCAAGCCGCTCGGAGATTCTATAACGGCAATGTCCGCGACTTTAACACCAAGATAGAGGTTTTTCCCAATAATCTGCTCAATCAGTTGTTGAAATTCAAAAAGTATGATTTTTTTGAAGCCGGGGAAACGGAAAAACAGAATGTGGAAGTCAAATTTTAAATGAAATTTCAGTCAAAAAACAAGGCCTTTGGGGCGTCTCCCCCTCGGCCTTGTTTTTTTATCGGCAGTATGGTAAAAACAAGTCAGCACTTTGATAATTGATTGTTTCCATCGGGTAACCGCAAAGGAGGGAAGGCCATGAAGACATTAAGGGATATTATGGAAATGATTGCCGCTGAAGCGACAAAGTTAGCAGATGAAGAGGAATCGGAACAATATCGCGGAATAACCGCTACAGTCAATCAGGAAGCGGTCAAGTTCTTAGCCGATTATTTGAAACGCTTGCCGCCGGATAATGATTTTTTGAATTTTTACAGCTTTTTTAACGCCAAAGGCGAGGAGATTGTCGCCAGCGACATGTATCCGCCGCTTAATCACCCGGCGGCTTTGGATTTCTTCTTTTTTGTCTGTTCGCAACAGTTCGGTTTTTGGTACGGCGATCTTGATGGCTATGTTGAACCTTTGTTTGGAACTTTAAACGGCCAAACAGTCAAGGGTTCTGATTTATTGTGGCGTTTGGCCAAGAAAGCTTTTGACAATGATCCTCTTTTTTTCTTGCCGATTAACCTGGCCTCGCTTTCGCCGAAGACCTTTGCTAAGTTTTTAAGCGACGATAACGGCCCCGTTCCTTTTCCGGATTGGGAGCAAAGATATATTCTGGCAACCGGCTACGGCCGCTCCTTTTTCAGGACGGTCAATCGAAAATTTGAATCGCCGAGCGATATTGTCAAACTCAATCCCCGCTTGCCCGATTTTATTGAATGCTTGTCAGCCAATATTGTCGGCTTCTCTGATCCGCTTGACAAAAAAAGCATGTTATTGGCGATGGTTTTGGCCAATCGTCCCGAACATTTCTTAAAGATTGAACCGGCTAATCCGCAGTGGCGCCCGATAGTTGATTATCACTTGATGCGTTCGGCTTTGCGGTTCGGCCTGGTGGATTTGGATGATGACATCGCCGAGCATCTTAGCGAACGCCTTTGGCTTGACGCGGAGATGGAAATGATTATCAGAAAAGCGGTTTATGACGCCATCAGCCAAGTAATTGCTTTGTCCGGCCGATCCATGGCCGAGGTTGACAAGCTGATGTGGATGGCGCGCAAGTATTGTCCGGAGATGGAAAGGCCCCGATGCGGATATTGCCGTCTTAACGGCTTATGCCGGCAACGGATCAAGTTGTTTCAACCGGTCCTTCGCACCGATCGTTATTAGTTTTTGTTGTTTAACCTTGTTGCCCCGAGTTTTTTCGGGGCTTTTGATTTACAAGAAAATATTGACAAGATAGGGTATTGACAAAGTAGTGGTTTGTGCTATTATTAGGTATTGGCAAACTGCCATGTCGGCAGAACCAATTTGCACTTTTAAAATCGGTTCGCGGTCCCGGCTATTAGAGTCGGGATGAGAAACCGGATAGGAGACAGATCATGAAAAGGAAGAAAAAAGTTGAAGCAGCGCTGCCGACCGTGGTGCTGACAGCAGCGTCGCTTATGACAATCATGACTTATCTGGTCAAGTATATTCAAGAATACGGCGGCAATGTTGATCAATGTCTGAATTTGTTGGCGCAACCAGGGGGCGATCCCACGCTTAGAGTTGTCGCCAAACTGATTGCCGATCTGTCTATCGCCAAGGTTAAAAAAGCCAAGATTGCCGCCAAACGGATCGTCTCTCCTTATCTGGCCGGCAGTTACGATGTAATCGTTGACCTTAGCCAGAATCTTGAGCAAATGATCGCCGCCGGTCGCTATGATGATACGAACTCGGACATCAATATTAAAAACTTTTCACTTAACAAATCAGGCAAGCGTAGAGTCAGAAAGCATAAAGTCAGAGTGGAATTGTTTTACTTTAATCAAAACTTTAAAAAAGACGAAAAAATCATCAATGGCGAAAAAATCATCGCCAAATTAAAGGAAGTCAATAGTTGGCTGGCGCGACAAGGAGTGAAGTATCGCTACCGTTTTGCCCGAATTGAGGAACTCCTGGCTCTGGGCGCGACTCAACCCGAGTTGCAACAGCGATTTCTCATTGCCGCTTTGGGCTCAATTTGGCACGATGATGATGGTCGCCGCAGCTTCGCTTACCTTGGCGGGTATAATGCGGAGTGCTATCTGCACCTGGGCTCTCTTGGGTGTGCCTTGGGCGACTGTTGGCTGTTCGCTGTTGTCCGCGAGCCTGCCTGCCGGTAGACAGGCCCACCTGCCGGTAGACAGGCAATCTTGATGAGGACCTTACAACTCTGAACCTTAATCCCTTTGAATTTTCCGCGTAGCAGCTAATAACTGTTGCGCGGTTTTTTGATTTTGATTTTTTAGCTTAATTTTGTTAAAATGATGACATAAGTTAATAATGGCGCCGGATAATTAATAGATTATGTATAACCAAATTGACTCCAATAAACGCCGCACCTGGCTGTTAATCGTTGTTTTTACCGTGATAATACTGCTTATCGGCTGGTTTATCGGCTATTATTTCAATTACGGCTATGGCGCGCTTGTTATCGCCGCTGTTTTTTCCGTCATTATGTCTTTGTTCAGTTATTATGGCGGGGACCAGGTGGCCTTGCGATCGGCCAAGGCCCAGGAAATAAAGGAGGAAGACAATACCTATGTCTATCATTTGGTGGAAAATCTTTGCATTACCGCCGGCGTGCCCGTGCCCAAGATTTATCTTTTGCCGGAACAAGCCATTAACGCTTTCGCCACCGGCCGCGACCCCCGGCATGCTTCCGTCGCTTTAACCGCCGGCGCGATTAACAAATTGAGTAAACTGGAATTAGAGGGCGTTATCGCCCACGAGCTGTCCCATGTCAAGAATTACGATATCAGATTAATGACTATTGTGATCGTTTTGGTCGGTTTGATTTCCATTTTGGCTGATTGGTTTTTGCGCGGTTCCTTGTTGGGGCGCGGCGATAATAATGATCGCGGCAATCCCGCGCTATTGATTGTCGGAGTCGTTTTAATTCTGCTTTCCCCGATAGTCGCCCAACTGATAAAGTTGGCTGTTTCCAGGCGTCGTGAATATTTGGCCGACGCTTCCGGCGCGCTGTTGACCCGTTATCCCGAGGGTTTGGCCGACGCTTTGGAAAAAATTTCCGGCGATCAATCGGCGATGTCCTCGGCTTCTTCAGCGACGGCTCACTTGTATATCGCCAATCCCTTTAAAAATTCCAGCCGTTTTTTGTCTAACGCTTTTTCCACTCATCCGCCGATTGAAGACAGAATAAAGAAATTAAAAGAAATGACCGTCTAAAATATGGCGCGAATATTATTCATCGCCGACATTGTCGGAAAAATCGGCCGTAACGCCGTTAAACAGGAATTGCCCCGCTTGAAGAAAAAATACAAGCCGGATTTAGTTATTGCCAATGCGGAGAATTTGGCCCATGGCATCGGCGCCACGCAGAAAACCATTGATGAAATGAAAGCAATCGGCATAGATGTGTTTACTTCCGGCAATCATATCTGGGAAAAGGCCGGCAGCGACGCCATGCTAAACGATGAACATAACAAGCTTTTGCGCCCCGCTAATTATCCCGGCAAAAAATCCGGCCAAGGACAGCTTGCAATAAATATTGGCGAAAATAAGCTAATCGTGGTAAACTTAATAGGCAGGGTGTTCTTTGGCTGGGGCGAAGGCGAGAGGGAAGTCGTCCATGACCCCTTTAAGACGCTGGAGAAAATAATCAGCGACAATCGCCAGGCCATGTATCTCGTGGATTTTCATGCCGAAGCCACCTCCGAGAAAATCGCTTTAGCCAATTATTTTGACGGCCGAGTGA
The DNA here is from genome assembly GCA_041666945.1 of Candidatus Buchananbacteria bacterium. Lineage (GTDB taxonomy): Bacteria > Patescibacteriota > Patescibacteriia > 2-01-FULL-39-33 > 2-01-FULL-39-33 > CAISTG01. The sequence goes on along the minus strand of JBAYFY010000003.1, from coordinate 82,026 downwards.
GCGCGGTTTTGGGCACCCATACCCACGTGCAAACCGCTGATGAAAAAATTTTGCCGAAAGGCACGGCGTACATTTCCGATGCGGGCATGGTCGGTTATGCTGATTCCATCATCGGCGCCGACAAACAGCAGATTTATAATTTGTTTTTGAAAACAGGCCAGACCTCCAAAAAACACGATGTGCCGTCGCGCGGCGCGGCCGTATTGAACGGGATTTATATTGAATTGGATGAAAAAACCAGGCAAGCGAAAAAAATAGAACGGATAAACAAAACAATAGAGGTGACTTAAGCAATTAAAATAAATATTTTTATTCTTAATTCGTAATTACCAAAAATATGAACAAAGCAGAACTTTCCCAGAAGATTGCCGATAAGGTCGGTATCAACAAAGCCCAGGCCGAGTCGGCTTTGGAGGCGTTTACCAGCATCGCCACTGAAACCATGAAAAACGGCGGGGAAATCGTTTTGACCGGTTTCGGCACTTTTTCCGCTCGCGCCCGCAAGGGACGAGAAGGCATTAATCCGCGCAAACCGAATGAAAAAATTGAAATTCCCACAGTTACCGTGGCTAAATTCAAAGCGGGGAAAAATCTCAAAGATGCTTTGAAAGGCAAAATCAATAAAATCCAGCCGGCTGTTTCCGAATCGTCCGCTACCGCTACGGCGCAGGAGTAAGATTATAAAACACCCGAAATTTTAGGGTGTTTTTTAGTTAATTATGTTATAGTTGGTTATAGTAATTAATTTAAATCTTTTTATGATCACTCTTACCAAGACAAATCTTAAAACATCCGCCGCTTTGGTTTTAGCCGCTTTTTCCATCGCCTTGTCGGCTTTCGCGGTAATTAACACTGAATCCGGGTTGCAAACTGCCGCGACGTCATCGGCTGTTTCTTACTACATCGGTTGCGACGCTTTAAGCGGCGATAGCAATAATGGCACTTCGGCGGCGACGGCGTGGAAAACCTTCGCTCGTTTGGATCAAATGCAAGGCGTTACGGGGTTAAAGGCGGGCGATCAGATTTACCTGCAACGCGGCTGCACTTTCAAGGAAATTTTGCAGATTGCCGCTTCCGGATCGGCCGGGTCGTTGATTGGCGTTGACGCTTACGGTTCCGGCAATAATCCGGTAATTGACGGCGAACAAACCCGTCCCTGGAATGTTCTGGTCATGAATCAAAGCTACATCTCGATTAAAAACATCAATGTCATCAATGCCCGTTCGGAAAGCTCTCCTTCGGCCGGCTTAGTCGTTTATAATTCTTCCAATGTGGCAGTGGACGGAGTTACCGCCCTGAATAATTGGGGTTACGGCGGGATTTATTTCTTAGCCGACATCGCCGGTACCGGCAATAACAACACCGTGAAAAATTCCGTTGTCAGCGGCACAAAGGGCACGGCTTATTCGCAAACGAACGCTTATAATTACGGCGCCGGCATAATATTTTATGCTGATGGAGCGGATCGCGGTCTGGCTGATGAAATTTTCAACAACCAAGCTTACGGCAATGGCGCCATGGGCATCAGTTTTTCCGGCTCCGGCGGTTCCATCAAGAATAACACTGTTTATAATAACGGCGATGCCGGCATTGGCCTTTATGCGGCCACCACTATCGGCAATGTTGTTGAACATAACACGGCTTACGGCAACTGCCGCGTTTTTGACGATCGCGCCGGCATTAATTTGTTCATGACCGGCAGTAATAATATTATCAGATACAATAAGGTTTATGGCCAATATGACACCTATAATAATCCCGAGGGTTTAACTATCATCATTGATCAAGGCAACAACGGCCAAAAATTAGGCACCCAAGGAATTCGTTTTGACGGCAGCGCCAACGGTGTAACCGAAACCAGCGGCAACGCCATAATTTATAATGTGATTTATGGCGAAGGCGACGGCATACAGATTTACAATTTTTCCAATGTCGCTGTTTATAATAACACTGTTTACAACAGCAAACGATTCGGTTTGGTTTTGGGCGGAGCCATAACCACCGGAGCGCAAGTTAAGAACAATATTTTCAGCACTATGGCTGCCGGCGGCACTTTCGGCAATTACAAAACTCTTTTGGGAATAATTGAGGCCGCAAATAACGCCATCAATTATAACCTCTATTATCCCAGCGGCTCTTATACCAAGCCAGCCGGCCAAGACGCTAATTCCTTAGTGCTTGACCCGCAGTTTAGCAACGTCGCCGCCTTTGATTTTTCCCTTCAGTCGGCTTCGCCGGCAATCAATAAGGGCGTAGCGCTTGGTTTGACCCCCGACTACGGCGGTCTGGCCGTACCGCAAGGCACTGCGCCGGATATGGGCGCTTATGAATTCGGCGGCACATTGCCTCCGGTTTGCGTGGAAAGCTGGTCTTGCGCCGATTGGAGCGTTTGTTCCGGCGGTACGCAAACTAGAACCTGCGTTGACAGCAATAATTGCGGTACGACAGATAGTAAACCGGCGGTCAGCCAAACTTGCGTTTGCACGCCAACCACTTGCGCGGCTCAAGGCAAAAATTGCGGTTCCATTTCCAACGGTTGCGGCGGCACGCTTTCCTGCGGTACTTGCAATGCGGCCCAAAATTGCGTCAGTAATCTCTGCGTAGTTAAAACCTGTACCAGTTCAGCTTGTTGCAAAGCCAAAAATCCCGCTTATCCCTATTATAGTTCTTTAAAGAAAAAATGTTGCAAATCAATGTTCAGTTCTTCCTGCATTGCTCGGTAGCCGTTAAAATTGTTATTTCAAATGGCGAAAATAAAAAAGCAACCGGTATTAATCGGTTGCTTTTAATTTAGAGATTATTAGAGGTTTTCTATGTATTCAGCGATGACTGGTCGGATATTGGGCGCGCAGTCATTAGGCAGATTATTAATGTCAAACCATCCCATTTCCAGCGTTTCAGCGCCTTTAACCGGTTCGCCGGCTGTTTCCGCTAAATAATGGATTAAAACGATCGCTTGCGGTTTTTCCGAGCCGCTTTCCGGAATCTCATTCCAAATAAGCATCGGTTTTAGCGGTTTTAACAATTTAATTTCAACTCCGATTTCTTCCTTGGCTTCACGGATGGCGTTATCTTCCAAAGTTGAATCAACCAAAACTTTGCCGCCGCAAAATTTCCATTTGAGTTCAGTAAGCGGTTTGTCGCCGTGTTTGACTAACAGGGTTTTTAAGACGCCGTCGCGCTGTTGGATAATAACCGGACCGGAAGCTATCATGGCTTGGAAAATGCCGATCTCGCCCGGAATAACAGTATTGATACCCATATTTTTTTTAATTTTTAAGATATGAACCGATATTTACAGCTTAAACTATTTTTTGTCGTTTGTTAAATTTTTCACCATATAGGTGCCTGTTAATTCATAATTCAATTTTTTGTAATATTCACGCACGCCGATGCCGGAAATAACCGCGATTTTTTTATAGCCGGTTCGGCGGGCGATTCTTTCTGCTTCCGTCAGGAGTTTTTTCCCCAAGCCCAAATGTTGAACCTGGCTCTTCCCGCCCAGTTTCAGGGCCTGGCCGTAAGTGTGCAGTTCGCGGATCAAAGCGGCGCCGCTCAATTCCGTCGGGGCTTTTTGCCGCGAGCCGGCCGGCAGGCGCAAACGCAAAAAAGCGTAGAGTATTTTTTCATCCGGCGATTCAAAACTCAAAAAGTATTCAGTTCCGCCGCCAGCCCGGTATTTTCTGGCGATTAATTTTTTCTTTTTGCCGTCAGTCGCAAGCAATAAACCGTCGGCTGTTTGGTGTCCGATTTCCCGGCATCTGATGCAACGGCAAGACCAGCCGTTCTGGCCGGCTTGTTCGTTAATCAGTTGCCGCAAATTGGTGATCTTATTGCCGGCGACAATTGATTCTTCGGGAATATCGCGGATCAAGCGGGTGATACGCACCCAGGGCGGAGTGATTTTTTTGACTTTTATCAACAAATTTAAGAGTTGCTTGTCGGTGTAGGGCTTATATTTTCCTTGCCGGTATAATTTATACAAATCAGCATTTTTGTTGACTACGCAGGGATAGATTTTTACCATGTCCGGCATATAATCGCCGTCAGTAAAGATTTTTTTGAACATGGCCAAGTCCTTGGCCGGCGTGGAGCCGTATAGGTTGGGCATTAAATGCAGATTGATTTTAAAGCCGGCATTTTTAAGCAGTTCAATCGCTTCAACACTCTGTTTGGCTGTGTGGCCGCGGCGGTTCAACTTTAAAATTCCATCGGCGGTGTGCTGGACGCCTAACTCCACCCGGGTGCAACCCAAGGCGCGCAAGCGTAAAATTTCCTGGGGCGTAACATAGTCGGGGCGGGTTTCCAAAGTCAGACCGATACAGCGATGCTTGGCTGTTTCGTTTTTCTTTTGCGCGGCGGCCAAATTTCCGGCCGGCCGGCCGTTAAGCGCTTCCAGACAGCGTTTGATAAACCAATTTTGGTATTGAGGCGAGTGGTGTGACCAAGTGCCGCCCATGACGATCAGTTCAATTTTTTCCGTATTGTGGCCGTTGGCTTCAAGCGCTTTAAGCCGCATCGCCGTTTGGCGATAGGGGTCAAAGCCGTTTAAGATGGCGCGCATCACAGCCGGCTCATTACTCAAGTAGGACTTGGGCATGTTTTTTTCCGTCGGGCAGAACAGGCAGCTACCAGGGCAAGATTGGGGCTTAGTGAGAACGGAAATAACGGCTACGCCGGAAAGCGTGCGCACGGCGCGTTTGGTCAGAAGCCGCTCCAGTTTTTTGTTCGGTTTTATTTTGCCGGTTTTAACCAGTCGGCGGTACTGTTCTAACAGCTGTGATTTTTCTGACGGGGGTAATTTCATTTCCCCGGCGGCATGGCGGGCAACATTAAACAATTCTTTTTCTGACAAAGGATTGACTTTGACTATTTGCCGGACTATTTTTTCCAGTTGTTTTTTGTTCGGTTTCATCTAAAGATGATAGCATAAATCAGCCAAAGTTTCAATCGGTTACAAAATGATTTTGACAAATTAATCCGGATATGATATGTTTAGCCGTTGGCAACTGACCTGTAGTCAGAGCTAATGCGTACCTTAAAACGGCTAATCTGGGGTTTCAGCATAGCGCTGGGATGAGGGATTAGACCAAAAAAGGAGAATAAACATGGACGAGAAAAGTCCAAGCAAAGAACAACCCGAAGTAAAATTGCTCCTAAAGTATTGGGGCAGGATCACCGAAGTCGTTGCCGCTTTAATCGGAGTTATAAGCGAACTCGGCGGTGATTTTGACGAGTGTCTTCGCCATTTGGCGAGCGCTAAAGGCGAAGGTACGATTCGTAAGATTTCTGAATTGATTATTGCTGAAATGTTGGCGGCCAAAAACGCTGTTAAGGAAATCGTTTCCCCCTATCTGGCCGGCAGTTACGATGTGATCGTTGACCTTAGCCAGGATCTTGAGCAAATGATCGCCGCCGGTCGCTATAATGGAGTGAACTCGGACATCAATATTAAAAACTTTCCACTTAACAAATCAGGCAAGCGTAGAGTCAGAAAGCATAAAGTCAGAGTGGAATTGCTCCACTTTAATCAGAGTTTTAAAAATGGCGACCAAATCATCGCCAAATTAAAAAGAGTCAATAGTTGGCTGGCGCGACAAGGAGTGAAGTATCGCTACCGTTTTGTCCGAATTGAGGAACTCCTGGCTCTGGGCGCGGCTCAATCCGAGTTGCAACGGCAATTAATGATTGCCGCTCTGGGCTCAATTTGGCACCAAGATGGCTACCGCAACTTCGTTTGCCTCAGCGGGAATACTGTGGAGCGCTATCTGCACCTGGGTTCTCTTGTTGGTACCTTCGGCGACTATTGGCGCTTCGCTGTTGTCCGCGAGTATGTCTGCCGGTAGACGGGCCTGCCTTCCGATAGGCAGGCAATCTTGATGACACTTTGCTTTTCATGAACCTTGACCCCTTGAATTTTGTATTTCCCCGCGTTGAGCTTTCTGCCGGCGCGGTTTTATTTTTGGCAATAAATTTGACATAGATAATTAGATGTGCTATAACCAATTGTTAGCTAATGCCCTGTCGGCAAAGCTAATTCGTACCTAAAATCGGTTAGCCGGCGGTTCTGGCATAGGGCTGGAGCAAGAGGCCGACCAAGGAGCATGTTATGAGCAGCAAGAGAAGTAAAGTGGCAGCCGTCATTTCGGCTGTCGGCGTTTTAATGACCGTCGTCGTGGATCTGGTAACTTATATACGCGAATTCGGCGGTGACGTGGGCGAGTGTATTTATCGCCTATCCCAGCCGGAAGGCAAGAGCGCATTAAAGGCAATTTCTGAATTACTGGTTAAAAGTTGGTTGGCGACGAAAGGCGTTTACAGGGTAACTGTTGATTTTGATTTGCCGCTTGCCGTTATGATCGCTCTTGGCAAATATCATTTCTTAAATCAGTTTATAACCCCTGAAAATTTTCCAATCAGCGGCAAAGGCCAGCGAACGGTTGATATAGAGATCTGGCAACCGGAGAAACGGGTTGCCAATATTAGCCAGTTGCAGGCCGAGCTGAATAAAAACAAGCCGGGTTATAGATTTATTGTATTACCGGAGCTTTTGGCTCTTAGAGCGGATCAATTTGAATTTTCAAAGTGCCCGGTTATTCTTGCTTTGGGATCTCCTTGGGATCATCACTATGGTTTGTTGGTCTATCCAATGTTGTTTTTAGATTCTTTAGGTAGCCGCGATTTTAACCTTGGCCTGGGCAGTATTTTTGAAAAAGACAGGCACTTTGGCATTACTCGCGACGAACAAGCGTACGCCAATGCCGCCGCTAACGTAGCGGAATTTCCCGTGCTGAAGTTTCCCGTGCTGGGATCTCCCACTGAACAAGGAATTCCTAAACAGGACTCGCCCGGTTGTCTTGATCGGGTCGCTTGATTTTTTTGAACATTAACTTTATCCCCGCACGGCTTTCTGCCGCGCGGGTTTTTATTTTGGCAAAAGGCGAAAAAAATGTTAAAGTTAGGTTGATATGAGCCGGCAAAATACACAAAAAATATTAGAACAAACCAAAGAGTTTTATAATGAGATTGCTTTAGATTTTTCCGATACGCGCGGCCGCTGGTGGCGCGGTTTCGGCGATTTTGCCAAATACGTCAGGCCGGGCGGCAAGGTTTTGGATATCGGCTGTGGCAATGGCCGAATGGCGGAGATTTTTGCCGATTCAAAGGCGGGATATTTAGGCATTGATAATAGCGAGGAATTGATAAAAATCGCCCGCGAAAGATTTAAGGATAAGCCGTGGGCGAAATTTGAGGTCGGCGATATGCTGGAATTGGAAAGCCGAAATCCTGCCTACCGGTCAGGCAGGTTGAAAGTTGAAAGTTATGACTTAGTTTTATTGGTCGCCGTTTTGCATCATCTGCCGAGCAAAAAATTACGTCTGCAAACATTAGAGAATATTTTTAGCATCCTAAAACCCGGCGGACGATTAGTGATGATTAACTGGAACTTGTGGCAAGCATTCGGTTGGAAAAAGAAATTCCGTTATTACCGTTATTTATTCAATTGGCCGGAAAAAATCAAGCGTGGCGTTTGGGGCGTGTCCGACGCTTTCGTGCCCTGGAAACCGGCCGGCGAGGAAACTAAGCGCTATATTCATTCCTTTGCAAAGGGCGAAACGCGCCGGTTGCTCAAACAAGCCGGATTTATTATTGAGGAATTGGAATTCAAAGCCAAAAGCGAAGATAAAAAAGGCATCATGCATGGCGACAATCTTTTGGCGATCGCGGTTAAAAATGGTAAAATGTAATTATGAAAAATATTGTTGATAAGGCGAAAAAGCTGTTTCAAGACAGGGTTAAGAAGTCCAAAGGTGATTTGGGTAATGTTTTAAGTGTTAATAAATTCGGCGACGATCCTTTCGGACTCCTAAGGCATGTGCCGGAAGTTGAAAGATGGGCGCTATATTTGTGTAAAAAACATCCATCAGCTGATAAAGAGGCAGTGCTATTGGGAGTTTGGCTGCATGATATCGGTCATTATCCCGTCTCCGCATCAATTGATCATGCCGCGCGAAGCGCCGAGATAGCAAAAAAGTTTTTTCAGCGAGAGAAGTATCCTAAGGTCAAAATGGAAAAAGCTCTGCACGCCATTCGCGCCCATCGTTGTAAAGATGTTCTGCCGGAGACGATAGAGGCCAAAATCGTGGCTTGCTCCGATTCAGCCAGTCATATCACTGATTTTATGTATATGGATATTGCCTGTGTTGATAAAGCCAAAAAACAACCCTTTCGCGCTTATGGAAAAATGGCTAGGGATTATCGCGATATTGCCGCTTTTCCAGAAGTAAAAAAGATGTTAACCCCGCTTCATCGTGCCTGGGAGAAGGTTATTAAGGAATATGAGAAAATTGATTTATGAAGATAAATCCTAAAATTTTCAAAGAGTATGATATCCGCGGCAAGTATCCGCAGGAACTGGGCGAACACACGGCGTTTGCCTTGGGTTTGGCGTTTGCTAAAATAACCAAGGCCAAGAAAGTCGTGGTTGGCCGCGATGCCCGCCTGGAATCGGAAAAATTTTTTTGGCCGCTTTTAGCCGGCTTAAGCCGAGGCGGCGCCAAAATTTATGATTTGGGAGTTTGCGCGACGCCGGAATTGTTTTTTGCCGTAGGCGAGCATGATTTTTCCGCCGGCGCCATGGTTACAGCCAGCCATAGTCCGGCTGGAGAAACCGGAGTAAAGTTCTGCGATGGCAGAGGCCGGGTTTTCGGATTAAAAACCGGATTAAAAAAGATAAAAACCCTGGCTGGAAAAGTTAAACCGCAAGAGATTGACAAAACGCCAGTCGCTTTTATTTCTACAACCAAAGAATATCGCGATTTTATCTTATCTTTGATTAATCCTGCCGAGCTTCAGGGCAAGAAAATCGTTTTAGACGCTTCCGGAGGTTCAGGCGCGCGTTTGGCGGAGACGATTTTCTCTTTTTTGCCGCTAAAAACAACGCGGATGAATTTTTTCTCCGGCGACATTTACCCCGATCACGGCCTTAACCCGCTGCTTAAGGAGAATCAATCGCCGATTATAAAAGAAGTTAAAGCGGCTAAAGCTGATTTGGGAGTGATATTTGACGGCGACGCCGATCGGGCGATATTTATTGACGAGCGAGGCAAATTTGTTGAACCGTATTATTTGAATTGCCTGCTGGCGGAAATAATTTTGGCTTACAAGCCGAAAATAGAGATTGTCATTGATGCCCGTTTGGGTTTGGGTCTGACGGAATTGATTCGCGCCCGGGGCGGAAAGGTTTTGCCGCATCGCGCCGGTTATGCCAATATCATTAAGACCATGAATCAGAAAAAGCTTTTATTCGGTTGCGAGAACTCCGGGCATTTCATGTTTAATTATCGCTTATTCGGCCGGAAGAAAAATTACGTCTGGGGCGACGCGATTATTCCGGTGTTGTTAATCTTGTCTTATTTGAAGAAACAGCGGATAACCATGTCTTCAGCTGTAGCTGATTATGCCACCCGGTACGTTGTTTCCGGTGAGAAAAATTATAAATCAAAAGATTTTAATCAATTAGTCAAAAAGCTTAAGCGGGAATTCGGCGGAGCGGAATTTTCCGCTCTTGACGGTTTGTCAATCAAAGATAAAGGCAAACGGTGGTATCTTAATGTTCGTCCGTCGCATACCGAACCGGTGGTACGACTTAACGTGGAAGCGCGCAGCCGCGACGTTTTGGGCGAAGTGTTGGATCGGGTGGAACAGCTTATTTAAAACATTAACCGCTTTGACAAAAAAGCCCGAAAAAGCTATAATAAAGACACAATGAAAGCGTTCGTGAAAACGGGCGTTTTTTCATTAAAAAGGTCGTTAAAATCAATCATCCCGCCGAATTAATCAGCGGGCTTAAACCCACAAATTTATGACAGCAGGAATCATTTTATTTTTTGTGGGCGTCGTGGAAATGCTGGTAGCTACCTTATGGACCAAAGCGGTTACGGAAACCAAAGTTTGGTCTAGCGGAGCTATTACCATGGTCAATATTCTGATCTGGTATTATGTGGTACAGACAATCGTGGACAATGTCAACGATTGGTCACTGGCCTTGCTTTATGCTTTGGGCTGCGCCTTAGGCACCATGGTGGGCACTTATTATTACCAAGTGGCGCGCAAAAAAATATTTCGGTTGCGTCGTCAAAAAAAACAGAACGAATTAGAACAAAAATATGACCGACGATTGGCCTAACGGCTGTCTTATGCCGTAAAAACCGTCTTCAGCTTTTTTAAGCGGGACGGTTTTTGTTTTGACAAAAATCCCAGTCGTGGTAAGATTTAACCAGTTAAATTAATCAAAATAATATGGCGCAACCAAAATTTACCGCCGAAGAGGCCAAGGCCATCGGCGAACAATTGGGCCTGGATTGGTCCAAGTTTGATGTGGAACAGTTCCGTATGGGCATGGATGTGGAGCTGGAGCATGGCACTGCCAACTCCGTCACTAATGTGACGGACGATAATCCGTTAATGACCGGTAAAATCGCTCTGGCCCATCTGAATGAGTTTGCCGATTATTATACTCGGCTAAAAGAGATGGAAAAGACGGCTGACGAGTTCTGGGGAAAGACAGAGTAGAATTTATTCATGGCTATACGCCATAAGCTATAAGCTATTTTATGATTGGAATTTTTGATTCGGGCGTCGGCGGCTTGACTGTTGTAAAAGAGATAAAAAAACAGTTGCCTGACTGCTCTTTTATTTATTTGGGTGATAACGCCCGCATGCCTTATGGCTCCAGATCGCAAGAAATTATTCAGAAGTATTCTTGCGAAGATGTTGATTTTTTAGTCGGGCGAGGAGTTACGGCTATTATAATAGCTTGCAACACGGCCTCGGCTTTTGCCGGCGATCTGCTTAAACAAAAGTATGACTTGCCGGTGTTTGAAGTGATTACTCCGGCTGTCGCGTCAGCAGTTAAGCTGACTAAAGGCAAGATCGGGGTTATTGGCACCAGAGGAACCATTAGCAGCGGCGCTTATGAAAAAGCGATTAAAGATCTTAATCCGGAAGCGAAAGTTAGGAGCGCGGCTTGTCCTCTATTTGTACCGCTGGTTGAAGAGGATTGGCTGAATAAGCCGGAAATGAAAAGCGTAGCCCGCAAATATCTTTATCCTCTCAAGCGCCAAGAAATTGACACTTTGATCCTGGGCTGCACCCATTATCCGCTATTGAAAAAAATCATCGCCGATAGGATGGGGCATAGGGTCAGGTTAGTTGACCCGGCCGAGGAAATCGTCAAAATTATCAAACAATATCTGTTAAATAATCCTCAAAAACAAAAAAATCACCAGGAATATTTTATTACCGACACTAACAGCCGTTTCAGGGAAATCGCCAAAAATTGGCTGCAAGAGGACATTCAAATCAATAAAGCCGACCTGAATTAAGGCCGGTTTTTTAATCTTGACTTGTCGGTGAGAATGTTATATATTGTATTTTCCCAATGTTCCTTACATCGAAAAATCAACCAGACCAACCAAGGAGATAAAATCATGGATAAACAGTGGCGATTAATGGCGATTTTTTGCGTTGTTTTACTGGTTTTAGCCGCAGGTTGCGATCAGCAGCCGCCGGAGTTTACTCTTCAACCGGTGTCTCGTGTCGTTAATCCGGGGACAGAAGTGCAATTCATTTGCGATGCCGTCGGCGCTTGGGATTGGCAGTGGCAAAAAAACGGAGAGAGCATCGTTAATGCCAACTCCAATATTCACATTATTTTCTCGGCCACGATTGCCGACGAGGGTAATTATGTTTGTGTCGCAAGCAATCCTTACGGCCAGACAGCATCAGTTATTGCCACACTGAAGGTTAATCGGCCGCCGTTTATAGTGACCGAACCCCAGGATGTTGAAATTGAAACGGGACAAACGTTTATTTTAAGAGTCATAGTGCTTGGCACCCAGCCCTGGCGTTTTCAGTGGTATCAAAACGGCGCTTTATTGCCCTGGGCGACTTTAAGCGATTTGGAAGTTTTAGTTGCCGACGCTAATCATGCCGGAAATTATTTTTGTATCATCAATAATATCACCAATCAGCCAGTTGTTTCGCGAACCGTTACCGTAAATATCATTCCTTCTGGTGAAGGAGAAGGAGAAGGAGAAGGAGAAGGAGAAGGCGAAGGCGAAGGCGAAGGTGAAGGTGAAGGAGAGGGAGAGGGAGAGGGAGAGGGAGAGGACCCTTGCCTTAATGCTAACGATGGTGACGACCCCAGTGACCCCCTGCCGGAACCGCTTAATGATTTTTGCGTTTGCTATCAGAAAGTTTATGAAGCGCCGCGGGTAATTTTAGGAGATTACGGAAATATTCTTGATTTTTTTGAACCAAGTACCGCAGATGTCAATGGCAACCTGCAACTTGATAAAAGAACCGATCTGGTAACTTATAATGTTACTGGCAACGATTATCTTGATTGTTCGGTAGAACTCAAGTTAGTGGAGAGAGTTTTAGAAGATCCCGAATTCTGTTTGCCTAACGGTTTAAACCATAAGCTTCTGCATTATGCTTGGAATTATAACAAAGAGCGGTTTGCCGCTGATTTTGGCGCCTATTGGCAGTTAGCCCCGCTAATTTTTCCCGGTTTGGAAGAAGTTTTGTCCGGCCACATGCTGATAGGCGATGGGCAAGCGGATTATTCAGTGGAAAAGTATATCTCTGGCACCGGGTCGCTTGGCACGGTTCTGGGCATGGCTTTCATTTTCGGCGACAATATCCCCAATTCGCGGTTGGGATTTGCTTATCAGCCGGATCCAGATAATCCGGACCACCTTATCTTTATTGGCCCGTATATGACCTTTCCCGAGTATTTTGCGCCTAACGGCGATGCTGACGGCGATGGCTACACGAATGCCGAGGAATTCACGGCTTATGGCGCCATCCCCAATCTCTATGCGTCCAATGCCCTTGATCCGCAGATACACCCTTAGCACTTTAAATATTGACCAGGAACCCCCCAAAAGGGTTCCTTTTTTGTCCCCTTGACAAATGCTGGTATTTTGCTAAGATGATTTATTAATATAGAACCTTAAAATTTTAGCAAAACTTAGTAGGAACAGTTGTTTAACAACAACAAAAGGAGATTGCTCATGCGGCAAGAAGTAGAGAAAAGCCAGCAAGGTCCTCGTTCGATCATTGGTTATGGATTGAAGGAAATTTTTGGTCAACCTCGACAGATTTATGTGGTTGACACCAATGTCTTAGTCAATGACTCAAAAACCATTGATAATTTGCAAAGAAATGGCACTAATGGTGTTGTGGTTCCCTGGATTGTTTTGAGCGAATTGGATTCGCTTAAAAGCAATCAAGATTTGAGTCGTCAGGTCAGCGATGTCGTCCGAACAATCAATAAAAAAGTCCATGATAAGGATCCTAATTTCTATATCGCTCAAGGCGATATTAGGAATTATCCTGATTTGGATCCGCGCAATCCCGATCACCACATTATTGCCGCTTGTTTGGATATTATGAGGGACCATGAGGATGTGCCTTTATTCTTGGTTAGCAATGATGCTATGGTTCACGTAGTCGGCTTAAAATTAGGACTTAATGTTGAAGAATATAAGGCCGATCAGGTTGATTTAGTGGATTTCGAGCACGGTTTGCCCGAGATATTTTCTGATCAGTTAGAGGAACAACCGGATGGCAAGTTTATCATTAGGGGAGGCGATGCTGCTAAGGTGCCAATCAACGCGGGAGCGATTATTTCTAATCGTGAGGGTAGTGTTGTATTTGCCGCCATTAGAAAAGGCAATTTTTTCGTCCCCATCAGAAATGATATTGGGGTGCTGGGTATTTCGCCTCGTCCCATGGATAATAAAATAAATTGGGCGCAGTATGTGGCCTTGCAACAATTAATGGATCCGGAGATTTCGCTCATCACCTTGCATGGAGAAGCTGGTACTGGTAAGACGCTTATGTCCATTGCTGCAGCGCTTAAGCAATTGGTGACGGAGCCCGATAAAGCCAATGTTCCTGTTGCCGGCAATTGTTGTTTGGGCGAACAACTGGCTAAAGCCGGTTATGCTCCTTGCGGACGTTATCGCAAGGTCTATATTGCGCGGCCGTTTATCCATTTGTCTAACAAAGATAGCACCGGTTTCTTGCCGGGTGACCTTGTAGCCAAATCAATTCCTTGGTTGGCGCCACTCTATGATAACATCGATTACATCGCTTCTCGGAGTGAAGCCAATCGCCGATTGATTGAGAAGATCAATCGGGATAAAGTTAATGGCATGGAGATTTTGCCGTTATCCTTTATCCGCGGTAGAACTTTAGCTGGCGCTTTTGTTATCATTGATGAGGCACAAAACCTGACGCGTTCGGAGATGAAAACGATCGTAACCCGCATTGGTGAAGACACAAAAATGGTTTTGGTCGGCGACATCAATCAGATTGATATTCGTTGGATCGATAAGCGTTCCTCTGGACTGACTCACGTCACAGTCAAGATGGGCCATTGGCCTTATTTCGCCAATACCTTCTTAGATATGTCTGTTCGGTCAAAGATCGCTCGAGACGCTGCAGAATGCCTATAATTTGAATTAATGCTGTCGAAGATTTTCGGCAGCTTTTAAATTGGTATATTTTTTCAGATGGCTTAGGACACTGGTAATATTATTGGTACTTTTAAGCCCTAACTAAAGGAGGAATAAAGGGAATTTTTCATTAGAAAAAGAAACGCCCCGGCGAGGGACGTTTCTTTTTTGTATTTTATTCTTCTTTTTTCACTTCAGTTTTCTTGGGTCGGCCGCGTTTTTTGGTTTCTTTTTTCTCCTCGGCCTTAACCAGTTCTTCGGTCTTGACTTCAACCGCTGTTTCCGCTGTTTTTTCCGTTGCGGCTTTTTCCGTTTTTTCCGCCTTGCCCGGCTTGACTAAAGATAAACCCAAACGGTGGTTCTTGGAATCCAGCGAGACCACGTAGAAATCTTTTTTCTCGCCCTCCTTGGCGATTTCTGACGGATCTTTGACCGGTTTGTCGGACAATTGGGAAACATGAGCCAAACCCTGGATATTCTCTCCCAGTTCCACGAACAAACCGAATGGATTGACTTTGATGATAGTGCCGGTAACCTTCTGGCCCACTTCAAATCTTTTCTCAATGCCGACCCACGGATCATGCTCCAGTTTTTTCATGGACAGGAAAATCTTGGAGTTTTCAATGGAGATGATTTCCGCTTTGACCTTCTGGCCGACTTTGACGAAATTATGCGGGTTATCAATTCTTTGCCAGGCAATTTCTGAAATATGGATAAGCCCTTCCAGTTTGTCGTCAAATTCCACGAAAACGCCAAAATCAGTGACGGCGGTAACCGCGCCTTCCACAATCATGCCGACTTTGTATTTGTTTATCACATCGCGTTGGGTTTCTTCCCAAGCGGCTTTTTCGGAAATAATCAATTTATCCTCGTCTTCATTGGCGTCAATGACCTTGATATCAAACTTCTTGCCGACGTAGCTCTTGAGGATTTCATAAATGCGGTTTTTATCGCCGCCCGGAATGCGCGGGTAATGCTCCGGCGCTAATTGGGAAACGGGCAAGAAACCGGACACCGTATCAACTTTGGCGAGCAAGCCGCCTTTATTGGCCTCGGTGATGGTGGCGGAAATGATTTCCCCGGATTTGACATAGTCCTTAAGGGTCTGCCAGGCCTTTTGTTTGCCGGCATATTGGAAAGACAATTCCACTTCGCCGTTTTCATTTTCCAATTCCAAAACCGTCGCTTCAATGGTGTCGCCGATTGCCAAATTTTTATATTGTTCAGCGTCGGCATAGCGTTCGCGGCCGCGGACTACGCCGGTGGCCACTCCGCCCAAATCAATGTGGATAGCGTTGTTGTCAATGGCAATAATTTTGCCCGTAACCAGTTCGCCCGTTTTGGGCAAATTAAAATACTGCTTGCTCTCAAGCAGTTCGTTCATTACCGAATCCTTTTTCGGTTGGATCATGCTCATAAAATAAAAAGCCATGTTTTAACCCTTAACGGCCGAAATCCTGGCTGGCTGACCGGTTGATTTCGGACTAATCGTTAATGAGCCCCGCTTTTTAGAGATTTTGCGGATATTCTTATTTAGTATTGAAATTATAGCAAAACCATGATAAAGTGTCAAGTATATGGCATTTATTAAAAGAAAAGAAGATTTTAAGTGTGAACATTGCGGCGCCGAGGTAATAGGCACGGGCTATACCAATCATTGCCCCGAATGCCTGTGGTCCAAACACGTGGATGTTGATCCGGGCGACCGGCAAGCGGAATGCGGCGGCTTAATGCGCCCGACAGATTTATATTACCAGGGCGGCAAATGGATTATCTCCCAGCGTTGCGAGTCCTGCGGTTTTACGCGTGTTGACAAAATCAGAGAAGAAGACAACGTGGACGAAGTTATCAGATTGGAAAAAGAACTGGCCGAGAAGAAGCTGCGCCGGTTCAATTAAATGATTTGATTCTAAATAAAAATACCGCCCCGGGATCACCAAAACCCGGGCGTTTTTTATAATTTTTAAGGCAGTGTTAGGATCGGCTATAAAGATTTAATGAGGGGGTGGTGAGTCGTACGGCTTTTGTGTTATAATATAGTCAACCAATAATAATATTTATTTGCCGCGCCATGAACAAAACAGACAAACCCCAGCCAGTCGAATTAAACATCAAAAGAATCAGGAAGGATTTCCCCATACTTAAGGAGAGGATTTATGGCCGACGCCTGGTTTATTTTGATAACGGAGCAACCACACAGAAACCGAAGGTTGTCATAGAAGCCATAAATAAGGCCCATCGCCAGTATAACAGCAATGTCCATCGCGGGATACATTTTTTAAGCTCGCAAATGACGGATATGTATGAGGTGGCCAGGGCGCGGGTGCAAAGATTCATTAACGCCCCTTCGCCGCAGGAGATAATTTTTACCAGTGGAGTTACCGCTTCAATTAATCTGGTCGCTTATTCTTTTTGCGAAGCGTATCTCAAGAAGAATGATGAGATTATTGTTTCTGAAATGGAGCATCATAGTAATTTGGTGCCATGGCAGATAGCTTGCGACAAAAAGGGCGCTCGTTTAAGAGCGATTCCTTTTAACGATCGAGGTGAATTGTTGTTGGAAGAATACAAGAAATTGCTTAATTCCAAAACAAAGTTAGTGGCGGTTACCCATGTTTCCAATTCTTTGGGAACGATCAATCCGATTAAGGAAATAATCGCGCTGGCCCATGCCAAGAATATTCCCGTTTTAATTGACGGCGCCCAGGCGATTCAGCACGAACTGATTGACGTTCAGGACTTGGATTGCGATTTTTACGCTTTTTCCGGCCATAAGGTTTATGGGCCGACCGGCACCGGGGTTTTATACGGGAAAGAGCGCTGGCTCAATGACCTGCCGCCTTATCAAAGCGGCGGGGATATGATTGACCGCGTTTCATTTGAGCGCACCACTTATAACGACTTGCCTTTCAAATTTGAAGCCGGCACGCCTAATTATATCGGCGCTGTCGGACTGGGCGAGGCCTTGGAATATTTGTCGGGTTTGGGCTTGGAAAACGTCAGAGCTTATGAAAAGAAGCTGTTGGATTATGCGACCGCCAAACTGGCAGAAATAGACGGTTTGAAAGTTTACGGCACAGCCAAAAATAAAGTCGCTATTTTTTCTTTCCTGATGGACGGCTTGCATCCTTATGATGTCGGCACGCTTTTGGATCGGCTGGGTATTGCGGTTCGGACCGGCCATCATTGCACCCATCCCTTATGGGCGCATTACGGAACGGAGGGATCCATTAGATCTTCCCTGGTGTTTTATAACACTTTTAAAGAGATAGATTATTTGTGCGAAGCCCTGCGTCAAATCCAAAAAATGTCCAAATAAAATTCATCAACATGACAACACAAAAAATACAACAAGAAATCATTAAAGAATTCGGGGGTTCCGCTAAAGATTGGCTGAAAAAATACGGCCAACTGATGAAATTGGGCAAAACCCTGCCCTCCGCCGAGGAGGCGCATAAGATAGAGGATAATTTGGTCAAAGGTTGCCAAGTTCGGACTTGGTACGGTTCCACTTTCAAAGATGGCAAGGTCTTTTATAAAATAGACAGCTTGTCGTTGATTATCAAGGGGGCCGTTGTTTTGCTGTTAAGGGTTTTAAACGGCCGGACGCCGGAAGAGATCAAAAATACCGAGTTGTATTTTATCGATCAGACCGGCCTAAGAGAACTTTTTTCACCGGTTAAAGCCAACAGTTTATGGAAAGTGATAAACCGAATGCAAACTGATGCCGCGAATTACGGCGCCAAGAGAAACAAATAACAGTCAGATTAATAAATTAAATATTTTATGCAACAATGTCAAATTCATGATGATTCGCTAAGGTTTTCCCGGGCCGTCTACGGGATTTTGGTTCTAATCGCCATCATAATCCATAGTCCTTGGCTGGTTTTGGCAGTAGCTATTTTGACGATCTTGGGAGCTTTTTCTTTTAAGCTGAATGTTTTTTATCAACTTCACCTTTTGGTCATTAAAAGGATGCTTAGCAAACAAAATCCGCCGGTCCAAAAGGAATCGGGAGAATTGAAATTTGTCGCCGGCATGACCGGAGCCCTGCTTTTAATCGGTTTTCTCTGGGTCAATAGCGGGCGAGCCGTTGATTTGGCCTGGATTTACATTTTAATCGTGGATTTACTGATTTTTTTGGCTTGTTTTGTCGGTTTCTGCGTCGCCACGATGATGTATATCGTCTTAAAAAAGATTTTTAACAAATGAAAACAGCCAGTTCCAAAAAGGATTTAAGGAGGAAAAAAAACGAGTGCCTTAATTTAGATTGCTGGTTGGTAAAAAATCTCAATTATTCTCCTTACAAGCGCTGCAAGCATTGCCGGTTCAAATTCCGCGAATGTTTGTTTTTGCATTATCAGATTGTCAGCGCGGTAATGATTTTGGTTTTTTTAGCCCTGTTTTATTTCGTTGAAGGGCATATTTCCACTTTGGCGGTTGTCATGATTTTTTCTTTTGTCATTGTTTACGGTTTCTTTTTCAATCGGAGCACGGAAAGCATTGTGGAAGCCAATTTCGCCCAGGCGCAATCCAACGACGCCTTGGAAGAATTGACCAAGAGTTTGGAACAAAGGGTCAAAAAAGCGACGGCAAAATTGGAAGCTACCAATAAGGAGTTGCAACGGCTGGATGACGCCAAATCGGAATTTCTGTCCATCGCCAGCCACCAGTTGCGCACCCCGACCACGATTATCAAGGGTTATGTTTCCATGATGCAAGAAGGCAACTTCGGCAAGGTGCCTAAAATCTTAAAAGATAATTTGGATAAGGTTTTTATCGCCACTGAACGGTTGCTTAATTTGATTGAAAATTTATTGGATATTTCCCGCATTGAAGCCGGCCGGTTGGAATTTGATATCAAGCCCGCGGACTTGGCTAAAATCGCTGATGAGCTGAAAGAAGAATTCAAAGCTAAAGCGACGGCTAAGGGATTGAAGCTGAATGTTTATTACTCCAAAGATTTGCCCGACGTTTCAACTGATTCGGCTAAGATTAAGGAGGTCGCTTCTAATCTGGTTGATAATGCTGTCAAATACACCAAAGCGGGTGAAATTTCCCTGGATTTGCACCAAGAGGGCAGTTCGGTGGTGTTTTCGGTGGCCGATACCGGTTCGGGCATTACCGCCGGCGATGTCGGTCGGTTGTTTAATAAGTTCGTGCGCGGCCAGGGCATGTCCACTATCCATCCTGAAGGCACGGGACTAGGCCTATACTTTGCCCGGGTGGTGATTGAGAATTTAGGCGGTCGCATTTGGGCCGAGTCGCCGGGCAAGGGCCGGGGGAGTAAATTCAGTTTTTCTTTGCCTTTGGTGGACAAAAGTAAAGCGCAAAAAGTTAAAAAATAAAAATCCGATTAATTGATCGGATTTTTTATTTTGTTTAATATTCTTTTATTTGTCATTCCTGGCCCCAGTCATAAAGACGGGGTAAACTTGACCAGGAATCCAGGTTATTTCTCCCCTTTATGAAAGGGTGATTAAGAGAGTTTCAATTTTCACGATACCCCTTTGTCATTCCCGCACTCCTTTCGTCATTCCCGCACCCTCTTTGTCATTCCCGCACCCTCTTTGTCATTCCCGCACCCTCTTTGTCATTCCCGCGTAGGCGGGAATCCAGGTTATAATCTTTTTTACAATACCCCTTTCGTCATTCCCGCGAAGGCGGGAATCCAGGTTATAATCTTTTTTACAATACCCCTTTCGTCATTCCCGCGAAGGCGGGAATCCAGGTTATAATCTTTTTTACAATACCTTTCTCTAAGAGAAAGGTATCTCCAAAGAGTCGCGAGCGAAGCATAAATCATGGCTAAACTTTATGCTTCACCTGCCTGCCGGCAGGATCCCGAAAAGTTTCTGACGCTTCACCTGCCTGCCGGCAGGCAGGCTTGCAAAACTTTTCTGGTCGTTCCCGCATAAAGTCGCACAAGATTTTATTATGCTCGCATTTTAAATATCAATTAATTTCAATTATTCCTTTTCTTTAATTTCTTTTTGTATTTCCTCAATGAATTGGTTAAGCGGCTGACTGCCCAGATCGCCTTCGCCACGCTTGCGCACAGACACGGTTTTAGCGGCGGCTTCTTTTTCTCCCACTACTAAGATATAGGGAGTTTTTTGTTTCTCGGCGTTTCTAATCCTCTTACCCAATGATTCGTCGGCATCATCCAGTTTGACGCGCACGCCGGCGGCAAGCAGTTCGTCATAAACTTTCTGGCCATAGTCAGTGAATTTTTCCGACACCGGGATAACCACGGCTTGCACCGGCGACAGCCAAGTAGGGAAGGCGCCGGCATAATGCTCGATCAAAAATGCCATTGTTCTCTCCAAACAACCAATGGAGGAACGATGGATAACAATCGGCTTTTCTTGCTCGCCTTCTTTATTTGTAAAAAATAGGTCGAAGCGTTCCGGCATAACAAAATCGTATTGGACAGTAAAAGCCGTTTCCTCGCTGCCCGAAACCTTCTTTACCTGAATATCTATTTTCGGACCGTAAAATGCGGCCTCATTGGCGGCCTCATAAAATGGCGCTTTAACTTCGGTCAGAACCTCACGCAAGACATTTTCGGCATAATCCCATGAAGCATCATCCTTATAATATTTTTTATTATCAGAGCGGTCGCCGAGTGACAGGCGATAACGATAATCCTTGCCCTTGACTAAACCCAGCGTTCCATTAATAAAGTCAATTAATTCCAAAACTTCCTTGATGACTTGCTTGGCCTGATCTTTGGCGGCAATAATATGGGCATCGGCAAGACAGAACATTCTGACACGGGTTAATCCGGACAGTTCGCCGCTTTTTTCATAACGATATTGATGAGCGATCTCGCCGATACGGTATGGCAACTCGCGGTAACTGTGCGGTTCTGATTTATAAAACATGAAATGGTGCGGACAAGTCATCGGTTTGAGAATCAATTCCTCCTCGTCGATTTTCATTACCGGGTACATCGTATCTTTATAGTAAGGATAGTGCCCGGATTTTTTGTAAAGATCGACTTTAGCCAAATCCGGAGTAACGACATGATGATATCCTCGCTTCAATTCTTCATCAATGGTAAACCTTTCCAGCTCTCTTTTAATGGTCGCGCCCTTTGGACCGAATATTGGCAAGCCCTTGCCGACTAAATCGGAAAAAACAAATAAATCCAATTCTTTGCCGAGTGTGCGGTGATCCCGTTTTTCCGCTTCTTCCAGCATTTTCAAATATTCAGCCAATTGTTCTTTGGTTTCAAAAGCCGTACCGTAGATTCTTTGCAGCATTTTGTTTTTCTCGTCGCCGCGCCAATAAGCGCCGGCGGTTTTCATTAATTTAAATACGCCCAACTCCTTGGTATTTTCCACGTGAGGGCCGCGGCAGAGATCGGTAAAGTCGCCGACAGCGTAAAAACTGACGGCGGTTTCTCCGGCCTTGGCTAAGTCATTAATCAGTTCTTGTTTGTAGGGCTGGTCGGACATTTTTTTCAGCGCTTCCTTGACCGGCAAATCAGATTTTTCAAACGGCAGTTTTTTCTTGATCAGTTCCGCCATTCTTTTTTCAATCGCTTTGAGGTCTTCAGTAGTGAAGGTTTTATCGCCCAAATCAAAATCATAGTAAAAACCGTCGTCAATCGTCGGGCCAATGGCGAATTTAATTTTGTCGCCAAAAATTTCCCGCACAGCATAAGCCATGATGTGGGAAGTGGAATGGCGGATTTTATCAAGTTGTTCGTTTTTAGTCCCCATATATTTTATGTCTTTTTTAGTTTTTTATAATCTGATTTTAACATGCTCATAATAATCTCGTCCCAATATCTGCCATAGCGATAAATGCTTTGTCTTTTTATCCCTTCTTTTTTGAGCCCGCATTTGGTATAACATCTAATGCCGCCAAGATTGCCTTCATAAACCGAGAGGCCAAAGCGATTAAGTTTTAAGACGTTAAAGCAGTATTTCATTACGGTTTTTAATACATCTTGACCATAGCCCTGATTCCAATATTTCTTGTCGCCGATGACAATTCCCCAGTCGGTTTTTTTATGATCTTTGTTTAGCGAGTGCAGGTCGGTGCTGCCAATGTGAGTTCCATCTTTAGTTTAGTATAGATGGACCAGATGATCTGCTCTTCATTTTTCTTCATTTTTTTGATGTATTGCTTTTCCTTAGCCAATGTCAGTCCTTTGTGTTGTTTACCTAAAAATTTTACAACATTCTCGTCTTTAAACCAGTTGACAAAGGTTGGGGCCTCTTTTAATGAAATCGGCTTAAGAATAATATTTTTTCCTTTTAAAGTCGGTCCGTACATAAATTTATTTAAAAAACTCTCATCCTGAAAACACATCTAAATTAAAGACATATTTTCGGGACGAGAGTTTATCCCGTTGAATGATTTTATTCAACTGGGATGTTCCCGCGGTTCCACCCGGGTTTCCGCTCCGCCGGATGGCGGATGGCGGACGCTTTGATTTTTGCTTAGCCGGCTGACCGGACTCTTTATGGAGTAAGCGGTTGGTGGCCGCTTCAATCACTGTTTTAAATATACGCTTTTATGGTTATCTCGTCAAATTTTTCAGCTTTCAAGAAATTTGTTTGTTTGACGAATTTATGTCTGTATGATATAATTTTACATCGGAATAAAGACAGTAAATTATTGCTTAAATTTTGATGATTTAGATAATAATTTATTGGCTTTATTGTAAAAGCCAAAAGCGGCGCTGTGACCGCGGCATTTCGCCGAATTCGCGACAAGTTCATTAATTAGAAGGAGTTTTGTCATGGCGACAGGAGTTGTTGTCACAGGCGAACTGTACCACTGGATTGATGGCAAATTGTTTGAAATCAAGCAGCAGATACGCCAACCGAATGGTTACGAGTTTGACCCGCATGAGTTGGGCGAATTTTTGCAACGGGGTATTGATGGTAAGTTTGAGGGGACCACAAATCTTCCTTACGCCAATGAGCGTGTCCCATCCAGTTACAATTATCCGCCGAAGTTCCGTTTCCGTTCTCCGGCAGAACAGTTGAGTTTTTGGCAGGCCCAGAAGCTCACCAAGAAGTTGGATGGCAGTCAGGTCGCTGATTTAGTGAAGCGGATGAGCTTAGCGCCAGGCGCGGAAGCTATTGGCGTCTGGCCGAAGTTCTCGCGACTCGGCGGATTGCGTCCGGCCGCGAAGAAAATTTTTGCCCTGCTCACTGATTCTCGCGATTTTTGTAATTACCGTGACGATGAAATCGGCTGGAAAGAATGTTGGCGTCACACCGTCAAGACGGCCGGTTGTTTTCAGCGGTTGAATGAATATCAGCCGGGCGACTACTTTGTCGTTCCATTACAGTTTGGCAGACGTTGGTCCGGCGCCAGTATTCGCCATGCCAGATTTCGTTTGAGCGAAACGGAATTCGGCCTTTGCCCGTACAGCGGCGGCTGTTTATTGCTTACCCATCCCGATCGCATCATCGGCGATAACCAGTTGTATATGGATATGGCTGGTTGTGAATGGTCTCCGGGTGCTGGTGATGATTTACGCTACTCGGCCGGCTTCGATTCGTGCGATGACCGTCTCGAATTTGACCGCAATATCGTCGACAGTGCCCATGCGTACTATGGTTCGGTGTCGGCCTTCGCCCCGCAGTGTTAATTCTTGCGGCTTGGACTTCTTTAATCTTTTTGATTCTTGAAGTTCAAGCCCTTTTTATTTTTACTTAAAATTTCAGATATGTTATTATAATTTTGAAATTAGGATAATGCATTGGGATTATTTAAAAATTCTAGTCGCCGAAATCTTTGCTTTTTAAAACCGCTGTTTTTGAGGGCGGAGAAATGCCCGGAAAATCATTAAAACAGAGCCAGCAATCTTATTTGGGGCTTTTAAGTCATTGTCGGGCCAATGAAATCAGTAAAGATTTGACAAATTTTTGGCGTTATTAATCCATCTGCAAATTTAGCCCTTGACTTTAGAATCGGCCGGTATTAAAATAAACTATTGAAGGACATTAAAAATCGCTTAATAAATTCAGCTTTGCAATTAATCGGTTCTGAACAACTTACTCTGAACAACTTACAAGGAGAAGTGCCATGGATACCAATCCAGTCCGGGACGTAAAGGATTTATTGACGGAAATTGAAAGGCACGACCGGTATGTCAGAAACTTGCAATTCCGTATTGACGGCTTTCGCAAGATTCAACGGGAGCTGGGCGAACAGCTGACTCAACGCGTTAGAGCCGGCGAAACCTTGGGTGACAGAATTTTGGATTTCATGGTTACTCAAAAAGATCTTATTGCTTGGCGCCATGACGGCGGAGAACTTGAACATTCTTTGCTCCAGTTGGAAAGACGTCTTAAAGAGCATGACTGCCAACCGGTAATGTTGGCGCAAACCGGCATTGAAGAAAATCCCGGTTCATTTTTGGGCCGTTTTAATTTTGACGGCGGTATGTTTTTTGATTCCATGTGTTCTCCCAACCCGTTGCGTTGGCCCGAGGTTTTCGTTTACCAGATCAAGATCGGCTGTTTGTGTCCGGGTGGATTGCTGATTGGCGGCACAAAATGGTTCTTGCCCCTGTCACACCATTTTTCATTCGGTTGCAAAGAAGAAGAAAAAATAATCCCCGAATGTATTCCGCTACCCGGTTTAACTCCGGATTTCGCCGCTCCTTCGACGGATAAATTCATTTTTGTAAAAGACGCTAAGTCGCAAATAGAGCTCTTGCTCGGCGTAGCCGCGATCAGGTTGTGGCTTGGCCAATGCCGAAGCGAACGAATCGGTTTGAGAATTTTGGAAATTCTTGATGTGTTGGAATCGCCCCTAACCGATTAGCGCTTACCGGGCCGCGAATAAAAAAGCGACGGAATAATTTTTGGCACTTTGCCGGCACTGAACAAATCAGTGCCTTTTTCATTGCCATTTTTGCTTTTTTGTGATATGGTAAAGCCATTGACTATGCCGTATTTCATAGACAAATTGCAAAAGGAAATCTTGTCCGCCGTTGAAAAAGCCGTCGGTCAGGAAATCGATATCAGCCAGTTGGAGATTACCCGTCCGCCGGAAGCGTCCCTGGGCGACTGGGCCGTACCGTGTTTTTATTTGACTAAGCTTTTGCGCATCTCGCCCAATCAAGTGGCTTTGGAAATCAAGAATAAAATCAAATTGCCGGCCGGCGTCAAATCGGCGCAGAATTTCGGCCCGTATTTGAATTTTTTTCTTAAAGAAAAATATTTGGCCAAGGGTTTGTTAACTGATATCGGCAAAAAACAGGAAAAATACGGCCGATTGGCTGGGGAGAAGGAAAAAGTGATGATTGAATATTCCC
This sequence comes from Candidatus Buchananbacteria bacterium, assembly GCA_041666945.1. Taxonomy (GTDB): domain Bacteria; phylum Patescibacteriota; class Patescibacteriia; order 2-01-FULL-39-33; family 2-01-FULL-39-33; genus CAISTG01. The sequence goes on along the minus strand of JBAYFY010000003.1, from coordinate 56,202 downwards.
AGCCCAATACCCATAAAGAATTCCATGTCGGCCATTTGCGCAACGCGGTTTTGGGCTCGGCTTTGGTCAATCTTTACCGTTTGGCCGGGCAGAAAGTCATTGCCGCCAATTATATCGGAGACATCGGCAGCCATGTGGCCAAATGCCTATGGGCGCTGAATAAATTCCATCAAGGAGAACCGGAACCAGCCAGCCACAAGGGCCAATATTTGGGTAAGATCTATACGGAAGCGGTACAAAAAGCGGAAGAGAACGAGGAGTACAAAAAGGAAGCGCAAGAAGTTCAGAATAAATTGGAAGCCGGCGACAAATACTGGACCAACTTATGGAAAAAGACGCGGACTTGGTCATTAGAAGAGTTTAACGGCATCTACAAAATTTTAGGCGTCAAGTTTGACAAGGTTTTTTATGAGAGCGAAGTGGAAAAACCGGGCAAGAAAATCGTGGAAGAATTATTGGCCCAAGGCGTGGCCAAAAAATCCGAAGGCGCGGTGATTATTGATTTGGAACAATACGGCCTGAAGCAATTTTTATTGCTCAAGTCCGACGGCACCTCGCTTTATTCCACCAAGGAATTGGCTTTAGCCAAACTGAAATTTGATAAATATAAAATTGACGCTTCTTATGTGGTGGTGGACAGCCGCCAGAGCTTTTACTTCCAGCAATTTTTCAAAACCTTGGAGATCATGGGTTTTAAAAAGAAGGTCAAGCACATCGCTTACGAATTCGTTACCTTGCCGGCAGGCGCCATGTCTTCGCGCCAGGGCAACGTTGTCTTGTTTGAGGATTTTTTGCGCGAAATGACCGCTTTGGCCTCCCAAGAAACCGGCAAGCGCCATAAGGATTGGAGCGAGAAAGAAGTGGCGGAAACCGCGGAGAAAATCGCTTTGGCCGCTATCAAATTTTCCATGCTTAGAGTGGGCAAAAATAGCGTTATTGTTTTTGATCCGAGCGAAGCCCTGTCTTTTGACGGTTATTCCGGGCCCTACTTGCAGTATACCGTAACCCGCATCAACAGTATTTTAAGAAAAAACGACTTAGCGATCAAAGCCCCCGATTATTCGTTGTTAAAGGAGCGCGCGGAAAAAGAACTGTTGTTAAAGCTGGCGCAATTCCCGCAGACGATAAGCGAAGCGGCGCGGGAATTTGAACCCAGCGTTTTAAGCAAATATTTGTTTGAGACCGCCAAAATTTTTGCCGGTTATTACCAGGAAGTGCCAGTATTGAACTCGGAAGAGAATTTGCGTCTGGCTCGTTTGGCGTTAATCGGCGGCGTGAAGCAGGTTCTGGTCAACGGTTTGAACATTTTGGGCATAGAAACTTTGGAGCGAATGTAGTATAATAAGTAAGTCAAAAGTCCATAAAGTCAAAAGTTAATTTTATGACGGAATTAAAATACAAAGTCGCGCTCATTGAAGACGAGCCGGATTTAGCCGAGATTTATCGCATGAAGATGCAAATGGAAGGCATTGATACGGTTATTATCGGCGACAGCACCAAGGCCTTGACGGAGCTTAAGCGGTTCAAACCGGATTTGGTTTTGTTGGATATTATGATGCCGGAATTGGACGGTTGGAATTTGTTCGGACAAATCAAAAAAGACAAAGAACTGGCCAAACTCAAGGTTTATATTTGGAGCAATTTGACGCAGAAGAAAGATAAAGAACGCGCGACCGGGTTGAAAGTCAACGGCTATCTGATCAAATCAGATTTTACTCCCGGGACCTTGTCGCAAAAAGTCAAGGAGATCATCAAAAATAAATAATAAAATTACTATGTCAAAACCATCAGTCAGCGAAGCGTGCATCGCTTGCGGCACTTGCGAAGCCATTTGCCCGGCAGTTTTTAAAGTGGCGGAAGTTGAAGGCAAGATGATCGCTACCGTATTAGAAGCCGATTATGAAGCGGAAAAAGCCAAGATTGACGAAGCCATCGGCGCTTGCCCGACACAGGCGATTTCTTGGCAGGAATAATTCATTCCGGCAAAAGGCGCTTTAAGTTAAAAGCGTCTTTTTATTTTACTTGATTTTTTCCTTGGCCCGTGTTATAGTTCAAGCACAAACTATAACAGCGCTTGACGATGGTCATCACCATTGGAGCTGCCGGAAGAAATTCGCTTGAAGCGGAAAGTAAAACCGGCCGGTCAGCCCGTAACAGCTGGAATTAAGTTAAACACCGAGATGGTACCGCCCGCGAGGGCTCCGGAGAAACCAGTTTGGTGTTTTTTTGTTTTAATAATTTTAATTATATGGAAGAAAAGAAGTGGATTAATCCGATTCCGGAAAGAGAACGGGAAATCCAAAAATTTTGGGCCGATAACAAGATTTTTGAGAAATCGCTGGAGCAGACAAAAGACGGCGAGGCCCACAGCTTTTACGACGGCCCGCCCTTTGCCACGGGCACGCCGCACTACGGCAACATGGTGGCCAGCTTGATGAAGGACGCGGTGCCAAGATTCTGGACGATGCGCGGTCGTTACGTGGAACGCCGCTGGGGCTGGGATTGCCACGGCTTGCCGATTGAAAATATCGTGGAGAAGGAATTGGGATTCAAAAGCAAAAAAGATATTGAGGATTACGGCATCGGCAAATTCAATGAGTATTGCCGCAGCAAAGTTTTGGTCTATGTTGAGGAATGGAAGAAAACCATCGCCCGTTTCGGACGTTGGGCGGATATGGCCGACTCTTACAAAACCATGGATTTGCCTTACATGGAATCAATCTGGTGGGTGTTTAAGGAATTATACGACAAGGGCTTGATTTACCAAGGTTACAAATCCATGCATATTTGTCCGAGATGCGAAACGACTTTAAGCCAGCAGGAAGTCAGCGAGGGCTACAAGGATATCAAGGATTTGTCGGTTACCGCTAAATTTAAATTGGCGGCGGGACAGAAAATCGGCGATTTTGTTACTAATGACAATACTTTTGTTTTGGCTTGGACCACTACGCCTTGGACTTTGCCCGGCAATGTGGCGCTCGCAGTGGGTGAGGACGTTGATTATGTGTCCATCGTCATTCCCGCGCAGGCGGGAATCCAGTTGATTTTAGCAAAAGCATTATTAGAAAAAGTTTTTGGTAATCAAGAATATAAAATTGTAAAAGAATTTAAAGGTTCAGAATTAGTTGGTAAAAAATACAAACCATTATTCCCATATTATTTAGATAAGGATCTGCCTAATAAAGATAATTTGTATACTATCGTATCAGCGAATTTCGTGACCACCGAGGACGGCACGGGCGTAGTGCATATCGCTCCGGCTTACGGCGAAGAGGACATGCAACTGGGCCGAGAGAAAAACCTGCCCATGATCCAGAATGTTACGTTCAGCGGCAATTTTAAAGATGAAGTCGCGGATTTTTCCGGCCTGAACGTCAAACCGGCAGGAGACACCAAAGCGACCGACAAAAAAGTCATTGAATATTTGGACAAAAATAATCTGCTTTTTGCCAGTGCCGAATACGAGCACAGCTATCCGCATTGCTGGCGTTGCGATACGCCGCTCATTAACTACGCCACCGATTCATGGTTTGTCAAGGTGACGGATATCAAGCCGAAGGCCTTAGAGACCGCTAAGGGAATTAATTGGTCGCCGGCGCATATCAAGGAAGGCCGTTTCGGCAAGTGGCTTTTGGGCGCGCGCGACTGGTCGATTTCCCGCCAGCGTTTCTGGGCCAGCGTCATTCCTTTATGGCGTTGCCAGTGCGGCGAGATTAAAGTCATCGGCAGCGTGGCCGAACTGGAAGAATTGAAAATAGATCGGAATAATTTTTTCGCCATCAGGCACGGCGAAGCGGAAAAAAATATCAAGCACGTGTTCAGCAGCGGCTTAAACATCCATCCTTTGACAGCCGCCGGCCAAAAGCAAATCCAAGCGGCCGCCAGCGGACTGCAAGACAAAAAAATTAATCTGATTGTTTCTTCCGAAGTGTTGCGCGCCAAGGAAACGGCGCAAATTATTGCCGCGGCCACGGGCGCGGAATTGGTTTTTGATTCCCGCCTGAACGAACTCAACGCCGGCGGACTGGAAGAGCAATCCGATATTGATGCCGGAGCCCGGGAGTTTATCGCCAAATGGAAAGACAATTGGGATGCGGCTTATCCCGGCGGCGAAAGCGTCAGGCAGGTGACCGAAAGAATGCTGGCTCTATACCAAGAATTGAATGAGAAGCACAAAGGCAAGAATATCCTGTTAGTCAGCCATGAAGATGCGATCAGGTCGCTTTTGGGCAAGCTTTACGGTTACGAGCCGAGCCGGACTTTCAAAGAACTAGCTTTGGATAAAGGGCAAGTGCTGGAGATAAAACAGAAAATAACCGATTTGCACAAACATTTCGTGGATCAATGGCAAATCGTCTGCCCCAAATGCGGCCAAAAGATGACGAGGATTCCCGATGTGCTGGATACCTGGTTTGATTCCGGTTCCATGCCTTACGCCCAACAGCACTACCCGTTTGCCAATCAGGAAAAATTCCTGGCCGGCTTTCCGGCGCAGTTTATCGCCGAAGGCGTAGATCAGACGCGCGCCTGGTTTTATTATTTGCATATCATTGCCGCGGCCATCAGAGGCGGCGAGGCGTTTAAAAACGTCATCGTCAACGGCATCGTTCTGGCCGAAGACGGCAAAAAGATGTCCAAGCATTTACTGAACTACACCGAACCTAAAATCATCATGGACAAGTACGGCGCCGACGCTTTGCGTTTCTATCTTTTGACCGCGCCGGTCATGGCCGCGGAGAATTTGAATTTTTCCGATGACGGCGTCAAGGAAGCGATGCAGAAAGTTACTATGCTTTTGAACAATATTTTGAGTTTTTATAAGCTGTACGAGGCCTCGGAACCGACGGCGTCGTTAGCGGCCGACAGCGTAAATATTTTGGATAAATGGCTGCTGGTAAAATTGAATTTATTGATTTTGGAGGTGACCAAAAACATGGAAGCGTATGATTTGCCGCGCGCCACCCGCCCACTGGCCGAATTTATAGATGAATTTTCCACTCGCTGGCTGCAATCGTCGCGCGACCGCCTGAAAGGCGACGATGAAACGGACAAGCGTCAAGCCATCGCCACCTTCCGCTTCGTTCTGATGGAATTATCCAAAGTCATGGCGCCTTTCACGCCTTTTATCGCCGAATATGTTTACAAGCAGATCGGCGGCAAACTGGAATCGGTTCATTTGGAGACCTGGCCGCAGGTTGATGAGGAATTTTACGGCAGCCGGGAAGCAACAGACGCCAGCAACAAATTGAAGGAGCAAATGAGCTTAGTCGCTACCATAGAAGAGATGGGTTTGTCCGCCCGAGCCGAGGCCAAGATAAAAATCAGGCAGCCGCTTAATCAGGCCACGGTTTACGGTCTGGCGTTAGCCGAAGAATCGTATAAACAGCAACTCATAAATTTGATTAAAGACAAACTGAACCTTAAGAATTTGGAATTTGCCGGCGGGACGGAAATTAAAATTGACTTGGACACCAAATTGACCGATGAGTTGAAAATTGAAGGCGCTTGGCGCGAATTGGTCAGGACGATCAACACTTTGCGCAAGGACGCCGGCTTGACCATTAAAGACAGAATCAGATTAAGCTGGCAAAGCGAAGGAGAAATAGTGAAAAAAGTCCTGGCCGATCCGGCGCTTAACGCAGAACTGAAAAAATCCACCCTCACCCAGGAAATCGCGGAAGCGGACAGCGACGCCAAGCCGGTTAACATCAATGGCGAAAAAGTGAAGATAAAGATTGAAAAAATTAATTAGCCAGAAGAAGCGGCCGGCCACGGTCGCTTTTTCAATTAAACCGCCAAACCGCGGTCTTTGACAAAATTTGTCTGGCCTGATATCATTATTTGATATCCCAATGGTTGGGATTTCGCTTGGCCCAAGCGGCGCAGTGCCAACAGGGCAAGGACTTTGACAAAGGAGAATTCGTCATGACAGAAAAAAATGTCGCAGACGAAAAAGCGCAACGGCTGAAAGCGGCGGACGAGACGATTAATTATCTTGAACGGGAAGTAGCCCGGCTAAGAATTTTTGACCAAACGGAAGATTTGCATCGTCGCATTAGAGAGGGAACCATTGATCCTAAACGGATTAAGAAGCCGTTGCAGGATTTGATTGAGGGGCGTTATGAAGATCCCAATGCCGATAAACTGCCTTATGCCAGGGAACGGGTGGAATCAAGCCGCGTCTACCCCAGTGATTTTCGGCGCCGCTCGGTGGAAGAACAGCTTGATTTTTGGCGCCAACTGGATTTGACCAGGGATTTAGACGCCTCCCATATTCTTGGCCTTACCGGAAACCGGCATCTTGAGGAACGGCCGTTGCCCCAGAAGCTTGAGCTTGATCTTGTTGTGCCGAAGTTTTCCTGTCTGGGCGGTTATTATAAGGCGGCGAAAGAATTGTTTCGGTTGCTTCAGAAGTCGCTGCCTCTTGAGGGCAATTGCTGTGACGAAGTGGAGTATGACGGCTGTTTTCGTCCCACTGCCAGGACTCGCGGTTTTCTGGGCCAGATGGAAGCATACCTGCCCGGCGATTATTTAGTGATCCCGGTTAATTTCGGCATGCGATGGCGCGGAGCCAGTATCCGGCATGCCCGGCGCCGTTTTGAAGATGAAGCGAATGATGAAGCGAATGAATTCGGTTTATGCCATTATGTTATGGCCGCCGCTTTGCTGACTCATCCTGATCTTGTCAGCCAATACGGCTGTTTGGGCATTGATTGCGCCGGCACCGAATGCTCGCCTTATAATTATAATCACACTCGTCCTTGCGATACGCCGCTGGAAACGCGGATTGATTTTTGCAAGTCAGCATCTTTTTTTTGCGTTCTCGGTTCTTCGAAATGGGTAGTCCGATTCTTCGAAAGATTCGTCAGTACGCCGGAAAGATATTTCGGCTCGGCTGTGGGTTTCGCTCCGGCGTGTTAGCGCATTAAACATCTGGATAAACACCTTGGATGTTAATAGGACTTGGACTTGGAGATTTACCGCTTTGCGGCGATAAATATCCGAGTCCTTTTTTATTGGAAGTCCTTCGCACCTGCTTGCCGGTAGGCGGGTACTCCGACCGCCTGGCGGCGGGGCCAACTTCATTTAAATTAAGCCAAAATAAAATACCCCTTGACAATAATGTTAGAATAATATAACATTAAGGCATGACTATAGTTATATAAATCTAACATTAATTATCGCGGCCGCTCTTAGGCCCCCTGGCAGCCGCAGGAAAGGAGAAATAATTATGACTCTTAAACGTTACCAGCAAATCAGATTGGGAACGGTCGTCATTTTGGCGATTGTTTTCAGCCAGGCGATTATTTTTAAAAATTATATTCTGCCGATCGCCGTTTTAATCGTCGCTTCTTTGGTCTTGATGTATTTGCGGCGGCAGGTCAAAGAGGTTATCGCCGATGAAAGGGATTACCTGACCGGCGGCCGGGCGGCTTTGTGGGCGATTCAAATCTATGCCTGGACGGCGACAATCGCCATGTTTATTTTTTATGCTCTGCGGGACATTAATCCGGCTTACGAGCCGATCGCCATCGTTTTGGCTTTTTCCACCTGTTTGCTGATGTTGCTTTACAGCGTGATTTATCGCTATTACAATAAAATAAAATTGACCGATAAGAAATCGCTTTATATCGTTTTGATCGTTATTCTGTTTTTGGTTTTAGCCGTGTTCGCTTTGCGCCTGTTTTCCGGCGAAGACAACTGGCTGTGCCAGAACGGCGAATGGGTCAAGCACGGCCAGCCGGATTTTCCCGCTCCGAAAACGGAATGCAAATAAACAGCGCCAATATGAAAAATCACATCAAAGAATTACGCGCCAAGTTCGGCTTAACGCAGGAGGAGTTGGCGGAAATCGTCGGCGTCAGGCGGGAAACGATCGTGTTTCTGGAACAAGGGAAATATAATCCGTCACTGGAATTGGCGCATAGAGTCGCCCAAACACTCAAGACCAAAATCGACAAACTGTTTGAATTTGAAGATTAATCGTTTGACTCTCGCGCTGTTTTGATATAATATTTTAGTGTCTTTTCAGCACTTTGCCAATTGAAAAAAATTAAGAAGGAGGAAACAAGTAATGCCAAATACGGAACCGCAGATAACCGTCGTTAATTATATTGACGAGGATTTTGATGAAGTCAAAGCTGTTTGGGAGGAATGCGGTTTATTTTACGGCGAATGCGATAAGCGCGAATCGCTTAGAAAAAAAATCCAACAAGATCCCGAATCCATAATAGTAGTTAAATCAGGGGGCAGAATTGTTGGCGCCGTGGTGATTATTTTTGATTTCTACATTTCTTACGTTTATCGTTTGGGAGTATTGCCACAGTATCGTCACCGGGGAATCGGTAAGATTCTGGCGGAGGAAGCTTTGGAAAGATTAAGGCGAAAAGGGGCGAACTCGGCCTGTTTTTTTGTGAATCCCGGCAACTCTTTGATGTTAAACGCCTGTTCCCAATACGGCGGTTTGGAAAATTATGGCCCGTTCGTTTATTGGGCTAAATTTTTGTAGACCGAATAAAGTTCCCCCGGATTCCGCCTGTTGGTAATTTTTGTTCAATCCGGCCTTGACATAATCATTGCCATTTAGTAATATACGATGATTGCATTGATTCCGGCATGTTGGCACATTAAAACAGAGGATAACGGATAGTTCCTCGCAACAAAAGGAGACGCATCATGGCTATGAGCGTTAAGCGGCTGGTTGATTTGGTCGGTTTGAGAATGGCTTACAAGATTGCCGAGAAGCGCTTTATTTCAATTGAAAGTTTTTTGAAGAATTTGACTTTTGCCGATTTGGAAGCATATCTGGAACATTTTCATTCTAATTTCGGCGATTTTGATTTGTTTACCGATCCGCTTAAGCATCGCTTAATGGAAACTGCCAGTTCTTTTTCCGATTGGCACAAGCTTTATCGGAAAGTTTATTCAGGCCGGGATTGGGAGCGAGTCATTATAGATTCCCTGGTTAAAACGGCCAGCACTTTGGAAGAATTAATGATTGTTTCCGATATCATGCTTATTTGCGCCAGTCGCAATAATGATCGGAAGGATGATCCGGAATTAGCGGAGATTGATGCTGATGCGACTATCCGGCAAAGTTTATTGAGAACAATTGAACAAAAAACGCAAAAGTTCTATAACAGTGATGTTACAACAATCATTTTGTCAATGAGAACTGATGAACTTAGGCTTGTTTTTTCAGCATTATGCTGCATTTATAATAATGCCGATTTGGAATCGGAGTTGTCTCCCCAACTCAAATCGGAATTTATCCAGATGCGAGACAAGGCCTTAATCGAACTGCGGTCTTTAGCTACAATAATTACCTGATCATTTAATTAAGATCGGCCAATTACGTTGCCTTTTACGGCAACGTTTTTTATTCTGTCGGTTTTTGTTTTTTTGCCCTCAATTTGCTAAGATGAAATCATGGCTAAGCCCAAGAATATAATTATTTTTCTGATCATCGCGGCGGTTGTCGGTTTATACCTCAATCGCGCTTATGCTTATGTTTATTCCAAATTTGAATTAATAGCGCCGCCGGAAGAAAAAAACTATATGACTGAAGAAAAAGGGCAAAGAATGACTTATGTGGCCATAGGCGATTCTTTGACGGCCGGCGTCGGGGCGACTTCCGCCGCCGCTTCTCTGCCCGGGTCTTTGGCGCAAAAAATAGCCGCGGCCGCCGGAGTGCAGGTCATTGTCAATAATTTGGGCGTGCCCGGAGCCACCAGTTTTGATATTTTGACCGGCCAAATCATTGATGCCGGACAAATGCAGCCCCAGATGATTACCTTGTTTATCGGCACCAACGATCTGCATAATTTCGTGCCCCGGGAAAAATTCCAGAGCAATCTGGAAACGGCAGTCAGATCATTGCAACAAACCACCCAAGCGCGGATATATCTGATCAACCTGCCCTATTTGGGCGCCAGGGATTTGGTGTTGCCGCCTTACAATTGGTATTTTGAGTGGAAGCTTAAGGAGTATAACGCGATTATCGCCGAAGTGGCGCAAACCGCCGGAGTGGAATTAATTGATTTGCATAGCGCCTCGACCAAACCGTTTAACGGCGACCAAACCGCCGACTCCGGCGTTTATTCGCCGGACAGATTTCACCCCTCGGACAAGGGCTATGCCTTATGGGCTGATTTGATTTATGATTTTATCCAATAATTATTTCGCCGGCCAAACCGCTATCTTTATAGCGATTTTGGGCGCGGCGATTTTTATTTCGGCGCGCCGCAAGACCGTTAGCGCTCCCTTGCCCAAGGAAGTATCCAATGAATTGCGCGGCTTGGCGATTTTGGGTGTAATTTTTGCCCATCTGACTTATGGCCAGTTTTATGGCACTGATTTTTTGTTCCCCTTAGGAATTTGGGGCGGCGTGGCGGTCAATTTGTTTTTCTTTTTGTCCGGTTACGGCTTGGCCGCCTCGGCTATTTATCGGCCGAAGCCGTTTAGGCAGTTTTACAAGAAGCGGATAGTGAAAATTTATTGGCCCTTGTGGCTGTCTTTGGTTTTGGTTTTGGGTTTGGATGCCTGGTTGCTCAACCGTTTTTATCCGCTGAAAGAGATTGTTTTTTCTTTCGCCGGGTTTTTTCCGACGGCCAATTTGTGGACCTCGCTCAATTCGCCGTTATGGTTTCTGACGCCGCTGATATTTTATTATTTATTGTTTCCTGTCGTTTTTCGGCCTCGGCACCCGCGGCTTTCCGTAGCGCTGATTGCCGCGATAAGCTTTTTGGCGCTTTGGCCCGGTTGGCCCGTGTCCGAACAGGTTTTGAAATTTTACCAGACGCATTTTTTGGCGTTTCCTTTGGGTGTTTTGTCCGCCGTGTTTTTAGTTTCCTCTCGGGAGATTTGCCAGTCATGCTCCCGTCGTGATCGCTGCTGGCCTTGGCTGGCGGCAAGAAAATTCAGGTCTTGGCTGGAGAGAGCAAAAGAGAGAAAGCCCTTGGCGGAATTTTTGCTTTATCTTAAATCCTGGCCTAATTATGGGCGATTGGGTCTGATAATAATTCTTGCGGCCGCCGCTATTTATACCGCATACTATTCTGGGGTGGGCCAGGGGATTTGGCGCGAGCAATTGTTCGCTCTGTTTACCATGCTGTGCCTGGCGCTAATTTTTATTTTAAAAAAAACCAAGTTCGTCCTGTTGGAAATTTTCGGCGTTTATTCTTTTGAAATTTATCTGTTGCATTGGCCGCTCATCAGCCGTTACAGCGAGTGGCTGGAATTTTTGCCTCCGGCGTCATTAACCGTTCTTTGGCTCGCCGGTTTATTGCTTTTGGGCTGGTTGTTTGGTCGGCTGGTTGATTTGCCTTTGCTTCAATCAAAAAACAAAAAATCCTCTTGATTTGCCAAGAGGATTTTTCGCAGCCGTATGGAGAGTGTTTTCCGGTTAATCGTTAACGGTTTTATTTTTTCTTTTTAAATCAGAACCAATCCCGCTGTATTTTTGATGGAAATCTTTTTCCCATTCGGGCGTTTCCACTTGACCGGGCTGTTCGGGCGCCGGCGTGGCCTCATATATTTTTTCGCCGTTTTTTCTGGTATAAACGAAGCGGCCCCTGTCGTTGTTTTCCGGGTTTGGCATAGTTTTATGGATTATTTATGAATTATAGCTCTTGAGCCGGAAAAAGCAAGAGGTGGCAATTAGGAGCATAAATTGCTATAATCAGAATAGCGATTATGGATTATCAGCCGATTGACAACCGCCGCCGCCACTGGTGGAAAATAATTTTACTTGGCGTAGCCAGCTTGGCGCTGCTTGGTTTTTTTTCTCTGGTAGTCGTTGAAGTGGCCTCGCGGGAACGGCAGCTGCGTGAAGTGCTGGACTTTGCCGGACAAGCTGAAGGCGAGAAAACTTTGGCGGGCAATCCGCTATTAGAACAATTATTAGATCAGATTCCCAGCGGCGTCATGACCCAGTCAACCGCCACCGAAGCGCTGTTTGCAAACATCGTCAGTTCCACTATTAATAACGCGACTGCGGCCGCGGCTGTTAGCGTCAGTTCTTCCACGGAGAAAGACCCGGCGCGGCAGAAAGCGGAAAAGACGGACCGGCCGTATTTGGGAAATATCAACGCTAAACTGGTGATCGTGGAGTTCGCCGATTTTCAATGCTCCGTTTGCCAGGAAGAATTTTCCGTTATCCGAACCATTGCCAATAAATACGAGCAAGACATTCTGTTTATCTTCCGCAATTATCCGGTCAAGGGCGACGACTCCATGATATTGGCGCAAGCCGGTTATTGCGCCCAAGAACAAGGCAAGTTCTGGCCGCTCCATGACCGCTTGTTCCTTCAGCAAGGCAACTTCAATAACGAGGAGGAATTCAACGCCATCATCAAGGCCTCGGGTCTTAACTTGGCGAAATTCAATAACTGCCTGACGTCATTGAAATATCAGTCAAAAGTGATAGAGGATATCGCTGACGCTCTGGATTTGGGCGCGCGCGGCACGCCGACATTTTATGTTAACGGCAAGAAGTTAGAGGGAGCGGTTCCTTTGGCTAAATGGGAAGAATTGATTAAACTATATAAAAGCATCAAATAATTATGACGGAAATCAGAATACACGGCCGCGGCGGCCAGGGATCAGTCACTTTGGCGGAACTTTTGGCGGAAGCCGCTTTTTATTCCGGTCAGGAGGCGCAGGCCTTTCCCAGTTTCGGCGTGGAACGGCGCGGCGCGCCGGTGATGGCTTTCGTGCGTTTGGATAACAAACCGATCCGTTTGCGCAGTCAGGTGTACTCGCCGGATTACGCGATTGTTCAAGATCCGACTTTGCTGACGGATGAAAAAATTTTAAGCGACTTAAAGAACGGTTCCATTGTCCTGATCAATTCTTCCAAACCGTTAGGGGAGTTGAAAGTGCCGGCCGGAGTGAGGGTTAAAACCATTAACGCTTCGGGTTTGGCGTTGGAAGTAATCGGCAAGCCGATTATCAATACGATTTTTTTGGGCGCTTTTGCCGGCCTGACCGGGCTGATAAAATTACCGGCGATTGAACGCGCCATTGCCGAAAGGTTTGAAGGAGAAATCGCGGAAAAAAATATCGCCGCCGCCAAAAGGGGCTTTGAGGTCATAGCCAACAATTAATTTATAAATAATCTATTCATCATAGCTTATGAAATTACCGCTAACCGCTAAACCGGGCACCACCAGCCAGGTCAAAACCGGCAACTGGCGCGAGCAGCATTATCCGGAGATTGATCATGAAAAATGCATCGGCTGCGGACAATGCGATTTGATTTGTCCGGAAGGAATTTGTTTCAAAGTCGGCGAGAAGAATTCAGCCGGTAAGTTTTTTTATGAAAAGGACTTAGATTATTGCAAGGGTTGCGGCTTATGCGCCGAGGTTTGTCCGGTTAAAGCCATAATTATGCGAGAGGAAAGAAAATAATATGAAAAAAATATTAGAAGGATCGCGGGCGATCGCGGAGACAATTAGAAATATCGGCGTTGATGTGATTTCGGCCTATCCGATTACGCCTCAGACGCATATTGTTGAGGATTTGGCCAAGCTCAAAGCCGACGGCGAGGCGGATTACGAGTATATCCGCGCGGAAAGCGAATTCGCCGCGCTGTCTATTTTAATCGGCGCTTCAGCCGCCGGCGCCCGGACTTATACCGCCACTTCCTCGCAAGGGTTGTTGCTTATGACCGAAGTGATATTCAATGCCGCGGGCATGCGTTTGCCGATTGTCATGACTGATGCCAATCGCGCCGTTTCCGCGCCGATAAATATTTGGAATGATCAGCAGGACGCCGTAACTATGCGCGATGCCGGTTGGATCATGCTTTATGGCGAAGATAATCAGGAAACTTGCGATTTGCATCTGTTGGCTTTTAAAATCGCCGAGCAGTGCCTGATTCCGGTAATGGTGAATTTGGACGGTTTTGTTTTGACTCATACGGTGGAGCCGGTGGATATCGCCGAACCGAAATTGATTAAAAAATATTTGCCGGCTTTCAAACCGGCCGAAAAATTAGCTGTCAAAAATCCTCTGACCTTCGGCGCTTTCGCCACGCCGGCGCATTATATGGAGATCAGGCAGGAGTTGCATGATGATTTGGCGGCCAGCAAAAAATTAATCGCCAAAGAGATGGCAGAGTTTAAGAAAGTTTTTGGCCGCGCGCTTTCTTTGGTTGATTATTATGGCGGTAAAAATGCCGATACGGTCGTAGTGGCCATGGGCTCCGTTTTGGGGACGATTAAGGAAGCCGTGGATGAATTGGAACAAAAAAACGCCGTCGGAGTGGTTAAAGTCACCAGTTTGCGGCCCTTCCCAACGGAAGAATTATTGAAATTGATCGGCCGGAAAAAATATATTTTAGTGGTTGACAAATCAGTATCGCTCGGCGAGGAAGGAATTTTGGCCGGAGAACTCCGCCGCGCTTTCTATGGCCGGAGCCAAGCCAAGATCGTGGGCGCGATTATGGGTCTGGGCGGCCGCGACATTACCAAAGAGATGATTAAGCAGACGATTGACTTGGCCAGAACCGCCAAAGAGCAAACAATTTTTGTGGGAAAATAATTTTATGAAAAAATATAAAGCGCCATTATCGCATATTTTAAATCCTGGACACTCGGCTTGCGCCGGCTGCGGCATGATTATCGCCTCCAGATTGTTGACCGATACCATCGGCCCAAACAGCATTATGACTAACGCCACCGGTTGCAGCGAAGTAACAACCACGCAATATCCCATGACCAGTTTTAAGATCCCCTGGATTCATTCATTATTTGAAAATTCCGCTTGTTTGGCGACCGGTGTTCTGGCCGCCTTAAAAAAGCAGGGTCAAGAAAATGTTAATGTGGTGGCGGTCGGCGGCGACGGCGCGACTTTTGATATCGGCCTGGGGCATATCTCCGGCATGTGGGAACGAGGCGATAATATTCTGTATGTCTGTTACGATAATGAGGCCTACCAAAACACCGGCTATCAGACATCCGGCTCAACGCCGCTTGATGCTAACACCACTACCGCTCCGGCCGGCAAAGAATCTTTTGGCAATCCGACGCGCAAGAAAGATATGATCGCCATTGCTTTGGCGCATCACGTGCCTTATGTGGCCACGGCTACCGTGGGTTATCCCGCTGACTTAATCGCTAAAGTTAAAAAAGCGCTAAGCGTTAAGGGGCCGAAATATTTGCAACTTTATGTGCCGTGCGTGCCGGGCTGGGGGATAAATCCCAAAGACACGGTTAATGTCGCTAAACTGGCTGTGCAGACGGGTTATTACCCGATTGTGGAATATATTAACGGCGAGTTGTCGGGAAAAATGAAAATCACGCAACAGAAACCGGTAGAAGAATTTTTAAAATTGCAAAAACGCTTCAAGCATTTATTCAAACCCGGAGCGGAAGCGGAATTGAAAAAAATGCAGGAGATTTGCCAAGAGAATATTAAAAAGTTCGGGTTATTGTAATTAATTATATTTATAAAGGAAAGGGGGTGATAATATGTTCGCATTCGTGTTACAGACCGCGGGAGCGATGCCTGATGCGGCGCAGTTGCAAGAATTGCAACGCCAGGCCATGGAAGCGGCCAAAGCTCAATTGCCGGCCGGCGCCGATGCCATGATGGGAGGAGGATTAGGCGCCATAATGGGCGTTGTGGCTATCTTTGGCGTTGTTTTTGCAATTATTGGCATTGTTTTGGCTGTTTTAAGTTTAATCAATATCTACCATTGGGGCATGACCGATAAAGCCGCTTTTACCGCCGTTAATGAGGACAAGAAAAAATGGTTTTATATTTTGGTTTTGGTCCCGATTGTTTGCAGTTTAGTCGCCGTCATTCCTATTCTTGGTTGGATTTTGTCCCTTATTGGCGGTATTTATTGGGTGGTAATGACATTAGTGTATTTTTTCGGTTTACGGAAGAAGATCAAATAAAGATCATACTATAAAGAATCGTCTGGCTTTTTTAGTTAGACGATTTTTTATTGGCTAGTGAGCGAGTGAACCAGCGCTTCAAGGCGCTGGATTCCGAGCGAGCGACGCCAATATAGTCAAATACCGCTCGGCTTGCCGAGCTATTTAGTACGCAAGTCACACTATTCCCTCGGGCTTGCCTCGGGGAAATATATTTAAATTTAGATAAATAGCGGTTGTGGATAAAGGTATTGACAAAAATATGTAAATTTGCTATAATTATACATTAATTCGGGAATCAGCCCGAGTTGAATTCGGCTGTAACGGCTGAAGGAGAACTTTACAATGAAGAGTAAAGATTGGAAAATTTTGAGCGGCATCGTCTCCTGTTTAGTTACTGTTGTTATGATTGTTTTGACCATGTGCGCTATCGTGTGCGCCTCCTGCGCTCAAGATCCGAAACAAACAGATGAACAGCAGCAGCAGGTAGTCATTAATCCTATTGAGAAGACGATTACCGTTGGTAATCACTCCTGGATCCAGTTGGGTTGGGGGTATGATTATTCAGATATCACAGGAATCAATACTTCTGAAGCAGCCAGGATATTGAATGTCGTTAATAATTTTGAATCGGCTAAACCCTGGCTTGAGGTGATTGATTGGAAGTTGGAAGTGGCTCATAAGAGTTATTTTCGTTGTCAATATATCTACGGCATTTGGATTGATCATCGGTTGAAGCCCGGGTATGTTGAGGAATATCAAATCGGCGGTTATCCGACGGGGCGATATATTAAACAGGAGGAATTATGATTGCTTGGGCAGCAATTAGAAAAGACGGAAAAATGTTTACCGCCTGCCGTCACGGCAGGATTATTCAGAAATATGCCCATTCTGCTCCGCCCGGGTTTTTTCTCCAGGCCGAACAGGGCTTTTTGACTGACAGCGGGGAATTTGTTGATCGCCAAGCGGCAGCGAGAATCGCCTTTGAGTGCGGTCAAACCAGACAACTGAAGGAAATATTGTTTTCCGAAGATGTCATACCTTACTGCCCCGATTGTTAGCGTTTGTTGCGTTATTACTGTCTGGCAATGTGAGTCAGGCGGTTTTATCCATAACCTGGCCGGGATAGACCGGCAACCTAAGGAGACGAATCATGGCAGAGCAAGAGATTATCCCAGAAATTGATGGAGCAGGGATCGTGGTTTATGCGCAATTTCTTATTGACGGCGTATTTTATAACATTCCCCTGCTTAAGGAGGTAACTCCCTTGGAGGAGTGCCCGAAAAATCCACTTGACGGCGCATTTTATAGCATCCCCCTGCTTAAGGAGGTAATTCCCTTGGAGGAGTGCCCGGAAAACCCACAGCGGATGACGCTTGACGTTACCACTTTTACTCCGGTGGGATTATCATCCCGGCCTTGGACGGTGCTATTGGCCGATGGCCGCGGTGAGTTGGTGGAGAAACGGGCTGGTGGCTTTGTCAATAATGGTCGGGAAATCGTTACCAACTTCAGCCGGAAGGTGCCGGTTGGCTGGTCGGAGAAGTATGAGTGTTTTACCACCAAGCCGCAGGATAATAATCTGCATCTGGTTGGTATTGATTCGCTTGGCCGAATCGTGGTTTACCAGGCGGCCATTGTCAGCCAGGAAGGAAAATTTTTTGCCACTCTGCAGCAGTTGGGCGCGCATCAGGCCGTTTGGAATGGCGCCGGCGTTTGTTTTCCGACCGTAGATTGGCCGCAATTGAATGATTGGCTAACCGAGCGATTTGACGATTGGCAACAAGGCGAAGACGGCATACTGCCCGAGCCGTCACCCCTGCTTTCCAATTGTGCGGATGAGAAAGGAAGAGCGACGAATCGCTCCGTTGTTTTATTCTGGAATTTGGCTCGCGGTTTTGGCGCCATTAAGACGCCGTCCGGAATCGTGGCCCGTGTCCATTGGACTCAAGCGCCACAACGCGATGGCTTACGCTATCTGAAGCGCGGTGAGTTGGCGGAGTACTTCGGGTTGGTACCCGCTCAACAAACCCAAGCCATTCATGGCAGTAGTCATGAAACCAGTTTCAAGTGGGAAGCGCGGGGTATGATTTTGAGTGAATCGGAATTTGATGGTTCTCTTGGTTATCTTAGCAGATTTAAATTTGATGATGAAGAACACGCTTAATTGTTCATTAATTCCGCCGGGACTCGCAAGAGTTCTCGGCGGTTTTTTTTGTTTTCTCGCCCCTTACTTGACCCGCAAATCAAAGTATGATATGCTTTTGGTTGACATATCTTAAAATACCCTATGCCAAAATCTTTCTCTTCCGGCCACAAACAAATCAGTGTCCGCGGCGCCAGAGTCAATAATCTGAAAAACATTTCCGTGGACATCCCCAAGGACCAGTTGGTAGTCATCACCGGCCTGTCCGGTTCGGGCAAATCCTCCCTGGCTTTTGACACGATTTACGCCGAAGGCCAAAGACGTTACGCCGAGTCCTTATCTTCTTACGCCAAACAATTTTTGGATTTAATGGACAAGCCGGACGTGGATTCAATTGACGGCTTATCGCCGACCATCGCCATTGACCAAAAATCTTCTTCCATTAACCCCCGCTCCACTGTCGGCACCGTGACGGAAATTTATGATTATCTGCGTTTGCTTTATGCCAAAGTCGGCATTGTGCATTGCCACAAGTGCGGCGAACCCCTGACCCGCCAAACCGCCGGGCAGATTTTGGAACGTTTATCCAAGTTGCCCGAAGGCAACCGTATTTCGCTTTTATCACCCATAGTAATCAATAAAAAAGGCAATCATGCCAAAGTCATTGATAATTTATTGCGCGTCAATTATGAAATTTTCCGCATTGACGGCAATTTTTACCAAGCGCACGAAATTTCCGGCGGCAAACTGTCTTTGGATAAGGATTTAGCGCACACGATTGAAGTGCAGATTGACAATCTGCCCGTCACCAAGGAAATTAAGGAACAGAACGACAAGGACGTGTCTTTCCAACGCCTGAACAAAGCCCTGCTCGTGGCTTTGGATTTAAGCAACGGTTTTGTCAATGTTATCGCCTTACCCGCTTTAACCGGAGGCGACAGCCAGGAAATTGCTTTCAATCTTTATTACTATTGCGCCAAATGCCAATTGAGCATTCCCGAAGTTGAACCCCGATCCTTCTCTTTCAATTCGCCTTTCGGTGCTTGCCCGTCTTGCCGCGGCTTGGGCGTCAAGCTTAATCCCGATCGCGATTTGATTATTCCCAATAAGCGCTTGACTCTGGCCGAAGGCGCCATTAAACCCTGGTCGCGCAACTTTGCCAGCCAGAATTCCAACATGAAATTATTGGAAGCGGTGGCCAAAGCGTATGATTTTTCTTTGCATGCGCCCGTAGCCGAATTGCCGGAAAAAGTCGTTGATTTGATTTTTGAAGGCGACGGCCGGGAATATCCGGTAGACGGCAAGCCGCTGCTGTTTGAGGGCGTTTTGAAATTTCTGGATGACAAATATAATGACACTAAATCGGAATATTTGCAGAAAACATTGGAAGATTACATGCGCGTGTCCACTTGCCCGATTTGCCATGGCACTCGGCTGCGGCCGGAGAGCTTGTCGGTTAAAGTGGAAGGAAAAAATATTTCGCAGGTGACAAATCTGTCCTTGACTGACTTGGAGGAATTTTTGTCCGGTTTCGTCAGGAAATGGGAAGACAGGCGCGAGGGCAAAATTGCCAAGCAATTGATCCGCGAAGCGTTAAAAAAACTGTCATTTTTGAAAAACGTCGGTTTGGAGTATCTGACCTTGTCGCGCGCCGCCAATACTTTGGCCGGCGGGGAAGCCCAACGCATCCGTTTGGCCGTGCAAATCGGTTCCGGCTTGGAGTCGGTAACCTATGTGCTGGATGAGCCGTCCATCGGCTTGCACCCGCGCAATACGGAAAAATTAATCAATACCCTAAAGACCTTGCGCGACAAAGGCAATTCGGTGGTCGTGGTTGAACATGATGAGCAGATCATGATGGCTTCCGATTGGCTGATTGACATCGGGCCGGGCGCCGGCGCTTTGGGCGGGGAAGTGGTGGCCGAAGGCGCTATCAGCCAGGTGAAGAAAAATAAAAAATCTTTGACCGGCCAATATCTGGCGGGAGTCAGGCGCATTGAAGCCAAAAGCCAATTGCGCGAAGGTAATGGCAAATCAATTGAAATCATCGGCGCCAAAGAGTTCAATTTAAAAAACATTGACGTTAAGATTCCTTTGGGCAAGCTGGTGGTGATTACCGGCGTATCCGGCAGCGGCAAATCCACCTTAATGAATGAAATTCTGGCCAAGGCCTTGTCTAACAGATTTTACCGCACCAAGGACTTGCCGGGCCGGCATAAAGAAATCAAGGGACTGGAGAATTTGGATAAGGTAATTGATATTGATCAGTCGCCCATCGGCCGTACGCCGCGCAGCAATCCGGCGACTTATACCGGCGTGTTCACTTACATCCGCGACTTGTTTTCCGAGCTGCCTGAAGCCAAAATGCGCGGATTCAAACAGGGCCATTTTTCTTTCAACGTCAAAGGCGGCGGACGCTGCGAAACCTGCGGCGGCGACGGCATGGTTAAAATTGAAATGCAATTTTTACCGGACGTTTACGTGGAATGCGAGGAATGCCACGGCCAGCGCTATAATCGCGAGGCCTTGGAGATTTATTATAAAGGCAAGAATATCGCCGACGTTTTGGCCATGTCGGTCGCTGAAGCCAAAAAGTTTTTTTCCGGCCATGACCAAATTATTGATAAATTGGAAATTTTGGATCAAGTCGGTTTGGGTTATCTTAAATTGGGCCAGCCCGCCACCACTTTATCCGGCGGCGAGGCGCAACGCGTCAAACTGGCAACGGAATTGTCCCGCCGACCGACCGGCAAGACCTTGTATATCCTGGATGAGCCGACCACCGGTTTGCATTTTGAAGATATCAAGCGCTTGTTGCACGTCTTAAATCGTCTAGCCGACAAAGACAATTCAGTATTGATTATTGAGCACAATCTTGAAGTAATAAAATCAGCCGATTGGGTGATTGATCTGGGTCCGGAAGGCGGAGAAAAAGGCGGTTACGTGGTGGCGGCCGGCACGCCCTATGATGTGGCGCGGGTCAAAGAAAGCTACACCGGACAGTATCTGAAGAAAATTTTGGGCAAATGAAGTCGACCCCGCGGCAGAGCATTGAAGTATCAAGGCGACTTTCTATAAACACATAAAAACACGGCTTACAAAATAGTCGTGTTTTTTTGATTAAAGAAAAACTCCTCAGAGCTACAGCTCCGAGGAGGGGGTTTAGTTTAAGGTACTCTTAGCAGCCGGCAATCATAAAACCGGTAAATATTTCGGTTAGGAAAAGGTAAAACAAACAGTTATTCTTATTTTTTTAACAATTCCGGCGATAAACCCGCATGGGAATTGATCGCCCGCTTTTCTTTTTGCCGGTCCCCCCGTCCCTCCATCCGTCCGTTGTCTATTTACTCCTCGGTGTTTTCATTATCCTCGGTTTTTTCCGGTAGAGGCAAAAGGCAGACGGCAATCATAATAAAAACGAAAGAGAACATTGATGCCACCGCTATTGAGCCACAGAAAGCCAGTAAGATTTTTTCTTCTATTTCCGTCAAATTATTGATGGGTAGCAAAAATAACATAGTAATCAAACAAATGACATTGCCGATTATAAGCCATTTTAGGTTTCCCAGAATCGAAGTCAGCACCGGAATAGTTTTCATTTTTTTTCTCCAATTTGAGTTGCGGAGATCATTGATTCAACGGGTCGGCTTTTAGTGTAGCACTTTTGGTGTTGCAAGTCAATACGTAGCGACAACGCCTATTTGATCGGGCTGAAAGAATCAGGTCAAAATCTCGGCTTAATTTTAGTTATTGAATCAGTTATTGAAATAGTAGTAATTTTGTGTTAATCTAAAACTATCTTAAATAATAAAAATATGCTTTCGTATAAAGAGTTTTTAGCCGCTGGCGGCGAAGCCAAGTGGCAAAAAAAATGGCTGAACACCAAAATTGATCGAGCCGATGATTTCGGCGCCAAGCCCAAGAAGTATATTTTGGATATGTTTCCCTATCCGTCGGGAGCGGGCCTGCATGTCGGTCATCCGGAAGGTTACACGGCAACCGATATTTATTCCCGTTACTTGCGATTAAAAGGTTTTAATGTTTTGCACCCGATGGGCTGGGACGCTTTCGGTTTGCCGGCGGAAAATTATGCCATCAAAACCGGCACGCATCCGCGGCTTACCACCGAACAGAACATCGCCACCTTCAAGCGCCAAATCCAATCGCTCGGGTTTTCTTACGATTGGGACAGGGAAGTGGATACGACCGATCCGAAATATTACAAATGGACGCAGTGGATTTTTTTGCAACTTTTTAAAAAGGGTTTGGCTTACGAGGCGACCGTGCCGATTAATTTTTGTCCGTCGTGCAAAACCGGATTGGCCAATGAGGAAGTCAAAAACGGCAAATGCGATCGTTGCGGCACAGCAGTGGAACGCCGCGATATGCGTCAGTGGATGCTGAAGATCACCGCTTACGCCGATCGGTTGCTGAAAGGCGTTGACCAGCTGGATTGGCCGCAGTCCATTAAAATTTTGCAGAAAAATTGGATTGGCCGCAGCGAGGGTGCCGAAGTTGACTTCAAGATTGCCGGAAGCGATAAAAAGATCACTGTCTATACCACTCGCCCCGACACCTTGTTCGGCGCGACTTACATGGTTTTGGCGCCGGAACATCAATTGGCGCAAGAATTGAAAGGCCAGATCTCTAATTTTGCTGAAGTTGAAGCTTATATTGATTCTGCCAAAAATAAATCCGATTTGGAACGGACGGAACTCAATAAAGATAAAACCGGCATGGAGTTGAAGGGCATTAAAGCAATCAATCCGGTTAATAATGCGGAAATTCCAATTTGGATTTCCGATTATGTCCTGGCGTCTTACGGTACGGGCGCGATTATGGCTGTGCCGGCTCATGATGATAGGGATTTTGAATTTGCCAAAAAATTTGATTTGCCGATTATTGAAGTCATTGTTCCAGAAAGGATAGACAAAAGAAATCCGCCAGTGGACGGCAAGGAAAAAGTGGAACGGAAAAACGTTCAAGTCGTTGTCCGCAATCCGCGAACCGGAAAAATCCTTGTTCTGCATTCAAAAAAATATAACTGGAATACTTTTCCCATGGGCGGAATGAGCGAAGGTGAAGAACCGCTTGCCGCCGCTAAGCGGGAAGTGCTGGAAGAAACCGGCTATAAGCATTTGGCAAACGGCAAGATTCTGGGCGGACAAGTGCGAGCCGAGTATTTTGCCAATCATAAAGGCGTTAATCGGGTGTCTTATACCAATTTAATCCAATTTGATTTGGTTGATGAAGAACAAGCTGAAATAGCCGAGGAAGAAAAAGAAGCGCAGAATGAGATTTTATGGCTGGAACCGGAGAAACTGACGGTTGATTTTATGGTTCATGCCGAAATGGATATTTGGCTGGAACGGATTAAGAAAGGCGATATTGCTTATACGGACGTGAATAACGGCTTGATGGTTAATTCGGAATTTTTAAACGGCTTGGCGCCGGCAGAAGCAATCAGCAAGATGACGGCCTGGCTGGAAGAGAAGGGTTATGGCCGGAAAGCGGTTAATTATAAATTGCGCGATTGGGTTTTTTCCCGCCAAAGATATTGGGGCGAACCGATTCCCTTGGTGCATTGCAAGAAATGCGGAACTGTAACTCTGGATGAGAAGGACTTACCTCTGACTTTGCCGGAAGTGGAAAAATACGAACCGACCGGCACAGGCGAATCGCCACTGGCGACTATTGACGAGTGGGTGAATACGACTTGTCCCAACTGCGGCGGTCCGGCTAAGCGCGAAACCAACACCATGCCACAATGGGCGGGTTCGTCTTGGTACTGGCTGCGCTATATTGATCCGCATAATGACACGGCTATCGCTGCTGCCGAAAAAATGAAATATTGGCTGCCGGTTGATTTGTATCTCGGCGGAGCCGAACACGCGGTTTTGCATTTGCTTTATGCCCGTTTTTGGAATATGGTTTTGTTTGACATCGGCGTCGTGCCGCAGGAAGAACCGTTTGCTAAGTTAGTCAATCAAGGTTTGATTTTGGGCGAGGATGGCGAAAAAATGTCTAAGTCGCGCGGCAATGTGGTTAATCCCGACGACATCCTGAAAGAATACGGCGCTGACACTTTCCGCCTGTATGAAATGTTTATGGGCCCTTTGGAAGATATGAAGCCCTGGAGCACCAAGAATATCTTGGGCGTGCACCGGTTTTTGAATAAGGCGTGGGATATCGGCCGGCAAACTCTAAGTAAAGAAGAGAAGAGCGAAGTAGAAGTTATACTTGATAAAACCGTCAAGAAAGTCGGCGAAGATATTGAAACGATGAGTTATAATACCGCTATTTCCGCCATGATGATTTTGTTTAATGAAATTCCCGACGCTAAAGCCGTTAGTCGGGAGCAATGGGAAAAGATTTTAATCATCTTGTCTCCCTTCGCTCCGCATTTAGCCGAAGAATTATGGGAGAAACTCGGTCATACGGATAGCATCTTCAAAGAGTCATGGCCGCAGTACGATCCGGAAAAAATTATTGATGCGGAAAAAGAAATTCCGGTGCAGGTTAACGGCAAGATCAGGGCTAAGTTGATTTTGCCGACAGATGCAACCGAAGAAGCGGTTAAGACAGCTGCTTTGGCTGATAAGAACGTCAAAAAATATTTAATTGGCGAACCGAAAAAAATCATTTTCATTAAGGGAAAATTAATTTCCATCGTAACTTGATTTGATCATGAAGCCGCATTAAGAAACGCTTGGCAATAAAATTGGGAGCATTGCGTTTGAAAAAATAAAGCGATAATAATAAAACCCTCCCGGATTAACCGGGGGGTTTTATTGTGCAATGATGAATTTTGTAAGATATTTTAACTTATTATAGCAATAAAAACTACCCAACTAATTTTTTTACATGCTTGGAAACCAATCGCGCCCAATAGCCGATTCTTTCTCTGTCTCCGCTACCTTCATCTATTTGGTAGCGCCACATGTTTTTGCCGTATTTTTTGACATAAGCGCGAGATAAAGCATTGAGTGCGGCGATTAAGGCATTATGGGATATGTTGCGTTGATGGTCGTAATCTCCCAACTCTTTTGTTTTTTCAGGGCTTTTTCTATTTTCCCTTAGATTATCGCAATTGTTGGCGTAACTAATAATGGCCTTGTTGAGATCGGCTAATAAGGGCTGCAAGTCATCATCCTGTTTTACAGCTTCTATCATTTCATAATAAATTTTTATTTCTTTTGATTCAACTTCTTCATCAGCGGATTCTCCTATGGTTTTAAAATCACTTTTTGTTGATTTTCTTTCTTCTCCCTCCTTTCTTTCTTCTTCAGCTTTTTCCGCCCAGCGCTCTTGTAAAAATAATTCACCGCCGGGCATTTTATCCCAAAATGATTTTTTTTTCATATGATTTTAACATTATTTTCCCAAGATAACCACGATATCAGCGGATGATTTTAAGCTGGCCGGTGGAGTCGCGGCTTCCACGCCGTAAATAACTTGCAATTCCGAAGTAGTCAATTGGTATTTGCCGCGGCTTAAGTCGTAAATTTTAATGGAAGTATAGCCCTTAGTCGCGGCATTGCCGCTATTAACCACATTGAAACCCTTGGTTTTTAAACGGGTCGCTTCCTGCCCGGCCCAACCGGTGATCATCGTGCCATTTAAAATTTCCAAGCGCGCTTTTTCACTTTGATAAGTCAATTCCTGTTGCGTTGCCGGTTCATCATCGGGATAGAGCTTGGCGACCTCCGCCGCCGTTGGCGCAACTGTTTTATCGGCCGCAGTATTGTTTTTTATGGCAGGGGCAGCGGCTGAAGTGGTGGTGGCTTTAGTGGAAGTTGAATCCTTGAATTCCGCCCACTTGGTTTTATCAATCAACAAATCCTTGCCGATTTCCGGCAGGTAAATATTCTGCCAAATAAATTTTATTTTATCGTAATTGCCGCCGTAAGGCAGAAGCACATAAGCGCCATTAACCATCTGATCATATAAGAACTGTTCTGTTCCGTCGACTAAGCTGTAAGTGATAATGCCTTGGCTGAAATCAATATCGCGGCCGAACTGCAAGAGGCGCGTTATTTCCCAAACCTGCAGATTGGTGTGGACATTCTCATTGTACATTTCTAACAATCCGTTGACTTTTTGCGGATTGAAGAAAGTGCCCGGCGCTAAGATCTTGTCCTTCAGGGCGAGCAAGATTTTTTGCTGGCGTTTGGAACGAGCAAAATCCGATCCCTCCGTACCCAAGGCGTGGCGGCTGCGAGCGTATTTGAGAGCCAGGGCGCCGTCCATATGCTGTTGGCCCTTTTTTATCACCAGCTTTTCGTAACGGCTTTCAATCGGGTAGGCGTCTTCGCGGCCGCGGATAGGATAAGAATAATCCACTAAATCGCGCTCTACTTCAATGTCCACGCCGCCGAAGTCGTCAATTAATTTTTCAAAGCCGTCAAAATCAACCGTGGCGTAGTAGTGGATAGCTATGTCTAACAAATCAGACAGAGTTTGGCGCATGGCTTCATCGCCGCTACCCGCTTTCTTTTTGTCGGCGATAGCGCGAATGCCATTGATTTTTACCCAGCCGTAACCAGAACTTTTGACATACAAATCTCGGGGGATAGACATTAGGGCGATCTGCTTGGTGGAAGGTTTGTAACTGGCGAGAATAATCGTGTCCGCCAATTCCGCTCCCTCATGATCGCCGCCGCCAATGCCCATGATGATGAAATTAATGCGATCATCGCTTTCGCCTTTAAGCTCGCGATCGGCGGAAGTGATTAAATTGCCAACCTGGCTAAGCCAATTGAATTGTGATAAATTTTTAATTAGATTTTCGTTAGAAAAAGCGACGGAGGAAGAAAAAACAATAAAGGCCACAATGGCCACTACGGCGAAGCTGATGATCAATTTTTTAAAACTAAAATGCCGCCGTCGATTGGGCGCGGCTAAACCGGCGGTTTCCAGTTCTGGCTGGAGTTGCCTTGGGGCGGTAAAAGCCCGATTTTTTTGGTCTATGGGGGTATCAATAAAATTAACTCTGATGGGGTCGGACATAATTTCAGTTTACTTTCTTTAATTTCCTTAAAAAAGAAAAGCGGTTAATCCCGTCTGAAAAAGTCAAAATACGGCCGTTTACCCGCTTTTTAAAAAAATATTTTATAGAATATCTTTATATATCATAACATATTGCTTTAATCTAATCAATTGTGGAAAAAAGACGTTATTGGCCTTGATTTTTGTTGGGGTTTTATGTTATGATTAAAATATAATAATTGAATAGTTGGGGATAACTCAAATCGCTTTATCTCTAATTGATTTTTAGTATTTATGGATAATTATCAGATTTCCGATGGTTTTAGTCCTGGCCGTTCAAGATGGCAGGCAATCTCCGAATTTATTTGGGAAATGGTCAGAGTAGCCATTATTTCTTTAGTTATTATCTTACCCGTCAGATATTTTTTGATTCAGCCGTTTTATGTCAAGGGAGCGTCCATGGAACCGAACTTTTACGATCATGAATATTTGATCATTGACGAAATCAGTTATCGTTTTAATGAGCCCCAGCGGGGCGACATCGTTGTTTTCAAGTATCCTAAAGACACTAAACAGTATTTTATCAAGCGTGTCGTCGGTTTGCCCGGCGATAAGGTAAAGATTCAAGACAATGCCGTGTATATCAACGGCGAGAAGTTGGGAGAAACTTATTTATTGGCCGGCACGGAAACGGTCTTGCCGGTACGCGGCTACGGCGAAGTGACTTTAGCCGAAGATGAGTACTTTTTGTTGGGTGATAATCGCGGGCAATCGTTGGATTCCCGGATTTTCGGATCAGTCAAAAAGGATTTGATTGTCGGCCGGACCTGGATTCGCGGCTGGCCATTCAGCCGCTTCACCGTTTTCAGCACGCCAGAATATAAAATATAAATAATAACCAAGATATTGGAATTTATTCATTGTATGCCTCGAACTAAAAATATTGACAAAGAATCGCTTGATAAACCCAGAAAAAAACGGAGCCGTGAGTTTATTACGGTTACCGGTATGCGCGACATCTTGCCCCAGGATCAGAAATATTGGCAATTGGCGGAAAATGCCGCTGTTAAAATTGCCAATGATTACGGCTATGGCAAGATTGATACGCCCGTTTTGGAGTATGTTGATGTTTTTGCCAAAGGCATCGGCAAACAGACGGACATTGTAGAAAAAGAAATGTTCGCTTTTGTTGACCAGGGCGGGGATAATCTGGTGTTGCGTCCTGAAGGCACGGCCAGCGTGGTGCGCGCTTTCATCCAGCACGGCTTTTTGAATCAACCCCAACCGGTAAGGTTTTTTTATTACGGATCAATGTTCCGCCATGAGAAGCCGCAATCTGGGCGCTTCCGCCAATTTTACCAAGCGGGCTATGAAGCAATCGGCGAGGATGGTCCGGCTTTGGACGCCCAATTGATTTTGATGGGTTATAATTTACTGAATGATTTAGGCATAGAAGCGGTGATCCAGGTGAATTCCATCGGTTGTTCCGTTTGCCGCGAGGAGTACAAAAAGGCCTTGGTGAAATATTATCGCCAGCATGTCAAAAAATTGTGCGAGAATTGCGAATCCCGTTTGGCCAAAAATCCTTTGCGCTTGCTTGATTGCAAAGAACCGGGTTGCCAAGAATTAAAAGCCGATGTGCCGCAGATATTGGATTATCTGGATGATGATTGCAAGAAGCATTTCATGAAAGTTTTGGAATATTTGGATGAACTCAATCTGCCGTATGCTTTAAACCCCTGGATTGTTCGCGGTTTGGATTATTACAATCGGACAATTTTTGAATATTGGTCAGCCGATGATCTTGAAGGCAAAAACGCTTTGGGCGGCGGCGGACGTTACGATGGTTTGGTGGAACTTATGGGCGGACGAGAAAATACGCCGGCTTGCGGTTTTTCTATCGGCATGGATCGCGTCGTGGCCAAGTTGCGAGACAGGAATTTGGACGTGGCCGAACCCTACCAACCCGATGTGTTTATCGCTCAACTGGGTGAAAGCGCCAAGAAAAAAGCCCTGGTGCTGTATGAAGCGCTGCGCCACAAGTTCAAATTGTCCCAGGCCTTTTATAAGGACGGCTTAAAAGCGCAACTGGAGCAAGCCAACAGATCAAAAGTCAAATACTGCTTGATTTTAGGCCAAAAAGAAGTCAGTGACGGCACCATTATGTTCCGTGATATGAACGGCGGCGTGCAAGAAATAGTTGATTTTAATAAGATTGAAACCGAATTGACCAAACGACTGGAAAAATACAGCGGCGATGAAGGCGTAGCCGTTATTGATACGGAAGAAACCAAAGCCGCCTTGTCTCATAAGCGTTTCAAGCATGACTATGGCGAAAGGGAAGCGGAGAATGACTTAAACACGATAGATGAACCGGCCGAACCGGCGATTGATGATGCCGCGCCCGATGCGGGCGGAGAGGATTACTAAATTAATTATTAATTTTACAAAGTTTGTCGGGTTGATAAAGTTTGTCAAAGCGCAATGCTTGGCTGACTTTATAACTTGATAAACTTTATAACCAAAAGAAAGAGAGGTGAACAATCGTGGCAGAAGTAAAAAGAAAGAAAGGCGAGAGTTTTGAATCGTTGGTCCGCAGATTTTCTAAGAAAGTCCAGCAGAGCGGGCGAATTTTGCAAGCCAAAAAAATCCGTTTTCATAAACCCAAGAAAAACAAGACCGCCGTCAGATCAGCCGCTGCCCGCCGAGAGGAAATTACCGCCAAGCGCGAATATTTGAAAAAAATCGGCAAATTAGTGGAAGAACCGACCCGCGGCGGTTATAAGAGATGATTTATAAGGCCTTCAGGCCGCTTTCCAATCTGTTTTAAGCAGGTTGGAAGGAGCGTGCAGGATCTTAACCGGAAAAAATTAGCAGTAAATTTTTTGGATTAAGCCATTAACGATTTTTGCCTCATAGATCTTAGATTTTACGGATTTTTAGAATAAAACTATGTTAGATCAACAAATCAACGAAGCGTTTTTAACCGCTTACAAAGCTAAAAATGAATCTCTCGTTTCCACTTTGCGCCTGCTTAAATCCGCTATCGCCAACAAAAAAATTGAGAAATTGATACCTAAGGAAGAGCCGTTATCCGATGAAGACGTTTTGGCTGTCTTAAAATCGGAAGTTAAGAAACGCCAGGACTCCATTGTTTCTTACAAACAAGGGAATCGCGAAGAATTAGCCGCCAAAGAACAGGCGGAGATAGATTTGATCGCTAAGTTTTTACCGGAACAATTGTCCGAAGATCAGGTCAGGGAATTGGTGAAGAAAGTCATTGCCGAGCAAGGCAATCCGGGTCCGGCCGGTTTCGGCAAGATTATGGGCGCGGTTATGGCCGCCGCCAAGGGTGCCGCCGATGGCACTGTCGTCAGTCGGATTGTTAAAGAAGAGTTGGGCAAATAATCGTTGTTGTCAGCAAACGAACCGCGTCAATAATTTTTTATGCCGTTCGTCGGTTGTCTTAGTGGATTGGCATTAAATTTGGAAGGTGATAAATAATCGGACTAAGTCCGAGTATAAATAGCAATTATGTTAAAAGCTTTTGTCCCCATGCAAAAGTTCTCCCGATCAAATTCCGCCCGGGGCGGAAAACTAAAGTCGTTTTTGATCGTGACTTTAAACACCAAGCAGGCATTGGCGCTGATTTTGGTGTTTTTTATTTCCCTTTGCGGTCTCTTTTTAGCCGGTTCCGTTCTGGCGCAAGATGCTAATCTGCAAGCGGTCGGCCAAGCCGCCGGGATTGCCACTGAAACCTCGTTAGCCACTTACATCGGCCGGGTGTTGCAAGTTATTTTCGGCTTATTGGGAGTAATCGTGGTACTTTTAATTATTTACGGCGGTTTCATTTGGATGACGGCTGGAGGCGATCCGGATAAGGTCAATAAAGCCAAGAAAATAATTTATAACGCCATTATCGGTTTAGTTATAATTTTTGCGGCTTTCGCCATTACTACTTGGTTAATGGGAATATTCGGCCGAGGCGGAGGCGGCGGCATACCCGGCGGCGGCATACCCGGCGGACCGGACGATTGGGGTCGTGGCGGTATCGGCAACGGGCCGATTGAAAGCGTTTATCCCGCGCCCAATCAGACCAATGTGCCGATTAACACCAGGATCGTGGTAACTTTCAAATCAAATATCAAACCTGACAGCATTTGCGTTCCCAATGCCGCTGGTTATTGTTCCAACAGCGCCAGCGCTAACATTGAAATCTGCGAGGCCGATACCGAAGCTACCCCGCGCAAGTGTTTGGAAAACGGCGATTTCACCGCGCAAACTTTTAACGGCGCCAGTACCACCGTCACTCAAACTCCGGGCAATGATAAGACCTTTGTGTTTTTAACCAATTCTTTCTTAGGCAAAGAAGACGGCGCCAATAGAGAATTTATGGTTACGTTGAAAAACGGCATTATTGCTTCTTCCACCGGCGAGTCGATTTTCAAACTATGGAAGATGGATTATTATACCTGGTCATTCAAGACAAACGGCAAATTGGATTTGAATCCGCCGCAGGTGGTTAAATATGAAGTTTATCCTTACCCTGATACGGAGCCGGATTTATATTCCGTTTCCTCGCAATCCACTACCGGCGGATCTACCACTACTTTACTATCCTTAGTTAATTTGAAAGCAGAAAAGCCGGTTAAACTGCAAGGCGAATATTTTTTGGGCCGAGCCCTGAAGAAAGAGCTAACTAACGCCAGCGGCAATGTTCCCGCCGGCTTTAAGGCCCATGTCAGTACGCCGAGCGGTTTTGATTTGGGCGCGGGGACAGCAACTTTTACCGTTTCCAGCGATGGCAGAAGCGCTGCTTTTACTAATGATTCCCCAGCTCCGCTTACCGGCAAGACCTTTACTATTGTCAGCGGCGTCAGTTTTGATTTAGGCAACGGTTTGACTATAGCCGCGGAAGGCGGAACTTTTACCCAAGGCAGTCAATGGAGATTTACGGCCGAAACGGCCGTTGCCGGCGATACCTATGTTATTAATAACGGCGCTAATAAAATTAATTTCATTTTTGCTTCTGATGCCTACGCTAACGGCGTCAACGTCGCCAAGACCCAAGTCGGAATTGACGGTCAACCGGCAACAGTTAATTATACCGCAGTGGTTAAGGCCGGTAATATTGGCGGCACTTTGGAAAATCTGCGGAATGCCATCGCCGGTTCGGGAGCGAAGAATTTAGTTGATGTCTCAGTCAGCCCCGCGGGCTCGCCGGCATATTTGATTATCAAACCAAAAGGAGCCGGAGCCAATAACTTAAGCATTGATAAATCGGCGGCTGATAGCATCATGACCATAGTTGGCGATTTATCCGGTAAAAATAAAAATCAACTCAAAACCCAGCAAGGCGCGGCACCTGACGTTTATAATAATTCCATTTTCTTTGTTACTTTCAATAAAGCAATTAATCCGTTGAATTTAACCGATACGGTCAAGGTTCAAACTAAAGTCGGCAACACTTGGATTGACATTCCCGCCGATAGAATTAAGTATGATGTTTCTAATCAGTATAAGACCGTGCAAATGACCGGCATTTATCCTTGCGGCCAGAATGCTTGCGGTAAAGAAAGATACTGCTGGATTGACCCTTCGGCCGGAGCCGCTGCCAAATCCGAACCATTCCAAATCGTGGTTGCCGCAGCCGTTTTGCAATCCTGCCAAGGCAAAAGCGTTGATGACGGCAGTAATGTTTGGTGCAAGCGCTGGGGCGGGCAATGCGAGGGTGGCGCTTATGATCGTTGCAAGAAAGACGATATTTATTATCCTCAAGCCGCTTTGACTGATACCAGCGGCATTACGGATATGTCCGGTAATTCTTTAAATGGCAATTACACTAATGCGGTTGATAACCAAGGCAAAACCGTGGGTGTGGCGGAGGGTCGTACGGGGCAAGCCGTTTCCGGCGCGCTTTATGGCTACTCCGGCAAAACCAATCCTTATTTGGTCAATGATACGTTTGTAATTGATAATGGGATTGAAAAGCCGACTTACGATGCCAACCCGACGAAAGGCGATGATTTTTCCTGGTCATTTTTTGTTTCCACGGTAATTGATGATAAATCGCCGTTATTGTTTTCCATCCAGCCCCGAGGCGATGAGAGTTGGGGGCAGGATAGCAGCGAGGTCTTTGGCGATCCGGTTGTTTTCGCTTTTGATCGACTAATGAATCCCGTTACCCTTAAGCCCGGTTTCGGTTATGGTGAAGGTTTGGCCGACCGTAATTTCTATACCCGTTTTTTAATGTTAGGCACGGTAACGCAAAACGCCAACCCTGTCGGTTATTGGGCGGCAGTAAATAATTTAGACGAAGGCGATGTTTACGGCCAGGGTTCAGGTGATGGCTTGATTGATTATAGCGTGGCCTTAGTTGATCACAACCCTTACGACCAAGCGGTTACCTACGCGCCCGGCGCCGGTTCGGGCCTGGAATCAGTCACGCAGAATTGTTATTTGCCCGGTTCCGGTCCGCAAAATGCCGCCGCTGATTCATCAGCGCTGCCCGCAGGTTGGAGCTATCAAGCGAATATTGAGTTTAATAAATGCCGTTATAAGATTGATGACGAATATAATACCGCCGGTTGCGTCGCCGATGTTGCCTTGACTATGCCGTCTCCGATAAACAAAACCAATCCCGCCTCTTTCGGTTATATGAATTGTAAAGATATTACGGGCGCTAAAGTTAATTGCGCCAAGACCTGCATGGAACCGATCGCCACTTCTGCGGATACGACAAAATTTAAATACGGCAGCTGGGTGGTTACCAAGGATTTTCCCATAGCCGATGCAAACGGAGCAACTAAGTGCTGTTTGGGAAAATGTTGCGACGGCAACGGTTGCGATTAAAATTAAGCTAATAGGCGGTCATGCCTGTAAAACGCAAGACAAAATTGAAAATCGTTTTTTCCCTGCTGATATTGGCGGCATTTTTTGCCGTCGGTAATTTTGCCTGGGCGCAAACTCCAAGCGCGCCCACATTAGAAAGTTTGTCAGGAATTTTCGGTACTGCCAGTTTGGGTATGATTATCGGTCGCATTCTGCAGGTTGTTTTCGGTTTACTGGGCGTGGTGGCGTTACTGCTAATTATTTACGCCGGCTTTTTATGGATGACGGCCGGAGGCGATCCGGATAAAGTCAATAAAGCCAAAAAAATGATCTATAATGCGATTATCGGCTTAGTGATCATTTTTTCCGCTTTTGCCATCGCTTCATTTTTAATGTCCTGGTTCAATCCTCAAGGGCAGCCGTGTACTCCCGGCGATATCAAATCTTGCAGCAGCGGCGGTTGCGGTGGCCAACAGATTTGCGGTGATGACGAGTTTTGGGGCGGTTGCGTTCTGACTGATCCCAGTTGCATACCGAATTGCATCGGCGCCGATTGCTTGCCTGACAGCACAAAGAAAAAAGTGACTATTTGCGAGTTTTCCGATTCGGCTTTTCCCAATTGGCCGCAAGAGCGGCGCAGTCGCGAGTGCACTGTGGGTTTTTACGGCAGCGTGCAAGTGCCCAAGAGCCCGACTTTGCAAGTCAAGGTTTATTCTTACAATGCGGATGATGCCGTCAGCGAACTCTCATTATTTGATCTTAAAGATAATACGGAAAAACAAATCGGTTCGGCCAATGTCGTTTCACAAATCATCACCATCAATAATCAGCAATATAATGCCGCGGCCGCCACTCTTTCCTGGGATACCTCTTTGGCCGAATACGACAGTTTGTCTTCCACCACTTTGCGATCTTTTGCCAATAATAAATCCTATCCCTCCAATAAAATCCAAGCTAAATTTTCTCCCAGTCATTGTTTTAACGGCGTTAAGGACGTGGATGAACAAGGTATTGATTGCGGCGGCGGTTGCGCCCAGAACTGTTCGGATTTTCCCTGCACCCGTCCCGACAGCCCGGTGTGCGACGATTCCAATTGCATCAATTATTGCGGCGCGAATTGTTATTGCGTCGGAAATCCGGTGATTACCTGGGTTGACCCGTCTTTTGATCCTAATAATGACAGCAGTTTGCGTGATATTAATACTTTGGACGATGATATCGGTTATGGCGCCGCCGGTAATTATCTGACTGTTTATGGTCGCGGTTTTGGCCGAGTGGCCGGCGAGGTCAGGTTTGTCGCCAAAAACAGCGGAGCAATCACCTTAGCCAAATTAGCCGACTGCGCCTCGGTCTGGCAGGATAACAAGATTGTCATTGAAGTGCCGACTGGTTTGGATTCAGTTAATGATTTGCCGGCCAATTACAAAATTGAGGTCATCAATAAAACTAAGCCGCAATCGCCTTTAGTGAGCAATACTTGGGATTTTTTAGCTAATAATATCAAATTGCCCGGTTTATGCTCAATTGATCCGACCAGCGGCGTTTATCCGACAGCCGTTGATTTGACAGGTCGCGGCTTTGCCGCCGACGGTACGGGCAAAGTAATTTGGTATGTTCGCGACTCCAGTGTGAATTATTGGCGCTTAGTCGGCGTAACTTCCACCGCCGCCGTCTCTTGGACCGACACGACAGTTAAAGATGTTGTGCCGGAGGGCAGGCGTGGCGATTCAGTGGTCAGAGTTTACAATGGCGGTTATAGCAATTCCGTTTTATTCAATATCGGCAATGGTTCCGAAGGCGATTCCTGCGGTGACAATATCGGCGGTGATCCGGCCGTGTGTTTTGCTTCCAGCGCCGATTGCCGGAGCAATTTGACTTGCCAGGGCTGCAGCAATAAGTCGGAGGATATCGGTAAATGGTTTTATCGCGTTGATTGCGATATGGCCAAGAACTGCACTTGCCAAAAAGCTGCCGGCCAGGAATGCGTTTACAATTCCGATCCGGCGCAAAACGCCGTCATGGGTTGCGATTTAGGCGGCTGTCTCGGCCAGAAAACCTG
Organism: Candidatus Buchananbacteria bacterium; assembly: GCA_041666945.1. Lineage (GTDB taxonomy): Bacteria > Patescibacteriota > Patescibacteriia > 2-01-FULL-39-33 > 2-01-FULL-39-33 > CAISTG01. The sequence goes on along the minus strand of JBAYFY010000003.1, from coordinate 20,293 downwards.
CCGGGCGGACAATACTTGGGGAGTTTGTGTTAAAAATGATTCTGCTTGCGTGCCCTATTTGGGGACTAATCCAGCTTCATTAGGTTTGTATTCTTGGTCGTTCTTGGCCTCGCTTTCGCCGCAGGCCGGCCGTCGTTGTTTGTCCGATTTATGGCAGGATGGCACTTGCGATCCTAAAAATTGCGGCAATGATTTGGGTTGCGATACTGCTGGTTCTAATGAAGAGTGGGTGGAAATATATAATCCCACCGTTTCCCCCGTTAGCTTGGATGATTGGCGTATCGTTTATTCCGGCCGGCAAGAAAGCATCGCTGATTTGTTGAGCGATAGCAGCGCGGCCACTTATTTTATACCGCGAGGCGTTATCCTGGAAGCCGGCAATTATTTCATCATCAGCACATCCACCCTTAATCCCGGTAATAATTTCCAACTTAGAAAAGATCAAGGCACTATAGCTTTTATCAAAGGCCTGGGTGATGAGATTGCCGATATTATAATTTATAATTCTTCCACCGTTGCTTTTTCGCCCGGCTCTTGGGGAAGAAAGGTTGACGGCTTGTATACGGGTTCAGTTAAAGATTTTGTCTATTTCCCCAATTCCTCCCCGGGTCAAACCAATAAAATCGGTCAGTCGTCCTCCACCGATCATTTGGTAATTAATGAAATCTCGTTGGCGCATGAGGCCTGCACTTGCGTACCTGCAGCCCAGTTGTGCACTCCCAATCAAACTGATTTAAAGAGTTGCCCTGATTTGGGTAATTGCAAACAGCAACGCGTCTGTCAGGCCAACGGCCACTGGGGCGGTTGCGAACCGTTGCCCAATCAAGTTTGTTATCCGACAGGACAACAGGCCTCGTTGTCGCTGTATTCTTGGACTTTTTTGGCCACTCATGAGTTGGGACCGAAAAAGTTTTACGTTGTCGTGGATTGTTCGCGCGGTTCAGCTTGCAAAGACGGGGACAACCTTCCCTCGCCGACTCCCTCAGATAGATGGACAATGGCTACCGCCGGAGTAACTAACTCCGAGGCCTGCTTGAACGCCGCTATTTCCGCCAGATTTAATAGGCCGATGGACGTAAAGTCATTGAACGAAGTTGAAACTGATTTAACCATGCCAGGTTGGAAAAATTTGAAAATCTACAAAAAAGACGTTAGCGGAGAATGGCAGCCGGTCATACCCAACGGTTCTTTCAGTTCTTATGCCAGCCGCGATCTTGGCAGTCCCGATTTATTTGATTATTTTGAATTCATGCCGCAGACCTTAGAGGCCGATACTGATTACAAAGTAGTGCTCACCAGCGGAGTTGTCAGTTATGAAGGGTTTCCGCTTTATGTGGACCAGCAAGCGTTGCAATCCGGAGGTTGCGATGATTTGACAAAGTTCCCCCATGCCGCTTTCTGTTGGAATTTTCATACTCGCAGCCAAGGAGACAATGATAAATATTGCCGCGTCGGTTGCGTGCATTGTTCGCCGCAGAAATTCGTCAACCGTTATTATGGCCAGGAACGGCCGCATAAATCCGATGTTTTGAGCGAAGATAATGTTTGCATTATGCTTAACGCCGATACCTTTAATTGGAGTTGGCAGGAGGAAGAGCAGACAAACGGCATCTGGGCCAAAGGCACGAATAATTATTCAATCATTAGCGACTTTATTAGGTCTAAAGCCACTTCTACGGCGCAAAAAGAAAGCGATTGGCGGACTTACCAGGACGCTTTGTTTACTTCCTCCGATCAGGGTTATTTCCGCATCGCCAGCATAGAGTTGACTACCGGCAACAGCGGGACCTGCCCGGGCCATAATAATTTTACCGATCCGATTGTGGTGGAAAATCCCGTTTGTGTCGTCGGCGACAATGGTTTGGCCGGAAAGTTGCAAAGCCCGTCGCCATTTAGGGGTACAACCACCGAGGCCTGCATTAACGCCTCGCTTTTGGCGTTGTTCAGCCGTAACATGACAAACGCAACTTTGGATAGAACCCGAATTAAAGTGCAAAAATGCGCCGGGACAAACGCCGCTAACGATGTTTTATCCACTTCTTTAAACGCTTGCGCGGATATAGATTTAAGCAAATGGCAACTGGATATTTTTAATTACAGCCATAGCGATTTGTCTTGGCAGGAAATTGTCAGCGCGCCGGCGGAGCAATATGATTCTCTGGCGGCCGAAGGCATTCGTTTGAGCCCGTTTAATAATAGCGGTCCGGTTCGGCTTGATCCCAATACCTTTTATCGCGTCATAATCTTGGGGGGTGATAACGGAGTGAGGGGAGCCAAGAGTAAACAAGGCATAGATGAAGTGAGAGAAGGCGTCTTGCAGACCCCGTCTTTGGGCGATAATTATTTTAGCGACGGGCAAAATGATTATTTTTGGTATTTTAAGACCGGAGCAGTTGATTGCCCGATTGATTTTGTCGGCGTTTTACCGCAAAAGAAACTCATGAAATATACTGATGAAAGCCAGATTTACATTGCCGATCCGCAACATAAATGCCAGCATTTGAATCCTTATTTGTATATTTGGCAGTGGAGTTCTCTCCTTAATTTAAGTGATGAAAATACCGCTTGCAATGCCGCTACCGGCAATGGCGTAGCGCAAATTTGTTCTGTTTCCAGCGCCGGTGTTTGCCCTGTTGTTTATACTGGCTCCGCCCCTGTCGTTAAAGTGTTCGGCAATAGTGAGGGTTTTACCAATATTAAAGCCCGAGCCGTCGGTTCAGCCCAAGGCGGAGCGACTTGTTCCGCTGATAAATGGGGCCGAGGCGAGTTGCAAATAGGTTATGGCGGTTTCAAAGTAATAAATCCGACTAATGATGCCTGCTTAAATACTGAAGTCAGATTCAAATTCACGACCGATGCCATCAGCGCCAGTTTGAAGGAAAATGACAATATACTTTTGTATCAATGCGCCGTCGGCGATGCGGCTTGCGTTATAAGCGGCGCCAATCAACCTCTTAATTTGGTTTATCCGACTTTGGCTGAACAGCAATTCACTAATGAAGTGGCGGTAAAACCAGTCGGTCTTTTAGCTACGGCTACGCCTTACCGGGTTGTGGTTAAGGGCGGATCGTCTGGGCCGATATCTTTTGCTAATTCCCAATTGGGCGGCTTAAACTACGCCACCAGCCAAAGCAAAGGCAGCGAGCAATGCGACCCCACGGTTTATCCTTTCCGTCCCGGCGATCCTTATGATGGTTTTTGCGATAGCAGCACCTGTTTAATAAAAGAAGGCGAAGACCTATGCGATACTTCTTTAGCCGAATGTGCGGCCCAAGACGCCGCTTTAGTGGCTTATTATAAATTTGCCGCCGGAAATAATTTAATTGACAGCTCCGGCCATAATTATGCTTTACGTTCAGCCGGCAACACCAATATTTCTTTTGTCGGCAGTCCTTTCGGCCAAGCGCCGAAATTTGTCGGTTCCACCGGCCAAACCGCTTTGGAAACAACTAATTCGGCTGGTTTGGTCAGCCAACTGAAGAATAGTAATCCTTTAACCATCTCGGCTTGGGTGAGATTGGATAATGGTGTTTTAGGTCTGGCCGATGCCAAAGATGATCGCGGTTTGGGTATTATCGCCTCAACTTATAAATACAGCGATGACGCTTCACAACTTAGAGGTTGGACTTTAGGCGATGATTGGGGCTGCGCCTTACGTTGGGGGTGCCCGGCGCCGGATGAAATTTTCTTCCAGATTTTTGACAACAGCGGCCAGCGCGCCGTCGTTACTTATCCCGACTTTTTCAGCAATTACGGCGGCAAATGGACATTGGTTACGGGCGTTTTTATCCCGGGTAACAGCATTAAGTTGTATATCAACGGCCAAGAAGCGGGGAGCGTAAAAACCGCTATTTCCTCTGTCGCTTACGATTTAGCCACGCCTCTTAGAATCGGGCATCGCGCCGATTATCTGGATCAGGGGCAATGGGACGGTTTGATTGATGAACTAAAAGTTTATAATCGCGCCTTATCGGCCGATGAGGTTGGCAAGCTTTTTTCGGCCGGAGATTATTGCGACGAGTCCTGCCGCGCCAAAGGCAATTCCAATTCGGCTTCTTGCGGCAATAAGCTGGTTGAACCGGGAGAAGATTGCGATGACGGCAATATCAAAAATAATGACGGTTGTTCCGCGGTTTGTTTATGGGAAGGCGCTAACGCGCGTTGGAATTCCCGTTGCGGCAACGCCCGGATAGAATACGGCGAGCAGTGCGATGACGGCAATGCCAATTCCGCCGACGGTTGCAGTTCTAAGTGTTTGTATGAAGCCGGTTATGCGTCCGGCAGCGGCAAGTATGCGGCCTTAAATTGCGATAATAACAATATCAGCACCACTACCATTCAGGTCAGCGCGCGCTCCGTTGCGGTTTCTAAAGTTTGCTTTAAAAATTCCGTCGGCTGCACTGCCGATTGTCTGCATACCGGTTCCGCGCCGAGCGCGCCGGTTTGCGGCAACAATCGAATAGAAACCGGAGAAGAGTGTGACGACGGTTCAGGAAAAAACGGAGCTGACAAACGTTGCGGCGCCACTTGCTTGCTTAACTCGGCCGAGAAGAGCGGCACTTGCCGGAATAATAAATTAGACAGCGGTATTTTGGACAGTTATTCTTGGACGTTCCAATTGGATCAAAACGCTCAATATTGCGAACCGTTTGGCGTCGGCTTGAATCCGTGTCCCAATGGCATTTGGCAATTCCATCCGGCTAAAGATGTGAGCGAATTCACTATTACTTTATATAAAGGTTATAATGGCACAACGGCGCCGAGCGGTGATTGCATCGCCGCCAATAATTTGGGTTTTTGGCAACGGACCATTAAGCAATTAGTGTCATTCGTCAAACGCATGTTCGGCTTACGTTCGGTTATGGCCGCCGATTATTGGTGCAAATTGTCAGAAAAGACGTTTGATTCCAGCGCCTTGCAACAAATGCGCTGGGGTAATTTCCAAGATAGCGCCAGTTTCACCACCAGGGAGGGGGTAACTAATAATTTAGAAATCATCGGTTATTCCGTTGATAATGACAGTTATGAATTGAATTACATCAATAAAAATAATAATTGGGAAGCCAATACCGAATATCGCGCCGCGATCAGTTATATTAAGTCCAAAGTCAGGGCTACAACCGCGGCCACGGTTTTGACTTTTGCCACCGCTTGCCAGATAAAAAAAGTTACGACAAACGTTTGGCCCAAAGGCGATCAAAAAACGGTGGATTCTTTTTTCTGCAATTCCGATCCGGCTCAAGGCAAGCCCGATGATTGCGGCCGTTACTCGGCTGATCCTTATGACGACGACATGTCGGCAATTTGGACAAATAATCCCAGCCAAAGCGGCTATAGTTTGGATGCTACAGGCGCTCCGATAGTGGCAGAGGGCGTCAGTTATAAATCAGGCAATCAGCATCTTTATCGTTCCTGGGCTCGGGATGGCCACGGCTATCCTTTGCGCGCTTCCTTTAGTTGGGTTTTGTCCAATTTAAATACCGACATGGTTTCTTCCACTGTTGATTACACCAATAATAACAGTTTTGATATCTGGATGACGCCAGGCAAAAAAACCGGTAAGAGTATTTTGTCCATTAGCGCTGCTGACAATAATGCGGCAAATAACGGCGTTAATGTCGGCGAAGGCCGGGGCACGATGTCTATTATGAATGTTGAGTGCGATAATCCCTGGCCGGCGGCGCGATATTTTCCTTTTGAGGATACTAATGCCAACTGCAAAGACGGCGACAGCAGCAGTTGCATTAATACTAATTTCTGGACTTGGTATTGCCGAGACAGCGGCGCTGCTAATGTTTGCGTGATGGGAGATAACACCGGCCAGGCCTGCCAATCGCAAAACGATTGTTTCGCCAACGGGCAATATGTGGAGGGCAGTTGTCGCCTCTATCAAGATGATGATTTACCGTCAATCGGCGATTTTACTTATGATAGCGTCACCAATGTCATTAAGCCGAGTACGGCTGTGGTAATAGGCGGCGGAGATGAATCCTGCGTTAATTTGCCCAACACTTTCGTGCCTAAATTCGGTTATTACAATAACGGAGACGGCAAACTTTATCTATGGAACAGTAAAGGAGAGGTTTATGCCAGGGAAAGCATTGTTGGCGGAGAAAGCTGGCACAAAGTTGATAAAGCGCCCTGGCAAGCAGCCGGTTTGCCCGCTAATTTCAAACCGGTTTTGGGTTATTATTTTAATGATGACAACAGCAATTGTCCCGCCGAGGCGGTGCAGTTCTGGGACGCCGCCGGAAAATATTTGACTTTGAAAAACGGCCAATGGGTGACGGGCAGCAAGTATGTCGGGCCTAAAACCAATTTGCCGGCCAATTTCCATCCGCTTGCCGCTTATACCTATACTTTAACGATTGGCGGCAGCGAAAAAACTTATTTGGAAATAATGGATACTGACGGCAATTACGCCTATTGGCAACAGCCGAATTCTTGCAATAATGCCAATGATTTGCCGCGGTGGTCGGAAGTGAAGAAAGAAGAAACGCGTGGCTTGCCAGCTGACTTTAAATTAGCGACCGCTTACAATGTCGGTAATGTTTTACATGTTTGGAGCGCCCGCGGCGATCATTATCGGGCGGATGTTACCGCTATAAACTTTATTTTCAGCAAGGATGATTCCGCTAAATCAGGATTAATCTCCGGCTTCAAACCCGTTATCGCTTATTATGACAATTCTTACGCCGGCACAGGCATGCCAGCCGAGATTATTTCCGATGGCAAATTTTATTATTATAAAATTAGCAATTCTTGGCAGCGGTTCACTTTGCAAGAAAAAGATTGCGATGCCAAAGTCAAAGAGTTCTTATTTACCCGCAGTACCACTGCTTCCGCCGCCGCTGAAGCTCAAATTTATTTGTCCGCTAAAGATGCCGATTTTAGCGATGTTGACCGCGTCTGCGGCGCTGACACTAATTGCCAGCCCCAGATTTGGGCCGATGGCAGTACGGTGCAAATGAACGCGAATTACAGCGGTTTGAAATTCAATTTTGACGTTAAATCAAAAGGCAAGTATTATGTTTTTTTACAAACTTCCGACGGTTTTAAGGCCTTGCCCGGCTTAGTGCAAAAAGTTGATTTGAAAGTCGATAATAATCCGACTTCCACTGAAAGCATTGAAGCCAGCGCTCCGGATGACCAGCAAACAACCCGTTTCGGCACCGCTGCCGGCGCTGCCTATGAATTGGATCGCGGCTCTCACAGCGCGTTGGTTCGTTGGACTAACGATACCCCGGCCGGAGCCGCAGTCGATTCCAATTTCCGTCTGTATAATATTCGCTTAGTCAAGCAAGAGTCCGCTGATTTATTGGATGCCGTCGGCATTAGGGTGTATGACAACAACAGTCATTATTCGCCGGCTCGTTGGTATGCCAATCGCTTCGGCGGTAAAAATAACAATCCCAAATCTTTATTGGTTGACGGCTATCAGGCCGTATCTGACGGACGAACGGTTTATGTGGCGGCGGCAGATTTGACCAATGATGCGACGCAAATCTATAGCAGTGTTTATTTAATGTCATATAATTTGGATGCCAATGAGTCCACGATTAATATTTTTAATCAATTGGTGAACAATTGGGAATTTAATGTCGGTGATAACTTGAATCCGGGAGAACATTCTGGCGGGTTGTATTATAATGATTCAGGCGAGAATTTGAAAGGTTGCGATAATAACCCGTCGGGGCAAGATTATTGTTTGACTGATATTGATTGTTTAAAACGCGGCCAGAGTTATTGTCTGTCGCAGAAAGCCAAACTGATCCGCGATACCAAACGTCTGGCCGACGTGCAGGAGATTAATGTTCGGCTGAAAAATTATTATGACCAAACCCGTTGCAGCAACGATTTGGCTAAAATCTGCAAGACCACGGCGAATTGTTCCGGCAGCGGCGTTTGCGGCAATTATTATCCTGATTTAAAATCAGGCACTTATATCGCCAACAAATCATACAGCGCCTGGCCGTCTTGGCAACAGACCTTGGCCGCAGTGTTGGGCGGCGGCAATTTGCCGGTTGATCCGATTAACAAATTCGTCGGTTGCGCCAGTCCCGCTTCCTCGGTAACTTGTTGGAATGAAGATACCAAAACCATGACCTGCCCCTCGGCTGATTCCGCGGTCTATTCTTATATCGCGGCTAATTCCGGTAATTCGGTCACTTTGTCGGTGAAACAAGAATTCGGCAGTAACTCCAACGCCTGGCAGCCGTCGTGGCGTTTAGTGCCGGGATTAATGTATTACAATAATGCCGCCGGATTAAGACAAAATCCTTTTGAATCTTATTTTGTTTCCAGTATGTGCGCGGCGTTGCCCCCGACTTGCGGCAATGGCCAAATGGATGCGGGAGAGAATTGTTCCAATTGTTATCTGGATAACGCTTGTCCGATTTCCCAATCCTGCCAGAATCAAGGCGGGCTTTGGGGTTGTTACGCCATAACCAATTGCGGCAATGGCATAAAAGATGTGAGTGAAGAGTGCGATAGCGGCATCGGTTGCACCAATTGTCGTTGCGATAGCGGTTATAATTGTTCCGGCTTAACGCCTTTTCCGGTTTGCGGCGATGGTTTGATTAGGGGCGATGAAACCTGCGAATTTGATCCGGCTACGGGTAAGGCGTTTTGCGAGGCGACGGCTGGAGCAGGTTGCTGTTGCCGCTATCCGACCGATCCCGGCTGTAGCGGATTTTGCCAATGCAAAGCCGGTTATAATTGTCCCAGCGCCACGCCGGTAATAAATTGCGGCAATGGCATTAAAGAGCCGGGCGAAGCTTGCGATTGCGGCAATACCGGTTATACGCCCCTGCCCAAACCGCCGTTGAATCTTTTTGAATGCCTGGCTAATAATGGAAGCAATAATCAACTTTACTCCAATTTAAGAAAAGGCGACAGCTATCAATCCTGTTCCGCTGATTGTCAATCAATAATTACCGCCAAATTCGCTTATTGCGGCGATGGCGTAGTCAATGGCGGCGAACAGTGCGACTCCGGCCAGTGTTGCGATGGATCTTGCCAGTGGATTATTGGTGGTAAGCCGGATGATAACCAGCCGGGGGTAACCACTAAATGCAATGGCGATATTTCACAAAATGCCGGTGAGTGCGCTGTCGGCTATCAGTGGGTTTCAGGTAGAGGTTGCGAACCAAGAATCGGCCAAGTTTGTAACGAAGCCGGCAATTGCCAATGCGATACGGCTAATAATTTTGTTAATACCAGCACTGATCCAATTTTGCTTAATTGCGTTTGCCGAACCGGCTATATTTTAAAAACCGGCATTTGCCAAGCCATACCTTTGGGTCAAAAATGCCAAGACACAGAAAATCCCGTGTCTTTGGGCAATGGCACTTGCACCACTTGCCAGGAATGGTGCAATTTAAGCGAGGTTCCTACGGCCGTCGGCCAAGCCAATTGGGATTTTTATAGCAGCCACACCGGATTTATTTGGTCGGTTAATAATGATCCTTGCCGGCAAACCCAAGTTAAAGGCGTTGCCTGTTCCCCGAATCCCGATATTTGGTCTTGCGCCGCAGCCGGCAACTCTTGTTCGGATTTCTCTTCCTGCAGAACAGAAATAAAATACGGACCTTATTGCGGCAACGGCGTTTGGGATAGCCAATGGGAAACAAACAAGATTAATGATGAGTCGGCCGATCCTGAAGCGGACGGCAGTAACACTTATCCCAAAATTTCCGATTTGACTTTTTGTTCCGATGCGCCGACCGGTAATTTGGCCGATCCCAATGCTTCTTTGGATTGGAATTTGCCGGCCTATACCGGCGATGCCGACGATTATATAATTTGGAAGAGTAATATTCCGCCTCAAGCCACGCAAAACAGTTGGGAGGTGCATTTGTTGCCGTATCAAGGCGAATGTGTTTCGGGCAATTCCTTATCGTTTGACAACGAACTCTTGGGCTCGGTTACCGAAGAGGGGCCATACCGAATAAGCGCTAAAACAAAATATAGCAATAGCACGGACTCCTTGTTTTTGTTATTCCTTAAACCCTCGGGCTTAGCTTGTTTTATGGCTAATTGGGATGCGGACAAAGATTATAATTGTTGGTGGGGATGCCCGGGAACGCATTATCGGAAGGGTGATACCATTTATAGTCCTGTGACGCGCGATAATAGCAATGCCAACGCCTTTACTATGAGCAATTCTTCCGGTTTTGTCTGCACTAACAATGGTGAAATCATAGGTAGCAATCAATTTTTGCTTTATGATAAGGATTGCCGATTGATTTCCGGGCAGGCCTCTGCCAATGGAGCTTATATTAGCAGTTTGAAATATCATCAGCCGATAAAGATCAGATTTTTGCGCGCTTACTTAGACGGCCAAAATTATAAGATAGAAGACAAATGGTTGACTTTGGATGGCAGCGGCAATTTAATTGTTGGAGCAGCTGCTTCCGAAGAAGATTCTAAGGAGTATACTGGCGCCACTTTATCTTCTTACAGCAGTTTTGCGTCTAAACCGCTGATCAATTGTCTCAATACCTGCAGTGCGAACGCCGGTTCCGCTAATTATTGTTTTGAATTCAGGAACCGCTGGGGTAATATTGAATAATAATTTTTTTATGTTTGATAACACAACCAACCAAGCCAATCAAGCGGGGACAGGTGTTCCCGGTTCAGCGTCGCCGCGCGCGCCGCAATTTGGTCCCAATCCCTTTAATCAACCGCAGCCGTTAAATCAGCAGCCGGCCCAATCTGTTCCGGCGGCTGCGCCAGCCGCTCCGGCCAATCTGCCGATTGATGATATTTTTTCCAGTACTGATCAGGTATCCCGCCAGGGCGGAGCGGCTTTTGCCCGTCAGGCCTTCGGCTCGCCGGTCTCTCCCTTTATTCCGGCTCAACCCGTTAGTCAACCGCAATCGGCCGCTTATCAACCGCTTTCGGAATCAAATCCCCAAACTGCCGCCTATATTCCTTCCAACGAAGAGCTTTTCGGCGGTCGGTCGTTTCCCTGGGGCAGATTAATTTCCGTCTTGGTTATTTTGGCGGTTTTAGCCGGCGCCGGCGCCGCCGCTTATTGGGGGTATTTGTATTTTTCCGCCGCCAAGAAGAATATTGCTCCGGTCGTTACTCCTGTTGTTACAGAACAAAATCAGACAGCGGTTACAGTTGTTGCAACCACAACCGTGCCGGCAACCCCTGTTGCTACCACCACTTCCGTTATCCCGGCCGCAACCGAGTCGGCTCCTGATTCCGATGGCGACGGTTTGACTGACAGTGAAGAACGGGCCTTAGGCACGGATCCGCTTAAAGCTGATTCGGATGATGACGGTTTGACGGATTGGGCGGAGATAAAAATTTATCAAACCGATCCCCTAAATCCGGATACTGACAGCGATGGTTATAAAGACGGCCAGGAGGTTATTAACGGTTATGATCCGCTCAAACCGGGGAATGCCCGATTGTTTGAAGTGCCGAAACAGTAAAAATATAAATTAAGAAAAAAATTATTATTTCCGTTTGCTGACAAGCCAGAGCCGCCGGGTGAATTTTAAGCTGATTAGAAACAAATGATTGGCAATCAGTAATTTTAATTTGTAATTGATTTTAATCATATGCCCGATCAACAAAATTCAATGCCACCATCAAGCCGGCCGGTGACGCCCTCGGCCCCCACAGGAGAAATTTATGTGATGCCGGAAAAATTCAGAACAGAGGCAACCAAGTCCAAGGGCCTGGGTTTAATCATCGCTTTAATAATTTTGTTCGGAGTAATCGCCGTCAGCGCCGGCTATTTTGGCTATGATTATTATGCTAAATCCCGAATCCCGATTCAGACCCAGATTAAGCCGCCTGTGATAGAGGTAGCGGAAACCGCTTTAACCGTACCGGAAGAGATGGCGCCGACTACCACCGCAATGGAAACAACCTCCGTTGCCACTGAATCGCCGGTTACTTCCACTGTCGCCACTTCCACCGAAACAACGCCGGAAACCGCTTTGGCTGTAACAATCAGTTTAGACACCGATAGCGATAATTTGACTGATGTCGAGGAAATCATCTTTGGCACTTTGCCCGCCAACTCTGATACTGATAACGACGGTTATCGTGACGGGGTGGAAGTGCTAAACGGCTATGATCCGGCGAAACCCGGCAATGCCAAAATAGCCGATTCACCGTTTGTCGCCAGGTTTAATTCTGATTTCAATAGTGATAATTTCCAGATTTATTACCCCAAAGAGTGGCAAGTGGCTCAAATTAAAGAGGGCAAGCAGGCCTTAATTACCGCTAATACTGGTGAAGTTATTAAGCTTACCGTTAAGGATAATCAAGCCAGGCAGACGGCCATGGCTTGGTACTTAGAGAATCACCCCCAAGTCGGCGTCAGTAGTTTGCGCTTAGTTGATTATGGCGATTTATCAGGCATCTTTTCGCCTGACGGTTTAACGGCGTATTTGACCGGAGCGGATAAGGCCAAGTTGTATGTTTTTGAATACTTGTCGGGGCGGGGCAGTGAATTCCGTTACCCTAATATTTTTAATTTTATCGTTAAATTTTTTGAATTAATAACGACTCCCTTGGCGAGCGAGCCAAGCGCCGGTATTGCTTCTTCTACAGCCACCACCACGAATTAGTCAAACTAACCTATGATAAATTTTGATTTGACTAATGAAACAAAATTCCGACCTAATGTCAGTTTGATTAAAAAAATAATCCAAAATTTTTCTCAAGCGTCCCGGATAAAAACAGCTGAATTCTCTTTGGTTTTAGTCAAGCCGTCAACAATTAAAAAGTGGAATCGTTTGTATCGCGGCCGCGACCAAGTCACCGATGTTTTAAGTTTTGCGGAAGCGGAAGCGGAATTTATCGAAGAAAAAAATAATTTAGGTGAAATATTAATCTGTGCCAGCCGGGCTCAAGAACAGGCGCGGGAATACGGTTGGAGCTTAAATCAAGAAATTGCCCGTTTGTTGGCCCACGGTTTGGCTCATTTGATTGGTTACGAACATGAACGCGTTTCGGTCGCGACTCGTTTGAAGATGGAGAAGTTTGAGGAGCAAATATTGGATAAATAAATCAGGATTGAAAAATAACAAAAACAAACAAATAGAAGCTGAACACATTTTGTGTTCAATCGGTTCTTGCCCTTAAAGCCGGTATTTGTTATAATTAACCAAGTTAAAAATACCCATGCCTAAAAGCCATTTGATTACCGGATTGGATATCGGTTCGACCGCCATCAGGATTGCGGTGGGAGAACGTTCCAAAAACGACACTAAAATAAGAATTATCGGCGCGGTTGAAGGACCTTCCGCCGGGATTTCTAAAGGCGTTGTTGTTGGTTCGGAAGATGCCATTTCCGCCATCTCCGCTGTTATTGAAAGAGCTGAACGCATGATCGGCCAGCCGATTGAACATGCCTGGGTGGGAATAAACGGCAGCCATATTGTTACGACTGAATCGCACGGCGTCGTGGCTGTTTCCAAAAGCAACGGCGAAATAACTTATTCCGATGTTGATCGAGTGGTTGAAGCCGCCAAAGCCGTGGCTTCGCCTCCGAATTATGAAATTTTGCATGTCATCCCTAAAAGTTTCTCCGTTGATCAACAAGTCGGCATCAAAGATCCGGTCGGCATGACCGGGATCCGCTTGGAAGTAGATACGCAAATTATCCAGGGACAGTCCGCTCAGATTAAAAATTTAAGCAATTGCGTCTATCGCACTAAATTGAATATTGATGATTTAGTCCTGTCTATTTTAGCCGCCGCTGAATGCGTTTTGACCGCCAAACAAAAAGAAATGGGAGTGGCGGTGGTGAATTTGGGCGGTAAAACCACTTCCCTGGCAGTTTTTGAAGAGGGCGACTTGTTGCATACCGCCGTTATCCCTTTGGGCTCCGATTACATTACTTCCGATATCGCCTTATATTCGCAGATTTCTGCCGAGACCGCGGAAAAAATTAAAGTCCGTGAAGGCAGTTGTTCTTATAAAGAATTCAAACGCCAGGAAGAGATGAAATTTGCCGCTGTCGGCGGCATGGAAGAAGGTACTTTCAGCAAACGGGAAATCGCCCAAGTCATCAGTATGCGCGTGGAAGAAATTTTTGAACAAGTTGATCGTGAATTGAAAAAAATCGGCAAGTCCGGCATGTTACCGGCCGGCGCCGTGGTGACGGGCGGCGGTGCTAAACTTGACGGCATCATTGAAGCGGCCAAGAAATCTCTACGCTTGCCCGCTTCCATCGGCTACCCGCATGATTTGGTTTCGGCTTTGGACCGCGCTTCCGATCCGGCCTTTACCGCAGCCATCGGTTTGGTGCTGTGGGGGGATCATTTGTCCGATAGCGGTTTCGGCCATGTCAGAAGTTTTTCTTGGAATGGCCCGGCTGTCAGCGGATTAGTGGGAAAAGTCAAAAATATTTTTAAAACACTTTTACCATAAGCTAACAACAAAAGTATGCCCAGAAGTACACCCAGAAAAAAACCCAGCGGCATTGTTGATCCCTACGAAATGCCCAAAAACATCCCAACCGGCTATAACCGGCCGGTACCGCGAAGATCCGGAGGAATTGGTCCGGTAATCACGGTATTAATAATCATTATCATTATCATCGGAGCTTTGGCCGCGGGTTATTATTTAATGAATCAACAGACGCTTGATTCCAGCGAGACAGAAACAGACATGACGCCCTCTGCCCAAGAGGCCACTGCTCCGGAACAAACGGCGGCTCAAACCGATCCGGCGGCAGATTGGAAAACATATGCTTTTTTGATTAAGCCCAATTCAACTGCGGCTACCTCCACCCTGTTTTCTTTTCGCCATCCTGACGGCTTAACCGTGGAACGCAATGGCGAAGTGTTGCGGCTTTACAGTTCCGCCGCCACCGATACGCAAATGTTTATTTATTATGAATCTACCACGACTACCTTAGATAATTATTTGAAAGATTTGGATAAGGTATCGGCCAAGGCCTGGGAAGGCAAGCCGTCTATAAAAGTGGTTACTTCCACTGCCGGCACTTTAGGCGGTCAGCCCCTGATTATTCGCGAGCAAAAATTGTTAGCGGCCGATCTTAATGCTTATACCGCTTACATTTTAAGCGATAAAAAAGTTTTTACCGTGTCTTTGACCGCTTCAGCGTTAAATCAGCAGTTAGCCCAGTTCTTTTTGGTGTTTTTGAATAATTTTAAATTAGAATAATAATTGTTTTATTAAATAATTATGCCTGAAATCAAACCGGAAATTGAAACCATCGCTAAGATTCGGGTGGTGGGTGTAGGAGGATCGGGGGGGTCGGCGATCAATCGAATGGTCACAGCCAAAATCAGGGGTGTTGATTTTATAGCTGTCAACACTGATTTACAGGCATTGCACCATAATTTAGCCGATCGCAAACATAAATTGCCCATCGGTCAGAAATTGACCCGCGGCTTGGGCGCAGGAATGAATCCGGAAGTCGGCTTATCGGCCGCTCAAGAAAATGCCGCTGAAATCCGCGAACTTTTGCGCGGTTCCGATATGGTATTTATCACTTGCGGTTTGGGCGGCGGCACGGGCACCGGCGCTTCGCCGGTTGTGGCGCAGATTGCCAAAGAATTAGGGGCCTTGGTGGTGGCGGTAGTAACCAAGCCGTTCACTTTTGAGGGTAAGAAGCGTCAGCAGATAGCCGAGGACGGTTTAGAGGTATTGTCGCAAAACGTAGACGCCATTATCACTATACCCAATGATAAAGTTAGTCAGATCATTGACCAGAAAACTTCCATGGTGGATGCCTTTAAGGCAATAGATGACATTTTACGCCAAGGCATCCAGGGGATTTCGGAAATTATCACCGTGCCCGCTTTGATTAATGTTGATTTTGCCGATGTCAAAGCAATTATGAAAGACGCCGGTTCCGCTTTAATGTCAATTGGCGAAAGCAGCGGTGAAACCAGATCGCAGATGGCCGCTCGCATGGCCATATCCTCGCCATTGTTGGACCTTTCCATTGAAGGAGCCAAGGGTATTTTATTCGTTATCAGCGGCGGCCCCAGTTTGACCATGTCGGAAGTGGGGGAAATAGCCGATGTAATCACTAAGGGAGCGGATGAGAATGCCAAGATTATTTTTGGCGCCAATATTGACGATGGTATGAAGGATAAAATCAGAGTTACTTTGCTGGCCACCGGTTTTGGCGACGGAATTAGGAGTGAAAGCAATAGGAACAACCCCTTGAAAAATAAATTAAATTCCATTTTTGTTGATAAAAGCCCCAAAAACGTTGACGAAGAAATAAAAATAACTAAAAGCCCCTTTGGCCGCCCCAATCAGGAAACCGTAGTTAGGGTTAAACCCTTACTAAGTAATGATGCCAGAGCAGAAAAACGCGGTTTTTGGGGAGCTAAGCCCTTGATTAAAGAAAAAGCCGCCGCGGAATTGGAGGAAGAACAGTCAGAAATTGAGGAATTGGACTTGGAAGAGTCGGAAGCCATGCCGGTTACTCCTCTCAATCAATCTAACCGGGTCTTAGATGAAGGGGAAGAAGAGGATTTGGAGATCCCCACCTTCTTGCGGAAAAAGATGAAATAATTGCCTAATTTAGACAATGATTGAGGCATTGAATATTGGATTAGAAATTAAAAATATTTTTTATAAATCCGGCCTGTGGATAAGGCCGGATTTTTTTTAAAAAAATCAAAAAAACCCTTTTAAAATAGTGCTTTGACAGGCCTATTGGCTGAAGGTATAATTATAACAACGACAGGTTTTGCAAGACCAAATAATCCATGCTTTTTTGGCTTCGTGCCTGTGTTTTTTATTAATTATAGAACACATGGAAACCCAGATTAAACAGGTAAGGAAGCGTAATGGTGACATCGCTGACTTCGATCAGAAAAAAATTTCCTCGGCTTTATATAAAGCTTTGGTGGCGGTGGGGCGCGACGACCAGGATTTGACGCAAGTTTTGTCGGAAAAGGTAGTGCATATCATTAATAGCAAGTTCCATCCGCGATCCATTCCGGCCATTGAGGAAATTCAAGATGTCGTTGAAGAGGTATTAATTAAGGATGATTTGGTCAAGGCGGCCAAGGCCTACATTATTTACCGCGAACAGCATTCCCGCCTGCGCGAACTTAAGAAACTGCTCAACTCCAATGATATTATTGAGGGCTATTTGAATAAGATTGATTGGCGCGTCAAAGAAAACGCCAACATGGCTTATTCTTTGCAAGGGTTGAACAATCACGTGGCTTCAGCAGTGTCTTCCCATTATTGGCTCAATAAAATTTACCCGCCGGAAATCAGAAATGCCCATAACGATGGCACGATGCATATTCATGATCTCCAACTTTTGGCAGTTTATTGTTGCGGTTGGGATTTGCAGGCCTTGTTGCGGTTGGGTTTTGGCGGCGTGGAAGGCAAAGTGCAAAGCAAACCGCCCAAACGTTTCCGTGTCACTTTGGGGCAAATCGTTAACTTTTTTTATACTTTGCAAGGCGAAGCGGCGGGTGCTCAGGCCTTTGCCAATTTTGACACTTTGCTCGCCCCCTTTATTCGTTATGAAGGATTGGAGTATAATCAAGTTAAGCAGTCCATACAGGAATTCGTTTTTAATATGAATGTGCCGACTCGGGTCGGCTTTCAAACCCCATTTACCAATTTGACCTTTGATCTGATCTGTCCTTCCACTTTAGCCAATGAGCCGGTTTTAATCGGCGGCATTCCGCAACGCGAAACTTACAAGGAATTTCAGCGGGAAATGGACTTGATTAATCGCGCTTTTGCCGAAGTGATGATGGAAGGCGATGCTAAGGGCCGTGTGTTCACTTTTCCCATCCCGACTTACAATATTTCTAAAGATTTTGACTGGCAAAACGAGTTGCTTAATCCGATTTGGGAAATGACTGCCAAATATGGCATACCGTACTTTGCTAATTTTATTAATTCCGACATGAAAGCCGAAGATGCCCGTTCCATGTGCTGCCGTTTGCGTCTGGATAATCGCGAATTGCGCAAGCGCGGCGGCGGCATGTTTGCCGCCAATCCTTTGACCGGCTCTGTCGGCGTGGTAACGGTCAATTTGCCCCGCGTCGGTTATTTATCCAAGGGTAATGAAGGGATGCTTTTCTCCCGTCTGGCTCAAGTCATGGATTTGGCTCGCCAATCACTGAAGTTGAAGCGCGTAATCCTGGAAAATTTTACGGAAATGGGCTTATATCCTTACTCGCGTTATTTTTTGAATGATATTAAAGAACGTTTTGGGCAGTATTGGCGCAACCATTTCAACACTATCGGCATCAACGGCATGAATGAAGCGATTTTGAATTTTTTGGGCAAACCGTTGAGCTCCAAAGAGGGCGGGGAACTAGCCAGCAAGATGATGGATTTCATGCTTCAGCGTTTAGCGACCTTTCAGGAGGAAGACGATCAGTTGTATAACTTGGAAGCGACGCCGGCCGAAGGAGCGACTTATCGTTTCGCCAAAAAAGACAAAGAACTCTATCCCGACATTTTGGCCGCCAATGAGGATCAATATAAAGAACGGGGCGCCGCGCCTTATTACACCAATTCCACTCATTTTCCAGTCAATTATTCCACCGATATTTTTGATGTCTTGGAAAAACAGGATGACTTGCAAGTCAAATATACCGGCGGCACCGTGGTTCATATTTTTTTGGGCGAGAAGATGCCGGATGTCGCCAGCACCAAAAATTTAGTAAAGAAAGTGGCCGAGAGTTTCCATCTGCCTTATTATACCTTAACCCCGACTTTTTCCATTTGCCCCAAACACGGCTATTTGCCTGGCGAGCATCGCTACTGCCCGATTTGCGATGATGAAGTCGGCTATATCAGAGAACAGAAGGAAAAATTACCGCTCTAAAAATGTAACATGTAATAAGTAATACGTGATAGGTAAAATTATTTTAACTACCTTATTACACGTCGTATTATTACTTATTACCTATTACCTATTACCTATTACTTATTACTTATTACTTATTACTTATTTCACTTATATGGAAGGTGACAATAAAGAAATTTTAAGGCAACCTTGCGAAGTTTATTCGCGCGTTGTCGGTTACATCAGGCCGGTGGATCAGTGGAATCCGGGCAAACAATCGGAATTCACTGATCGCAAAACCTTTGATAATTGCGCCAGTTGTTCCACGGAGGAACTGGCAACTTAAGACGGCTATGATGAAAATTGGTGGCCTCCAGCCGGTAACATTATTGGATTATCCGCAAAAAATGGCAGCCATCGTATTCACCTATGGGTGCAATATGCGCTGCCCTTTTTGTTATAATCCGCAATTGGTCTTGCCCGGCCTAACGGCGGAGATGCTGTATAAGGAAGATCGGGTGATTGATTTTTTGACGCGACGGAAAAAATATCTTGACGGCTTAGTCATTACCGGCGGCGAACCGACATTGCAAAAGGGACTTATGAGATTTCTTGCCAAAATGAAAAAACTCGGCTATGCTATTAAATTGGATACCAACGGCTTATTGCCGGAAAAAATTAAGGAGTTATTGGAAAAGAATCTGGTTGATTATATCGCCATGGACGTTAAAGGGCCGTTGAAAGAGTATAAGCGCTATACCGGAACCGGCGGAGAGAAAATTAAGGAAAGCATTGAATTAATAATGTCAAGCGGTTTGCCTTATGAATTTCGCAGCACTTTAGTGAAGGGCTGGCATAATGGCGAGTCCGTGGAGAAAATGGCCAAGCTGATCAAGGGCGCTGACTTATATTATTTGCAGAATTTTCAAGATGGCAAGTGTTTGGCCGGAGAAGAATTTACCGGTAAAGCTTTTTTCAAAAAAGAATTAGAAGATTTCCGTCAATCGGCGGAGAACTGGGTTAAAAAGTGCGCCGTGAGATAACTAAAATTAATATGAATGTAAAATTAATATGAATGATTTATTATTAAAAATTAAAGAGCTGCAGGACAAAGTAGCCGCCACCTGGAGGTTACTTTGACCCCGATCAAACTAAGAAAGAACTAACCGAATTGGAAGCCAAAATGTCCCGGCCCGATTTTTGGTCTGATGCCGAAACCGCCCGGGCCGTAAGCAAGCAGTACGACGACTTGAAAAAAGAGGCGGCAACTTGGCAGAAAATGACCGATGATTTATCCGAGCTTTCAGAGCTGTCGAAAATTTTCGACAGCAGCGGAGAATTAGCCGGCCACCAGGATGAGCTGATGGAAAAATTACAGCGATTGCAAGCCGAATATAATCGCCTGGAATTTGCTGTTTTATTTTCCGACAAATACGACAAAGAAAACGCGGTGCTGTCTGTTCATGCCGGAACTGGCGGCGTTGATGCCATGGACTGGGCCCAGATGCT
>JBAYFY010000002.1:0-212810 GCA_041666945.1 Candidatus Buchananbacteria bacterium | reverse complement strand
CCAGACCAGCGCCCAGAGCGAGACACGAACCGGCGTTTAGACCTAAGCCCAGACCTAAGC
This sequence comes from Candidatus Buchananbacteria bacterium, assembly GCA_041666945.1. Lineage (GTDB taxonomy): Bacteria > Patescibacteriota > Patescibacteriia > 2-01-FULL-39-33 > 2-01-FULL-39-33 > CAISTG01. Next base: position 212,750 of record JBAYFY010000002.1, on the reverse strand, counting down.
CCAGACCTAAGCTCAGACCGAGACACGAACCGGCGATTAACAAAATGACATAGAGATAAAACTGTTCACCGATATCAAACTGTTCGCCGGGTTTTTTTCTTAAGGTGAAACTAATCACCCCAATAATGACAGTTGACCACAACATGGCGGATGGGATATCCCACCATCGCGACAGCGCCACTGGCAGTTGAAGAAAAACATCCCTGGTTCGGTCTTGCTCGTTGGCAAGCCACAATATCTTGTCCGTTACCGGCACCGAGCCATAAATCAGATACCAGGTGATCCAGAATAATCCGGCGGTTATGCCGGCGATTAATGACCAACGAACGGTAAGCTTCCACTGCCTTGAATAACTGATAGGTTGCATGATGTTTCCTTTCTTTTTGATGACGGAGAGGTTGTTGGATTCCCGCCCCTGCCTGCCGGCAGGCAAGGTGCGCGGGAATGACGAAATTGTGTTTATTGTTACAGTACTTTCTGACAAATATCAGAATATACTATTGTAGCATACATTAAATATTTTGTCAATGATTTTATCCACTCCATTAGTCGGCGGATTACAATTTTGTTTAAATTTAAACCATATTTTTAACTTTTAATTGATATAAATTATGTCCAAGTACATTTTCGTCATGGGCGGAGTAATGTCGGGAGTCGGCAAAGGAGTGGCCACGGCTTCCATTGGCAAAATTTTGGCGGCCAAAGGTTTTAAAGTTACAGCCCTAAAAATCGATCCCTATCTTAACGTGGACGCCGGCACCATGAATCCCGTAGAACATGGCGAAGTGTTTGTGACTGAAGACGGCGATGAGACCGACCAGGACATCGGCAATTATGAAAGATTTCTGGATCAAAATATTTATCGCGATAACTACATGACTTCGGGCCGCGTCTATCAGTCGGTGATTAATCGCGAACGCAATTTGGAATACGGCGGCAAGTGCGTGGAAGCGGTGCCCCACGTCCCTTACGAGGTGATTGATCGCATTAATCGGGCGATGGAAAAAGCCGATGCGGAAATCAGCATTATTGAAATCGGCGGCACAGTCGGCGAGTTCCAGAATGTTTTGTATTTGGAAGCGGCCAGAATGCTCAAGTTCCAGCACCCCGGCGATGTGGCTTTTGTCATGGTTAGTTATCTGCCGGTGCCGTCCAAAATAGGGGAAATGAAAACCAAGCCGACGCAGATGGCAGTGCGCGCCATCAATGAAGTCGGCATCCAGCCGGACTTTCTTTTGTGCCGTTCCAGCCATCCGGTAGACGAGCCGCGCCGCGCCAAACTGGCCCTGTTCTGCAATATTCGTCCGGAAAACGTGGTATCAGCGCCTGATGTGGACAGTATTTACGATATTCCGGTTAATTTTGAAAAAGAGGATTTGGGCAATAAGATCTTGAAGGTTTTGAATCTGGAACCGCGTCAACAAGATTTAACGGAATGGCGAACATTCGTGGACAAGATAAGCGGCATAACGGAAACGGTCAAAATCGGCATTGTCGGCAAGTATTTTGAAAGCGGGAATTTTATCCTGTCCGACGCTTATATTTCCGTAATTGAAAGTTTAAAATTCGCGGCCTGGCATAATAACCGCAAACCGGCGATTGAATGGATTAATTCCGATTTATATGAAAAAGAACCTGATAAGTTAAGCGAGCTGAAGGCCTACGATTGTTTAGTGGTGCCGGGCGGCTTTGGCAGCCGGGGAATAGAGGGGAAAATCAAAGCTATCAGATTCGCGCGGGAGAATAAAATCCCTTATCTGGGATTATGCTACGGCATGCAACTGGCGACCATTGAATTCGCCAGAAACGTCTGCGGTCTGACTGACGCGCATACCACCGAAATCAATCCGCACACCTTGAATGCGGTTATCCATATTATTCCCGAGCAGGCCGAAAAGTTGGCCAACAAGCAATACGGCAACACTATGCGCTTGGGCGCTTACCCGTGCGTTCTGCAAGAGGGGAGTTTGGTCAGGGATTTGTATCAGGCGGCGGAAATATCCGAACGGCATCGCCATCGCTACGAGTTCAATTTGGCTTACAAGCAGAAAATGGAAGAACACGGATTGGTTTTTTCCGGCATGAGTCCGGACGGCCAGCTGACGGAGATTATTGAATTGCCCAAGGATCGGCATCCGTTTTTTGTCGGCGTGCAGTTTCATCCGGAATTCAAGTCCCGGCCGCTTCAGCCGCACCCTTTATTTTTCGGTTTGATCAAGGCAGGATTGAAAAAATAATCCAAGCAAATTTAAAACCCGTCTCGGACTTGGCCGGACGGGTTTTGATTTTAAAAGATCAAGCAAGCAAGCGTGATCGGTATGCCGAAAGCCAGAGCGTATAATACCCACATTATTATTTTAGGGGTTTTATGTTTTACCTCGGATCTCCCGGGCTTGCCTAATTTCCAACAACGATGGCAGACGCCGTCATGGTAATGGATTTGATATCCTATTTCTCCGCAGTGAATACAAACCCCTTGTTCTTCATTATGGATCACGCCTTTGACTTTGTTCACGAGTTATCCTTTCTTTTTTGTTGTTATTCCACCAATATTGTAATATAAGATTTTATCATATATTGATTCATCTGTCAAGAAGATATATTATCTTTTGTTATAAAGCGTTAGTTTATATAACACAAATCTTAAACCTTTACTTCTCCTGTGGATAAACTACTTGACAAAAAATCTCTGGTATGATATAATAATAGACATTGGTCACTGCGATCAATTTGAGTGGGAAAAATCAATAAATTTAGAGAAAATAAAAAGGAACTTTACAATGAACGATTTTTTTGAAGGCCGATCGGCCGATATACGAATAGTTCAAGGTTTTATCAATGCCTTCATCAGACGTATCAATCTGATGCTGGTCCTGGCTTTTTTGATCACCTCCGCCGTGATGGGATTGGTGGCGTGGCTGGATGAAAATCGGGCCTTGGCCGCCGACACGAAAATCAATTTTGATTGCCGAATGGTTGATTTAATTCAACCGATGGAATGGACTGCGATAATTGAACCGGTTGAGTTTATTGATGACAAGGAGTTGGATGCCGAGTTGTTGCGGGAAGAAAAAATCTTTCTGCGGCAGGAAAAAATCAGTTGGGGCGAGAACTCGTTGCCTAATCAGCCGGCAATCGCGGCGGTTAAGGAAACTGCCGATCCGATTTTAGCCGGCCTGGAATTTTTGTCATCGCAAGAGATAGTTAATATTTACGTTGATTTTATTCAACAAGACAATCCTTTGGTGTTGGATGCGAAAGCCAATAAATGGGCGACCATGTTTGAACAATGGGAGCGCCATTACAGTTTCCCGCGGGGAATTTTGGTGGCGATAGCGCATAAAGAATCATGGCATAATCCCAATGCCAAATCCTGCGCCGACGCCTACGGCCTGATGCAGGTTCAATATGCCACCGGTCAGGAAGTGGCAAAACGTTTCGGGCTTTGGTCGGAACCGAAGTTCGACAAGCCGGCCAAAAATAAAAAGGAAGCGCAGGAGAGAATCCGGCAAGTAAAGAAATTCCGGGAAAAGCTTATTAATATTTTGAAAAATCCGGAATACAACATCAGGATGGGCGCATTCGTTCTGCACCGTTTCCTGATTCAGGAAAAAGGCAATTGGCCAAAAACGTTAGCGCGGTATTCCGGCGGCGCCAAGAATTATGAACGGAAAGTTAAGGAGTTTCACGCCATCGTTTGGAAGCGGATTGAAACCCGCGCCAAGGAAGCCGCCTCAAACAGCGGGGTGCTATTGGCTAATTTGCCCAGCCCCCTTCCTACCTCCAAAACATAACGCACTTTATCCGCCGTCTCGGGCTTGTTCCGAGGCGGCGTTTTGTTTGAAACAAAAACACCCCCTTGCTTATCCGGGGGTGTTTTAAAATTTTATTTGGCAAATTATGGCGGAAATTATTTGACGGAAACAACCTGGGCGTATTCCAATTTGCCGGTAAACTTCTTGACTTTCTTTTTATTGAAATTGACTTTGCCTGATTGAACGGCAAAAATGGAATCATCCTTGGCTTGTTTGGTGCCATTGCCGGCGCGATAACGGGTGCCGCGTTGGCGCACGATAATATTGCCGGACTGGGCGGTTTCGCCTCCGTAGAGCTTAATGCCTAAGCGTTGCGCGTTGGAATCTCGGCCCAATCTTGTACTGCCGCCTGCTTTTTTTGTGGACATAGTATATTTTGCTTAAATTTGGTTTTTTTAACGATTGATCTAATATTAGCTGATTTTGGTTGATTTGTCAAGCAATCAGACGTTTTATCATTAAAGCTTTGTGTTAAGGCGCTTATATGCTAATATAAAATCATGAATCTCAAAGAAAAGGCCGGCAAATTGCCTTTAACGCCCGGCGTTTATCGCTGGTTGGACGGCCAGGGAAAAATATTATACGTGGGTCGCGCCACCAACTTGCGCCGGCGGGTTTTACAATATTTCCGTCCGGATGTGGAGCCGCGGATAAGGGAGATGGTATCATTGGCCAAAAATATCAAAAGTGAAAAAACCGATTCGGTTTTAGAGGCGATAATTTTGGAAGCCAACCTAATCAAAAAGTTCTGGCCCAAATACAATATTAAAGACAAAGACGACCGTTCATTCGCTTACGTGGTAATCGCCAAAAGCGATTGGCCCAAGCCGATTATCGTCCGTGGCAAGGACTTAAACAAGTATTCGCCGGGACAGGCGCGTATTTTCGGGCCGTATTTAAACGCCACATTGATTAAAAACGCCTTGCGTATTATTCGCCGCTTGTTTCCTTATTCCACTTGCCAGCCGGATAGCGGCCAACCCTGCTTTGATTACCAGATCGGCTTATGTCCGGGCGTTTGCGTTTCCGCCATTACGCCGCAAGAATACAAAAAGAATATCCGCAATATCATTTGGCTGTTTGCCGGCAAGAAAAAACAATTAGTAAAAAGATTAACCCGGGAGAATCCGGGATTGGCCAAGGCCTTCCGCCACATCTCCGACGCTTCACTCATCAGTCGCGATGAAATTTCCGGCCACAGCGCCGGGCGCATTGAAGCGTATGACATCTCGCACTTGTCCGGCAAAGAAACTGTCGGCGCCATGGCCGTATTTGTCGGCGGTCAGCCGGATAAGTCGCAATACCGCCTGTTCAATATCAAGACGGCGACCAATAACGATTTGCAAGCGCTGGAAGAAATGATCAGCCGCCGCCTTAATCATCCGGAATGGCCTTGGCCCGACATTTTTTTAATTGACGGCGGCCGTCCGCAAGTCAGCCGGATTGTTAAATTATTCAAACGATTAAAAATCAACAAGCCGCTTTTGGGTTTATCCAAATTCGGCGGAGACAAATTGGTATATTCCGCCGGCACGCCCCCAAATGTCCGCGAATTAGCCGTTAATATGCTGATTACGCTCAAGCAAGCCAGGGATGAGGCGCACCGTTTTGGCAATTCGGCTCGCCGGAAAAAGATGCGCCTCCGCTAAACTTTACTGTTATTTTCCGTTTGTGCTATAATACAGCCATAATACAAATATATATGGACAACAATCCAAACGTTAACCCAGGCATTAAGCCGATACTAATAGAACCCGGATCTTTATTAAAAAGCGCTTGGGGGTTATATGTAAAAAATTGGCAGAAGTTAGTCGTTCTCACTTTAATTCCCATGATTGTCATGGGCGCCGCAACATTATTGGCTTGGGCGCTCGGAGTAATCCGCTATTTGCCGGCCAGCGAGGCGGCAACGGCCAAAGCTACTGATCCGATTATCTCAACTTTGGGTTTTTCTTTTGTTACGGCTGGCGGTTTTGACATCATGCCTTTATGGGGCAAAGTCCTCCTTGTAATTGTAATCTGCGTTTTAGGACTTATAATATCATTATCCATGGTAATAGGCCAGTTGTTGATTTTAAAATCAGACGGGGCATTGAATTTGCGGGAAGCGCTAAACGGCTCGATTAAATATTGGGTTAAATATTTTGTCGTTGGCTTGCTTTTCGGCTTAATTACCATCGGCGGTTTGATTTTATTTATCGTGCCCGGTATTTTTTGGGCAGTGATGTTTTGTTTGGCGACCGTGGTTTTGATTTTTGAAGACAAGCCGATTATTGAATCGCTTAAACGAAGCCGGGAATTGACGAAGGGTTATTGGTGGGCGGTTTTCGGCCGCTTGCTTTTGTGGCTGTTGGTGGTATTTTTGGTGTCGTTTGTCATCGGTTTATTGCGTTTAATCAATCAGGAGACGGCTACGATTTTATTGGATTTGGTTCAATTGGTTTTGGGCCCGATGTATCTGGCTTATCTGGTTTTGCTGTATCAGAGCTTGCAACAGATTAAAAAGTAATTTAGAAAAATATGAAGAAAAAAATCTTTTTGTTAATTCTGGCTTTATTGCCTTTATTGCTGGCCGAGGGGGTTATGGCGGCAGGATCATCCACCGGCGCCCTGAATGCGGCGGATCTCAAGTTCGGCAAGGTTCCTAAGCCGCAAGCTGTGGCCGCCCAAGCCACCGCCACCGTCAATTTGATTAAAAAGGTGGCGGCCGGAGCGATTGCCCGTTGTCCGGTAATTGAATCAAAAATTCAGATTAAAGTTTCCAACTTTGACAACAGCAAAGTCAGGCACATGCAGGCCTATCAGGCGCTTAAGGATAAATTGTCAGGCATGGCCGATCGTTTGGCGGCTCGAGGCATTGATGTGACGGCGCTTAAGGCGGATTTGGCTGTTTTGGACGTAAAAATAAAGAAATTTAACGATGATTACGCCACTTATATCGCCCTGCTCAAGCAGAGCCAGGAATCAGTTTGCGGCAAGTCGGCCGGCCAATTCAAAACTCAACTGAAAGAAGCCCAAACCGCCTTAAAAACAGTCAATGCCGATGCTTTGGATATCAGAACTTATTACAACACGACAATCAAAGCCGAGATAGCCAAAATCAGAGCCGCCATAAAGGCCGCGGCCGCCGGTACCGCCACTTCTTCGCCGGCCGCCCCTCAATCGGCTATGCCTAATCTTGACGGTTCAACATCATCCGCGGATGCCGCCACTTTAACGCAATAAAAATATGAAAAAATACTTATCATCAATAGCTTTGTTATCAGTGGTATTTATGGCCGGCGGATTATTGGCCGGTTGCGGCCTACCGCAAAAAAACGATTTGCCAGACAATCAGCTTGAAGAACAGACAAACCCGACAACTGAAAATCAAGCAACTCAACCGGTGGAAGAGCCGGCGATAACGGAAGCGGATATTGATCAATCCTTAAAAGATTTGGATGCGACCATGGAGACGGTTAAAACCACCGGTTTTGAGCAAAAGGATTTGTCCAATAAGGATTTAGGGTTATAGCAATAATATTGCCATCCCCGGATCATTAAGTGATTGTTCTAAACGACCGGGATGACAGAAAATAAAAGCGGTCTTTTATAAAGTCCGCTTTTTTGTTAGATTTACCATTGTCATTTCTACCGGAATCCGGTGATCCGGAGGTAGCGGGGAAATCGCTTTGATTTTATGAAAAATATTTTAAATATCAATAAACCCAAAGGCCCGACTTCATTTGATATTGTCGCTCAAGTCAGACGGCGGACGGGCGTCAAGAAAGTCGGCCATGCCGGTACATTGGATCCGTTGGCGTCCGGCGTTTTAGTCGTGGCCGTCGGCCGGGAAGCGACAAAAACAATTTCCGAAGTGGTGGCCAAAGAAAAAGAATATGTGGCGGATATCAAATTGGGCGCGGTCAGCAATACGGATGATGAGGAAGGCGCAAAGACCGTTATTGGCGATTATCAGCCCAGCCGGGAGGAAATAGCAGAAGCGATTAACAGTTTCATCGGGGAAATTAAACAAGTGCCGCCGCAGTTTTCCGCCATTAAAGTCGCCGGCCGTCCGGCCTATAAAACGGCGCGCCAAGGCCGAAAATTAGAATTGCCGGCGCGGCCGGTGGCGATTAAAGAGATTGAATTGCTTGAGTATGAATATCCCAATCTAAAAATCAGAGTGGTTTGCGGTCCTGGCGTGTATATCAGATCTTTGGCTCGCGATTTGGGTCAAGTATTGAAGACCGGCGCTTACATGTCTGACTTGGTACGTACCAGAGTGGGAGAATACAAAATTGAAAACGCCGTTGGAGTTGAAGATTTAGATTAATTTTATTGTAAAAGCCGGGAAATTTTGTTAAAATAGCCATATAGCATAGAGAACAAATATAATTATATGCCCAAGAAACAATTTGACTTGATAACGGTCGGCGGCGCCACTGTGGATATTTCTTTTTATTCCAAGGAGGGGGAGTTGGTTTCCACCGGCAATACCGTCAAACAGAAGCTTTTGGCTTTTGAATACGGCGCTAAAATCGTTGCTGACCGCGTGTTTAAAACTTTCGGCGGCGGTTGTTCCAATGCGGCCGTTGCGGCTGCCCGTTTGGGCTTAAAAACCGCTGCTTTGTGTCGCGTAGGCAAAGACGATTTTGGCAAACGGGTGTTGGCTAATTTTACCGCCAATAAAGTTGGTATCGGCTTAATCAAATTGGATGATAAAAATCCCACCGGCTTCACAGTCATCCTGACTATTGATAATCCCAGCAAGGAGCATATCGCTTTTGTGTATCGCGGCTCCAATATCGCCCTAAGCGACAGGGATTTGCCCTCATTAACCATTGATGCCAAGTGGTTTTATGTTACGTCTTTGCCGGCCGCCGGTTGGCAAAAAATCATGGACAAATTAGTAGCCAGCGGCAAAAAAATCGCCTGGAACCCGGGCAATGAACAGCTCAAAGATATTACAGCCGTCAAGAAATATCTGAAGAAAATAGAGGTGTTGATTGTCAATCATGACGAGGCCTTGGAATTTAAAAAATTGAAAGACATGAAGGGGTTATTGGCTCATCTTAAATCGCTTGGACCGCGATTGGCGGTCATCACCGACGGCGCTAACGGCGCTTACGCCATAGACGACAAGAGGCAGTACTATATGAAAGCCAAATCGGTTAAGCCGATCAATACTCTGGGCGTGGGCGACGCTTTCGGTTCGGCCTTGACTTCGGCTTTGGTTTATGATAAAAACATAAAAGAAGCGCTCACCTGGGGCATTAAGAATTCCGCCTCGGTCGTAGCTCACATTGGAGCGCAAAAAGGCCTACTCACGAAAAAAGAAATAGAGAAGTAATTACTCAAATATTATTTCGTCGCCTGCCTACTGGTAGGCAGGAGTGATGGGCGCGCAAATCCTGCGTACCTGTCATTTTATTTTCAGCTCTTTAAACTAAACAAAGGAGATGTAGCATGCTAATGTCTGAAAAATTAGCAAAATATTATGATCGAATGTTAGAAATGCAACCCAAAGAGGGTAAGCATGGCGGCTATGTGGTTGTCTTTCTAAGAGATGATTTTAATGAGGTTATAAGGGGAGAGTATGAATTTCCCAAAGGAACTTATAGGATTTTATCTCTAGTTAGAGATGGGATTCATTGGACATATGAACCAAAGGAGGTCGACAATGCCCGAACAGGATGAACCGAGGCGTTTATGTTTTTGTCCGCCAATGAATGTGCTTGATGTTCTATTGATCAATATCCTGAAAGACGTTGGCTCACAAGCCATTAGGTTCACCGCCCACTTTTGGATTGGGCCATTATATTATGGCCAAGAAGAGGTGGAATTAACATTCAAAAAGTGTGAATTATTGCGTGAGGAAAAATTCACCAAAGTTTATGAATTGGAAGCGACTTTTTCCGCTCAGAGATATCCCAAGGTGGCTAAGTGGTTGATGGTTAATGACGAATGCGTCCATCTTTTTGGTCATTTGTTTATTGCTAATAATCGCATGACTCTTTATGCCGACAAAAAGCATGCCACGGGCGTGCTTGATTATCAGCCGGAAGGTGAAGAAGCAAAATGAACTTTTGGGGAGATTTTCTCCCCCTTTATAAAACTATAAGGTTTCAATATATTTTTCTACAAACTAAATGGATCCCCGGACATTTTTTAGTTCGCTTTGCTCACCGCAAAAATTCCGAGGATGACGTCAATTGATTAAAACTAATAATCATATAAACTATGTCTGATGTGAAAAAGTACGTTTATTCCTTTGAAGAGGGGGATAAAAGCATGAAAGAACTTCTCGGCGGCAAAGGTGCCAACTTGGCGGAAATGTCAGGGCTGGGCATTAACGTGCCCCCGGGATTTACTATTACCACCGAGGTTTGCGATTTGTATTACAAAGCTGGCAAGCAGATTACTGACGAGGTCAAAGAGCAGGTTAACGCTAAGCTCAAAGAGTTGGAAGAAAAAATGTCCAAGACATTGGGCGATGCCAACGATCCGCTTTTGGTTTCGGTCAGATCAGGCGCCGCGGCCTCTTTGCCGGGCATGATGGACACAATTTTAAACTTGGGCTTGAACGACCAATCGGTTTTGGGCTTGGCCACCAAGACCGGCAATGCCCGCTTTGCTTGGGATTCCTACCGCCGCTTAATCCAAATGTTCGGCAATGTGGTGATGGAAGTAGAGCACGCCGGATTTGAACATATTTTAGAAAATATTAAAGACACTAAAGGAGCCAAATACGACACCGATTTGACTGCCGAGGATTTGCAGGAAGTCGTCTCACAATACAAAACCAAAATCAAAGAAGTCAAAGGCGTGGATTTCCCGCAGGATCCGATTGATCAATTATATGCCGCCATTAACGCGGTTTTCAATTCTTGGAACAACTATCGCGCCGTCCGTTATCGCCAGATTAATGATATCAAAGGATTAATCGGCACGGCCGTCAATATCCAAACCATGGTGTTCGGCAATTTGGGCGAGGATTCAGGCACCGGCGTTTGCTTTACCCGCAACCCGTCCACCGGCGAAGCCAAGTTCTATGGCGAATATTTGATGAACGCGCAAGGCGAAGACGTGGTCGCCGGCATTCGCACCCCGCTTACCGTGGCTACTTTGGAACAACAAAATCCGACTATCTATAAAGAATTAGTGGACACTTGCAACACGGTAGAAAAGCATTACCGCGACATGCAAGACATGGAATTCACCATTCAACAAGGCCGATTATTCATCTTGCAAACCAGAAACGGCAAACGGACTGCCGCGGCCGCTGTGCGTATTGCTGTGGAGTTGGTCAGCGAGGGCGCGATCTCCAAAGATGAAGCGTTAATGCGCGTGGAACCGAACCAATTAAACCAATTATTACATAAACAATTAGATCCCTTAGCCAAGACCGAAGGTGAAGTCATTGCTCGCGGTTTGCCGGCCTCGCCCGGCGCCGCTGTGGGTGAAATCGTTTTCACCGCCGCTGAAGCGTATGCCAAAGCCCAAGCCGGCTTGGATGTTGTTTTGGTCCGCGTGGAGACCTCCCCTGAAGATATTGATGGCATGCATTCGGCCAAAGGCATTTTGACCGCCCGAGGCGGCATGACCTCGCACGCGGCTGTGGTGGCTCGCGGCATGGGCACTTGTTGCGTGGCCGGTTGCGCTGACATTATTATTGACGAAAAAGCCAAGACCGTAACCGTTAAAGATAGCGGATTGATTCTTAAAGAAGGAGAATTTATTTCTTTAGACGGCGCTACCGGAGAGGTATATAACGGCAAATTAGGCACTAAGGATCCGGAACTTTCCGGCAACTTCGGCACTTTAATGGGCTGGGCTGATGAAGTCAGAAAACTCAAAGTCCGCACCAATGCCGATACTCCCCATGATGCCGCGGTCGCCAGAAAATTCGGCGCCGAAGGCATCGGTTTGTGCCGCACCGAGCATATGTTTTTTGAGGGCGACAGGATTAAAGCCGTCAGAGAAATGATTCTGGCTTCTGATGTGGCCGGCCGGGAAAAGGCCTTAGCCAAGATTTTACCGTACCAAAAAGAGGATTTCATCGGATTGTTTAAAGCCATGGACGGCCAGGCCGTAACTATTCGTTTCTTGGATCCGCCGCTGCATGAATTCTTGCCCAAAGAAGAAAAAGATATTGCCGATCTCTCCGCCGAGATGAATGTGCCGATTGAGGTTCTGAAAGCCAAGATTGATGATTTGCACGAATTTAATCCGATGTTAGGTCATCGCGGCTGCCGTTTGGCCATCACTTATCCGGAAATCAATGACATGCAGGCCACAGCCGTGATTGAAGCGGCGATCGCCGTAGAAAAAGAGGGGATTAAAGTTGAACCGGAAATCATGATTCCTTTAGTGGCCTCGGTCAAAGAATTCTCCATTCTCAAGGAGCGCATCGTTAAAGTGGTGGAGGAAAAATTGGCCGCCAGCGGCAGCCAGTTAAAATACAAAATCGGTACAATGATTGAAGTGCCGCGCGCGGCGTTAATCGCCGACAAAATCGTGGAAGCCGGAGCCGAGTTTTTCTCTTTCGGCACTAACGACTTGACGCAGATGGGCGCGGGCCTGTCCCGCGACGACGCCGGAAAATTCTTGAAGGAATATGTGGCGCAGGGAATTTTTGAATATGATCCGTTTGAGGTTTTGGATCAGGAAGGTATTGGCGAGCTCATTCGCATCGCCATCAAAAAGGGCAGAAGCGCCAAAGAAGACCTCAAGATCGGCATCTGTGGTGAACATGGCGGCGAACCCAAGACCGTCAATTTCTGCCACCGCGAAGGTTTTAACTACGTCTCTTGCTCGCCTTTCCGTGTGCCTATTGCTCGGTTAGCCGCGGCCCAAGCAGTGATTAAGGATAAAAAGTAAGAAATAGGAAATAATCTAATTTTAAATCAAAAAAGCCAGAAAAACTGGCTTTTTTGATTTGTTTTTGAATTAATTTTATTTAAATTTAGATAATTTACTTAATATTATAACAAGAAGGTGTTGACAAAATTATTTAGATGTGATATAATAATATATTAATCCCAACGTGGGGTTAATATAACGTTGTTCCCAAAAAGGAGGAAAAGCACATGTGTTACTACGCGCCACTGCCCATGTCCGTTGTCGTTGTCGCCATCCTGGCCGCCCTCTCAGTAACATTGGCTGGTTGCCCGCCCATTCCCGAAATCGAAGGTGGATTCTGGGTAGAAGGCGACCTGTCCCAGGTCGTTGACAAAATTGACGAGGAATTCGTCGACGAGGTGACCAAGTCCCTGGAAAAAGGCGGCGGTCAAGACGGCATCGCTGGATTGACTCAAGAGAATCTCCAAGAAATTGGGGATTCACTCAAAGAACAGGCCACCCGCATCTACATCTACTTGTATCCCACTGATGATGGAGTTGATGGAGTGGAAATGGGTAAGGGCGGTGGCGGTGGTTCTGGTGCTGCTGGCTGCTACTCCTTCTATATACCGATTATTGACCACCAGTTCCGCGCTCATTGTGGAGGAATTCGACCCGGGAATTACAGTTTTTCCATTTCTTTTCAAGATAACTACGGCAACCAGCTGTTGTCTGGCTGGAAAGATGTTTTGGTGGAGGGGGGCGTCAACCGGAACGAGAATTTGGTGATGAATTTCGGTTACTATTATCCGTTCCAGTTCACGATCACCGGCCTTCCCGGCTGGTATCAGACCGATGAATGGGGTTATGGCCAGTCATCGCTGGTTTCTTCGGACGGCACCAGTTACTATGTCTCTTGGTTCTGGGGTGAGGCCGAGATGGTATTCAAGGCCTACTTACCGCTGAACTTCGTCGGCGACGTGCTCTACATCATTGACGGCGATGGCAATGATGTGTACTGCGATTTGCCGCTCATCGTCCGTGACATTGACTGGGGAAATAACTTCAATTTCTCCAGCGTGCTCTCGTTCCCCTATGTGGAGTCGAACGCACTCGGAGGGATTGACATAAATATCAGTTTTGGCTGGGAAGTGCAAAACTGAAAAATAGAACATTTTTGACGGCTGGGTCGGCGACATTGCGACCCAGCTTTTTATTTTGGCTGAATTGGATATTTATGGTAAAATTAGGTTACAATAAATCAGCTACTATGAATATCCTTAAACCCTTTTTTAATCCGCGAAGCGTGGCAATAATCGGCGCTTCCAACCATGCCGGTAAAGTCGGCAACGACGTGATGAAAAACCTTTTGGCTAACTACCGGGGGAAAATTTTTCCCATTAATCCTTCTGATCCGCAGATAGAAGGCAAAACGGCTTATCCGTCAATCTTAAAAACGCCGCAAATCCCGGATTTGGCGATTATCGTCGTGCCGGCGCAATTTGTTTCGGCCGTAGTTGAGGAATGCGGCAAAAAAGGAACAAAAAATATCCTTATTATTTCTTCCGGTTTTAAAGAAGTTGGCGGCGAGGGAACCAAATTGGAAGAAAAATTATTACAACTTAAAGATAAGTATAAATTGCGGCTGCTTGGACCAAATTGTTTAGGTTATATTAACACTAAACCGTCAGTAAACGCTTCCTTTGCCGCTACTTTTCCCAAAGCGGGCAATGTAGCTTTCTTTTCCCAATCCGGCGCCTTGGGTACGGCCATTTTAGACACGGCGGAGGCCCAAAAGCTTGGTTTTTCTTATTTTGTCTCCTTGGGCAATAAGTGCGACATTGATGAGTTGGATCTTTTGGAATATTTCAATCGCGACAAAAACAGCAAAGTTATAATGGCTTACCTGGAAAGCATCGCCGACGGACAAAAATTCCTATCCGTGGCAAAAAAAATCTCCAGCCAAAAACCCATCATTGTCCTGAAGTCCGGCAGGACTGCCGCCGGCAGCCAAGCCGTTTCTTCCCACACCGGATCGTTGGCCGGCGCCGCTCAAGTTTATAGCGCCGCCTTCAAGCAGTCCGGCGTGATTGAGGCGCGGGATGTTATGGATTTTTTTAATTTAGCCGAGGGTTTTGCTTATCAAGATCTGCCTCGCGGCAAACGCGTAGCCATTATTACCAATGCCGGCGGCCCGGGAATTCTTCTGACTGATTGGCTTCCCGAATACGGCTTGGAATTGACCAAATTGTCCGAGGGCACCAAAGCCAAATTAAAGAAGATTTTGCCGGCCGCGGCCAGCGGCCATAATCCGGTTGACGTTTTGGGCGATGCCTTGGCCGATCGTTATGAAATCGCCTTGCGCGAAGTGGTCAAAGATAAAAATGTTGACGCTATAATCGTGGCTCTTACCCCGCAGAGGATGACGCAAATAAAAGAAACAACGGAAGCAATCGGCCGAATCAAAAAAACCACCGATAAGACAATTATCCTGTGTTTTTTGGGCGAGCTGGAAATCGTCAAACATTACCAAATTTTCGCTGATAACAAACTGCCCCAATTTAATTTCCCCGAACAGGCGGTGGGCGTTTTAGGCGCCATGGCTGATTATTACCGATATCTCAAGGATAAAAAACCGGCGATTAAAGCACCCGCGATCAAGACAAGCAAGGAGTTGCCAAACGAATTAACCGAGGATGCCTGCCGGCAATTATTGATTAAAAATAACATTCCAGTGCATCGCGCCGAGTTTATTACTACTGCCAACCAGGCCGCTTCGGCCGCCAAAAAAGTCGGCTACCCCATTGCGCTTAAAGTCGTCTCGCCTCAAGTGATACATAAATCGGATGCGGGCGGGGTTAAAGTTGGCATTAATAACGAAGCAGAACTGCTAACAGCCATTAAAGAGATGAACACAAATATTGTTCAAAATGTTAAAGGCGCGAAAATCAAAGGTTATCTTTTGGGTGAGATGGTGAGCGGCCAGCAGGTGATTGTCGGCTTAAAGCGGGATCCGCAATTCGGCGCCGTGGTTATGCTGGGTATGGGCGGCATTTATACGGAAGTGTTTAAAGATGTGGTTTTCCGCGTGGCGCCCATTAATAAAGATGAGGCGCGTAAAATGATTGGGGAATTAAAAATTTATCCGCTTTTAGCCGGCGCGCGCGGCCAAAAACCGGCTGATACTGGCGCTTTGGCTGATTTATTGGTAAAATTTTCTTGCCTGGTAACAAAATATCCGGGGTTGAAAGAAATTGATTTCAATCCGGTCATGGTTTTGGATAAGGGCAGGGGGGTAAAAGTAGTTGATGTCAGAATGGCAAAATAAAAACCCCGACCAAAGTCGGGTTGGGGGATTGCGGCAAACTTTATTACTATTGTCAATGTTTAAAAAAATCAAAACAATAATATCCAAAATTAACGCCCAGTCGCAGAGTATCACCTCGGCGGCTATTATTATTGGCGCGCTGTCTGTTGTCAGCCGACTGTTGGGAATAATAAGGGACAGGGTATTGGCTTCGCAATTCGGCGCCGGCGATATTTTGGATGCTTATTACGCCGCTTTTCGTTTGCCCGACTTGGTATATAATCTTTTGATTTTAGGCGCGGTCTCGGCCGGCTTGATTCCGGTTTTCGCCTCGCTTCTGGCCAAGCACCAGGAACAGGAAGCGTGGAAACTGATTAACAGCATTCTGAACCTGTTGTCGGTCGCCCTGTTGATCGCTTGCGGACTATTGTTTGTTTCCGCTCCCTGGCTGATGCCGTTTATCACCCCCGGCTTTGCTCCCGAAAAGATGGAATTAGCCGTTGCTTTGTCCCGAGTCATGTTTCTGTCGCCGATTTTTTTGGGTTTATCCTCAATTTTTTCCTCCGTTTTGCAAGCCCAGCGCAAATTCCTGCTTTATTCTCTGGCGCCGATTATATATAATCTCGGCATTATCTTCGGCGCCTTGTTTTTAGTCGCGCCTTTCGGCGTCATGGGCTTGGCTTGGGGCGTGGTCATCGGCGCATTTTTGCACATGATCATCCAACTTCTGCCGTTATTCGGCACCAAGTTCAAATACCGCTTGGATTTTAATTGGCGGAACAAGCATGTTTTGGAAGTGTTTAAAATGATGGTGCCGCGCACCGTGTCCTTGGCCGTCAACCAAATTAATTTTTTAATCATTACCGTCGTGGCTTCAACTTTAGCCGCCGGCTCTTTATCCATCTTTACCTTTGCCAATAACTTGCAGAATTTCCCGTTGGGAATTTTCGGCG
Source organism: Candidatus Buchananbacteria bacterium (assembly GCA_041666945.1). GTDB lineage: Bacteria > Patescibacteriota > Patescibacteriia > 2-01-FULL-39-33 > 2-01-FULL-39-33 > CAISTG01. The sequence goes on along the minus strand of JBAYFY010000002.1, from coordinate 195,852 downwards.
TCTCTTTGGGCATAGCGGCTCTGCCGGTTTTATCCACCCTGGCGGCGCAAAAGAAAAACCAGGAATTCGTAGCCGTCATTTCCACCACTTTCCGCCAAACGCTTTTTTTAATCGTGCCGGTGGCCATAATCCTTTATGTTTTGCGCGCGCAAATCGTTCGCGTACTGTTAGGCGGCGGTCGATTTGATTGGTATGATACCCGTTTAACCGCCGCCTCTCTGGCTATCTTTTGCATCGGACTGTTTGCCGCTGGCGCTTATCCTCTTATTATCCGCGGTTTTTACGCCCTGCGTGACACTAAAACTCCTTTTTACGCCGGCTTATTGTCAATGATAATCAACGTAGCGGGAATTTTGGTTTTCCGTTTTGTTTTTTCCTTTCAGAATTGGTTTTCTTTTACCGCCGCCGCGCTTTTGCGGTTATCGGACTTATGGGGTTATGTGGATATGCGCGTCTTAGCTTTGCCGGCGGCGATGTCCGTATCGGCAATCTTTGAATTATTGCTGCTCATGGTTTTGCTGCGTAACAAAATCGGCCGGCTGGATATCAGGCGCATCGCCAACTCCGCTTGGCGCATCGCCATCGCTTCCATCGGCGGCGGTTTAATAACTTATTTTTCTTTGCGGTTTATTGACGACTATCTGGCTGTGCAGACGTTCTGGGGAATATTCTGCCAAGGGCTGGCAGCCGGCGTCTTGGGACTGCTCGGTTACGCCGCGTTAGGATTGATTTTAAAAATTGAAGAAATGTTTATCTTCCTTACCTCCATGAAACGCAGATTATTCAAGTCGGCGGTGATTATGGCGGATAATGGCGTTAATAATGGCAGCGGCGTTTGATTTTTTTCAATTAATTATTTTCAACTAAAAAGCCCCGGCTCCATTGGAGTCGGGGTGTTTATTCGTCAAGGTTCTTTATTACTTCTTTGATTTGGCCGGTAATATCAAACCAGCCGATCAGTTCTTCATCAGCGTTATTCTTGAAACGTTCCTGCTTTTTGAGAAACTTCACTAAGTTTTCCCGATCGGTAATAAGAGTGATGCCTTGTTTTTTGGCGTACTTAATGACTTCCCGCAAAGCGATGTCTCCGGCCTCGGCGACCAACAGCCAATAAGCGCCGCTGTTGGGGCCCAATTTGCGTTCTTTCAATTCCCGATAGGGCGAGGTAGCCATGGCTACTTCGGTGTAATCAATACTACGCGGATTGCTGATCATTCTGCCGGCGGCGCCGACATACATTTTTTCTTCGGGAATGTCACCTTCCGCCAAAAAAAATTGCAATTTTTCTTTAGCGGGATTGGGTTGTTGCGGCGTAACCGATTCAACTTTTTTCTCTTTGCCGTTTTTTTCTTTCGTTTCTTTCTTTTTTGCTTCCAGCTGCGAATCCTGCGTCTTAACGCTTGTTTTACTGGCTGTAGCCGCGCCGGTTAATACCAGAGCGGCTATCAAGGTGGCGATAACGGCGATTTTGATCGTCGAACCGCTTAACTCGGTCGTTTGGTGCTTAACCATGCTTGTTCTCCTTTTATTTTGACTGAAAGGTGCTACATTCATAAGATGATATCATAAAAAGATAAAAAAGTCAAATTTGTAAATTTGGCCGAATTATGTTAAAATTTTTCCATTACCTGACGCTATGAATTCAAATAATATCCGTAATTTCTGCATTATCGCTCACATTGACCATGGCAAGTCCACCTTGGCCGACCGCATGTTGGAATTGACCGGAACCATTTCCAAACGCGAGATGAAAGATCAGCTTTTGGATCAAATGGACATTGAACGGGAACGGGGGATTACCATAAAATTAACGCCGGTGCGGATGCAATATCAGGGCTATGAGCTTAACTTGATTGACACTCCGGGCCATGTGGATTTTACTTATGAAGTGTCGCGCAGTTTGCATGCCGTGGAGGGCGCGATACTTTTAGTTGACGCCACGCAAGGCATTCAAGCCCAAACCTTGGCCAATCTTTACTTGGCACTGGACGCTAATTTAACGATTATTCCGGTAATCAATAAGATTGATTTGCCCAACGCCCAAGTGGAACGCGTTTCCGAGGAGATAATTAATTTATTGGGTTGCCGAAAAGAAGAAATTTTCCATGTTTCCGGCAAGACCGGCCAGGGCGTAACGGAATTGCTTTCAGCCGTAATCGCCCAGGTGCCGGCGCCAAAACTGTCTCCGGATAAACCGTTGCGCGCTTTGATTTTTGATTCGGTTTACGACGAGTACCGCGGCGTCATCGCTTATGTCAGGATCTTTGACGGCGGCATCAAGCCGGGGGAACATATTAAATTCGTCTCTAATCAGCAATTGGCCGAAGGATTGGAAGTCGGCCACTTCTCCCCCAAGTATGTAAAAGATAAATCCCTGACTTCCGGAGAAATCGGCTATATTGTTACGGGCTTGCATGAGGTGGCGCAATGCCGCGTCGGCGACACTATAACGTTAAAAGATTTGGCCGTGGAGCCATTGCCCGGCTACAAGCAGGTCAAGCCCATGGTTTACGCCGGAATTTTTTGCAAGGACGGTTCTGACTTCAGCCGCTTGCGCGAAGCTATTGAAAAATTAAAATTAAACGATGCCGCCCTGTCTTATGAACCGGAAAATTCCTCGGCTTTGGGTTTCGGTTTTCGTTGCGGTTTTTTGGGCTTGCTGCATCTGGAAATTTTTCAAGAACGATTGAAGCGCGAGTTTAATTTGGAACTGGTGGTAACCATTCCCAGCGTGGCGTATAAGGTTTATTTGACTAATGGAGACGTGAAGGATGTTTACAATCCGCAAGAATTCCCCGATCCGACTTATTACAAACAAGTGGAAGAACCGATAATGAAAGTTGACATTTTTACGCCCAAAGAATACCTGGGCGGCGTGATGCAGTTATCCGCTGAAAAACGCGGCAGTTACATCAATACCGAGTATCTGGACGAGGAGCTGGCCGTGTTGCATTATTATTTGCCGTTAACCCAGATTATTGTTGATTTTTACGATAAGCTCAAATCCATTACCAGCGGCTATGCGTCCCTCAATTATGATTTTTCCAGCTATGAAAAAACCGAGGTGGTAAAAATGGATATTCTGGTAGCGGAAGAAAAAGTGGAGGCCCTGTCGCTTATCACCTATCAGGACAGCGCCCAGCAAGTGGGGCGAAAAATAGTGGAAACACTCAAAGAAACCCTGCCCCGCCAGCAGTTCATGGTTAAAATCCAAGCGGCTATTGGCGGCAAAATAATCGCTTCCGAACGCATTTCCGCTTTGCGCAAAGACGTTACCGCCAAATTGTACGGCGGCGATTGGACCAGGCGCGCCAAACTTTTGGAAAAACAAAAGAAAGGCAAGAAAAAAATGATGGCCATGGGCAAAGTGGATATACCGGCCGACGCCTTTTTGGCGGTGTTAAAACGGTAAAGACCCAACATTGCCATTCCAGATGAAACAAAGGATCTGAATTTCTAAACCAACAAAAAAACGCAGGGAGAGAATCGGAAATTCTTCGCTACGCTTGGACGGGCGCTTGACGGCTTAACCAAGAATCGGCATCAAAGAAAAGAAAACCATGGAGATAACCATCAGAAAAGTTAAAATAATCCAAACTATTTTCATTAAGCGTTTTTTGCGTATTTTCATATAAGTCAATTATAACGGATTAACCGGCCAACAGTCAATGATTTGGAAAATTAAAGACAAGATAACCCCGGAATTCATCCGGCAATATCCGAATTACAACGAGCTGGTCTTGCAGCTCTTGTTTAACCGCGGACTGACAGAAAAAGAAAAGATTGAAGAGTTTCTCAACCCCGACTTTGACCGGCAACTTTTTGATCCTTATTTGTTTAAAGATATGCGTTCGGCCGTGGAGCGGCTGTTTAAAGCCCTGCTGGCCGGAGAGCACATCATGATCTACGGCGATTACGATGCCGACGGCGTTTGTTCCACTGCCATTTTATTCCAGACACTGACTGCTTTGGGCGCTCGCGCCGATACCTACATTCCTTTTCGCGAAAGCGAGGGTTACGGATTGAACACTAAAATTGTTCGGCAAATTATCAATCAAAAATTCAATTTGGTCATCACCGTGGATTGCGGCATTGCCAATAAGAAAGAGATTGCCGAATTTACCGCCGCCGGCATTGACGTCATTATTTTGGACCACCACGAAGAGCCGCTGGAACTGCCTCAAGCCCTGGCGATTATTGATCCCCATGTTAAATCCTGCGGTTACCCCAACAGCCCGTTATGCGGCGCCGGCGTGGTTTTCAAATTCGTGCAAGCAATCATCAAGCATCAGCAAGAAAACAACAGCCCGATCCAATTGCCTGAAGGTTATGAGAAATGGCTGTTGGACTTGGCGGCAATCGCCACGGTCGGCGATATCGTGCCGCTTTTGGGCGAAAACAGGATTATCGTCAAATACGGCTTAATGGTAATGGACAAAACCCGCAATTTGGGCTTGGCCAAGATGATGGAATTGGTTAACAATCGCCGCAACGGTTTGGATACGGAATACTTGGGTTGGCGCATTGTGCCGCGGATTAACGCCGCCGGCCGAATTGACCATGCTTCAGTGGCGTTTAATCTTTTAACCGCCGAAACGCAGGAAGAGGCGGGGAAGTGGGCGCAATTTTTGGAAGACAATAATAAAGAACGACAACAGATCACCGGCAAAATTTTGGAGGCCGCTTTTATCCAGGTCGCCAAAACCGCGGAGGAGGAATACATTTTAATCGCCGAGGGCGAGGGTTGGCTGGCAGGCGTAGTCGGATTGGTAGCCGGACGTTTGACTGACAAATACCGCCGGCCGGCGCTGGTGTTTACCAAGGAAGGCGACAAATATCTGGCGTCCGGGAGGAGCATTGAGGAGTTTGATATCACTGAAGCCCTGAAACGATGCGATGATTTATTGGCCAAATACGGCGGCCATCCCCAGGCCTGCGGACTGACAATCATCGGTGAAGATAACTTCCTTAAGTTTAAAGAAAAAATCCGGCGCCTGGCCAAAGAAAAGCTGGCGGGATTGGATTTGACGCCGACATTGATGATTGACACGGAAATAAAGCTCTCGCAGATCAATTGGCAGTTGCTGGAGGAGGTTGGCAAATTTGAACCGTTCGGCGAAGATAACAAACGGCCGCTGTTTGCCGCTTTCAGCTTAGCCGTAGAGCAAGTGCAAACGGTCGGCGCTGACGGCAAGCATTTAAAGGTGTTAGTGTCGCAAGACGGCGACTTGGGCAATCTGCACAAGCTGATCGGTTTTTCTTTCGGCGAGTGGTGCGCTCGGCTTAAAGCAGGAGACAAGATTGATATTGTTTTTGAACTGGGAGTGAATGAGTGGAACGGCAACAAGGAGTTGCAATTGAAGATTGAGGATTTAAGGGTTAGTAATACGTAATAAGTAATACGTAATACGAAATAAAAAACCACCTATTGATTTTAGGTGGTGGTGAAAGTGCTATTTACGATTTATTATAGAACTCAGAAAAGAGAATCGTATGTTCGAGGTTCTTAAACAGCTCCAATGCTCACCTTAGGAATGATTCGGCCTCTTTTTTTATTTTTTCTATCTCGACTTCCATTTTTTCTATCTCGGCTTCCAGTTGGCTGACCAATACCAGAAGTTCTTCTCGGGATAGTGGGTGATAGCCGCAAAGGTGCGGATCAGGCTGAGGATTTTTTCCACCTGATGGATCACTATGACCACAACCAGAACAGCCGCCCATCACAGCGCCACAAAGCATACAGGTTGTAAAGGTAGCATCGCAACCAGCCGGATTTTCCGGATTACCCCACAGATGTCTACCGTATTTTTCTTGGACTTCAGGCATAATTGCCTCCTTTCCGGTTGTTTCAAACTTATTAAGCCGGCATTGACGCACATTTGGCAAAGTATCATATCCAGCGGCATGAAAAGACCATGTAGAATCTGGAGGGTCATTAGCAATTTCTATCGCTCCGCAAGGGCAGGAATGAATGCGATATCGATGAAAAAAATCATGTTTCCATTCACCAAATATATGCGGCCCATACCTTTGTTCTTCAAGCATAATTAGTTCCTTTCCGATTGTTGGCTTAGCAATTAAACGCTATAATTTAAAGAGCAGTAGATAAAGTATAACTTCTTATATTAAAATGTCAAATATGAAAGCAATTATCCATTCTGATGGCGGAGCGCGGGGCAACCCCGGGCCGGCCGGCATCGGCGCCGTCATAAAAATCGGCGAAAAGCAGATTGAACTCAAACACTACATCGGCGAGACCACTAATAATCAAGCGGAGTATCGCGCCTTAATTTTGGCTTTAGAGCACGCTCTCGTGGCCGGCGTAACCGAAGCCGAATGCCTGTTGGATTCCGAATTGGCAGTCAAACAGTTGAACCGCGAATATAGAGTCAAAGACAAAGATTTAGCGCCATTATTTGTTAAAGTATACAACTTATCTACTAAGTTTAAAAAAATCACCTTCAAGCATATTTACCGCGAACAGAACAAACTGGCTGACAAACTGGTCAACGAAGCGATTGACAGCCACGAATAAATGAGTGAATAAAAAAACACCTCGCAGCAGCGAAGTGTTTTTTAACTGAATATGACTGTAAGCCGAATTCTGTATCCGTTCCTTAACGGAACGGATGATAGCCATCTGTCTGTCATTGCCGTTACCGGCATGATCAAGCCCTCAAAACGAGGTTGCACCAGGTAGAGTTTACCACAAGCTCTCCATTGCTGGAGGCCGAGTGACGTAGCTTTAAGCTAAGGAGATATCTCTTGCTTAGTTTAAGACACCATCACACTTTTCACCTTTCACGAAATACTTGCGTATCTCGTTAGTATTGTCTCTGTGGAACTGGTCCTCGGCCGGCCTTGCGACCGTCCGGGTGGGCGTTACCCATTACCGCGACATCCCGGCTTGCGCCAGAAAGGGTGTTCGGACTTTCCTCCCTTTGGCCTAAGCCAAAGAGTAGCTATCCGTCATATTCAGTGTTATAATTTTATCACAGATATTTAATTCTGTCAAGAGCAATCCTTGATTTATCTTGATTTACGTGCTATACTGTTAAATAGTTAAAAAATAATGCGGGTTCGTCTAATGGTAGGACGCATCCCTCTGGAGGATGTTATCGGGGTTCGAGTCCCTGACCCGCAGCCAATACATGCTAATTCAAATGACTGAGACGCGTCAATGATCTAGCTTCAAAAACATCACGATTTTACCGTGGTGTTTTTACCTTTATTTCTTTGTAGATTTGTTATATACTGCAGGCAGATAAAATTCAGGTAAAAATATAGCATATTTATTGACTTCTTTTAATAAAATACTATTGTTATTACTAATAATATGGCCTCTGATTATAATGCAAACTTAATAGCTGATCTTTATTCTGCTGAAAATGCAGAAAAGGCAACCCATATTTCTGATGAGATGGTTAAAATTGGTGACGCTATATTCCCAAGACAAATATACGAAGCATATAAAAAATTTAGAAAAACTTCGGTCTCCCATTATTTTGTGAGCGATTTAACATATTTTAAGACTGGAGACTCCGCTGAAATATTAAAAGAAATTGCACACACAACCGATAAAGATGGTGATATTGCTATGATGATAGGGTATTTGACGGATATTCAATATTTTCACAACGAGATTGTTAAAAAAATAAAAATAATATTCGAAGCTAATATAACTTTAGGAGAAATTAAAGAATATGATTTAGAGAAATGCTTTGTGTATCTTGAAAAATCGGGCGAGGATATGGTAGAAATAGAGTTTTTTTTAAAAAAATGTTTCGAAGATGACAGACAAACTATTGAGACAAGAAAAATAGCACTTAAAAAACTTTTAAAAGTTAAGCCGAAGGAATATATTAATTTTTATTATGATAACTATAATTTCATTGTAGGAAAAAAAACCGAAATTATTTTTGTAGAAGAAATTTCTACATGGCGAAATGGGATAGTGCCATTAGTTCATCAAAGAATATTAGAGTTGGGTTCTGAAAGAGCTAAAGAGATATTGCAAAAAGAACAATTAAATAAGGATAAAGAAAAGCAAGGCAAGGAGATAAAAGAACAAAATGAAATAAGGGAAGAATATCAGACTGCGGATATTATCAGTGCTATTGCAGAATTAAGGGTTAGAATAAATAAATTTAGCTTGATTGATGAGAAGTTCGGCTTTCCTATTTTTTCGTCATCAGAAGAAATATATCAACAAGGAAAGCCAGCTAAGGATAAGGCCATGTTAGTTGGTTACTGTATAGTATTAAGATCTATGTTGGGGAATTTTGATGATGAAATTATTAAATTAGAAATTACAAAAGAAATGTCTAATGAATTCGAAATAAAAGATTTAAAAGGAAGCATAAATAAATTTTATTTTATATTATTAGAAAGAAAAATAAATGTTGACCCCGGTATTTATGGTCTTAGAAATATTAATCGCATTGTTTCCAAACTGGCTCATCCCGACGAAGAAATTACGACAGAACTGACTGATATTTTAATAAAAGAGAAATTATTTGATTATTATAAGGATGATAATTGGTCGATGCTCCATAGAGAAATTTTATCGAGATATAAAGAGGTATTGGAAAAATTAATGGTTGCTATATGCGAGAAAGTTTAATTAGTGTTTTTAATTTTTTTTAATTTGTCTTTATTCTAAAATAATTTTCCTATCCCTTAATATCGCTTTGCTTTTCAGGCAACCCAGTAATTCTCTCTTTTCCAAAATAGTGCCATCCCTGAGCAAGTATTTGGCATAATTCCTAATATCCACGTCCTTATTAAACTCCTTTTGTTTTTTGCCCAACACTCCGACATTGAATCGATTATACCTTCTCATTTCATCTTCAAGTTTTTTCTTGACGCCAAGCTCGTCCAGATCAATCTTGTCCATTAAGCGGCTTAGCTCGCTTATCAAATCAGTTTCATTTATCGGCTGGTTTTTGCAATCAATATCTCTCGTTTTGGTGCAGAAGTAATAGACATGGCGGTTTGTGCCGCCATCTTTAAGTTTCTTGAATTTCTCATCGGCCGAGATGCCAGATCCGCAATAGCCGCATTTGAACAATTTGGTGAAGGCAAATTCCTTGCTTTCCGTCCTTGATACGTAGCGGTCACTTAGTAATAGTTGAACCTTATCGAAAACTTCCCTAGTAATAATCGGCGTATGCTTTCCAGTATACCAAACGCCGCTTTTAACCGGATATTCGAATTCGCCGTAATAAAATGGATTTCTAAGAAGAATGTAGATGTTAGCAAGCACCAGGTGCTTGCCATTTTTAGTCTTGAAATCAATGTCCTTAAGCCATCTATATACTTTTCTGCCACTCCAGCTTTCATAGGCTACTTTTTCAAACATCTGTTTAATTACCGGCGCTCGCTTAGGATCTAAGCGGCATTGGCATTTTTTATCAACATGCTTTTCATTCAAATAGCCAGTTGGCGCCTGACCCGGCCTCCAGCCCATAGCGCACCTGCTTCTTAATCCTCTTTTGACATTGACCGCCTTATTGTCATTTTCTAATTTGGCTTGCGATCCTAAGATCATCAGCAAGAATTTCTCATTAGGATTATTGCCGAATCTTTGGCCGTAAGTCCTGATATCTATTAATAGCCCAGAATCCATCAGATCCACGATTTTACCTAAGTCGCCGGCATTCCTACTGATGCGATCCGGCGCCCACGTCAGAATACCATTATACTGTCCCGTCTTTATCTCCTCAACAATCTCGTTAAAAATCGGACGCTGGCCAGTTTCCTTGGCGGAGTGGGATTCACGCTTCATAGTTACAACCTCCAAACCCTCCTTTTCAGCCAGCAAAAGCATCTCCTTGATCTGGCTATCAATAGAGAGTATTTGCCGTTCCTCTGATTCCGTTGATTTCCTTGCATAAAGGCAGTATTTGACCTTTGGTGGGGCTATTATCGTGCCCGTAGCCCTCACGGGCTTTGTTGTTTCATTCATATAACTAATGAATAACGCAATCCCGATAGGGAGTCCAGGAGGGCTAAGTTGGCAAGCTGTTGATAACTAAATTTCAATAATTTCTAATTATTTGCTAATATATAACCAACTCTTATGCAAAATCTATCCCAACAACAAATCCTATCTGAACGCGAAACAATCCAACAAGATATTATTGATTTGCTTGCAGAAACCGAGAGCGACTTTGAACTGGAAGATATTCTTGATGCCATTTATCAAGAGGAAGATAATGATGATCTGTCGACGATTATGGCTATGTTCGACCGGGGCGGCGATGTCTCGGAATTAAGCAACATTCTGGAAACAATAACTGACGCCTGGAATTACTTCCCTCATAAGGCTTTGGGTGGCCTTTCTCCGATGGAAAAAACGCTAGAATACCAGGAAAAGCAGAAATAGTAAGAAAAGCAGGAATTATTAATATTAGCGATTAAAATGTCATAAATTACTGGCATTTTTTTGTTTAATTTTAGGTAAATATCTGTAATATTTTGGTTAATTGTGGATAAAATACTTGACAAAATAATGTCTATATGCTAATATATAGTAATTCTTGGCTGTATAGCTAAGTCGTTCCCGCTGGGAATAAGGAGGTTGTGCGCGTTCCTCGGCTAATGCGCAGCACATTGAAAGGAGTGTCGTATGACACAAAGAAAAGAAGAAACACACCTGGTGGACGGCGGTCCATCAAAACTCGATCTCATGCTTGCCCTTTTCGATACTGAGCTGGGTGAGCGGACAGTAGAATTTCATACACCAGACTATATTCACACCCATGATGCGTATGATATTACCGTCAAGATTATTTCCGCCAGAAGGCGGCATCCGACCGCGACGATTTGGGAAATCGAGGGAATCGTCGTTGAACCGAAGGATTACAAGAATGAATGCGTCAGGGTTTCCATTCGCTATCTCTCTGATACCCGTAAGGGTGAGATGAGATTCGAGGAGGAACTCAGAACTCCCGACATCATGGAAGAATCGAAGGATACCAAGAAGGCGCGGGCGCTCATGATCGTTATCCAAAAAATGATCGCCCTCTATCAGAATACCCATCGCGGGAACCTCTGTGAGGGAGTATTCAAACTTTTTGAAACGGCGAAACGCGTCAGCTACGCAAAAGACAGCGATTCGCTCACTGAAGCCATCAACGAACTTCAATAAGGAGATGCGACATGAAACAGGCTATTCTGGATTATCTGTGGGTCATCGTGGCCTATATCCGCGGCAAAGTTCTGTGTCAAAAAGCTTACCGCCCGCAAGGCGACGGCAAACTTGCCTTCTTCCAAGCGGCACGCGGCACGAATTTCAAACGGATCTCCATCCTGATGAAATGGTGGGGTTGCCGGCCGGTCTCGGTGGAAGAACTGCTGGCACTACAGGGTATGCGATTCGCAACAGAGAATGAATTGCGAGATCTTGCGGGTTGCAGAAAATCAGAATTACACCCAGAAGTTCCGACGATTGACTGGAACGATAATCAGCTTTCGATTGGTCACTTCGACGCCGACGGGTTGACATTCGATCGCTCCTTCGAGCCTGATTATTGGGGATCGTTGGGATTTCTGCCAACACGTTGAAACTTCTGAAAGGAGGGCGACAAGATGAACAAGCTCGATAAGTTGAATATGAATGTTACTGCGGCTATTGGCAAAGTCATTGATGCGCAAAGGGAACTGGCCAATGCCGAATTGGCGATTGCGAATGAGACGTCGCCAGCTTCGATGGAAGGTAGAATCGCACGACGCGGTGCCATTATGGCGGCCCGGGACGCAGGGCTCGATGATCGAGTTAAAGAACTCCTCAAAACATTCCTTGCTGAGAGTGGCGTCGATGAGAAGTTTAGCGCCGAACTCAAAGCACTCGCCTCCAAGTAGGCGCAACTATTCGCACAACACGCCACTCAGGGTTTATCCTTGGGTGGCGGTTTTCGTTTATTGAAAAATGAGGCAGTTATTTTTTGCTGTCTCACACTGATTTTATTCTAAACTAAGATAAAATATCCATAAATTTGACTATTTTAAAAAACCCCGTTTTAGTGTCTCATTTGTCTCATTCTCATTTTGGCCACTAAAATGTTACACTCTAAAACCTGCCAAATTGTGTAACATTGTAACATTTTACCGCCTAAAATCCTGTATTTATGAAGTGCTAAAGTACTGTCGCATTTGTCGCATTTCATAGCATATTTCTACCCGACTGAGACGCCTCAAATCACCGCTGGCAATATTCCCGAAAAGCCCTTATAATACTTGATATGGATCGGTTCTAGACCGAGTCAGTCAGTTTGGTAATTTCAAAAGGCACCACAAGGGTGCCTTTTGAAATTATTTAATGCGGGGTGGGACTCGAATAGGACAGAAGCGATACAAGCTTTGAGGCAGAAGCCGAAAAGCGTAGACGAGCGTTGATGAATGCGACCATAAGGAGTATTCAGCGCTGACCCAGGACAAACGAATCCGCCGCTTTCTGGCGGCGGATGAGAGCGGAAGTCCCTGACCCGCAGCAAATAAAAAATAAAACATTAAAATTAATTAAAATAACACCGAACATTTATCTATCCGGTGTTAAAATACAAAATCATTTAATCACTTTAATACACGCTTAATCTATTGGTAAAAAATATTAGCTATCTCCCGCTCAATATCATAAAGCTCATCAACTAAGGAAACTCTGATTATTTTCCGATAACAATCCAATAGTTTCTTTATCTTTTCCCGGATTTTATCGTTGATATCTCCGTCAATAAAGCATTCAATACTTGTCATAATTTGACAAATCAGACGCTCTTTACCATTCATCAATTTTAATTCGGTCTCGAGCCGAGATCTTGTGACTATTAAAGATTCATTTGAAGCCTCTAAATTATCAAGCTCATCTATTTGTCTATTGACAGTCAATTGATCCATGGTTAATGGACAAAACAGTGAACCCTTAAAACGAGTCCTATCAGATCCCATAGAATCTACTCCTTTCGTTGTTTGTTAACTATATATTAACTATATAAAAGAACGTAATTTGATAATAAAGCATTATAGCAATAAAATATTACTATGCCAAGTCAAAAGTGCATTCTTGATATAAACAAAGTTCTGCTTAGTTAGTATCCCAGATTTGCAAAAATCTGGGATACAGCTACAAAAATAAAAGAAATAAATAACGCTACCTTCAATTTTATATTTGGTTGATTATTATAATTGTCTAAAAGTGACAATGTTCCCAACACTAATGTGGAAATTACGGCCATCACAAAAAATAGGTTTGCAATCATATTCATTCCTCCTTCTCGTTGCTGTTACGCTTGGCAGTCAGATTGAAAAGAGCTTAATTGGATAATACGGTATCTTAATTAATGATTATAACAAATCCGCCATAATTGTCAAGCAACGAACTTTAATCGTTTGTTTTTCTGAAAAATATCGGTTATGATTGAGATATGAAAAAAACCAGCAACAAAAGAGTCGTGGCGGCCATGTCCGGCGGAGTGGATTCTTCGGCGGCCGCGGCGCTGTTAAAAAAACAGGGCTATAACGTCGTGGGAGTGTTTATGCAATTCTGGTTCCCCAGCGGAGAGAAGTACGGCGAGAACCGCTGTTGCAGTTTGGCGGCCTGGAACGAGGCCAGGGAAGTGGCGCGCGTGCTGGATATTCCGATCCACAAAGTCAATTTCGGCAAACAGTTCAAAAAAATAATTGTTGACGAATTCTTGAACGAATACAAGGCCGGCCGCACGCCCAATCCTTGCGTGGCTTGCAACAAATTCATCAAGTTCAAATTATTATTGGATTACGCGCGAACTGTTTTTGACGCCGATTACGTGGCCACCGGCCATTACGCGCGACTCAAGCCGCGAGCTAAAAATCAGTTTGATTTATGCCGCCCCAAAGACAAGAATAAAGATCAGACGTATTTTTTGTATAACTTGGAACAGGAGCAACTGAAACATTTGCTTTTCCCCTTGGCCGATTACACCAAAAAACAAACAAGGGGATTAGCCAAAAAATTCCGCTTGGCCGTGCACGCCAAGCCCGACAGCCAGGAGATTTGTTTTGTGGGCCGAAGCCATATAGAATTTTTAAAAAAATATCTGAAGCTGAAACCGGGGAAAATCGTTAATGAAAAAGGCGAGGTTATCGGCGCGCATCAAGGGCTGGCTCTTTACACTTTGGGCCAGCGCAGCGGCATCGGCTTATCCGGCGGCCCCTGGTACGTAATCGGCTTTAACCGTTCCCGCAATGAGTTGGCAGTGTCAAAAAAAATCAACAGCGCCAAGCTGCGCAACCGCCAAGTGTTTTTTGAGTCGGCTAATTGGCTAATGAGGGAAATCAAATTCCCCCTGTCCTGCGAAGCGCAAATCCGCTACCGAGGCCGGCCGGAAAAATGCCGAGTCCGGAAAATCGGCCGGCGTTATGTGGCGGAATTCATCCGTCCGCCTCGCGCCGCCACGCCCGGCCAATCAATTGTTTTTTACGATAAAGACAAACTGCTCGGCGGAGGGATTATCGGCTGATTGACTATAAAAGGTAATTCTGATATATTGCGATAATAAAAGTTCTTTAAAAACAAGCAAAGGAGATAGGTGATGCGACTACCAAAAAATACCGGACGATTAATCATCTGGCTCTTGACCGCCTTAAGGGCGCTGATTCTTCTTTCGGCCTTCTTCTGCGCGGCCGTGATTTGTTGCGCGCTTTACATGGTTTTATTGCTGTTTCTGCCACGAAAATTCCTGTGGCGTTTCTGGGTCAGGCCTTGCGGCTGGATCTGTTTGAAAACGCTCGGCCAACAAGTAGCAATTGAGGGTGACAGGCCGGACCCGGCAAGCGGCCCTTACTTATATTTGCTCAATCATCAATCTTTGATTGACGCGTTTTTAGCGGGCTACGCCATGCCGCACAGAATCACCGGCGTGGGCGCCGATAAATATTTTAAGCTGCCGATTTGGGGCTGGATGGCAAAAGCGCACGGCATTGTTCCCATAAGCAACAAAAGTCATGAGCAAGCAATCGCTTCCATCAGAAAAATCGAGGGGGCGTTTAAGGCCGGCGAATCATTGTTGATTTTTCCGGAAGGGGAGAGAAGCAAAACCGGCCGGCTGCAAGAATTTAAAAAGGGCGCTTTTCATTTGGCTAAGAATGTCCAACCCGTCATAATTCCCTGCGTCATCCGTGGCGCTTATGAGTCCTGGCGGCGCGGCAGTTTGTTGGTCAGGCCGGGCACCATAACCTTTAAATTTCTTAAGCCGATCATGCCTGAAGAATATCAGGATTTGAGCGTTGATGAATTAAAGAAAAAATTGGAAATGACAATAGCCGAAGCGCTTAACTGATGACAAAGAGAGGAGGGTGATTATGTGCTGTCCAAAGTGCGGTAAACAAATGGAGCTTCTACGCCCGCTATATTTTCATACCGGCAAGAGTTGGTTTGGCTGCGAAAGCTGCAATTATGTCATAGAAGAAAGCCATTGCAGTGTCTCCGGGCAATCCCACGGTTTCAAAGCGTCTCTGTATAGTTATATTGGTTATTTGGCGGCCCTGGAACGC
Source organism: Candidatus Buchananbacteria bacterium (assembly GCA_041666945.1). Classification (GTDB taxonomy): domain Bacteria; phylum Patescibacteriota; class Patescibacteriia; order 2-01-FULL-39-33; family 2-01-FULL-39-33; genus CAISTG01. The sequence goes on along the minus strand of JBAYFY010000002.1, from coordinate 180,321 downwards.
AAAAAGGAAAGAGAAGCCAAACGACTAAAAGGTTAATCAACTCGCAAGGAGGGCAAAATGAAAATCAGAATCACAGCGACCCCGCCGGGGCAAGCGCCTGAATGGGTGCGTCAAGCATGGATTGGTTTGGAATTGCCTGCGGCCGGGCTAAGCGCTGCAACCGGCCATCAAGTTGGTGTCTTGGGTGGTCAGCCGGAAAATCTTGGGGGTTACGAAGTTGCCGGGGGCAAAGCAATTAAATTGTTGAAAAATAAAAACCCCGAAGCGGCCCGGTGGTGGGAAGATAATCTGCCGGGAATCATCCATGTCAGATTGGTCTTCAAAAAAGAAGTTTGCGAAGAATTTGATAACTAAAAAGCACAATTATTTAACACCGATTACTCGGTGTTTTTTATTTAAAATTAGATAATATTATTTGATTTTCAGGTAATACCTTGACTTATTAATAAAATTATGCTATCATAGATAAGATATACGGATGTTCCGTATTCATCTCCTGAGAGGGAGAGTGTTCTTTGAGAGAAGAATATGGCCGATAGGCCAGGAAGGAACGCATCATGGCTAATGGAAATTCGGAATCAACGGCGGTTGCTGACACAAATCCCCCGGATTTAATGGAGTGTTTGAAAACAGCAACTCCGGAAGCATTAAGCTGCCTGGCGGAAGTTCTATGCAAGGGACTCCAAGTGATGGATAGTAAAGTATTGAAAATAATAATACTCCTTCACGGCAGTAAACCAAATTTTAGAGAAATCATTGAAATCATTGATAGTATAGTAAAATCATCTAATCATGGAATAGACGATACCTGCCGTATTATCAATACGGTAACTAAAAATGTTCTAGACAGTCAAAGCAACATAAACGGCCTAGTAGGTCAAAACACCATAAACGGCCTTACGATTAAGGAGTGGATGGGGGCCTTGCGCAATTATTACCTTTACTTTAGTAATGAACTCATGCTTGGCGTTATTTTATCTTTATTGGAACTGGCGGGATCGTGGGACCGTCGAATACCCCAAGATTTTAATGACGGCCTGGACGATATTCTTATTCATTTAGTGAGTAACGCACATAGAGGAATACCAAGACATCTGCTCGATGAAAAATATTGCGGCCGACTAAGCAACGCAATTAAGAGGTATTTTCACTGCGGCGATCACAGCAAGGTTTTTACCTCTATTAATCTAGACAAGGATCTATCAAATCGTGTCCTTGATCAATCCGATTTATCGTTTGGAGCAGAAGAAAGACTAAGTTTGGTGGTTTTAGAGCAGATAAATTATGCTTTCTTCGGATCACTACGTGTCCGAGAAGCGACGAAGTTCATCAAAAGGGGACTGGCCACCCAAGAGCCGACTAAACCGAATAATTAGAAAACGCACTTTAACACCCGCGCGGGACATATCCGCCGGGTGTTTTTAATTTGCACGATCTCCGTCATTCCCGCCCCTGCCTACCGGCAGGCAGGCCTGCCTACCGGCAAGGCAGGGGCGGGAATCCAAGTAGCTGAAATTCTATTTATTTCATTTTGTTTTTGCCGGATTAAATTTGCCAAAATCAGCTGATTTTGTTATGATTTTATATATAAACTAAATTAATCAAGATTGTTGCTTATTGATTACGCGCCATAAACCACACGCCACATTATGACCGCCAAAGATCTCAAAACAAAATTTCTTGGATATTTTGAAAATAACGGCCACGCGATTATTCCCGGCGCGCCTCTTGTACCGGAAAATGATCCGACCGCTTTATTTATTACTGCCGGCATGCACCCCCTGGTGCCCTACCTCTTGGGCGAAAAACATCCCTGCGGCAAACGGTTGGCCAATGTCCAAAAATGCATCCGCACCGGCGACATTGACGATGTCGGCGATGCTTGGCATTTGACTTTGTTTGAAATGTTAGGCAATTGGTCGTTGGGCGATTATGGCAAACGCGAGGCCATGACTCTAAGTTTTAATTTTTTAACCAAAGAATTAGGCATTTCTCTGGATAAGCTGGCTTTCACCTGCTTTGCCGGCGATGATGACGCGCCGCAAGATCGGGAATCATTCGCCATTTGGCAGGAGCTCGGGGTAAAGCCGGCGCGCATCGCTTATTTGCCCAAAGCCGACAATTGGTGGGGTCCGGCCGGCCAGACCGGCCCGTGCGGTCCGGATACGGAAATGTTTTATTGGTCCGGCGAAGAAGAAGCGCCACGGGAATTTGATCCGAGCGACAAACACTGGGTGGAAATTTGGAACAACGTGTTTATGGTTTACAATAAAACCGCCGACGGCAAATATGAAGAGCTGGCGCAGAAAAACGTGGATACGGGTATGGGCGTGGAACGCACCGTGGCCACGCTGGACGGCAAAGCCAGCGCTTATGACATTGATCCGTTATACACCATCGTCGCTCAAGTATGCGCTCTATGCGGCCGATTGCCCGATGAACTGTCGCCGGAGGATTTGAAGCCGGTTCGGGTTATCGCCGATCATTTGCGCGCCGCCACTTTTCTTTTGGCTGACGGCGTCACGCCGTCCAACGTGGAGCAGGGCTATGTCCTGCGCCGTCTGTTGCGCCGCGCCATTCGCTTCGGCGCCGAGTTAGGCATCAATTCTCCTTTCACCTCTCAAGTGGCCGAAGCGGTGATTGAACTGCAGGGCGGGTTCTACAAAGAATTGCGGGACAAGCGTGAGCGGATTGTTGATGAACTCAATAAAGAAGAGGAAAAATTCAACATCACTTTAGAAAAGGGTTTGAAAAAATTTGATAAATTAAAAATAGAAGGTAAAAAAATTTCCGGCGCAGACGCTTTTCAGCTTTTTGCCACTTGCGGTTTTCCCATTGAAATGACGCGCGAATTAGCCAAAGAAAAAGGATTGATAATAGATGAGGAAGAATACCAGAAAGAATTCAAAAAGCATCAGCAAACCTCCCGACAAGGCGCAGAAAAAAAATTCAAAGGCGGGCTGGCCGATAACACCGAACTATCGGCGCGCATGCATACGGCCACTCACTTGATGCTGGCGGCCATGCGCCGCATCTTGGGCGATCACGTATTTCAGCGCGGCTCCAACATTACCGCCGAACGCATCCGGTTTGATTTTTCGCATCCGGAAAAAGTTACGCCGGAACAATTAAAGCAAATAGAGGATTTGGTTAATGAACAAATAAAAAATAATTTGCCTGTCATTAGCGAGGATTTGCCGATTGAAAAAGCTCGCGCCTGCGGCGCCATGGGAATTTTTGACAGCAAATACGGCGATCGCGTCAAAGTTTACAGCATCGGCGGCGACGCTACTTTTGAACAATGCTTTTCCAAAGAGATCTGCGGCGGACCGCACGCCAAAAACACCGGGGAACTCGGGCATTTCAAAATCATCAAAGAAGAAGCGTCTTCTTCCGGCATCAGACGCATCAAGGCGATTTTGGATTAAACGCCATTAAACCCCGGCCGGAAAGGAGGATAACTGATGGAAACGCTGAAAAAGGAGGATAACTGATGGAAACGCTGAAAATCGTTCTTTATATTCTTTACCAACATTGGCTGGGTTTAACTGTAATTTTTTTGTTATTCGGATTAATGGTTTATGGCATGATGCAAATTGTTAATGATAATGAGCGTCTGCGCCAAGAAAACGAAAAGCTCCGACAGCAAATCAAAAATTTGCCTGGCGACCATAATGGCAAAGAACCGCAATGTTAACCCGCCTGCCATTCTCGGCCAGGCGGTTTTTTCTTGACAATAAGCCAAAATTACTATAAAATTAAATTAAATTCAGCAAGTATTGACAAAATTACTCAATCTGCTATAATTATCTCAGATTTGAAAAAGACAAAATTTGGCTTAATTTCACTAAAAGTATGGCCGAATTTGGACGCAAAGAGGGGAGCCGCAAGTTTTTGTTTTATCTGAAAAAATTATCGCTTTATTTCCGACCCCGGCCGTCAAAAGCCAAGATTGGAAATTATAAAGTAATTTGTTATTAAAGAATAACTTTACAATGTCACAACAACCAGAAAATGCCGCTGATTCCAAGGATTTCTTGGAGTTGGACGGCGAGGTGACGGAATCATTGCCGTCAGCCAATTTCCGCGTTCGGTTAATGAATGGCCATGAAATTTTGGCCCATTTGTCAGGCAAAATGCGAATGTTCAACATCCGCCTGTTGCCCGGAGACAAAGTCAAGGTGCAAATGACGCCTTATGACCTGACTCGCGGACGCATCACTTACCGTTATTAACATTTAAACAGCTTACGGTCTACGGCATACGTCTAATGGCTGAAAGCCAGGGGTGAGTTTTGCCTACTTTAATTTCTTATTTCTCAATTTTTATCTTTATGAAAGTTAGAGCTTCAGTTAAAAAAATCTGCAAAGATTGCCAAGTTATCAGACGCAAAAAGCGCCTGGTTGTCATTTGCAAGAATCCCAAGCATAAGCAGCGCCAAGGGTAATAATTTATAAACTATACATACTTATGGCAGTTAGAATCGCGGGGGTCGTTATCCCCAACAATAAAAGAGTGGAAATCGCCTTAACTTATATTTTTGGCGTCGGTAAGCCGCGCGCCAACAAAATTTTAGCCAGCATCAAAATCAATCCCGATACCAGGGTTAATGATTTGACCGAGGAGCAAGTAATCGCTTTAAGAACGGCTGTGGAAAAAGGCGGCTTTAGCATTGAGGGCGATCTGCGCCGTGAGGTCATGGGCAACATCAAGCGCCTGAAAGAAATCAAGGCCTATCGCGGCATCCGCCACATGAAGGGTCTGCCGGTTCGCGGCCAACGCACCAAAACCAATAATCGCACGGTGCGCGGCAATGTCAGAAAAACCATGAGTTCGGGCAGAAAAGATACCAGCCAAAAAACCTAACCAATCTAAATAGTCAAATACCAATATAATTATGTCTGAAGAATTGTTGATCAACGAGCCGACCGTTGCCACCGTTCCGGCGGAAGCTAACGCTGACGCCGAAGCCGCCAAACCGGCCGACAAGTCGAAAAAAAAAGTCAAAAAAGTCGTCGCTGCCCGTCAGGTGGCCAGCGGCCGGGCTTATGTTAAATCCACCTATAACAATACTATTGTCACCTTTACCGATCAGAACGGCAATGTATTGTCTTGGTGTTCCGCCGGCCAATGCGGTTTTAAGGGCCCCAAAAAAGCCACCCCTTATGCTGCGACGATTATTGTCAGAACGGCCGCGGAAAAGGTTAAAAAATACGGCCTGAAAGAGGTCTCGGTATTTGTCCGCGGCATCGGCGGCGGCCGCGAATCAGCGGTTCGCGCCATCAACGCCAATGGCTTCATCGTTTCCAGCATTAAAGACATCACTCCGATTCCTCATAATGGCTGCCGCGCGCCCAGACCGCGCCGCGTTTAATTTTTATTTTTCTATTTCTTAATTCCCTATGTCTAATTTTACCAGAAATCTCCAATGCAAATCTTGCCGCCGCGCCGGTGAAAAATTATTTTTGAAAGGCGAAAAATGCAACTCCGCCAAATGCCCCATGGTCAAACGCAACTTTCCTCCGGGCATGCACGGCCCGTTGCAACGCGTAGGCAAAAAAACCAACTTTGGCAAGCAATTGACGGAAAAACAAAAAGCCAAGCGCATGTACGGCATTTATGAAGCGCAATTTTTGATTTATTTCAAAAAATCCTTGAGCAAAGTCGGCAACACCGGCGAATGGCTGTTCAGATTCTTGGAGGGGCGCTTGGATAACACGATTTATCGCCTGGGTTTTGCCGCTTCCCGCCGCGCCGCGCGCCAATTGGTCGGCCATGGCAATGTCAGAGTCAACGGCAAAAAAGTCAACATACCTTCCTATCAAACCAAAGTTGGCGATGTCGTCACTTTATCCGATAAGACCCTCAAAAGTTCCGGTTACAAAGATATCAAACAAAAATTAAGCAAACTGACTAATATTCCCGCTTGGCTGACCATTGATTCGGAAAAAGTTGAGGGCAAGATCACCAGCCAACCCAAATTAGGGGATATCGCCGTCAATGTTGATTGGCGCACTATCGTTGAATACTACAGCAAATAACATAAACTAAAATAATTTAATTTAAGTTAAGACCGCCCACGCTTAAGCTACGGCGCGCCTAAGGAGGAAATATTATGAAATACATCCCTTTGCCTAAAAAATTCATCGTTGAAGAATCCGTTCCGGGCAAATCGGCCCAAATCGTCATTGAGCCCTGCTTTCCCGGCTACGGACTGACTTTGGGTAACGCCCTAAGACGCACTATCTTGTCGTCCTTGCCCGGCGGCGCCATTACCGCAGTCAAAATCAAAGGCGTCAAGCACGAATTTTCGGCTATGGAAAACGTACCGGAAGACGTTTTGGAAATAATCCTGAATTTGAAAACTTTGAGATTTAAAGTTTACTCCGATGAGCCGGTTACCTTGCAACTCAAAGCCGAGGGCAAAAAGAAAGTTACCGGCGCCGACATTCAGCCGTCTTTGGACGCCGAAGTGGTCAACAAGGACGCCGTTATCACTTCTTTAAGCGCGGAAAACGCTGAAATAGAAATGGAATTGACTGTGGCCAAAGGCATCGGTTACGTTCCGGTGGAAGATCAAAGCATAAACAAGGGCGAAATCGGCACTATTTTGACTGATTCTATTTTTACTCCGGTGATTAATGTCGGCTTGTCGGTGGAAGCGACTCGTGTCGGCCAACGCACCGATTATGACAAACTCGTTCTGACGATTGAAACCGATGGCACTATTTCTCCGGAAGACGCCGTCAAAAAAGCCGCGGAAATCTTGACCAATCAATTCAGTTGGATTATGGAAGGCGGGGCCAGGGAAATGGAGGAAATTAACATTGAAGCGCCGGTTATCCTGCCGGAAATAGCCGCTGAAGAAAAAGCCGAAGAAATTCTGGAAGAAAACGTTGAGGCCGCTGAAGAACCGGCGGAAGCGGCGGCGGAAGAACCCAAACCCAAGAAACGCGGCCGACCCAAAAAAATTGAAGAATAAAATTGAGTCCAAAGCCAAAAGTCCATAAAGTCAAAAATAATCATATTATTACTGACTTTCGACTTTCGACTTTCGACCTTATGACTAACATATTATGAGACATAACAGAAAAGGAAAAGTACTGGGTCGTGAAAAGGCGCCAAGGGAAGCGTTATTGCGCAGTTTGGTCACCTCTCTTGTGGTATACGAAAAAATTAAAACCACCAAGGCCAAGGCCCAGGTAACCCGTCCTAAAGTGGAAAAACTGATCACCTTAGCCAAAAATGACACCCTGCATAACCGTCGCGAGGCCTTAAAAGTGCTGTACACCCAGGGCGCTGTCAAAAAATTATTTGAGGTTTTGGGGCCAAAATACAAGGATCGCAAAGGCGGTTACACTAGAATCGTCAAAGTGGCTCCGCGCGTCAACGATGGGGCGGAAGCGGCGATTATTGAATTCGTTTAATTAAATTTATTTTATGAAAGAAATAGAAAGAAAAACTCATCAGCTTGACGCCACTGACCAACCGGTCGGACGCTTAGCCACGCGCATCGCCACTATTTTACGCGGCAAGAACAAAGCCACTTTTATGCCGAATATTGATGCCGGAGATTTTGTTGAGGTTGCTAACTGCGCCAAACTCAAACTGACCGGTAAAAAATCGGAGCAAAAAGAATACAAATGGCATACCACCCACCCGGGCGGATTAAGAATCAAAAAGGCCAGCGTGGTGATGAAAGCCAATGCCGGCGAAGTCCTAAGACGCGCCGTCTGGGGCATGTTACCCAAAAACAAATTACGCGATCAGATGATCAAACGGTTAAAAACCACTAACTAATTGTTTTGGCAAGAATATATTATGGCTACCAAAAAGAAAGAAAACAAAGAAGTCGAGATTGTTAAGCCGGAAGGCAAATTTTTCTATGGCCGAGGAGGCCGGAAAACCGCGTCCGCCAATGTTCGCTTATATCTAAAGGGCAAAGGAGAAATTGTAGTCAATGATCTTGATTATAAAGTTTATTTTCCCACCAAAGATCTGCAAAACGTCGTCTTGAAGCCGTTAGTTTTGACCGGCCATGACAAAAACACCACCGTTTCCGTCCATGTGGTCGGCGGCGGCAAAAACGGCCAGGCCGCTGCCGTTCGCCACGGCATCGCTCGAGCACTGGAACAACTGAATCCGGAACTGCGCCCGGCCATGAAAGCCGAGGGATTAATGACTCGCGACCCCAGAGTCAAAGAAAGAAAGAAACCCGGCCTGAAACGCGCCCGTCGCGCTCCGCAGTGGTCTAAACGCTAATCTATTTAATTCTTATCATAAAAATCCGCATAGCACTAAGTGTTATGCGGATTTTTTCATTGAGAATAAATCACGATTGCCATCGTGCCCGTAATCTGCTAAGGTTAAGTCGGATCTTTAACCTTGGGAGGTGCCATTATGCATGAACGGAAGATTTTAGAACTACTGGCCAGGGCGGCTGACAAATCCGCCAAGTGTCATGAACGGCAAATAATCCTGCAGGAACTGTTATCCGCCTTAATGGCTAAGCGCGCCCAGTTAGTAGATAAAGATAACAGGGTTTGCGTCGGTTGCCTGCAAAAAATCGTATCGGAACTTTATTCCAATTGCCTCAAACATTGCCCCGAGGAATTACCGCGGCTCTTTCCGATTTTTGCCTTAATCTGCGGCAACTCCTCTAATTCAGTTCTGCTATCCGAGATTGATTGGCAATTATACAAAACCATGATTGACGCGCCGGAAAAGCATTAACCGTATTTTTGCACTTTTTGCCCGCTACTGCTATCTTTAGCGGGCTTTGTTTTTCTCTTATTTTATGGTATAATGTGAGCATTATGTCCAACCGAAACTTAGCTAAAAACACTTTTTTTTACAGCGCTTCATTAGCCGCTCAAAAAGTATTGTCATTTTTATATTTCATTATTTTGGCGCGCTCCGTCGGCGTGGCCGAACAAGGAAAATTCACTTTTGCTTTAAGTTTCACTTCCATTTTCGCCATGTTTTTGGATTTGGGTTTAACCCAAATACTGATCCGCGAAGTGGCCAAAAATCGCGAGCATTCCGCCAAATATTTATCCAATATTCTCGGCTATAAACTGGCGGCTTCAGCGGTTATTTATCTGATTATCGTCGTTTCCGTAAATATCATGGGTTACCCGCCGCTGACCAAATCGTTAGTGTATATTTCCGGCTTAGTCATGCTGTTAGATTCGCTGTCTTTAAGCGTTTACGGCGCTTTGCGCGGGCATCAAAATCTAATTTACGAGAGTTTCGGCGTTATTTTCAACCAATTGACGGTTTTGGTTGTCGGCGGAGCGTTATTGCTTATGGGCGTGCCGCTTACCTGGGTCATGGCGGTTTACGTTCTGGGCAGTTTGCTCAATCTCTGTTGGTCAACTTTCAACCTGCGCCATAAATATAAAATTAAAACGGTTTTTTCTTTTGACTGGCTGACCATCAGACAACTGATACTTATTTCCATTCCCTTCGCTTTGGCCGGAATCTTCAATCGGATTTTTTCCGCCATTGACGTTGTTTTGCTGTCAAAATTAGCCGGCGATTACGCGGTGGGAATTTATTCCGTGGCCTTTAAAGTGGCCTTTGCTCTGCAGTTTATCGCTTTGGCTTTTTCCGCTTCCATCTATCCGGCCTTTGCCAACTATTTCGCGCACGACAAGGAGAAACTGTCAAAACTTTTCGTCAAGTCCATGTATTGGCTGATGTTTTTTTCCTTGCCCATATCAGCCGGCGTAATTTCCATCGCCGACAAAGTAATCGGTCCGGTTTTCGGCAGCCAGTACGCGGCCTCGGTTTTACCCCTGAATATTCTGATTCTCTCCCTGGTTTTTGTCTTTTTATGCTTTCCTGTTGGCGCCCTGCTTAACGCCTGCAATCGGCAAACCAGAAACACGATTCATCTGGGCGTTGTCGCCGGCTTTTCTTTTGTCGCCAATTTGGCCTTGATTCCTTTTTGGGGCTACAACGGTTCGGCTCTGGCCAATTTCGCCAGCTACCTGCTGTTATTTATTCTGGGCATTGCCGTAGTCAGTCAAGTGATAAAATATGACTGGAAATTCTTAATCTGGTCGGCGGTCAAGATGATTTTGGCCTGCTTGATCATGTATCTGGCGGTTTGGCTGCTTAAGGAGCGAGCGCATTTCATTGTGGCGATCATTGCCGGCGGCGCGGTTTATTTTGCCGCGGCTTACGCCTTGGGCTTGTTCCGTTTGGGCTCGCTTAAGGAATTAATAAGGGATTTTAAAAAATAATTATGCCGACGCTAAGACGGCCGACAATAAACGCTGAAAAAATAAAAATAGAACAACCGGAATCAGCCGCGCGCACAAAACGCGAGGAGCTTTTTGCGCAAATCACTGAACAGAAAAACAGACGGCAAACTCTGGAAGCGGCTAAGCGTGTTTTTGAGCATTCGGTTGAAGACGGCCTGCAGTTGAATAGCCGGCTTAACTTGAATGAGGAAGAATTAGCCGAGGTGGTCATGTCGCCCGGATTTGTGATAAAACATAATCAAATTTTAAAAGACGTGTTATCCATACCTCAAACGTTGCCGGGCGATTCTGGCAAGAAAGTTTGGCAAGCCCTTAAAAACAACAAAAAACACTGGGCGATTATAGAGAAAATGATAGATTTTTGGGATAATCATGTTCTGCCGGCCAGAGAATCTAAGGATTGGTCTGAATTTGAAGAAAAATTAGAGCAGGAGAGGGACTTGCGCCGCGGCAATAAATTATTAGATAAAATTGATAGTTATTACGCCCCACTACTAAAGACGCGGCAAATAATGCCGGCAAAAGTCCACAGCGAATATCCGGTCGGCGAAAAGGTTAAGGGTTTGAAGGCCGGCGAGACGCGAGAGATAAAAAGCTCGGAACAACTGGCTGACGAGGCCTTATGGCAACAGCAGCTTTTGCTGTTTCCGACGTATTATTCCGAATCAGTCAGGGAAATCATCCGGCGTTATCAAAAACAGCATCGGATTGAAGGCGAATTCCGCCTGTCGGCTGATGAGATTTTTATCGTGACCGACGATATTGAGAAGGAATGCGACCGCCTGGGCATACCATTTGAGGATATAAAGCCCCGGCTTAAGCACGCCAGGTATATTTCTTCCACTGTGGGCATAAAAACCCTGCAAGCCGAAAATGGTCTGGTCAAAAAACTGAACGAATCGCTCAAAAACCGCGAACAGAAAGTCCAGCTGACGGGGGATAAGTATGAAGTGGTGGAGGATAAGGAGAAAGGTAAGGAGAAAGAAAAACCGTCAGACGGCTGGGATGATATGACACCGGAGCAGGCAGTAAATGTTAGAGGTGGTTCTTTTACAATTAACGGCAGGCAATTCGATATGCGTTCTCGAAATAACGGAACAGCTGTTGTTAGTACTGAAATTGGAGGAAAAAATTGCCATGCGGGAGAAGCTTTAATGGTGCAAAATGATTTAGTCGCCGTAGAACGCATTGGTAGAAAATTAAAAATTATTGAAAAAGGGCCAGAGTGGGGCGGGCCGAACAAAATACAAGAGGTGACTTTGGATGTGGATAAAATCCGCCGACTGGAAGCGGGGGAGAAAAAAGAAAAAAAACCGCATAAAAGGATTGAGGGTAAATTTTTAGAAAGAATAAAAGACGAAGATATCTACCAACTTGGCGGCATAAAAGTCAAATTAGGCGTTGTAAATGATGGACAAGCATTTGTTGATTGTAAATCCTGGGCATTTATCACCGACACCTTTCCTTTTATCTCGCGTATAGACAGTTTATATTATGAAGATGGCACGATTTATCTTAAGGGCGTATTCAAAGACGGCGGGTCAGCAAATTTAAACATAGATATTGGCGTTCCGGGCCAAAGGCACGGCATAGATGCGGATGATATTAAACTTAGAGCCAAATATATAGAAAAAATTGAGAATCTACCGCCGGAAGGAAGAATTGAGGCCAAGTTGCTAACTGAAAAATCACTCGGACGCGACGTTTATGAATTGGCTGGAATGAAGTTAGGTTTCACAGATATGTCCAGTATGGTTAGATCCGGCGGATTTGAAGGATTGTATAATATTGATACCGGTCGCATAACCACTGAAGGGTTTGTTCCATTTAAAAAAGTTAATGAGTTATATTATGAGAATGGAAAAATTAACATTATTGGCAAATACGAAAAAAATTCAACAGGGAGTTTTATCTTGGAAATCCGTGATGAACAATTCATAGAACAGCTTAAAAAATTCCAGTTGGCGCAGGAAAAAAAGACGGAGCAGAAAGAATTTGATTTTGCTAAGTTTGAAGACAAGGCGCTGGATTACATAGATAAACTAATTAAAGACGGGGCTGATGAAGATTATATCGCTATGGGCCTATCCGGCCTGGACTCGGATCGCGCCTGGGAAATGAGAGAGCAATTTATCAAAGACGGAATTGATAAAAATTATATCGCCTGGGGTTTATCCGGCCTGGACTCGGATCGCGCCTGGGAAATGAGAGAGCAATTTATCAAGGACGGGGTTGATAAAGGTCATATCGCTATGGGCCTATCCGGCCTGGACTCGGATCGCGCCTGGGAGATGAGAGAGCAATTTATCAAAGACGGGGCTGATAAAGATTATATCACCTGGGGCCTATCCGGCCTGGACTCGGATCGCGCCTGGGAGATGAGAGAGCAATTTATCAAGGACGGGGTTGATAAAGATTTTATAGCTGCGGGCCTATCCGGCCTGAACTCGGATCGCGCCTGGGAGATGAGAGAGCAATTTATCAGAGAGCAATTTATCAAGGATGGGGTTCATAAAAATTATATAGCTGCGGGCCTATCCGGCCTGGACTCGGATCGCGCCTGGGAGATGAGAGAGCAATTTATCAAAGACGGAATTGATAAAGGTTATATCGCCGAGGGCTTGGCCGGCCTGGACTCGGATCGCGCCTGGGAGATGAGAGAGCAATTTATCAAAGACGGGGTTGGTAAAGGTTATATCACCTGGGGTTTATCCGGCCTGGACTCGGATCGCGCCTGGGAGATGAGAGAGCAATTTATCAAGGACGGGGTTGATAAAGGTCATATTGCCGGGGGCTTGGCCGGCGATTATATTACTTTCGTTTGGCAATTAAAACTAAAAGAGAAAACAAATAAGGCAAAAGAATTAACTAAGGAGGAACAAGAACGGCTGGATACGCTTAATCTGCTTCATCACCCAACCAGTGATAAAATATACAAGCACTTCGCAGAAAAAAACACTAAGGAGAAAGGCAGCGCCAAGCCGGGCTGGAAAAAATTGCTTAGTGGCAACCGCTTTGTTACCGGCATCATAAACAGAATCATCAGCGAAGAACCGAAATTATTCTTAGATACTCTGCCGGCCAAGCGCGATCGTTTGCCCGAGGTTTTTGCCCAACAGTTGTCGATTAAGATTTTTCCGGAAATACTGCAAGCCGAAAAGGAGACGGCTTGGCACGGGTTTTCCGGCTATTCCGGCCTGGAAAGAGGCGGCCGGCCGGCCGGATCAGCCGGCCCCGAGGACTGCCTTAACCCCAATTCCAACCAAGAACTGGTCGGCGGGGGCATAGAACTAATGAATGATGATCGGGAAGTAATGGAGTTTCGCGAGGCCTTAGGGAGTATCATCGCCACTAATATTTACGGCCGGTACAACCCTTCGTCCAAACGCTGGGAAACGGTTGATTTTTCTGTTAGCGCCCCGCTGATTGAACCGGCCATAGAAACCACAGCCACCCTGCCCAATGTCAAAAACCTGTCTGCGGTGTCTTTGCCCAAAACCTTGGAAGCCAGAATAATTCCGGAACGCGTCAAAGGTTTTGACGCTCAAGGCCGGGAGCATGATTTGGAGATAGAAGTGAATAATCTGGGAGAAGCCAAAGTGGTGAATAAGCCGAGCGGGGTAGAGAAGATTGTCTATTCCATAGCCGTAGCCCAGGCGCCGGAACCATTGAGAGATTTGAATCAGCGCGAATATAAGCTATTTAAAAAACAATTGGAAACAACCGGCGGACAAGATTTAACCAAGATTTTGGCCAACATACCGGAGGACTTGGAATTAGAACTTTTGTCTGTCATTGAGGGCAAGAATCCAAAAGAGCAAGTGATGGCAATTGAACGCCTGGTGCGCGACTTGGGTTACTATGATCAAAACAATCAGGAAGTCAATGAACTAAAAAGAGGCAAACCGCTGGAAGAGCAACTGTATGTCATGGAGCAACGGCTGGAGGAACTGCGACAACAAAAACCGGAATTAGCCCCAGAGCTAAGAGGCAAAAAGTTTGCCGGCGTTTGCGCTGACTTCGCCCAGCTGACCGCCACCCTGCTAAGGCGCGCCGGTTTGGCCTCGGGCGTAATCGTGGGTTTTGGCGGACAAGACAAAATCGTCAGAATGAAACACGCTCACGCTACGGCGTTTGTGGTTTGGCCCGATGAGGCAGGCAAGAGCAGAGTGATCAGTGTTGACGGCACGCCTGACGGCGTAATCGGAGTTTCTCTGCCGTCGCTTGTTGAACAAGAACAAGAGTCAATCAGCAAGGAGAAAGGGCAATCGGCGGAAGCGATCAAAAGAGTCCAGGAGATTATTGACGGCCTGAACCGGTTAGACGCGGAAACCGTCCGCAAGATGTCCAATGGCGAACTGGAACGGGTGTTAAACAGCATCCTAAAATACCAAGTCAAAGAATCGCACTTGGCGATTATTGAGAGTTTGCTTAATTATTACTGGTATACGCCCATACACCAACTGGATTTGGCTAACCCCTACCAGCAAGGGGAGGCCATATTGGAGCTGGCCGGCGCAGTCGATAAGGAACGGCGGAAACTGGCCGAACAACCGGAAAAAGACGAAACACCGGCAGGCAACAAGCTGATGCAGATGATGCAGGATTTTTTGGGCCGATTTGTGGTGGCTGGCGCAACTGAAGACAAGAACGCGGCTGTCAATTTGATGGAAAAAATAGTAGAATTAGCGCAGAACGATTTGAGCGAGGTGGAGAAAAAAGCCGCCTTTGCCGTGCTGGCTTATTTAAAAGCTAAGAATATATTAGGTAACAAATTATAATAATGCTTCTTATTGTCATTTCGACCGGGGCCGTCGTAATCGTCGGCGAAGCGGAGAAATCGCTTTCATTAAACATCTAAGGGATTCCTCAACTACGCTCGGAATGGCAGAAGAGGGAACTCGGAATGGCAGCTATTAGATAACTTATGAAAAAATTGCTGATTACCAATTTCTTCCCGCCGGAAACCGGCGGAGTGCAAAACTATTATCTTAACCTGCTCTCGCGATTGAAGCCGGAGGAGATTTGCGTTTTGGCGCAAACCCAAGCGGGGGAGAAGGCGTTTGACCAAACGCAACCCTACCGCATTTATCGCGCTGATTTTTTTTCTGGCCGGATCCCGCCACGCTGGCGGCCGCTGGCCAAAGACATCGGCGACATTATCCAAACGGAAAAAACGGAACGGCTGATTTTCGGCCATTTTCATCCTTATAATTCCTTAGCCGATAAATTCAAACTGCCTTTTTATGTTTTTGTCCATGGCACTGACATTACGCAAGTCAAAAACAGCTGGTGGCAGAAACGGATGCTCAAGCGGGTTTATAGTAATTCCTTGTGCCGCAAGTTTATCGCCAACAGCGACTATTTGGCGGAAGAAATCACCAGAATAACCGGCGATAAAACCAAAATTGAAGTGGTATATCCCGGCATTGATTATGAAGCGCTCAACAAACCGGACAAGGATTTCGCGGGCAAGAAGAAATTATTGGGTTTGGACGACAATGACGTCATCATGCTGTCAATGTGCCGGCTGGAACCGGAAAAAAATCTGGAGACGATCATTAAAATGATGCCGGAACTCCTGTCGGTTGCGCCGCAACTTAAATACATTATTGTCGGTGGCGGATCGCAAGAAGAAAAATTAAAAAACTTAGCCCAGCAATTAGGACTGAAGTATAATGTGATTTTTGCCGGAGAAGCGGCTAATATTCCGGAAGCCAAAGCGTTTTATTTGCAACTGGCTCACATCTACATCACGGCCTCGTTGAAGCCGGAGGGTTTCGGCATCAGTTATCTGGAAGCCGCGGCAACCAAAACCGCGGTTATCGCCTCCAAGTTCGGCGGTTCCCGGGAGGCGGTTGTGGGCGGCGTTACCGGCATTCTGGTTGATCCGCAAATTGAACGGGAAATAAGGTTAGCGATAATAACAATCGCCACGGATCGCGAATTGTGGCGGCGCCTGGCCGAAGCCGGCCAAAAACGAGCGCAGGAGTTTGATTGGAAGAAGCAAATAGAAAAGATCAAAATTATATTAGACAGTTAAAACTGTCAAATATTCTTTTGTCATTCTAAGTAAAGCGAAGAATCTCAAATTCATTTCTGATACCTTTCTCTAAGAGAAAGGTATCTCCAAAGAGTCGCGAGCAAAGCATAAATCATGGCTAAACTTTATGCTCCACTCCCGAAAAGTTTCTGACGCTCCGCTTGCAAAACTTTTCTGGTCGTTCTCGCATAAAGTCGCACAAGATTTTGTTACGCTCGCATTTATTGAATAAATACAAATGCATGCCTCAAATATCCATCATCATCCCGGCATATAATGCCAGTAAGACCATTGCTGCCTGCTTAGACAGCATCTTTAACCAAACCTTTAAAGATTGCGAGATTATTGTAGTCAATGACGGGTCCACCGATGATTTGCTTTTAGCCTTAACCACTTGCCGCCATCGCCTGACTATTTTGAATCAAGAGAACAAAGGAGCGCCGGCGGCGCGCAATTACGGTTTCAGCCAATCTTCCGGATCGAAAGTGATTTTTGTTGACGCTGATATCATTCTTAAACCCCAGGCCTTAGAAAAGATGCATTTGGCGCTTAAAGCCGCGCCCGAAGCTGACTTCGCTTACAGCCGGTTTTTGTGGGGCTGGAAAAAATTCCGTCTCTGGCCGTTTGATGCGGAAAAATTAAAACAACAACCATATATTCATACTTGCTCTTTAATCAGGCGGGAAAAATTCCCCGGCTTTGATGAAACACTGAAAAAATTCCAGGATTGGGATTTGTTTTTGACCATAACCGAGCGCGGCGGTCGGGGAGTGTTCATTCCCGAGGTATTGTTTAAGGTCGCGACCGGTGGAACCATGAGCCAATGGCTGCCATCATTTGCTTACAAGTTGTCTTGGCTGAAGTTGCCGGCTAAAGAAAATTATGAGAAGTGGAAAAAGATTGTGCAAAAAAAACATGGCATTTAATTTATTTTATTTTCGTATTCTAAAATGCGACCACAGTGTCATTTCGAGCGTAGTCGAGAAATCCCTTGGTTATTAATTAAATGCAAGCGATTTCTCCACTCCGCTTCGCTCCGGTCGAAATGACAAGGGACTGACTCCGCTCGCAATGACGAAAAATTATGATCCGATTAAACAAATACATCGCTCAAGCCGGGGTGTGCTCAAGGCGCAAAGCCGATGAGCTGATTAAAGCCGGCAAAGTGAAAGTTAACGGCCAAAACGTCAATGACTTGGGCTTGGTAATTAATGAAAATAACGACACGGTGGAATTAGCCGGCAAGAAACTGGCGGCAGAAACGAAGAAAATCTATCTAGCGCTTAACAAGCCCGCGGGCTATATCACTTCTTCCACCGACTCACAAGGCAAGTCGGTATTGGATTTAGTCAAAATCAAGCAACGCATCTATCCGGTCGGACGGCTGGACAAGGACTCGCGCGGGCTGTTAATATTAACCAATGACGGCGATTTCGCTTACCGTCTGACCCACGCCAAGTTCGGCCACGAAAAAGAATACGAGGTTGAGCTGGATCGGCCCCTGGATAAAACCGACGCGCAAAAAATAGAGCGGGGATTGATTTTGGACGGCAAAAAACTCCAACCGGTAAAAATCGTAAAACAGCGAGGCGACCAAGTAACTTTGATTCTGAAAGAAGGCGTCAATCGCCAAATTCGCCGCATGGCCGAACAACTGGGTTACGAAGTGAAGGATTTAAAACGGGTCAGAATCGGCAAACTGAAATTGGGAGGATTAAAAGAAGGGGAGTACAAAGAAGTTAAACCGCAAGAAGTAATTTAAAAATATGGAAATCATAATTAAAACAGCTACAATTAATGATCTGCCGGCCATTCGAGATTTAAACCGGCTATTATTTGAAAGAGAAAGTCAATTATTTGATGATACTATCGACCTTCAATGGACTAACGCAGAGGAAAACAAAAATTATTTTAGTAAACGAATTCTCGAAGACGATAATTGCATTTTTGTCGCTTGGGCCAATGACAAAATTATTGGCTATTTGGCGGGCGGTTTAAGCCAGGCCAGCAGTTATCGAATCCCCATGAAGTTAGCCGAACTGGAAAATATGTTAGTATTAGAAGAATATCGCGGACAGAACGCGGGATCAATGCTTTGCCAGGCCTTTGCTGATTGGAGCAAATCAAAAGGAGTTAATAGATTGCGCGTCGTCGCTTCAGCCGGCAATAGCAAGGGTATTAATTTTTACAGAAAAAACGGCTTTTTTGATCATGAACTGATTTTAGAGAAAAATATCTAATTCTTAGTATTATAAAAACCTCGAGTGATCGAGGTTTTTTGTTTTATATTGATTGCCGGTTATTGAGCGCGCTTTCTAATGTTACTTCATCAGCGTATTCCAAATCGGCGCCCATGGGCAAGCCGCGCGCCAAACGCGTTACTGTCACCTGGGAGAACTGCTTTAACAGCTTAGACAGATAAATGGAAGTGGTCTCGCCGATCATATCAGGATTTAACGCCAAAATCAATTCGCACACCTCATTATCTTTAATGCGCGACAAAAGTTCCTTAAGCCGCAAGTTCTCGGGCATAATATTTTCCAAAGGATTAATGTTGCCACCCAAGACATGATAAACGCCGTTATACGATCCGGTCTTTTCTATCGCCGAGATATCCTGGGGCTTAGCCACAATACAAATAATCCGGCGATCACGACGGGAATCAGCGCAAATCGGGCAAGGATTGGACTCGCTGAAATTAAAACAAACACTGCAAGTGGTTACGCTATTTTTGAGTTGTTTTATGGCACCGGCTAACTCATCCATCTTATCCGGCGACTGCCTAAGCAGATAATAAACCATTCTCTCGGCGGTTTTGGGGCCAATTGAGGGAAATCTGGCGAATTTTTCAATTAAATTCTTAATGTTTGATTCAGGCATATAGCTTCATTCTAACCGATAAAATCCATCGGGGCAAGTATGAGTCATTGCTTTAATCCATGCTTTAATCCATCCCGAAAAATGTTGTTTTTAACAAATTAGAGCCATTTTGATCATAAAATAAAATAAATTAATTTATCTAAATTTAGACCAAATTTAGATTATTTTTAGTTTACCTGTGGATAACGCTATTGACAAAAAATCAACGATGTGATATGATGAATACTCAAAGTGGGGTGGGACGAAAAGCGAAGAAGAACAAAAAGGTATTCTTCTGCGCCTAAGGGCGGCTTACGTCTCACCCCACCAAGCTCGTTGACAGTCCAAACATCGTTTTTTCCGGGGTCTCGCCGCAGGCGAACATCCGGGCAGTTAGAACGCCAGGCCACCGAAAATTGGAGGGCTCACAATGAGTCGTTATCCCGTGGGATTTGTGTAGTTACGGGCTAGACGAAATGGCAACTTGCATAATCGATTATTCAGGGAACTGCCCGATTGGGAGTATTCCTGACCTGTTGCCAAATGGTTAAACACCGACCAACAAAAGTGGTGTTTTTAAACGGCGGAGAAAAAACATCAACAACGAGGAAATCTCGTGCTACATAGAAAACGATGTACTTAGGGGCAAGCCGGGCCCCTTAGGAAATCACCAACCGGCTAACTTTGGGGATCGGGGCGCGAGACGCGGCCCAAACATCCGGATTGTTGCGACGAGGCCTGCACTTGTTTGTTCGCGCGATGCCAAGATGAGGAAGAGAAAATGGGCATTAGCCGCGGCGTTTAGCGGAGCTCTCGCGTGTTATGGCGGCTCAAAAATGTCGCATTAAGTATGGAGCCGCGACCGGACCCGGCCGAAAAGAGTGTCAAAAGGCGCTCCGATCCCCGCCACTAAATAGTACATTTCCTTTTGAGACCCCCGTCAACCAGCCACACACCAATAAATAGTAATATTTCATAAAGGTGTGCGACTATGGTTGCGGGGGCTCTTTTTTTTGGCAAAATCTTGCCAAACGGCGATAAATTTGTTAGAATCAAATACAGGTTTATTGGATCCCCGGACAAATCCTCCCGCTTACGTTTACGGATTTTCCGAGCCTGCCTGCCGGCAGGCAGGGATGACGATAAAGAAAATAATCTAATTATCATATGGCAAAAAGAAAAAGAGATCCAAAAATTAAAGTGCCTCGCTTAGTCAAATTGGAAGACAAAAAAAGCGCCAGAAAGAAAAAATTTGAAACCAAGGTGACTGGTCGGCCTTATAATAAGTAAAAAACTGGACAGGGGCTTTGCCCCGGAGCAAATAATTCAAATTAAGCAGGGCGTTAATGAAAAATCGCGTCTATAACTCGGGGATCGTCTAATGGGTCGCAGTAATCTGCGACTGGTTGGAAGCGAGACCAGTCGACAGACGCAGTCGAGCGTCGGCAAATCCGAGCTGGCGCAGGATTTGACGCCAACCCTGGACAGGGGCTTTGCCCCGGAGCAAATAATTCAAATCAAGCAGGGCGTTAATGAAAAATCGCGTCTATAACTCGGGGATCGTCTAATGGTAGGACAGCGGCCTTTGAAGCCGTTAATCGGGGTTCGAGCCCCTGTCCCCGAGTCGTGGACGTGATTTTTGTTTTGTTTTTATTTTTTAAGAGTGGATGTATGCCAATTTAAATACCAATAAAAAAACGAGGTGACACTACCGCCTCGTTTAACTTGTGCTTTATTTAATATTACTTATGGATGGTGATAACTCCCCTTGGGAATTATCGGCTCGCCACAGCAGTTGGGTTGTTCTTCGCATTGCGGACAATAAGGAACTTCTTCAGAACTGCACCGGCCGCTGCCAGAACAGGCAAATGGTCCGTCCCAAATAGGATGAGTAACTCGTTGCGCCATAATTTCCGCGCCGCAATTATGCCGGAAACCCACGCCTGGCTCACCAGTGCTTTCTGTCAAAACCAACCATTTTTCACCCTTGACTTGTCCGCTCTTTCTTTTGGTTCCGGTGTTCTCCGCCATTTTCTTTCCGCCCTTTCTCTTGTTTTTATCGGTACATTATTACAACGCCAAATCAATCAACAACGATATTCTATCACTTGAAATAATAAGAGTCAAGACCTTGGTAAGGCGAAGAAACTGTGCTAAAATACATCCATGAATAATCAGTTAACAAACTTAAATTCCAGCCAAAAAGAGGCCGTTTTGCACAACAGCGGCCCGCTTTTGATTATCGCCGGAGCGGGCACGGGCAAGACCACGGTTATCACTTCTAAAATCGCCTGGCTGGTTATTGAGCAGGGAATCCGTCCCGAACAGATCCTGGCTCTGACTTTTACCGACAAAGCCGCGGCTGAAATGGAAGAACGTGTAGATCGACTCCTGCCTCTGGGCTACAACGATTTATGGATTTCCACTTTTCATGCTTTCTGTGAACGAGTTCTCAAGGAATACGGGTTGGAGATAGGTTTGCCGGCTGATTTCCGCCTGCTCACCCAAACCGAACAATGGCTGTTGGTGCGCCAAAATCTGGATCGCTTCAATCTCAAACACTACCGCCCCTTGGGCAATCCCACTAAATTCATTCATGATTTATTAAAACTGTTTTCTCGCGCCAAAGACGAAGAAATCTCCGCGGCCGCTTATTTGGAATACGCGGAAAACTTAAAACTAAACGCTGATTCCGCAGATTTTCTCAAAGCAATAATCAAGGAAGACGCGCGAGAAAACCTGTCGCCGACGGAAATTGCCGAATTAAAAACGGAAGAAATTTCCAAACAACTGGAAATCGCCGACGCTTACCACACTTATCAGCAATTACTGTTAGAAAACAACGCTTTGGATTTCGGCGATCTGATAAATTACACTCTCCGGTTATTTAAAACCAGGAAGGCGGTATTGTATAAATACCGCTCGCAATTCAAGCATATTCTGGTGGATGAATTTCAAGACACCAATTGGGCGCAATATGAGCTGGTCAAGCTTTTAGCCGAACCCAAAAACAATCTGACGGTGGTCGGCGACGATGATCAATCAATTTATAAATTCCGCGGCGCATCGGTGTCCAATATTTTGCAGTTCAAAGATGATTTTCCCGGCGCCAAAGAAATCTTACTGACCGATAACTATCGTTCCTGCCAGAATATTTTGGATTTGTCTTACAATTTCATCCAACGAAACAATCCCGACCGGCTGGAGGCAAAACTGTCCCAAGGCCGGAAAAAATTATCCAAAAAACTCACCGCTCATTTGAAAGGCCAGGGAGAAATAATCCATTTGCACGGCCAAACCATCGCCGATGAAGTTAAAGCGGCGGTGGATAAAATTATTGGATTATATAACGACAGCCCGGAAACCAAATGGTCGGATTTTGCGATTCTGGTGCGCGCCAACGCTTCGGCCGACGGCTTTTGTTACGCCTTGGAGTCCGCCAACATTCCTTACATGTTTATGGCTTCGCGCGGTCTTTACGGCAAGAAGATCATTTTGGATATTATGAATTGGTTCAAGGTGCTGGATGATTATCGCGAAAATATCGCCATGTTCCGCATTCTAAGTTTGCCGGCCTGGCAAATCAACTTGACTGATTTCGGCACGCTTAATTATCAGGCGGGCAAACGCGCCTGGTCGCTGTTTGAAGCCGCCAAACAGAATTCCTTGCTGCCGGGGTTGTCCGAAGAAGGCAGAAAAAAACTGCTTAAAATCGCCGGGCTGATTGAAACACAAACCGCGCGCGCCCAAGCCGGCGCCCGTCCCACGGAGCTCTGCCAGGATTTTCTGGAAGCCACCGGCTATCTCAAGCGCCTGACTGCCAAAGATAACTTGGAGAATCGCCAAGAACTCAATTACCTGAATCAGTTTTATCGCAAGATGCTGACGTTTGAAAAAGATAACTTGGATCGCAGCTTGAATAATTTCCGCGCTCTTTTGGATTTGGAACTGGAGGCGGGGGAGGAAGGCGCTTTAGCGCCCAATCTGGAGGATCTAAGCCCCGATTCGGTCAGGGTCATGACCGTGCATTCGGCCAAGGGCCTGGAATTCAAATATGTTTTTATCGCCAATCTGGTGGACAGAAAATTCCCTTCGGGCAACAAGAGCGATCGGCTGGAATTGCCCGCGGCGCTGACCAAGGAAATTCTCCCGGAAGGCGACGCGCACCTGCAGGAAGAACGACGCTTGTTTTACGTCGCCATGACGCGCGCCAAGCAAGGCCTGTATTTTTCTTCGGCCGAGGACTATGGCGGCGCCCGAGCCAAAAAACTTTCGCGCTTTTTAACGGAGCTCAACGAGGATGGCTTTGCTCTGGCCGCCACCGCTTCGGCTGCGCCCAATTCCGATTCATTGTTTGCGGCCAAATCCCGACAAGCCGACGAGTCATTGCCGGCCGGCGGCAAACCGCTTTTGCCCACGATTTCTTTTACCCAGTTAAAATCCTTTGAGTCCTGTCCCTACCAATACCGCTTTGCCCACGTCTTGCGTCTGCCCATAAAAGGCAAGCCCGTCTTTTCTTTCGGCAAAACCATGCATTCCATCATGCAGAAATTTTTTATCTTGGCGCGGACCAAGGCCGAGGCCAAACAGAAAAACCTGTTTGGTGAAACGGGGGATTCGCTGGAAATTTCTTGGGACGAGGTTAAGGAACTTTATGAAATGTCTTTTGTGGACGAGTGGTATCCGGATGCGTTAACCAAACGCAAATACCATGATCACGGCCTGGATTGCCTGAAAGAATTTTTTGAACGTTGGCGGCAAGCGCCGGCTTTGGCCAAAGAGCTGGAAAAGGGCTTTACCGTCAAACTGGCGCCGGAAGTATCGGTGCGTGGCGCCATTGATCGCATTGACGAGGTTGAAGGCGGCTTGCGGCTGATTGATTACAAAACCGGCAGTCCCAAGAAAAAACTGGAAGCGGAAGATAGAGAACAATTGTTGATTTATCAATTAGCGGCCGAGCAGGTGTTGCGCCAGCCGGTCAAAGAATTGGCCTACTATTACTTTGACAACAATTCCGAATTGTCTTTTTTGGGCACGCCTCAAGAACTGGAAAAAATGAAAGAAAAAATCATTGCTACCGTCACCAATATAAAACGCGGCAAATTCCCGCCGCAGCCGTCGGAAAACACCTGCAAATGGTGCGATTACAACGGCATCTGCGATTTCCGCGCTTAAGCGCGGCCAGTAGCGCGTAGTTTTAACTAAGATTACCATAAGCGTTCTTATGCAATCACTTAACATCGCTCTGAAATCTTTGCAAAACAACAAAACCCGCACCGCTTTAACGGTGATCGGCATTATTA
This sequence comes from Candidatus Buchananbacteria bacterium, assembly GCA_041666945.1. GTDB lineage: Bacteria > Patescibacteriota > Patescibacteriia > 2-01-FULL-39-33 > 2-01-FULL-39-33 > CAISTG01. The sequence goes on along the minus strand of JBAYFY010000002.1, from coordinate 155,845 downwards.
TCGGTATTGCCGCGGTGATTATTGTTATGTCGGCGGGGGAGGGATTGAAGGGGGAAATTCTGGGACAACTGGAGGCCTTCGGTTCAAAAATAATACAAATAGAGGTTAAGGTGCCGACCACGGGAAAAAATTCCGCCCAAAACGCCACTACCATGGCGCAAGGCGTGGCTGTTACCACTATGACTATGGACGATGCCGAGGCCATAGGCAAACTGCCCAATATTGAGGCCTATTATCCCATGATCATGGATCAGGAAGTGGTGTCCTTTCAAGACCAGCAAAAATCCGTCAATTTGATCGGCACCTTGCCGGCTTACGTGGAGATGGGCAAAACCAAAGTCAAAACCGGGCGTTTCTTCACTTTAGACGAAAACAATGAACTGGCGCGCGTCGTTGTGCTGGGCAGCAAACTGTCAGCTAAATTATTCGGTAACCAAAATCCCATCGGACAGGATATTAAAATCGGCCGCAACAAATTCCGCGTTGTCGGCGTCATGGATGAAGCCGGCGCTACTTTCGGTTTTGACTTTGACCAATTGGCTTATGTGCCGGTCAAAACCTTGCAAAAAATCGTCATGGGCATTGATTACATCCAAACTATTACCGCCAATATCATCGACACCGGCAAAGAAGACCAAACAGCCGATGATATTGTTTATCTCTTGCGCACTCGCCACGAAATCGACGACCCCAAGTATGACGACTTTTCCGTTACCACCATGACCGAAGCCCGGGACATGATCAACACGATTTTTAACGGCATCACCTTGCTGTTAATCGCCATCGCCGGCATTTCGCTTCTCGTCGGCGGCGTGGGCATCATGAATATCATGTATGTCTCGGTTTCGGAACGCACTTTTGAAATCGGCTTGCGCAAAGCCGTCGGCGCCAAAAAGGGCCAGATCCTCTGGCAATTTCTTTATGAAGCGGTTATAATCACTTTGCTTGGCGGGGCCCTGGGAATTATTGCCGGCATTGGCGCTTCTTATCTGATCAGTTTTGCCGCAGGCCTTTTGGGTTACAGTTGGCAATTCATTTTGCCGCCGCAATCCATCGCCATCGCCTTCGGTTTCTGCGGCGCCGTCGGACTGATCTTCGGTTATTACCCGGCGCGCCAGGCGGCCAATATGAATCCCATCGCCGCCTTAAGGCACGAATAGAAGGCAATATTTGACAACAAGCAATGCAGACATTAATTACAAATTTATTCAAAAAAATCGATTGGTGGCTTTTGGCCAGCTCGATTTTTTTAATGCTTTTCGGTTTGGCCGCCATTTACAGCGTCGCCTTGGGCCGCGGCTTAGGCGAATTTGATAATTTCCGCAAGCAAATCCTCTGGCTCTTCGTTTCCTTGGGCGCGGCCGGCGTGATTTCTTTTTTGGACTACCGCGTTTTCCGTTATATCGGCTGGATCGGCTATGCCGCGTCCATCCTGCTGCTGATTTTGGTTTTAACTCCTTTGGGCCAAGTGGTTAACGGCGCCCGCGGCTGGTTTGATCTTGGCTTCATGAGCTTTCAGCCCGTAGAATTGACCAAGGTATTTTTGATCATCGTTTTAGCTGATATTTGCAGCCGCTACAGCCGAACGCTGTATAAATTCTGGCACTTGATATTTTTGGGCGCCATTGTGGCGGTGCCGTTATTTTTGGTTGCCCTGCAACCCGATTTCGGTTCAGCCATGGTGTTATTTTTCATCTGGCTAACGGCTTTCCTGCTGATTGTTCAAAAACGCTGGCAATTTTTCTTGATCTTCGGTTTAATTATCGCTTCCTTGCTTGGCGCCTGGTTTTTCATTTTCCAAGATTACCAAAAAGACCGCATTTTTACCTTTATCAATCCGGCTTTGGATCCGCAAGGCCGGGGCTACAACGTGCGCCAGTCAATCATCGCGGTCGGCGCCGGAAAACTCATGGGCCGGGGATTGGGCTTTGGCAGCCAAAGCCAATTGAAATTCATTCCGGAAAGCCAAACTGACTTTATTTTCTCTGTCATAGCTGAAGAAATCGGTTTTGTCGGCGTTTGTATGGTTTTAAGTTTGTTCAGTTTGTTCTTTTTCCGCTTATACCGCATTGCCGCGCGCGCGCCTGACGATTTGGGCATGTTTATCGCGCTGCTGACAGCCGCGCTGGTTTTTTTCCATGTTTTCATCAATATCGGCATGTGCGTCGGCCTGTTGCCGGTAACCGGAATTTCTTTGCCGTTAGTTTCTTACGGCGGCAGCTTTTTACTGACCATGATGATACTTATCGGCATCAACTTATCCATCGCCCGATACGGCCGTCGCGCCGCTTGACAAGCTTATTTTTTTTAAGATAATATACAATATCAAGAGTTCTTTACATTTTAATAACTCAACAAAATACGGGAAGGAGGGTGATCTATTGTTTGAAGAAATCACTAACGCGGTAGTAGAAACGACCGCAAGTTGCAATCTCAATTGCCGACATTGCGGTTCTAATTGCGTAAAAAACACTAAAGCCAACGAGTTGACAGCTAAAGAATGGCTGCTGGTCTTTGATCAATTACGGGGACTGGGCTTAAAACAGTTAACACTGTCCGGCGGTGAAACAACCATTAAAGATGATTTTCCGCAACTGCTTGACGGCCTGCAAGAAAAAAATATCGGTTTCGCCTTAATCACTAACGGCTTAACCATGACCGATAATCTGGCTAAGCGACTCAAAGACGCGGGAGCCCGCACTCTTGGCGTTTCCGTTGATGGCAATTCGGCCATACATAACTATATCCGTGGCAATAACCGTTCCTGGCTAATGGCGCTAAACGCCATCGCTACGGCCAAGGCCGCAGGTCTGCGGGTTGCCGCCATTACCACTGTCAGTCGCCTGAATTACGCGATACTGCCGGAGTTGGCCAAGCTGCTGCATAAGGTCGGGGCTTCCGGCTGGCAAGTTCAGCTGGTTTCACCTATCGGGCGAGCTAAAGATAACAGCGAGTTAGCAATAGATGAAAAAATATTCCGCGAAATTTGCCTTGCCTTAATAAAGCTGCGTAATATTTATCAATCCTGTTTAGATATCAGAGCGGCCGATTGTTTCGGTTATGACTGTACTCTATTGCGCGGTCCGGGTTGGCCGGGCTGCACGGCCGGCAAACAGACCATAGGGATTGATGCCTGCGGCAATGTTTTGCCCTGCTTATCACTAATGGATGAACGTTTTATTTTAGGCAATATACGGCAGAAAACATTAAAAGAAATTTGGCGGCAAGACAATGGAATTATGAGATTATTTCGGGATGATAAAATCTGCCAAGCGGCGGGGATATGCAAAAACTGCCAGAAGTATTCCTGGTGCCAAGGCGGATGCAAATCCATGGCCTTGGCTCATTTTGATAAATTCGGACAAGCGCCATTCTGTTGCATCCGTAGCTTATTCAATTAATTTAAACGGCAATCGGCAACCAAATTAAGGAGAAAAAATGAACAATCTGACATGCGGTAACGCTCTTTCTTTTTTACGGTTTGACTTGCAAAATCATCGAGTCAAGGTAAAACTGCCAGGCCGTCAAGATTCTCAAGATCCCACGGATGGGGAGGCGCAGGATTGTTATTTGATTATCATGCGAGGCAAAACTAAACTGGCCGAAGAATTTATGGCCGTTTACCCCGAAGAAACCAAGATGGCTAATTTAGTCAGTAAGATTCTTGGCACCGAAGAAATTGTTTGCGACTATGGCGTCCTGCTTGATGAAAATCTGCGAATTATTTTTGCTTTTAACCGGTTATTTGCCGATTATGATCACGAAAAACAAGAGGTGATCTTTAAAACGCCCGATCAGGTATTAATTGAGCAACTAAACAATGGTTTTCCCCTCCAGGAACAATCTCCGGCCGATGATCCATCCGATGAACAACTCTTTCCTCTTCCTCGGCGACTAAAGAGAGGAAGACCCCGGCGTTTGCCCGACCAATCAAACCTAACAACTCTTTATGGAATTTTCCCTGACGATAGTTCAGGAACGGCTATGATCAAATATAGCGCCTTTCCGGCCGCAGATGCCAACACCGAGCCCTCCGCTTCCGCCGATTAATCAGCACCTTTTACCAAACCAAATAAAGCTCCAATTAGCGGGGCTTTTTTTCTTGCTCTAAAACAGTTTATTTGTCGTATGGGCGATCAGGCATTGTTAATTTGACAAAAAAATAATTTAATGCTAAAGTAACCTGGTTATTACGAATTAACCTTTACTATGACATTGAATTTAAACGCTAAAACCCGCAAAGAATCGGGTAAAAAAGTCCAGGCCCTAAGGGATCGGGGATCAATCCCGGCTGTAATTTACGGCCACGGCCAAGCCAACCAGAACTTAGAGCTTAATTACATTGAATTTGAAAAGGTACTTAAAGAAGCCGGCGAGAGCACGATTATTGATTTAAGCGTTGACGGAGGAGCGCCGATTAAAACTATCGTTTCTGAAGTACAATTTGAACCGGTTAAGGGCCGCATTACCCATACTGATTTGCATCGGGTGAATATGAAAGAAAAAATGCACGCCACCATTCCTTTGAATTTTATCGGCGAATCCCGCGCTGTCAAGGAAGACGCCGGGGTTTTAGTGCATAATATTTCCGAATTGGAAGTTCGCTGTCTGCCGACTGATTTAGTCCATGAAATTTCAGTTGATATCACTCCCTTAAACACTTTTGACGATGTTATCACCTTGGCTGATTTGAAGATTCCGGCAACCTTAGAAGTATTGCATCACCACCCGCAAGATGCCGTGGTCAACGTAGCCAGACCCAAGATTGAAGTGGAAGAGGTCCCGGCGGCCGCTCCGGCAGTTGAGGGCGAAGTCCCGGCGGAAGGCGAAACTGCGGCTCCCGACGCTTCAGCCGCTGAAGAAGGCAAGGATAAAAAATAATTTCTACATAAAAAACAACCTGCGTAAGTAGGTTGTTTTTTATGTATGTCATTCTGAGTAAAGCGAAGAATCGGCAGGCAGGCTTGCAAAACTTTTCTGGTCGTTCCCGCATAAAATCGCACAAGATTTTGTTATGCTCGCATTTATTGAATACAATTCAAATCAAATTAATTATCAAATTCAATAATCAAACATCTCTTTTTACCCGCTAAATCCGGTTCGATTTTTATCGCAGTAGCCGGAAAATACTTTTCCGCTACCTTGTAATACTCCTGCCAATGGCAAGGACCGATTTCGCAAAAAACAGCGCGGGGCTTGACCGGGCGAGCAACCAGTTGCTTGAATAATCCGGCATACGCCGCAGTGCCATGGCTAGCGGCAAATAAAGCTCCTGGCGGTTCATGAGCCAATTGCTTCTTAAGCGACTTAGAATATTTTTTTATCGTCGCCCGATCCAGATAGGGGAGATTGGTAACGATTACTGACCCGGCCAGCCAGTGATCAGGAATGTTTTTCACTAAATCGCTTTTAAGAAAATTGATTTTAAATTTATGCAGCTTGGCATTTTGCCTGGCCAGAAGCAGGGCCGAGATCGAATCGTCTACGGCCAGGACTTCCATTTGGGGCAAGGATTTTTTTACGGCCAAGGCAATGGCGCCCGAGCCCGTGCCCACATCAACGATTTTCTTAATCTTGTTGGCGCGGATAAATTCAATGGCCAGTTCGCAGAGCGTTTCGGTCTCGGGGCGGGGGATTAAGACATTTTTGTTCACCTTAAATTCCAAGCCAAAAAATTCTTTCCGGCCCAAAATATATGCTATCGGTTCATAATTAATCCGGCGTTTTAATAAATTTTTAAACTTATTCAATTGCTTGGCGGTCAACTTAAATTCCGGATGCGCCAGAACATATTCGCGCGGCCGAGCCAAAACAAAGGCCAAAAGCAATTCCGCATCAAGCTCGGCGGAGATAATATTCCGATTTTTCAATTTTTTAACGGCTGGCCGCAATATTTCGCTTATTGACATAAAAAAGTAAAAATGATAACATGCTGTTTATAAATATAGGACTTTAACATATAAAATATAACGTTAAAAACGACAGGCAAAGGAGGAATTAATCATGTCTTGCGGTTGCAGTGACGCCCTTGAGGAATACAGGCAAACTATTAGTGGTTATCTGAAGGCCATAGTTGAATTTTGGGAGGCCAGGGCAACCGGCCAACAGCCAAGCAGAGAAATAAAATCAGCCCTGTGCCTTACCAGCATTAATTATGCCAAAATCCCGCGTTCAATTCTCATAAAAGAATTCAAACTACCGCCGGCTGTGGCTATGACTTGTCGCCTAAGCAATGAACCGATTCAAGACGACGAGTCCCATCAATACTGGATGTGGTTATTCTCGCTAATGCACTATGCCGGAAAAATTGATTATCTTATCCGTCTTTTCCGCGTCTCGCCTTACAAAAACAGCATTTTAATTCTGACTGACGAGAAATGGCGCCCGCTCCGAGCCATTCACGAGTCGCCGGCGTTTCAGGACGGCCATGCCGAATATCTCATTGGACTGTGTAAGTTGCGTTGGGGAAGCCGGCTGGAAAGCAACCGGGCGCTGCTTCTGGTGGCGCATTGTCAACCTACGCGCAAACGCTTAAAACTTGATGATGCCATTCAGCTCCGGCCGCGGAAAAATTCACCCGACAGCGCCGATAACCGCCATTAAGCACCTTACGAACAAAGCGTTCTCCAAGGAGAACGCTTTTAAGTTTGCCCGATTATTCTTCATTCCTGGCCGTTAATGGCTTGGACATCGTAAAATTCTTTCAGTTGATCCAAAATCCTGTCCAAATCGCCATCCATGATGCCGGGGATATTGGAAAAATTCTCGTTGATGCGATGATCGGTAATGCGATCCTGGGGAAAGTTGTAAGTGCGGATTTTCTCGCTTCGGTCGCCCGTGCCGATTTGCGATTTGCGCGCGGCGGAGAGCTTGGCTTCTTCTTCCTGGCGTTTCAAGTCGTACAAACGGGAACGCAAAACCAACATGGCCTTCTCCCGATTCTGCAATTGGCTGCGTTCGTCCTGGCAAGAAACCGCCAGTCCGGTGGGCAAGTGGGTGATGCGCACGGCCGAATAAGTGGTATTAACCGACTGGCCGCCGTGGCCGCCGGCGCAAAAAGTATCAATGCGGAGGTCTTTGGGTTCTATTCTCATATCCACTTCTTCCACTTCCGGCAAAACAGCGACTGTAACAGTGGAAGTATGCACGCGGCCCTTCTTCTCGGTCTCGGGCACGCGCTGAACGCGATGCACGCCGCTTTCAAACTTCAATCGGCCGTAAACGCCGTTGCCGGTAATTTCAAAAATCACTTCTTTAAATCCGCCAAGGCCGATGCGATTGTCGGAAATCAATTTGACTTTCCAATTATGCCTTTCCGCGTAGCGGTTATACAGGCGGAACAGCTCGGCCGCAAACAACGCCGCTTCATCGCCGCCGGCGCCGGCGCGGATTTCCACAATCACGTTCTTTTTGTCGGCCGGATCTTTGGGGACTAACAGCGACTTAATCAACTTTTCCGCTTCCTCTTTCTGCCGCGCCAAAGCGGTTTTTTCTTCCAGTGATATTTTATATAATTCCTGATCGTCTTTATTTTCTTCCAGCATTTTTTCTACGCCGATTAATTCGGCGCTGACTTTGTCCAATTCTTTTTTGGCGGCGATAATTTCCTTTAAATCATCGTACTCCTGCGACACTTCTTTGATTTTGGCGGGATCATTAATCACCGCGTCCTGCTGCAGCAGGCGCTCTAATTCCTCAAATCTGATTTGCAATTGTTGCAATTTATCTTGCATACATTATGATAATACGTAATAAGTAACAAAGTAATAAGTAATAAGTAAAATAAATAACAATTACCTGTTACTCATTACGTATTGCTTGTTACGTCTTACACGCTTCATCTGCTCTAATTATACATAAAAATAAAAGAACTCGCCAATAATAACGAGTCCTTTATTAGCACAGTTATTTTTTGACTATTTTAACTCCTTCTTGCTCGGCTTTTTTGGCCGCCTTGATGGCTTTCTGTTTTTCCTTTTTGACTTTCTTGCCTCCGGCTTTAACGGACTTGGCTTCAGCGCGCTTGACGAATTTGTCAACGCGACGGGCCGTATCCACTAATTTTTGTTTGCCGGTGTAAAACGGATGGCAGGCGGAACAGATTTCAACATGGATTTCCTCACGGGTTGATCCGACATTAAAAACATTGCCGCAGGCGCAGATAACCTTAGCTTGGGTAAAATACTGGGGATGGACATCTTTTTTCATAAACGCTTAATACGTTAATTGATAATATGGCTAATTATATCTGATTTTAGCCAAAATGTCAACATATTGACATTTTATCTAAAATATGCTAAGATTTTGTATTCCGGAAGTAACCGGACTGGAACCTTGAAAATTTAAAAACATTGATTGAATCAGCAAGCAAACGGCCCAAAAGGCCAAAGGAGAACTCATGGAAATCTGGCAACGGGAAGAAGATTTGTTTCTCATCGCGCAAGCTTTGACTAAAATGTTGCGCGAAGCGGCGGACAATGGCGCGATATTATGCTTTGATCCGGATACGATATTCATTGATAGCGGCCGGCAAGTCGTCTATGACACTTTGCCGACGACGCGGATCAAAAACATTCGCGAGGCGCTTCATTCATTGGGCGTTACTCTGTATCACGTGGCTACGGGCAAATCAGAAATAAACGATCCGACTTTGCGCGCCGAAGACGCCCGCTATGAACCGTTTAAATCGGATTTGTGGCCGCTGGTGGAATTATTGTTGTCCGGGCAAGCGGTCAGTTTCAAACAGATCGAGGAACTGCTTATCCGGCCCAGCCGAATAAAAAAACTGGCGCGAAAAACCAAACCGCTGGTAAACTGGCTCTGTCTGATTATCGGCGGGCTGTGGGGGCTTCTGCCTCTGCTGGCGGCGCAAGGCCAAAAGGCGATCAACGGTTCAGTCGGATTTATAAACAAATGCTTGATCCGGCAGCACTTGGCCCGACAGATTAAACGGCTAAAACAGCACTGGCTTAAGATTTGTTACTTTATAGTGGGCGTTCTGGTAGTATTAAGTTGCCAATGGTATATCGGATTAAATATTAGCTATTATCAAATAGCAGGCAGCGTGTTTTTTATGTTTGTGTTCGCACTGTTTATCAGTATACTTTTGGGTGTTTTTGGCGGCGCGATGACCGCAGATATGTCCAGTAATTATGATTGGGGGTTGAATATCGGCCTACTCACTTTTGAAACGGTTTTTTTTGTTACTATAACCGTCATGTCTTTTCTCAATCCGCTATCATACTGTACTAGGGATAACAAAACCCCGGACAATTTAATCTGTGTCAACCGCCAAACCGGCCAATATTGCGGCTCGCTGGCCACTGACGTTTCAGAGGGCAAGCAATTTACCAATACTTTCATTAATCCGTTCAAGTATAAACCGGCTTTCGGCTTGCGTCCCGAATGCGCAGTAGTGATTCCGCTTTTCTGCGCCACCGGCACTCCGGAAGCGGGCGAAGAAATCGGCGTGGCAACCATTTATTACAGCTTAAGCCAAACCTACGACGCGGCCTCAAAAATCTGGAAAACGGACGATGAGGTTAAAACAGCCATTGCGGATTGCCTGTTAAGGCAAAGTCAGGCGATAAAAGAACAAGTGGGAAACGAAATGCCTTTGGGGTCTGAATTAAGTAAAAAGCTCGCCGATTTGGAAGTGTCAATCAAGGATCCTGACGGCTTGTTGTCAGCGGAAGAGATCGAGGCCGTTCAAGATCAAGCTGACTGCCGCGCTCGGAACGCGTTGATCAATTTGTACAACGGCAAATTCCAACAAGCGGCGCCAAAAATCGGCGACTTGATCACGGCTTCGCTGGCCGACAACTTTCAGGGACTTTTGTGCCAAATCCAAATCACGCGGCTTCAACCGGCATGCCAAATCACAACAGGAGAAACGTCATGAAAAAAACAGGCAGATTGATGCTTGATGGCGACTTATGGAAAGTTGCTCAATTTATTTTTGAGCGCTTTAAGAAAGAAACGGATAATGGCATTTACATTGCCTTTGATCCGCAAAATATTTTTATCAATAGCGCGGGCAAAGTTTGCCACGAGGACTCAGGTAAAATCAAGACCGTTGACAGCGTTAGCGAGGGGCTTTACGCTTTAGGCGTCGCTTTGTATCACTTGGCCACGGGCCAATCAACCTACAACAAGAGCAATTTCGTTTATAAGCCGTTTGAATCGGAACTGTGGCCGCTTCTTGAGCTGCTCTTGTCGCAATCGGCGGCCAGCTTGCCTCAAGTGGAAGCCATGCTCAAACCGCCGACAGCCATAAAAAAATTCGGCGACCGGATTTTGACGCTGACAGCCATAGCCATGCTTTGGCTCGTTGCTTTAATCGGTCGGGGAGCGGTCATGGCTTTTCAATGGCTAAGGATTAATGCCGGCAACGTTTATTCGCAAACAAAAAAGGCCGCGGCCAAAGCGGTGAAATTCCTGAAATTCATAAAACGTGAATTCACGTTGATTATGTATATAGCGCTGATTATTGTCGCCATTGCCTCGTTCATTTGTCTGGCTTTTGTCAATATTATTTATTTCGGCGGTCCGATGACCATCGGTTGCGGCTTATTAATTATAACTGTCTCCATTATGTTGGGGGCTGTATCAGTAATGATATTACACATCATTACTGATGGCACATGTGAGGACGATTGTATTTTTTGGGGCTGGATCATCTTTTTAATCTTGGTTGCCTCTCTTTCAGTTTATGAAATCTTTGAGGCCCCGACAGCTGATATCCAGCTCAATCCCTTAGTGGTAGTTGACCGTTCCAGCGGAAATTTGATCGGCCGAATAGCTGACGCAAACGACCGGAACTACATTCCGCATTACGAAGGTAGATGCGTTAATTTATTTGTCAGGAGTTACGCGCCGGGCATAATTACCCAACGCGAGGACATCCTGGTAGAAGCGCCGCTGGCCGAGAAGGAAGACGGGGAAAAATTTTGCTTTTGGATCAAGTATGCCATCACCGACCAGGCGACATTTGAAAACGACTGGAAACGGATGATGAAAAACAAGCAAACGCAAGCCGATTTGGAGCAAGAGCTGATTGTCGCCGGCCAAGCCGCAACCATAAAAGCTATGGCCGAAAGCGATACTCCCATTAAATCCCGCGCGGCGATTGAACAAGAACTTAACGGCATAACCGTTGAAGCTAAAGGCGCGGATGGCACATTATCAAAGAATGATTACCAGGTCATACGCGAAGTTACCGTCCGTCTGGTCAGAAACGAACTCTTGTCCCGACGGCAAACTTTGCTGGTGAAGCAACGCCAGAAAATTATGGCTGATATCCAAGACCGGCTGCGCGAACAATTCAAGGATCAATACAACTACATTGAAATCAAGGAGTCGGGAAAATTAGGGGAGACGCTCGGGAAATAGGCGCTCTGCGATTCACTCGGTCCGGCAGCCAAAATAACGGCTGAACGAGAAACCAAATAACACAGTTCATTACCGCCACTTCCTTGAGGGGAGTGGCTTTTTTATTGGCTAGTAAGCGAGCGAACCAGCGCTTCAAAGCGCTGGATTCCGAGCGAGCGACGCCAATATAGTCAAATACTGCTCGGCTTGCCGAGCTGTTAGTACGCAAGTTCCACTATTACCCCGGGGCTTGCCCGGGGCTATATTCTGTTGCGCTATTTGACATTCTTATAAAATCATGCTAACCTGCCATATTGTTACACAGCTAACAAGCACTTTACAATTTGGGCCTTAAACTTTAACCGGAACGACTGTTACACAACCATAAAGGAGAACAGCGCCATGGGAAAGAAACGCTACGAAGTCAAATTGGGCGATGACTTGTTATATGTCATTGTCTCGGAACTGTTGAAAGACATAGAAACGCGCCTGAAAGAAAAAAGAGAATTAGTTAGGTATGAAGCGGGAAATATTTTTATTGATGATGACAATAAAGTCGATTACGGCCAAGCAACTCCGGTCAAGGATGTGCGCGAATCTTTCCACCAGCTGGGACTCACGTTATTCTACTTAGCCACGGGAACTGATTGGCAAGCTGAACTTCTGCCGTCTTTGAACTCGCGATATGAAAGGTTGATCGCTTCATTGATATCCAACAAAATCGTCAGTTTGTCGCAGGCCAGAGCGTTGCTAAAACCGCCCAACAAGACGATGCAAACATTAAAGAAAATCTTCAGCCCTATCGGCCTGATTTTGGGCTGGCTATTCTGCGGCTTTGCCCTGATAGCCAAGGGAATAAAAAATTGGTTCTGCGAAAATGGTGAAGATCTGTTGTATTTTATTTGGAAGGCAATTATTCCCTGGGGCATAATCATTGCCGCTATCGCTATGGTAATTTATTTGCTTTTCTTATCAGGGTTTTTCTGGAATATGGCTGAAGTATGCATTTTAATACTCTGTATTTTGTTGCTAGCAGTAATAATAGCTGGGATAGTGGATTCCGTAACAGACAACAAGGGTAAGCCGGCGGTTATGGCATTTTTCATTGCAATTCTTGTTATGTCAATTTTTATAACTTTTAAAACCCCGTCATATTTAAGCAGTAATTTAAATAGTAAAAGTAGTTCGATTATTCTTGTCAACCGATCCGACGGGGAATTTTACAGACGTTTCGCCCTCAACGGCAACGATGAATTGCTGACTTATAATCACAGATTCGTCAACCTGTTCACCAAAAAGTACGCCCAGGGCATAGCCGCCGCCAAAAATGATTTGGCGGTTGAAGCGTCGCTCGGCGAAAGTAAGTTGAGATTGGCCGCCAGCTACGCTCTAACCAGAGATGAAGATTATTTGAGGAATCTTATAGTTTTCCAGCGGCAGGAAAAACTTGAAGAGTATCTCATTGACATTATTAAAAAAGAGGCCGTAGCGGCGCTGGCTGAATGTTTGCCGACGGAAACGACTTGTTCTGTTTTTGCCAACCCGGGAATGGAGAGCGCCGGCAGTATTATGGCCGGCATGTCGGAGGAGCTGTCGCAACATAGAAGACGCATTATTGAAGTTATTTCCTTAAACACGCAATTGCGTCTAAGCGAAGCCGGCCTCATGACTGACGGTGTTTACATCACCGAGTGGCCGGCCGACAAAAATTGGCCAAGCAACTGACCAGGGCCAAAACCGTTCATTTACCGCCACTCCCGCTAAGGAGTGGCTTTTTTATTTAAAGCGGCTCCGTGACAGGGCAGACATCATTAATTTTTAATCAAAGATTTGACTTATCCGCCGATTTATGATAATCTTTTAATACATTTTTACTAATAAACAACAGCCCCGAATTAATCCTTGCCCGTAATATTAAGACCAACCAAAATCGGGCCAATCTGCGGCTTAGCCGCGGATTAAGGGCTGCAAAGAAAGAAAGGAAAAATTATGAATTTACCAACATTAATGGAACTCCTGCAATCGGGAGTTCACTTCGGCCATCAGAAAGGCCGCTGGCACCCCAAGATGAAACCGTTCATCTTTGCCGAACGCAACGGAGTCCATATCATTGATTTGGAGCAAACTTTGGCCAAACTCAAAGAAGCGGCCGAGTTCGCCGAAAAAATCGGCGAGAACGGCGGCAACATTCTTTTTGTCGGCACCAAAAGCCAAGCCAAACCGTTGATTGAAAAATACGCCCAACAAGCCGGCATGCCTTACATCAAGGAACGCTGGGTCGGCGGGCTGTTCACTAATTTTGCCAATGTCGGAAAACTGATAAAAAAATACCGCTCCCTGAAAGAACAGCGCGATTCCGGCGCCCTGGCCAAATACACCAAAAAAGAACAAGTGATGATCAGCAAAGAAATAGAACGCCTGGACAAAATGGTCGGCGGACTGGAAAATTTGAATCGCTTGCCTGAAGCGGTTTTTATTCTTGACGCCAAACGCGAAAAAACCGCGGTCTTAGAGGCCAAAAAACGCAAAATCCCGATTATCGGGCCGTGCGATACCAATATCAATCCCGATCTGTTCACTTATCCGATTCCGGCTAACGACGACGCCATCAATTCAATTGACCTGATAACTCGCGTTATCGCCGAAGCCATTAATTTCGGCAAAGTGAGGCAGGATAAGGAAAAAACTAAAAATTAATCACAACGTTAGTTTTCAGGTTTTTAAGCTCTTAAATAGATTTTAAACTTTTATCATATGTCCATAGACGTCAAGCTCATTTCCCAACTCCGCGAAAAAACCGGCGCCGGTTTAGGCGATTGCAAGGCCGCTTTGGAAGAAGCAGGCGGCAATCTGGAACAAGCCGTGGAAATCATGCGGAAAAAAGGCGAGATTAAAGCCGCCAAAAAAGCCGACCGCGCCGTCAAGGAAGGCGTCATTGCCGTTTCCGGCGACAGCAAAAAAAGCGCCATTGTGGCGTTGGCTTGCGAAACCGATTTCGTCTCCCGCACCGACGATTTCCGTACTACCGTTCAAAATTTTGCGGCAAAGCTTTTGGTTTCCCAGCCGGAAGAATTTAAAGCTTGGGCGGAAAGCCAACTCAAAGAACTGGTAATGAAAGTGGGGGAGAACATGCAACTCTCCGGTTTTGGCGTTTACGAAGGCGAGATTGTGGGGCATTATATCCACGCCAACCGCAAAGTGGCTGGCATTTGCGTTTTAACCGGCGGGACTGAAGCGCTGGCCAATGATATTGCCATGCAAATTGCCGCTATGAGCCCGCGCTGGCTGGAACCGTCTGCCGTTGATGTCGCCGTGATAGAAAAAGAAAAAGAAATTTATCGCGAACAGCTCAAGGGCGAAGGCAAACCCGAACAAATCTGGGATAAAATCATTGAAGGCAAATTAAATAAGTTTTACGAAGAAAACTGTCTGCTTAACCAAGTTTTCATTAAAGACGACAGTAAAAAAATTAAAGACCTTTTGGGTGAAGCCAAAATCATCAATTGGGCCAAATACGTTTTGGAAAGCGCGCCTGCTTGCTAACGCCGCTAATCAGCCGTTATGATTATCGCCACAGTTGAAATAAACCAATGGGAAAAGCTCAGCGCCGCCAATACTGGCGGCCTGACTTTATCTATCGGTGATTTTGCCGTTATCAACACCGAATACGGCGAAGAAGCGGGAAAAATCGTGGAACTCAAAGAAGTGGGCGAAGAAGAAGCCAAGGCCGTCTCTAACAGCGTGGAACGCCTGGCTAAAACCGACGATTGGGAAGCGCTTTTAAAGAATCGCCAGGACAAGGACAAGGTTATTCAAGATTGCCGGGAAACGGTCAAGCGTTACGATTTGGAAATGAAAATAGTTGACGCGCATTTTTCTTTGGACGGCCAACGTCTGTCTTTCGCTTTTATTGCCGACGGCCGGATTGATTTCCGCGAGCTGGTCAAGGAATTGAGCCGGACATTCAACCGCGTGATACGTTTGCAGCAAATCGGCGTTCGGGATGAGGCCAAATTAGTGGGGGATGTCGGTTCTTGCGGCTTGGGCCAATGCTGCCGCAGCCACCTGAAAAAACTCGGCAACGTTTCTTCCGATTTCGCCGAAGACCAACAGATCGTGCATCGCGGGGCCGAACGTTTGTCCGGCATCTGCGGCCGCCTCAAATGCTGTCTGGCTTATGAAGAATCATACTATCAGGATTTAATCGCCAAATTGCCGGCGTTGGGCACTAAAGTCAAAACCAAACATGGCCGCGGGGCGGTCGTGGGCTGGCACGTTTTGCGTTGCAGCGTGGACGTAGAGTTGGACAAAGAACGCGATCAAGACAAAGCGGTAATTGTGGAAGTTCCCATAACCAAAGATTAATTGGATAAATCGACCCCGTGGTTCTGCCGCTGGGTCGATTTTTTTTAAAAACCCCAATCTCTGCATCTCTCTATTTTTTAATTTCCGGCTTTCATGCTATAATACCAACAAATCAAGCTAACTAACTACAAATTTATGAGAATAGCCATTAACGGCTTTGGCCGTATCGGCCGTTGCGCTCTTAAAATCGCTCTGGAAAAAAGAGGAACGGAAATTGTCGCCATTAATGATCTGACCGACACCCGCACTTTGGCTTATTTGCTCAAATATGACACGGTTTACGGCCGTTACGGCAAAAAAGTCGCTTATGACAAACAAAACATTATTGTCGGCGGCAAAAAAATTCCGGTTTTCGCCGAAAAAGATCCGGCTAAATTGCCCTGGAAAAAATACAAGGTTGACGTGGTCCTGGAGTGCACCGGGGTTTTTGAAAAAGCCGAGGACTTGAAGAAACACGCGCAAGCCGGAGCCAAAAAAGTCATCCTGTCAGCGCCGGCCAAGGACGAAGTTACGACTCTGGTTTTCGGCACTGAATTAACCAAAAAAATAATCGGGCGAGACAAAATCGTTTCCAACGCTTCCTGCACCACCAATTGCATCGCGCCGGTGATGCAAATCCTGCATTCCAAATTCGGGGTAGAGAAGTCAATTATGTCCACGATCCACGCTTACACCGCCAGCCAACGCCTCGTTGACGGCCCTGACGCCAAGGATTTAAGGCGCGGCCGAGCCGGCGCCGCCAATATGGCGCCATCCTCAACGGGCGCGGCCAAAGCCGCTATTCTGGTCATCCCCGACCTAAAAAATAAATTTGACGGCATCTCCATCCGCGTGCCCGTAATCTGCGGTTCACTATCCGATATTACCGCCGTACTCAAGAAGAACGTAACCGTTGAGGAGATTAATGACGCCTTCCGGAAAATGGCCTCTCATCCTTTGTATAAAAACATCTTAGCTGTTGCCGAGGATGATGACGAGTTAGTTTCTTCTGATGTTATCGGCACCACTCAATCCGCCATTGTGGATTTGAAATATACCCGCGTGGTTGACGGCAACTTGGTCAAAATCCTGGCTTGGTATGACAATGAATGGGGCTATTCCAACCGCTTGGTGGAAATGGCACTGGCCATATAAATCAAGCCATACCGCAAAGGTACAAGTAAGGCCTGTTCCCAATAAAATAGCTAACTTTAAACAAAATTATTATTACACCTTGACAAAATTTTGCCAATGGTGTATAATAATATAATTTACTGAATACATCAGTAAAGCACATTAAACGGCGTAGAAACAATAAAGGGAGAATATTTCATGTTGTACACTCTGATTGTCGGGATAATTATTGGTATTATTATTATCGTTCACTTTGAGGGAATGGTTTTAACTTCGGCGTTACTCGAAGTAAGCGAAGTAGGGGAAAAGATTAGCAAGAAAAGCGCCGACATCATCACTTTATTTTGGGAGCCGGCGTTATTTATGATATTCCTAATAGGAGTTGCTGTTTATATATTAGAACGACAGTATGAAAAACTCCAAACCATGGAATACTGCGATGGCGAATCCACCAAATTATCAAAATTCGAAGAATCTTGGAAGTACCGACTAATCGAAAAATATAACTGGTACTAAGTCGGTACTAGTAGTTAGTAGTAAAAAAGAACATTCAAAAACCTCGGAAGCTGATTCCGAGGTTTTGCTTTTAATTATTTTTTCGGCTGGCTCATCTTCTCCCAGAGCGGATCGTAAATCTCTTTGATCTTGGCTGCATAAGCGTCAACGCCGGCTTTCAACTCCTCTTTAACCAACACATCATCAGCGCCCTCGTGAGTGGGGTAGGCATGAAACTGGGCGATGACCTCGCGGCTGACCTCGGGATTATCAATCCACATGCAAGGCATATACAAATTTTCATTATAGGGCTGGCGGCGGCGCAAATCGCGGAAAAAATCCGAGTTCATCACTTCTTTGAGCGACTTATCCTTTATATTGTCCACAGCGAAATGAGTAAAGATGCACGGCTCCACATCGCCTTTGGAGGTGATGTGCACGTATTCCTTGCCGGCAATGCAGCCGCCGACAAACGGCGCGTCGTTCCAAAAATCAACAATAAACAATGGCTTGGTCTCGCGGATATGAGCAACGCGATCCACCAGCATCCGTCTTTGGGCCGGAGTCGGCATCAAACTTAAATCCGGGCCCTTGCCCACGGGCATATAGAGGAAAAACCAACCCAGGTAAGCGCCGCGTTTGATCATGTCGTCAATAAATTCATCGCTGGAAATCAGTTCGGCGTTTTTATTGGTAACGGCAACGGAAAAACCAAAAGGAATTTTCCGGCTCTTGAGGATATCCATGGCTTTCAGCACTTTTTCATGAACGCCAGCGCCGCGCCGTTCATCAGTTTCTTTTTCGTGGCCTTCAATGCTCAAAATCGGCAAGACGTTGCCGACAGCGGAAATTTTATCGGCCATAGCCCCGTCAATCAATGTGCCATTAGTATAACACTGAAAAAAAACGTCCTGATGTTTTTCTAAGATATCAAACAAATGAGGGTAAAACAGCGGTTCACCGCCCAAAAGGGTGAAAAAAGATACGCCCATATCCTTGGCTTCCCGAATAATCCGGTCAAAAACGAAAAATGTCAGGTCATCGGCCTTATTGTAATTACCGGCATAACAACCGACGCAGTTAAGATTGCAACGCATGGTCGGGCTGATCAAAATAGTGGTGGGCACGGCTTCGCCAACAGCCGTGGCCGCCAATTTTTTTTCTTGATTCAATAGAAAACCATTGATGATCAAGTTATCCACCAGTTTTTTCCGAATTTGCGGTTGGGTGTCATTTAAAATCCTCCTCACCAGGCCAATGCTGGGGTGGTTAATCTTAATTAATTCCCGGAATTGCTTAATGACCGTTTTGGCCGGCTTGCCGTAAGTCAGTTTTTCCGCCACATAAGATAACGCCACCAGGCCTTGATCAGGCAAATGGGAGACGATTTTAATGGCCAGACGCATAGCGGCTCTTTTTGTGGCCAAACGGCACCGGCTCCAAACCGTAGAATAAGAGTTAGACATACTTTTAAAAATTTTATCTTAAAAATAGCAATGATTTAAGTTTACACCTTTTTTTTGAAAATGTTAAGTGCTCAAAATTGGGTCTAATCGGCACAAATAGCGTAATTCTTGCCCTTTTCAATTATTTTTGTTAAAATAATTCCAGTTATTTAACTCTTATCCACAGAAACACATGCCGCAAAATTTCTTAGAAAAAATGCTAAAACCCGGCCAAAGGGGCCGACTTCGCTGGGTGCTTTTTGGTATTGCCGTCTTATTTTTGATTACCGCTTACATTGACATTATCGGTTTCAAAAATCCGATAGCTAACGCCTTGGATACCGGCCTATCCGCCATTCCTGTCGTTTCTAATCTCAATATTTTCCCTAAATTGGAAAAAAACATTTCCGATAACAGCAGCCGGTTAGTTTGGCGCAATATTAAACAAATTGAACTGTCATCTTACGGCCTGCCTTTCCGTTTGGGCTTGGATTTGCTGGGCGGAGCTCAATTAACCTATGACGCCGACCTGTCGCAGATTTCCTTAGCCGGCAAAAATGACGCGTTGGCCGGAGCCAAAGATGTCATTGAACGACGCGTCAATGCTTTGGGCGTTTCCGAGCCCATCGTCCAAACCTCTCTATCCGGCGACAAACCGCGCATCAGCGTGGAATTAGCCGGCGTTTACGACATTAATTCCGCCATCAAAATGATCGGGGAAACGCCTCTTTTGGAATTCAAAGAAGAAAATCCTCAAGCCCAACAATTAACCTTGGAACAGCAAAAACAGCTGGACGACATGAATTTGGCGGTACGCAAGCAAGCTGTAGATATCTTGCAACAAATCAAAAACAGCGGCGATTTTATCGCTTTAGCCAAGCAATACAGCGAAGATCCCGGCAGTAAGGACAATGGTGGACTGTACGAAGGCGTTGCCAAGGGGCAATTTGTCACGGAGTTTGACGATGTCGCTTTCAATAAACTAAAAGTTGGCGAAGTTTATTCCGATTTGGTCAAAACCACTTTCGGCTATCATATCATTAAATTGGAAGGTGAGCAGGGGACCGGAGACAGCCGTACGGTTAATGTCCGGCATATTCTATTTAAAACCAAAACCTCGGCTGATTTGGGTATCGCCCAAGAACCGGAATGGATCAATACCAAGCTTTCAGGCAAAAACTTAAAGAAGGCCTCCGTGGAATACGACCAAACCGCTTTAGTGCCGCAAGTGTCTTTGGAATTTGATAATGAGGGAGCGCAATTGTTTGCCGATATCACTACCAGAAATGTCGGCAAGCCGGTTGCTATTTTCTTGGACGGCGTAGCTATCTCCATCCCCAAGGTCAATGAGGCGATTTTGGGCGGCCAAGCCGTAATTCAAGGCAATTTTACCCAGGATGAAGCCAAAAAACTGGCTCAACGCTTAAACGCTGGCGCTTTGCCTGTACCGGTTAAATTGGTCTCTCAAACCACCGTAGGCGCCACTTTAGGCCAGGAAGCGGTACAAAAAAGTTTATTTGCCGGCTTTCTCGGCTTGCTGGCCGTGGCTTTGTTTATGATTTGCTTTTATCGCTTGCCCGGTTTATTGTCGGTAATCGCCTTGCTGATTTATACCGTCATCTCTTTGGCTTTATTTAAAGTCATCCATGTAACCATGACTTTAGCCGGCATTACCGGTTTCATCCTGTCCATTGGCATGGCCGTAGACGCCAATATCCTGATCTTTGAACGTCTGAAAGAAGAGTTGCGCGCCGGCAAAGACCTGATGAGAGCGATTGATGACGGCTTCGGCCGCGCCTGGACTTCAATTCGCGATTCCAATTTTTCTTCTTTAATCACTTGCGCCGTCTTGTTTTGGTTCGGCTCCAGCATTATTCGCGGCTTTGCCTTTACTTTGGCTTTGGGCATTGCCGTTTCCATGTTTTCAGCCATTATCATCAGCCGCCAGTTGCTGCTTTTAGTCGCCAAATGGAAGTGGGCGCAGAATAAATGGCTATACGGCGTTAAGAAAAAAATTTAACCAACGATTCTCATTAAAGAATATTATGAAACTACAAATCATTAAGAATCGCAAATATTATTATCTGGTTTCCGGTTTGTTATTTGTCGTGTCCGTTCTGGCGATTATCGCCTGGGGTCTTAAACCGGGCCTGGATTTCACCGGCGGATCGCTTTTGGAACTGACCTTTACGGAAAATCGGCCGCAAACCGCGGAAATTCAGAAAGCGACTGAATCGCTTAGCTTAGGCGAAGTGATTGTCCAGCCATCGGGCGATAAAAACATCATTTTAAAATTCCAAAACGTCAACGAAGAACAGCACCAGCAGATTTTGCAAGCCATTGAAAATAATTTTCCCGGCCAAGCCAGGGAGTTAAGATTTGAATCCATCGGCCCAGTGATCGGCCAAGAACTGCAAAAGAAGGCCTGGATGGCCATTGGCGTGGCCTCTTTAGGCATTATTCTTTACATCGCCTTTGCTTTCCGCAAGGTCTCCAAACCGGTAGCTTCTTGGAAATACGGGGTTTCCGCCATTTTGGCCTTAATTCACGACATCGTCATCGTTATCGGTTTATTTGCCATCCTGGGTCATTTTGCCGGCATAGAAGTTGACGGTTTGTTTATTACCGCGCTTCTAACCATTATGGGTTTCTCGGTGCATGACACTATTGTTGTATTTGACCGCACCAGGGAAAATTTAGGTAAATTTTATACCGGCAAATTTGACGAGGTGGTTAACGATTCAGTCAACCAAACTTTAGTGCGTTCCATTAATACTTCTTTGACTGTTTTGCTGGTTCTGCTCTGTTTATACTTATTTGGCGGAGTCAGCACCAAAAACTTCACTTTGGCTCTTTTGGTCGGTATTTTTGTCGGCACTTATTCCTCAATTTTCGTTGCTTCCTGTCTTATCGTGGACTGGAACATCTGGGATAAAAAATTAAAAAAATAATTTGGAAAATAATATTCTCAAAATAACATCCTCGCGGATCTGTTCGCGGGGATGTTTTTATTTGACATTTCTCCCCAATATAGTAAGATAATTCAATTGAACATTAAAACTTAACAAACCAACGATAATCAGAGGAGGTAATGCATATGCCAACAAAACTGCGCAATAAAACACCGGCTGAAAAATTTGACATATTGGATTTACTCATCGCCATTTTCCATCTTTCCGGACCAAAGCTAATCAGTCGTTCAACCGGTTGCCAGATGATAATTGACAGCCGCATAGGCAGGATATGCAATATTCTGAAAAAATTAAGCGAGCAAAAACGCTTTGCTGTTTTCTTTAAGAATTGCCGATTCTACCATTATTATCGCGGACAAAACGGAGATTGGTACGATAATTCGGTTTTTACTTCTTTGTGGAGCATGGAAATGAGCGAATTAATAACCGAGATAAACATCGCCAACCGCTCAAGCTACATTTTATTAAAAAAACTGCATTTTCAGGGAGAAATAATTTTAAAAGCACTAACGGCAAACGACAGAAGAAGATTGCGGAATTTATCCCAAGAATTCATAAAACTCTTAAAGGAGGGGGAAACTGATTATGAATAATGATCAACCGTATGTCTCAAGTCCCTTGGAACGCGCGCAGGCCTTACATCAAACCATTGTCACGCCTGGCGGACGACTGTTAGTAGCTGATTTTTCCACTACCTTGCAAGGCAAGGATACCAGTAAGGTTATAGAATTAATGCCTAACCAAGACGGGCGAAAGCTTTTTCGTTTTAAATTCAACGCCAAAGAGGTTGACCCCTTAGCGGCTGGGGCTTACGGCAAAAAATTTGTTGATACCAGCAGATTGTC
Source organism: Candidatus Buchananbacteria bacterium (assembly GCA_041666945.1). Classification (GTDB taxonomy): domain Bacteria; phylum Patescibacteriota; class Patescibacteriia; order 2-01-FULL-39-33; family 2-01-FULL-39-33; genus CAISTG01. The sequence goes on along the minus strand of JBAYFY010000002.1, from coordinate 133,240 downwards.
ACCGGGAGAAATTGAGGAATGCCTTAAGCAGCAGGAATTTGATTTCGCTTTGTGGTTCAAGCATATTGCGGGTTATGAATTGTCTCGTGCCTTAGATTATAATGCGCCGTTTATCCTGCAGGTGGCCGGTTGCAATTTCCATTCCGGCGCCTGCGACGGCGGCTGCCTTTATTGTTTTGTGGATAATGAACTCAATGACGGCCAAAGGGAAACCGGAAAAAAATGGCTGGTTGATGTTGATGACGTTATTGACAGCTTCTTAATGGCTCGGGATAAAGTGCGAGAGATTTACAAAAAACAAACCGGAGTTGATTTGAACATCAAAGTCCTGCGCGTTTCCGGCGGCGAACCGACCATAGCGCTGGATTGGATCATTAAACTCTGGCGTCGGATTGAAGAACGGGGAGAAGATATTGTCGGGCAAGTGGACACCAATCTCTCCACCCCTCACTTGTGGCCGATTGATTATTACCGCCATCTGGCAGTTTTTCCGGTTAAGGTTTTGGCGGCCATTAAAGGCACAGACAACGCCAATCTGCGGGATAACGTTCAAGCTAACGCCACCATTTCCGATCAGGTTTTCTGCCTGCGCACGCTGGTGGAAGCGGGATTGGATATTTTCCCGCAAATGTATAATCCCAACCCGGACACGCTTGTAAAATGGCTGAATATGATTGAAAGAAATATTGAAAACTTCGCTTTGCGCGTCCATATCGGCCCCCTAAAGCCCTACGGCCCGACTCTTGCCCGGCTTAAGGCCAAGGCCTTGCGGGAAGGTAAGGATCCGGAAAAATTCAGCGCCCAAAAAATAAAAGAATGGGAAACACACTACCAAAAGTGTTGCGGTATTCTGGATGGGTATTTGCGAGGCCGCTACGGCGTGGGCTACCGTCAGACAGTCCGTTCGGATGTTAAATTATCAATAGTTCGCTAGCTCCTTTTGAGCGTTTTTTGCCCCAACTTCGGACAAAAAACGCTCTTTTTTTATCTTTCCGCCAACCGCCTTGACAAAAGACGATAATTGGACTAAAATAGTTAAGTAAATATCAAAACAAACAAATATGGCAAAAATTGCTGTTATCAAGACCGGTGGGAAACAATACCTGGTTAAAGAAAACGATAAAATTAAAGTGGAAAAGTTGGCTGAAGCCGACGGTTCCAAAATTGAGCTGGAAACTCTGCTTGTCGCCGACGGTGAAAAAGTTGAGGTGGGAGAACCGACCTTAGCCGCTAAAGTTATGGCTAAAATCCTGGGTCAAGGCCGCGCCGACAAGGTTACCGGCATCAAATACAAAAGAAAAACCAGATACCGCAAAAAATTCGGCCATCGCCAATGCTTCACTGAAATCAGAATTGAAAAAATCTAAATTTTCCCGATGCCGCTCTCCGCAAAGAGGGCGGCGTTTTGTTCGCTCTTATGTCCGAGTGTGTTATAATTATGTCAGTTATGCAACCGCAACTATCCATCATTATCGTGTCCTATAAAGTTAAGGACTTATTGGTTAAATGCCTTGATTCTATTTATAAAAATCAAGGTGATTTAACGTTAGAAATCATAATTGTGGATAATGCCTCCGGCGATGGGACAGCGGAAACAATCAAAGAAAAATTTCCCCAAGCGCGATTAATCGCCAGCAACAAGAATCTCGGCTTTGCTAAAGCCAACAATCTGGCCATCAAACAAGCGACGGGGGAGCAGGTGCTGTTGCTTAACCCGGATACGGAAATATTTTCTGACACCTTAAGCAAATCTTTGGAGGTTCTCAAGCGTTACGGCGATTGCGGCGTCCTGGGCGTGCAGATGTTTTATCCCGACGGCCGGCCGCAACCCTCGGTCAGACGCCTGCCCACGCTCTGGCCGATTATTCTGATGCTTTTAAAATTGCCTAAATTTTTCCCGCATCTAAAATCAATCGACTATTATTTAGCCGAGGATTTTAACTACGCCAAAGAACAGGAAGCGGAGCAGGTGATGGGCGCTTTTATGCTGATCCCGCGCTTGGTTTTGGATAAAATCGGTTTATTGGACGAGAGATTCTTCGTCTGGTTTGAGGAGGTTGATTTCTGCCGGCGCGCGCGGCAGGCCGGCTACAAAATAATTTACACGCCGGCGGCAAAAATAATCCACTACGGCGGCAAAAGCTTCGGTCAGCAAAAAGTCATAACCAACCAGTGGCGCTTCTTTAAAAGCGCCGTATTGTATTTTTTGAAATAATGAACAAACATGCGCCGTCATTGATTTTATGAACTTATTATTACTTATCATATTCTTTCTTGCTTCGCTATCAGCCGCGGGGCTGTATTTTTTCGGCCGGGAAAAATTCTCTCCGGCCTGGCTTATGGTGTCGCTTTGGTCGGCCGCTTTAGCCGTCAGCCAGTTGTATTTGAGCCCTTTGGAGCGCCCCTTGAACTGGCGTTTGTGGCTGGCGGTAACGTTATTTTTCGCCGTCTTCGCCGCGGTTTATTATTGCGCCCGCCGATTGACGGATAACAAGCTGCCCAAAACCGATAAGCTGTTGCGCGCCGATAGCCGCCTCATACTTATCGCCATCGGGCTGATGGCCTTGGCCAGCGTTATTGCTAATATCTACATTTTCAGCCGTTTCGGCACTCTGCCCATCCTGTCTTCCATTCCGGACAAGATGCGCTTTATCATCAATAAGGAAATCTTTGGCGTCTTTGAGTGGCTGTCGCTTCTGCCGCGCCTGTTCATTCCTTTGGCTTTTCTGGAGTTGATTTTGGATCGGAAAACCATGTCCAAATGGCTGAAGCTTTTCTATTGGTTTGTTATCGCCGTCGGCTTGGCAATATTATGCATGTACGCTTCGCGCCTGATTATTGTTATTACCGTCTTGTTGTGCTATTTCGGCTATCTGATGATTAATCGCGAAACCATTAAATTGAAAAAACTGCTGATTGGCACCTTGATTGCCGGCGCGGTTATTCTGTCCGTATCAGTAGCCATTCCGGCTTTCCGCCAATTCATCACTTATCGCGATTACAATTACCAAGGCGAATACAATCCCTTTTCCTATATCACTACTATTTCCCAAGTCAACCTGCCGCCCGCTTTGCAATTTTTAACGCCGATTTATCTGGTGCCGGTTTTCAATCTGCAGGCGCTGGACAGGGGAATGGAGTTTTATGCCCACACGCGCTACTACGGCGCAGCCGAGTTGTCGGTTTTTAATTCCGCTCTGAAACTTTTTCACCTCCCGCAATTTTCCGCGCCCGTTGATTGGAACGCGATCTTCGTGCCCTGGTGGATTACCGCGACGTTCTTGTTTCCTTACTATTTGGATTTCGGCTGGTGGGGGATAGCGCTGGCCGGAGTTTTCTGGGGTTTGCTTTTGGGCGCGGTTTATACCTTCGCGGTCAAGCGGCCCAATCTGCTTAGCATCGCGCTCTTTGCTTATTTTTCCTTCGTCTGCATTATGTCTATTTATACCAACTACTTCCAGCGGGAAGAGTTGTTTATGGATCTGGCGCTGATTGTTCTGGTGTTTATCGCGACTTACAAAAAAAATGAAATTAAAAAAACGACTCGCTAGAGCCGTTTTTTAAAATATATAAAATTTTCAATTATTTTAATATTTTGCCGTCCAAATCCTTGTAGCCCCTGATAAAATCTTCGGCCGACATGACTTTTTTGCCTTCCAGTTGCAGTTGCTTTAATTCCAGCCAACCCTCGCCGCAACAAACAGCCAAGTTGCCATTAAGCTTAATCTGCCCCAACTCATAACTACCTGTATCATCGGCAATCGCGGTAGCTGGTGGTAAAACTTTAAGCCGCAAGCCGTCCAAAGTCGTCCAGGCCGCGGGCCAAGGATAGAAAGCATGGACTTTTCTTTTTATTTCTTCCGCCGGATTTCGCCAATCTATTCGCGCCTGGGCCTTATCAATTATTGCGCAGAACGTGGCCGCTTCATGATTTTGCTCTTGCGGTTTAATTTTTCCTTCAGCGAAATCCTTGATCGTTTTGATCAGCAACGGCACGCCGAATCCGGCCAACTGAAAATGCAAGGACTCGTTGGTTTCCTCGCCAGTCAAAGCGACTTTCTCTTGCGCCAAAATCGGCCCGTGATCCATTTTTTCATCCATTAACATAACGGTCACGCCGGTTTCCTTTTCGCCGTTAAGTATGGCGCTTTGAATAGGGGAGGCGCCGCGGTAAAGAGGCAAAAGCGAGGGATGAACGTTAATATTGCCGCCTTTAGCCAGAGCTAAAAATTCAGCGGGGATAATCAGGCCGTAAGCAGTCACCACTAAATAATCAAATTCCAAAGTTTTCAACTCCCGCAATAATTCTTCGTTGCCTTTTAATTTTTCCGGTTGCCAAATCTTTAAATTATTTTCCGCCGCCAAAACCTTAACCGGCGGAGAAGCGAGCTCCTGCTTGCGTCCGCTGGGCCGGTCCGGCTGGGTAACGACGCCGATAATTTCAAAGTTCGCTTCAGCCAACAGGCCGCGCAGATAAGGAACAGCGAATTCCGGCGTGCCGGCAAAAATTATTTTTAGCGGTTTCATTATTGGATATCAAGTTTTCTTAAATTTTTGGCTTTATCAATAAACAAAACGCCGTCCAGGTGGTCAACTTCGTGCTGGATAACCCGAGCAAGCATGCCTTCACCGGTCAACTTTCTCAATTTGCCGGTGCTGTCAATAAATTTGACTGTGATTTTCTTGCAACGCTTGACGTCGCCGTAGGTATTGGGTACGGACAAACAACCTTCTTCATCCCATTCTTTAATCAACGACTTCTTAATGATCAGGGGATTGAGCATGACTAAATTCCCGTCTTTGTGGCGGACGGTTATCAGTCGGATGCCTTGGCCCACTTGAGGGGCGGCCAAGCCCACGCCGTCTTTGGCCAGCATGGTTTCCACCATTTGCGGGATGAGTTTTTTCAGCTCCTTATCCAAGGGGTTCTTAATCGGCAAGGCCTTTTTCCTTAGCAGGGGATGCGGTAAAGTTAATATTTTCAGCATTGTTTTTAGTTATGAAAAAATTATAACATTTTTTGCAGTGAACTGTCAAAAACCTTTACTAACCGACTCAAGATTGGTAAAATGTCATTAATCACAGCCGTTGCTTTATTTCTTGTCATTTCAATTGAAATGACACGTGACAGATAATCCTATTAACTACCATGTTTAAAACCGAACCGCAATCAATCAGTTCGCTGTTGCAAAAAAGACAGCTAAAAAAGGCCCCGGCTTACCAGTGGCAGGATTTGGCTTTGCGTATCTTGCAGGAATTGAACGTGCCGGCTTTCAAAAAAAGCGCGGTCTTTAAAGTTTGCCGCGACAATTCCAAAGAGCTGGTGGAGCGGGCGCTCAACGAAACCAAAGAACTCTGCAAAAGCGGAGCCAAATGGCAATACTTTTTCAAATTGATTGACAACGCAAATAAAAAAAAGCCGGGCTAACCGGCTGTTTTTATAAAAAGTTTAATCAAATTTTATCTCCGCCACCAGATATCCTACGCCGAACGGCCCCTCATAACTTAAAACCTCGGGCTGACACTTCATATCGCTTAGGATGCCGGACAATATCAGAATGGAACGCAGGCCGCATTCGGCCGCGTCTTTGACTAATTTGCGATCAAGATTGGTTATGCCTTGAGTGTCGCATTTTTTGAGCAGTTCAATCAATGTCTGGTCAAAATCCTTGCCCGCCGGGTTATAGGGTACGGGGGCTTCCTTAGTCAAACAGTGCGACAAATCGCCGGAAGCGATAACGGCCACTCGTTTGTCCGTGCTTAAAATCAACTCTTTCAAACTCTTGCCGAATTCCACATGCGCTTGATTATCCAACATGGAAAATGACAGGGGAATAATCGGCACTTGAGTTAAATGCCTCATCAAATAAGACAGGGGGACACCGGCGCCGTGATCAAGAACCGGTTCGGAAATAATATTCAGAGGCGACTTGGCGGCGATTTTCTCCTTGCCCAGAGTCATCAAAACGGTTTCGCCTTTAAGCTGAAGCTTAGTGGCAAAATCGCCGAAGGATTCAAAATTGATTTCGTAATTGCCGCTCAAATTGACCGTAAAGGAATCCGCGCTCATTTCGCCATGCGGCGAAATAATTATAACGATATCGGGTTTGGCCGAATACAGCTCCTCCTCCAGCTTCTCCATGGCCAACTTGGTTTTCTCAATCTGTTTTATATTGTCTTTGCCGATAGCCGGTATGAGAATCGGCGGATGCGGCGTAATGGCCGCAAATACGAGTGACATATGATTGGATTAATTATTGTTGTCCGGTGACAGTCGGGCCCAACTCATGGGCGTTTAGGGTGTCTTCGGAAACAATCTTAATATTTTTGCTGTTATAACCCATTTGCTTGAATACCGCGCCGGAAACGATTGGCAAACGTTTGCCGTGCGAGATAACATAAACCGTGCTGGCGGCGGCGATATTCGCTTTGGTTTTGACTTTTAGCGCCTTGGGATTCAATTTTACCAGCCAGCCGTCAGGCAGAGTCACGTTGGCGCCGGTCATATAATTATCCAGCTCTGTGCCGGAAACTTTTTTAACGGTCAGGCCGGGGAAATTGGCGGTAAGGATTTCTTTGGTCAGCACCGGCTTCTTTTCGCCGCTAATGACATAATATATTCCGGCGGTAGCGGTCTTGGCTTTATTATCCTGCAACAAGGTGCCGGTCGGATAAATGGTGTATTCGGTGATATCTGAACCGTCTTTATAAAGTTGTAATTCCGATTCTTCAACTTTTATCGGGTCATCTTCGCTAAAACCAAGCTTCTTAAAGACGGCGTCGCTGACAATGCGGCGTTTGACATCATTAATGATCATATACATATTGCCGGTGGTCGTGCTTTGCAGAATGGAAAAATTCGGATATTTAATCGGCGCGCCGTTATCATAAGTATCCAAGTCGCTTTGGTTGACCGTCAAAATATTGCTATCATTGAAACGCGAAGCGAACACGGCCTTAGAGGAGATTAAACGCTTGACGCCGTTTTCAATATAATATATTTGATCGCTGTCTTCAACTTGCAATAAACTGCCGTCCGGCCAGGATTTGCCGAAATATTTATTCCACAAATTCCAGAACAGCTGATTGCCATGGATATGTGGAGTATAATTGAACAAACCGGCGGTGGCGGTATTTTTTATGGCAACGGTTTGGCCGTCAATATTATAGGTTTTGCCCGGCTGGAAGGAAAATTCCTTGATATTGTCCATGTAGTAACGGGTTTGAGCGGCGGCGGAATTCACTTGGCGATAAAAGCCCTTGAAGCGCTGGATATTGGGATCATCCATGGAACAACTGTCGCAAACGCCGTAACCGGTCGCCCAGTCATACTGTTTTTGCGAGGGATTGGGATCGTCCAATAAGCTTTGCTCTTTTTGCACCAAAACCAACAGGTATTTGGGGCTAATCTGCCAATTGCGAGAGGTCTCAAAAAATGTCTGCACTGCCGTCTTCGGATTTCCCTCTTTGTCAAAAGTAATGTAATTTTCCAAGGTGCCGTCGCGTTTTTCCAAAAAACGCTGGATATCGCTTAAATCCATGGAATTATAATCGGTTATTTCAGCATCGGAAATCAAAGAACCGGCGCTAAAATCCGCGGCTTGAGCGACGGCAGCAAGCAGAGCGGTTAAGATAAAACAAGATGTAAAAATACAAAGTTTTTTCAACTTCATTGTTAGTAGTGGTTATTTATCTTTCATAAATATTATACCACAAACCGGCAAACCGCACAATAAATTAAATTTAATTGCAAAAATCAGCCATTTTTGTTATTCTATACACATGGAAAGCGACAAAAACATAACGCTGGACGAAATTGAAGCGGCCAAGGATGTTTTGACTGAAGCGGAAAACAGGGGCATAGAAGTGGAACCGGAGGAACCGCGGCATTATCGCCGACGGCGGCCGCCCCGGCATCATTCCTGTCTGAAATTTTTCGGCTGTTTCTTTTTGATGATTGCGGCCGTTCTGGCCTGCGCCATTTTTCTGACTGTTTACATTTCCGGGCCGATCATTAAGACCGTGGAAGAATTGCCTGCCGATTTCCCCAAGGACTTGGTTATTTATCAGCTCAATCAAGCCACTATTAAGGTTTTATCGCCGGAAAGCAAGAAAAAAATTGAGCAATTGCAAACAGCTCTGCCCGATTGGGCATTGCAATTGATAGTTGATCGTCTTTATCCCGATCTTAAAACTCAAATCATCGCGCAAAACAAGACGCCGGAAAGCGTTCCGGAAAATCCTACGATTAAAGATGTAACTCCAACAAGCGGCGCCGGGAAAAAAGAAATTAAAACGGTCTCTTTATTTTGGGACAACGTCAACAAAACCAAAGAGGATTTGTACGAATACTACAAAAAACAACTGGAGACAAAAGGATTTACGGTTGAAGAATTAATCCAACCGACGGAAATATATTTAAGTTTTTTTAAAAACAACATTAGCGGCGCCATGTCTTTGGCTGACAGTTTTTCCTCCGGCGGCTCCAGTATAATAAACATGACGGTGGATTATTTAAACCAACAATGAACATCTTAGGAATAAAAATCGACGAGCTCAGCGAAGTCGAAGTCCTGACGAAGATAGGGGAGTGGCTGACTGCTGAAGGACAACGGCAAATTGCTACGGTCAATCCGGAATTTGTCGTTGCCGCGCAAAGCAATTCGGAATTTAAAAACCTCTTAAACCGAATCGCCTTAAACACTTGCGACGGCTTTGGCTTGGTTTTGGCTGCCAGATTATTCCATAGACGCCGGTTACCCCGCGTAACCGGAGCGGACTTAAGCGGCAACCTGCTGAAAGGAAAACTGCCATCGGCTAAAATTTATTTGCTGGGCGGCGCGCCGGGCGTGGCTGAAGCGATCCGAACAAAATTTGTGTTCAATGGGATCGTCGGCGCGGAAGACGGCGGCAAGATCAACGCCGACGGCAAAATTCTGGAAGACAACGGAGCGGTTATAGCGAGAATAAATTCGTCCGGAGCCAATATCTTGCTCGTGGCTTTCGGCCAGGTCAAACAAGAAACCTGGATCGCTGAAAATCTGCCCTGGTTGCCCGGAATAAAAGTTGCCATTGGCGTGGGCGGAACTTTTGATTTTTTAACTGGCCGCGTGCCTCGCGCCCCCGAGTGGATGCGCTCCATCGGCTTGGAATGGCTGTATCGCTTAATCAAAGAGCCAAAAAGATTTGGCCGAATCTGGCGCGCCACGGCGGTGTTTAGCTGGCTGGCGCTGAAAGAAAAAATAAAAAAAATAATTTAAATTACATATTACTTATTACTTGTTACTTATTACGAATTTATGTTTAATCTTTTCCAACCCAAAGTCCGCACGCGTTTCGCGCCCAGTCCGACCGGTTACGTACATTTGGGATCTTTGCGCAGCGCCCTGTATGAATACCTGTTCGCCAAACAAAACGGCGGAGCTTTCTTTTTGCGCATTGAAGATACCGACCAAAGCCGGGAGGTCTCGGGGGCGATCGCCAATTTGTTAAAAGTGCTGAAATGGGCCGGCATTGAGCCGGATGAGGGTGTTTTACTGGATTCTGCCGGCAACCCCTCTGAAAAGGGCAAATTTGGCCCCTACACGCAATCTAAACGCCTTGATTTATACCAAAAATACGCCCGGGAGCTGGTTGAGGCCGGCCACGCCTACTATTGTTTCTGCTCGGCCGAACGGTTGGAAAAGCTAAGGCGGGAACAAGAGGAATCAAAGCGCCCCACCCGTTATGACGGCTTATGCAAAAAACTGTCCGCCGAAGAAATCAAAGAGCGTTTGGCCAAAGGCGAAAAACACGTCATCAGAATGAAAATGCCGGAAGACAGAGAAATAGAATTCAACGATTTGGTCAGGGGTAAAGTCAAAATCAATACCAAAGAATTGGATGACCAGGTATTGCTTAAAGCCGACGGTTTTCCCACTTATCATTTAGCTCACGTCGTTGATGATCATTTAATGAAATCCACTCACGTCATCCGCGCCGAGGAATGGCTGCCGTCAACGCCTAAACATATTATCCTATTTGAATATTTCGGCTGGACCGCTCCCGCCTACGCCCATCTGCCCTTGATTCTAAACAAAGACAGATCCAAGCTGTCCAAACGCCAGGGCGACGTGGCCGTAGAGGATTATATGAAGGCCGGCTATCTGCCCGAGGCGCTGATAAACTATGTGGCTCTGCTGGGCTGGAATCCGGGCACCGAGCAAGAGATTTTTAGCTTAAACGAATTAATCAAGCAATTCTCTTTGGCCAAGGTGCATAAAGCCGGAGCAATCTTTGACCAGCAAAAATTGGATTGGCTTAACGGCGAATACATCAAAAAACTTCCGAACACAAAATTTGTTCAATTGGCCTTGCCATATTTGGAAGCCAACATCGGCAAAGTGCCGGAGGGCATGGATGCCAACAAAATCTTAGCGATTGAGCAAGAGAGAATCGGCAAATTATCCGAGGCGGGGGAGGGGATCAAATTCTTATTCGCCGACGATCTCAAATATCAGCCGGAATTATTGATTTGGAAAAAATCAGACAAGGCCGCGGCTCTAAAAAACTTGTCTTTGGCAGCGGAAGAATTAGAACAAACAACCGACTGGTCCAAGGAGAATCTGGAAAAGTCATTGCTCGCCTGGATTAAAAATTCGGGACTGACCAACGGCGAGGTGCTTTGGCCGTTGCGCGCCGCTTTAACCGGCCAGGAAAAATCTCCTACGCCATTTGAAATCGCCGAGATATTAGGCAAAGAAAAAACCTTGGACAGAATCAAGCGAGCGCTGGAAAAACTAAAGTAAAATTAAAAACGACGATTCCATAGGATCGCCGTTTTATTTTGTGCTAAGCTCGCTTCGGCGGCTTTTTATTTGCATCGGATATTTGTCTCACCAATGTGCAAATGCGGCACTTGCCCTCAACCTTGATTTGATGACGCTTTTTATCTGTTTGAATCCGGTGACAAATAAATCGGTATTTTTCCCGAGCGTCGGACTTAATCAGTTTTTGCGACGGTTTTCTTTGATAGTCCATAGTCCGAGCCCGACTAAACTGACAGAGCGGGTAGTTGCTGCAACGCAAGGTTACTGACCAATGCAAATCATGCCAGGTCTTGACATGATTAATGAGCATCTGCCTCATCCGCGTCCAATCCGCCGCAGTATTCTTTCTTTCTTTTTTATAAGCCATTTTCTTTCCCTCCTATTATGCCTATTGCGCTGATTTCGAACATTGAGGGCAAAAAATATTTTCGCTATCGCGATCATAAGTCCATCCGCTGTCTAAAGCTTGCTGCAAGACGTTCTCCCAATAACTAAAAGCGTTATTCAAAAGCGGCGGCACCAAAACATTAAGGACTCGCCCGCATTTGTAACCGTCTTTTACGCCATCGCAGACCACTTGTCCGCCGGACTCCAAAATCAGCATAATTATTTCTCCTTTCCTACGGATTGCTAATCTTAATTGCTAATCTTAATATTTACTTGAGATTTGAATGTTCTAAATGCGATACATCACATTTTAGCCAAAAATATTAACTTTGTCAAACGAAGACCGATCTGTTATAATTAAAAAAAATGGAAGGCAAAAAAATCACAAAACTAATATTTATTTCCGGCCTGGCAGTTCTGGCTGTTTTTGGCCTGTGCCAAATTGTCCAAGCGGCAACGGGGCAGGGGAGCGGCAGCGATCAAGCAACCGCGGATGAACTTAATAAGCAAATTGAAGCGCAAAAAGCCAAGATAGACCAATTAACGCAGCAAATAACCGAATACCAAGCCAATGTAAAGAATAACCGGCTGGAACAAGTCAGCTTGCAAAATCAATTGAATATCCTGAATAATCAAATCGGAAAAACCAACCTGGACATTCAAATCAAAGAGGAAGAAGTCAAAGAGGCGCAACTGGAGATTGAGCGTACTAATATTAATATCAAAAAAAACGAGGGGCTGATGGAAAGTGAAAAAGACCAATTAGCCAATGTTTTACGCCTGATGGCTCGCTATGACGACAAAGATTATATTTCCATATTGCTGGGCAATAACTCCTTTTCAGAATTTTTTGACCAAATAAAATATTCCGAGGATATCCGAAGCGACCTGCAGAAAACGCTCAACCGCCTGCAGGAGCTGGGTGACAAGCTGACTGATCAGAAGAAGGAACTGGATAAAAACAAACAACGGCTGGCTGACATCCTAAATAAACTGGAAGATGAAAAATCAACCTTAAGCAGCAAGAAACAGGAAAAGAATTATTTGATTACGGAAACAAAAAAGTCGGAAAAAAAATTCCAAATATTAATCACTGATTTGAAAAAAGAGCAAGCCGCAGCCAACGCTCAAGTCGCGGCGTTAGAAAAAAAGCTCCGCGATCAATTGGCCAAGAAGGGCAAAACCGAGCGTTTTAACCAATTGGGCGCTGCCGTTTTAAGCTGGCCGACCGTTAGCCAGCGTTTAACTTCCATTTTTCACGATCCCGACTACCCGTACCGTTATTTATTTGAACACTCCGGCATTGACATCGGCGTCAAAACGGGCACTCAAGTCAAAGCCGCGGATACCGGCTATGTGGCGACTATCGGCCGGAACACCAAGTGGTACGGCAATTATGTCATGATTATCCATGGCAACAATATTTCCACGCTTTATGCTCATTTAAGCTCCATCAGCGTTGATGGCGACGAGTATGTGACCAAGGGCCAACAGATCGGATTATCCGGCAACACCGGTTTTTCTTCCGGACCTCATTTGCATTTTGAAGTCAGGGCCAATGGCGTTCCGGTTGATCCTCTTAACTATTTGCCCTAAGATTATCTTAATTTCACAATTCTGGGGTTGACAGCCATATTTATTTCCATTATTATCTTTGCTATAATGAAAATGGGGTAAAAACCCTAATAAAAATAACTATTTAAATGTATGGACACATGCGTCAAATGCGGTATGCCCATTAGTGACGACAGTAAATGCAGCTGCGATACTTCGCTCTGCTTCCATTGCTGCGCTTGCGGCCCTGATTGCGCTTGCGGCTGCAGCAATATGATCGACGATTCCAATTCCGATGATGAAGAAGAAGACGTTGAGGAGACGGAGGAGGAGGAAGATGAAGACACAGATGATGATGAAGACATAGTATAAGAGAAATAAGAACTGAATTTTAGCAAAACAACCGGCCCTGCCGGTTGTTTTTTTTATTTACTGCCACTGTGGAATTTTTTATACACATCCCTTAAACGGGGATTAGTAACATGGGTGTAAATTTGCGTAGTAGCCACATTGCTATGACCCAATAATTCCTGAACCGACCTCAAATCAGCTCCTTGTTCCAACAAATCAGTGGCATAACTATGCCTTAGGGTATGCGGCGTAGCGTCAACCGGCAAGCCGGCCATAACCGTATATTTTTTTACCAGATTTTCAATCGCTCTGCTGGTTAAACGCCGTTCGCCTTTATCGCCGGTGTTACGGCTATAGTTGATAAAAAGGGGAGTAAGCATATCTTCTTGCCGCGCTTTCAAATATAAAGCCAAATACTTAACGGCGCGCGGTGAAAAATAAATAGTCCTAACCTTGCCGCCCTTGCCGGCGATTGATAATTCCAGATCTTTAATCTTGTTGCTAAGAATTCCCGCGGCGTCAAATTGTTTCAAGTTAAGCGAAGTTAACTCGGAAACGCGCATGCCGGTTGAAAAAAGAACCTCCAAAATCACCCGATCGCGCAGTCCGGAAATATCGCTTAAATCCGGCATGGACAGCAAATGTTCTACCTGGCTGTAAGATAAGAATTTTATTTGTCGATCCTTATCAGTAAGTTTCGGCAGTTTAATTTTTTCCGCCGGCAGGGAACTGATGTCTTTTTCGGCGAAATAATTCAAAAGTTGCCTAAGCGCCCTCAAATAATAACTCTGGGTGGTCTTTTTCAAGTATTGCCCCCGGGAGTCCTTTTTATGAGACAAATACAGCCGAAAATCCCAAATATGCTTGCTATCCAGCTCATGGGGCTTAATCCCGGATAGATTATTGTCCTTAAGCCAAATGACAAACACTTTAAGGAAATTGTGGTAATTCTTGGCGGAAACGGGGGAAAGGCCCTTTTCCACCTCAATATAATCCAAAAAGTCATTGATGTGCCTGATTAATGGTTCTGCGGATTTTTTCATAATTATTATTCAGCTTTATTTATAATACTACATCGGTTATCCTGCGTTATACGAAGTTAATTATATTATATAATAAAGACGTAAAACCTGGCAAACGCGACAAAAATCATATTCCCTGCTCCGGAAAAACGTAAACATGATCCCCGATGCGCAAATCAATGTATTGGAACGTCTTGCCTTTGAGTTTTTTATCCAAGAAGAAGTAGAGGTTCTCGAGAGAGAACTTGATGTTGGTGTTAATGGAAAATTTGGCCTGCCAGCCCGCCTCGGTGTTCATAAACACCTGGTCCACTCCCCCGCTCTGATAATCCTTGACTTTGATATTATGAATTTTCAAATCCTTATCCAATTCCAAAACATAATTTACAAATCTTCCTGAGATTGGTTGGTCGCCGATTTTTATTTCTTGGGTCAAAACCAATTTGGGAAAACGGGGCGAATAATCAATCATCTCTTGCGGCGACAGCTCCTTGATGATGGTGCCGGTCATATCCACAAAATACGACGTCTGATTATTGGTGGCGATAAGATAAGCCACTTTTTCTTCTAAGTTGATATCCAAACGATGCCAGCTCTTTTTGATTTCCAATTTATTTAAAGCATAACGGCCGCCAATCTCCTGCTCCAGCTTATTTTTATTGAAGAAAATCATGTTGCGCTTGGGAAACAAGAAAAGCTTGCAACCGCTTAATTCTTTTTCCGTCATGGCTCTGATTTCATTTTGATCAATCAAATCCGTGCCGGTGACGCCGACGGCGGTAATCTTGAATAAGTCGCTATAAATGATCACGTACAATAAAAAAAGAGCCAAGAGGATCTGCAGATACAGCTTGGTGTTGAAGTGCTTGGTCAAACTCTTTTTTTCCGGATGAAAATAAGGATTGTTGAAGTTCTTGACCTGATAATCCTTCTTGACTCCTGATTTCCCGCCGGTATAGGAATAATCGCGGATCATTAGTTTATATTTGAAAAGAAGACTAATTTGTAGCCATCTGGATCTCTAATAACGAACTCTCTTTTACCCCACGGCCAATCCCTTGGTTCACTTGATGTAATAATATTCTTTTCCTTTACAGATCGAAAAAATAAATCTACATTATCAACTTTAAAATAAATATACATCCCCACACCCTTCTTTGATTCTTGATCGTCTTTTATTGTTGCGTCTTTTTCATCCATAAAAGCCAGGCGTATGTCTCCAAATTTAATTCTTAATGCATCATCAGATCTTTCAGTATTAAACCCCAAATTTTTATAGAATTTTTCTGTCAAATCAAGATTTTTACAAAAAAGTAATAAAGAATAAATATTTAAAGACATACTATTTGGTAATTTTATCAAACCCTGTCCATTTGCGCAGGGCTTCCGGAATAATAACCGAGCCGTCAGCTTGCTGAAACTGCTCCAAAATAGCCGGAAACAGGCGGCTGGTGGCCAATCCGGAGGCGTTTAAGGTATGGACATACTCGTTTTTTCCAGCCGCGGCGTCTTTGTAACGCACATTGCCGCGGCGCGCCTGATAATCCAACGCGTTAGAAGCCGAAGACACTTCCTTATAAATGCCCATGGACGGAATCCACACTTCAATATCAACGGTCTTGGCCATGGCGGCGGAAGCGTCGCCGGCTGACAATTGAACGGTCTGGAAGTGCAAACCCAACCCCTGCACCAGGGCCTCGGCATTTTTGGTCAGCTCGTCAAAAGCCGTCCAGGATTCACCCGGCTTGGTGAATTGGAACATTTCAATCTTATTGAACTGATGCCCGCGGATCATTCCCCTCTCCTCTTTGCGGTAGGAACCGGCTTCACGACGAAAACAGGCGGAGTAAGCGCAATATTTGAGCGGCAAATCCTTTTCATCCAGAATTTCATCGCGATGATAATTGCCCAACATCATTTCCGAGGTGGCGTTAAGGCAAAGCTGGTCTTGTGTCCAGAACAGGTCGTCGCGGAATTTGGGCAGATGGCCGGAAGTGTAAGCGGACTTTTCGGTCAGCAAATACGGCGGCATAATAAAAGTGTAGCCGTTTTTGGTGTGAAAATCCAAAAAATAATTCAACAGCGCCCATTCCAAAAGCGCGCCCTGGCCCTTATAAATCCAAAAACCGGAACCGGACATCTTCACTCCCCTTTCATAATCAATCAATCCCAGTTCCGTGGCCAATTCCACATGGTCTTTGGGTTCAAATTTGAATTTCGGTTTATCGCCGGATGTTCTGATGACCTTGTTGTTTTCCTTATCGCCGGGCAAGACATCATCGGCCGGCACATTGGGCAGTTCGGCCATGGCCTCAAGAAAGTCAGCTTCTATTCCCGCCAGCTTAGTGTCCAGGGCCTTAATCTCCTCCCCCACCGACTTCATCTTTTCAATAATTTCCGGCGTGGGTTTGGTTTTGGACGCTTTATTGCGTTCGGATTTCAAGTCCTCGGTTTGCTGCAAAACCTCGCGGCGTTCGTTATCCAGCTTCAAAATTTTGTCCAAAGCCGAATCCAAAATCTTTTTATCCATTCTCTTTAATAATCCCTCCTTGATTTTCTCCGTATTCTCGCGGAGCTGTTTGATGTCTAACATAAAATTAATATAAGAATCTAAATGTTTATTGGGTCGCCGTCATGCCCTGGAATTCTTTTTGCATCTCTTCCATCATAATCTCTTGGTATTTTTTACTCATATCGTCATTGCACTTGTCTTCATCGCCGGTAACGGCTTTGCAACCGAAGACATAACCTAACATGTAACCGGTGCCTAAGCCGTTATTATTGGCGGCCGAGGCCTTTATTAATTCCTTGTCCAACCCGCTTTGATCCTTGCCGTCTTCTATCCCCTTTCTGATCGCCGCTTTTACCGTTTCCTTGGATTCATCGCCTTGATAATTCATAATCGTATAAATGTTTTCCACGTTATCTTCGGAAGATATTTTATTAGGGTCATTCATATCCCGGTTAAGCTCTTGGGCGGCATTATAATTATTAGCCACATTAATAGCGGTAACCTTGCCTTGGTTGGCCTGGCCGCAACCGGATAAAATTAAAATTAAAGCGAAAGCCGGTAAAATTAACAATGTTTTTTTCATATTTTATTCTTTCGGTCTTAATAAGGGAAACAGCACCACGTCGCGCAAATTGTTCTGGCCGGTTAAAACGGCCACGGTGCGGTCAATACCCATGCCCCAGCCGGAAATCGGCGGCGCGCCGTGCTCCAGGGCGGTGATAAATTCATCATCGCCTTCCATCACTTCGCCTTCGCCCTTGGTTTTGGCGGATTTCTGGCTTTCAAAACGCTCCTTTTGGTCAACCGGGTCAACCAACTCGGAATAGGCCTTGACAATCTCCCAGCCATTAACTATCAATTGGAATTGATCCACGATATTCTTGTCATCGTCGTTAAGACGCGCCAGCGGCTGCAAATATTTGGGATAATGGAAAAGAATTACTGGCCCGACGATCTTGGGCCGGCTGACTTTCTTGTAGAGGTTATCCACTAATCCGGCTAAGCTCATCTCCTCCATGTCTTCAAATTCAATTTTCTTTTTCTTAATGTCTTTCAGCAGTTCTTTGGCATCGTTATAATCCATAATATCCAAACCCGTGTCTTTCTTGATCAAGTCAATAAAATTAACTCGGGGCCAGGGCGTAGAAAAATCAACCGACTGCTTCTCCCCTTCCCTGTTTTCAATCTCAATTTTTTTGTCCAGTTTCAGCTGGTCAAAAATATAATCAAACATCCGTTCGGTGAATTTGATGTTATCTTCAAAATTCCAATAAGCGCAATAATGCTCCAAATGGGTGTGCTCGGGCAGATGCGACGGGTCAACGCCCTCGTTACGAAAGGCCTTGCCCAGCTCAAAAATCTTTTCCATCCCGCCCACGATCAATTCCTTCAGCGGCAACTCATGGGAGATGCGCAAAAACAAATCCACATCCAAAGCATTGTTGCGCGTCTTGTACGGCGTAGCCGTCGCGCCGGTCGCCTGATGCATGAAAGTCGGCGTTTCCACTTCAATAAATTTTTCCTGCCAGTAAAACTCGCGGATGACGCGGATAAAATCGCTGCGGAATTGGAAGCGCTTCTTGGCTTCGTCGTTAACGATCAAATCCAAATATCTCTGGCGGTAAATCGTGTCCGTATCCTTGAGGCCGTGGAACTTTTCCGGCAAAGGCAGCAAGGCCTTGCCCAAAAATTTATATTCTTTGGCAAGGATGGAGATCTCGCCGGCTTTGGTGGTGAATATCTCGCCAGAGACGCCGATAAAGTCGCCCATATCCGCGTGATCCTTGAACCACTTGAATTTTTCTTCGCCGATTTCCGTAACATTCAACACCGCTTGGCATTTGCCGCTCCAATCAGTCAAGTGGCAGAAAGCGATCTTGCCCATGCTTCTGATGGTCAGAATCCGGCCGGCGGTTTGAACCTTCGTCCCCTCCTTGCCGGCTTTGGCTTCGGCCAAACTCTGCCGCTTGTCAAATTTTTCCGGATAAGGATCCACGCCGGAATTTCTAATTTCCTCCAAACGCTTGAGACGCATTAATTTCTCATCCAACGGATTGATTTCTGATGGTTTTTGTGGCATATAAATAAGCTATAGAATGCTTATATTATACGAAAATCAGCAAAAAATAGCAAATATAAAAGCCACGGCTAAACGTGGCTTGAGTGATTGGTTTATAAAACAACAAACTCGTCAAATATTTTTCTTCCCCATTTCTCCAGAAACGTCCAGGATTTCGGCGAGCCATAGTCAATGATTTTCAACTTGCCGCTGGAAGCAATGTAGTTCTCCAGCTGGCGGAGAGTGTGCGGGTCGGCGTGAATATCTTCGTCGTTATTCTCGTCATGGCCGATAATGGCGCTAATTTGGTTTAAAAAATATCTTTCAGGCATCTTAAGACAATCGCCGGCCAGCTGAATATTCACTAAACCAAAAGATAAATAAGTCGGGGCGAGAATTAACAGACGAGAGCGTCGATAATACTTCCGCTCCAACCAGTTAGCCATGATGCCGCGGAATAACCAATAAAGCGGCGAAAGGGAGCAAGTATAGCCGTATTTTTTAATTATCTGCCTTGCTTGAGGGCTGTTGCCAAATTGTTTAAACTCGCATTTTAAAGCCATAAACGGATTAATCTTGGCAAACTTAAAGGCCAAGAAACCAACAACTACGACAAATCTGGTGCTGCCGGAATAACATCTGACAATATTCATTGTTGACTCTCCTTCCCGAGCTATTTGAGAATGAGGTTGATTTTTAAAGTGCGACTAATCATGATATCAAAAAATTAATAAAAAGTCAAGACAAAAAAACCGGTTTTACCCGGTTATTTTTATCCTTAGAATCCCAACAAGATTGATAATCCTAAGATGCCGTGAATTACAGCCAAGACAAGCGCCAGAAACGCCAAGGTCTGATGCCATTTAATCGGATTGGGCAATTTGCATTTACCCTTAGAAATCCGATAACCGATAATGGCGACAAATAAAAATAAGATGAGAGTAATAATCCCGCCATACATAACGGCCGGATAGCCGAAAATCGGCATTAAAGCGATCGCTGACAGCATATTGTAATGTTATTTTCTTCTTGATTTCTTGCCGGCTTTGGCGGCCGAGGCCTTTTTCTTTTCCGCTACCGCTTCAATCAGCTTGGACACGCCGTCAATCAGCGGCGGCACGAAGCTGGCGGTGTTTTCCACTTTGGATTTGAAAGCGGTCATGACTTTTTCCACCGCTTCCACTTTGCGCCTGACGGCCTTGGTGATGTACCAGCCGTCGCGCATGATCATGGCAAAGTAAAAAATAGCAAAGCCGGTACAGACGCCGCCAAAAAGAATGACAAACGATAACACGACCCAAAATAGGTCTTTTGATGTGACAAGCATGGGAGTGTAATTATTTTATCTTACAACTATATTATAACTCTTTTTTAATTCCGCTACAACTTTATCATGCGCGATTTGCGCTTCGGCGAGTTCCAGGGTCTTATTCAAATCGCGATAAACCATTCTAATGGCCAATGCTTTCTTGCCTTCCGGTAATTTCTCACCTTGATAGACAGACAAGAAATCAACCTTATCCACTAACGGCGCTCCCGCATCGCTGGCGACATTGGCCACTTCGGCAAAAGTAATCACATTATCAACCTCCATGGACAAATCCAGCTCAATCGCCGGAAATTTGGGAATCGGCCGATAAGTCGGCGCGGATTTGGCCAGCGCGGCCACAGCGGCGAAATCCAACTCCACCGCGGCTACGGCTTTCTTGATGCCGAAAGCGGACAAAATTTTGTTATCAATAACTTTGATTTCACCCAGCTTCACATCATTAACATATATTTCCGAGCCGGCCGGTTTCTTTTTAAAAGTCAAATTGTCAATATTGAGTCGCTGCATTAAGCCATCCAAAACGCCTCTGGCATCGGCGGCCATGCCTTCAGCATCAGCGCCATAGCAAACCGCGAGCAATTTGAATTTCTCATCAGCCAAATCATTCGCGCCCAAAGGCAAATATACCTGGCTCAAATCAAACAATCTGCCGGCCGGGAAAAATCCCTGATTCTCGGCGATAATCTGCAGAACGCCGGGCAAAAGCGAGGTGCGCATGTACTCAAAATCAGCGCTTAAAGGGTTGGCGATCTTGATATGATCCGCGGATTTTAAACCCGCGCCCAGGATTTGCTTTTCGGAAATAAAAGAATAAGTGTAAACCTCGGTCAAACCGAAACCGACCAGAGCGTCCTTAATCTTGTCCTCCAGCGCGAAATTAACCGTGGCTATGGTTTGAGGCAAAGCGCCGGACATTAATTCCGTCGGCAGATTCTGATAGCCGTGCATCCGAGCGATTTCTTCAATTAAATCATGCTGGCCTTCCATGTCGTTCTCTCGCCACCAAGGGATTGTTACTTTAAACTTGTCGCGTTTGGCGATCACTTTAAAGCCCAACGCTTCCAGATTATTTTTTATTTCTGCCGGTTTGATTTTGACGCCCAAAGCAGAATCAACCCGCTCCAAGTCCAAAATTATTTCCCGATCTTTGTATTTGTATGATTTTTCGTCAATCAATTTGCCGGCAACCTTGGCGTCGCACAACTGCTGGGCCAATTCAATGGCGCGCAACATGGCGGCCGTAACATTTTCCGGACTAATCCCCTTTTCGTAGAGCGCCGAGCTCTCCGAACGCAAATTCAAAACGCGCGAGGTCTTGCGGACGGAAACGGGATTGAAGTTGGCGCATTCAAACACGATGGTTTTGGTCTCGGCGGTAGCGGCTGACAATTCTCCGCCCATCACGCCGGCCACGGCGACCGGATTTTGCTTGTCAGCGATTACCAGTTGATCGACGGACAATTCGTATTCTTTGCCGTCTAACGCCAAAATCTTTTCACTCTTCTTGGCTTTGCGGACATTGATTTCCCCGCCCAGCAGTTTATCGTAATCAAATACGTGCATGGGCTGGCCGTATTCAAGTAGAATATAGTTAGTGATGTCTACTAAATTATTAATCGGCCGCAAACCCGAAGCGAGCAAACGCTGTTGCATCCACAGAGGCGACGCGCCGACTTTGACATCAGTCATTACAATCGCGGAATAGCGGGGGCAGACCCTGGGCTCGGTTATTTTTATTGATAACGGCAATCCCTTTTTCGTCATCCCCAATTTAGTTGGGGATCCAGCATTATGGATTCCCGCCTCTGGGTGCGCGGGAATGACGGATTTGCGGATAGCGAGGGAGGGGTTTGGTTGTTTATATAAAAACTTAGCGTCCAAAATCGCGGCCGCCTCTCGGGCGATACCGATAACGCTCATGGCGTCCGGGCGATTGGAAGTGATTTCAATATCCAAAATCGCGTCTTCCTCTAATTTTAACGCCTTAGCGATCGGGGTTCCCGGCTTTACTTCTGGCGGAAAAAAAGTCACTCTATCCTGGTCGGATAATCCGATTTCACTATCCAAACAGCACATGCCTTGCGATTTAACTCCGCGCATCTCTCTCTCCAGTATTTCTACTCCGCTCGGTAGGGTTGTTGGCGCAATGGCCACCGGCAATTGGTCACCGACTTTAAGCACCGCCATCTGTCCAAAAATCACTTGGATCGGCTCTTTTTTGCCCACATCAACTTTGGCGACATTCAATTTGTCGGCATTGGGGTGTTTACTGATTTCCAACATTTTTCCGACCACGACATTACCAAAATCAGTGCTTTTTTCCTGAACTCTATCCACTGATGGTCCGGAAAGCGAAATCCGTTTGGCAAATTCCTGCGGCGTCAAACTGGTTTTGACATACGACTTTAGCCAGTTGTAAGAGATATTTAGATTCATATTTATAATATTTTAAAATTTTTTCCTATAATGCCTTTATTTTTCATTTTCTGTAAAATATTTTTTAGATCATTAAGGGGAAATATTGGGCAAAATTGGGCAAAAGTCCAATGTCCTTTTCTTCTCCCATATTGACTTATAATATAATAACCAAATCTGTACTCAATTTCTCCGACTTCCCACCCATTGGGATAAGCTAACTTGCTTTTATCAACATCTAATTTCTTTAACTTATCAATAAAGAATACTTTTTCTGATAAATTGCTTTGAGTATAATAGAAACGATCCTCAACAAACTCAAAAACCAACTTTGTTTTTCTTGCTATATCTCTTAGTTTAAGAATTGCACCTTTATGATACTTTTTTATATTATCTTTTTTGAATTGTTCTGCCGTACCTTTCATATTTTTAATCAAATTGTTTTCTTGTCATCCCGACCGAGGCCTTTCTTTTTCTTGTCATCCCGACCGAGGCCTTTCTTTTTCTTGTCATCCCGACCGAGGCCTCAAGGCCGAGTGGAGGGATCCCTCAAAATTCTTTAAAACCGAACATTTCTTTGCTTAAATCAATCCATTTTGGGTTAATTGTTTTTATCAAAAATTCTTTCTTTTTTCTATTCCAATTTTTAATTTGTTTTTCTCTACAGATAGCGCCATTAACATCTTGTCCGTATTCATAATAAACCAATCTCTTACAGCCGTATTTTTTAGTAAAGCCCTCAATAATTTCATTTTTATGTTCCCATACTCGCCGACCAAGATTATTTGTAATCCCGACATATAAAGTTCCGGATTCTGAAGCCATAATATACAAGTAGTAATATTTAACCATAAAGTGCTTTTAAAGGGATTCCTCCACTACGCTACGCTTCGGTCGGAATGACAACGGGCTACGACTTTAGCCAGTTGTACGAGATATTTAAGTTTATAAATTATTCTTCTATAAAATAATCGCCATCAATTTTTTTAATTTCATAAACTGATTCCGTTGTAACTCCAACATTAAAATCAATTAATAATTTCGCTAATTGTTGACCATCGATTAGTATTATTCTATGGTCAACTGATTTTACAAATTCGAAAGCTGACGTGGGATAACTTGATGTAGTAATAAAAATTCCCTTCTTAGCCTTTTTAGACATTAAGGATCCAGCAAAATCTCTTATCTCTTTTACTGGGACTACATTTTCCCACCTTTTAGCTTGTAAATAAATTAAATCTAAACCAAGTCTATCTTCCTTAATTATCCCATCAATTCCACCATCACCACTTTTACCTATGGCTTCACCAGCATCCTTAAACGAACCACCGTAGCCCATTTTTAATACAAGATCAACTACTATTTTTTCAAAAAATAATGGTTGACACTTTTTTAAAGTATCTAATATTTCAACGGATAAATTATCATTAATTATCTGGAATGCATTTTCTAATTGTTCTTCGGGAATTTGTTCCAGATTATTTTCTGCATGCAAAACAATTCTTTCATTATTAGAACTATCTTTTTTATTTCTTTGTGTTTCTTTTTGCATTTTTTGAAATTCTTGAAATTTCGGTAATTTTTCAAGATAATCTAAATTAATGTTTGGGGTTTCTTTTTTAAAAAGCATTAACCCATCTGATGTTAGTTTTATAAAACCACGGATTGGTGATTCGATTAAACCAGCCTTCATTAAATATAAGCGAGCAAATCTAACTCTATTTTGAAAAATTTTTGCTCCACTAGTGGGATATCTAACATTTTTTTCATCTTCAGTTAAATTAAAAAATTCCGATAAATGATCGACGATATCATTCATTGAATGATTTTCGCCATCAATGATATCCTTAATCATTGGACTCATTATTTGTTCAAAATTTGGAATAGACATATATCTCATCTAATGTGACTATTAATAAATCTTATACTACTTTTTATCTGCAAAACCTTTTATGGGTGATTAATGCAAAATTATAAAATCTACAAGCTAATATTAAAACTGCTCATTAAACCTCAAATCATTCTTATACATCAACCGCAAATCATCAATATTTAAACCCGACTTCATGCTGTAGCAACGCTCCACGCCCCAGCCGAAAGCGAAACCAGAATACTTATTGGGATCAATGCCGCCGGCCTTAAGGACATTGGGGTGCACCATGCCGGCGCCAGCGAGTTCCAGCCAGCCCTCTTTGCACATACGACAAGAACTGCCGTCTTCCAACTTGCCCGTGCCATGGCACAAACCGCAGGAAATATCCACTTCAAAACTCGGCTCCGTGAATTGGAAATGATGCGGGCGCAAACGAATCGTGCGATCCTCGCCGAAAAATTTCTTGACGAAATAATCAATCGTGCCTTTTAAGTGAGTGATATTAATCCCCTCGTCCACCACCAAGCCCTCAAACTGATGGAACATCGGCACATGCGACACGTCAATTTGCCGGCGATAGCATTTGGAAATATTCATCATGCGAATAGGCAGGACACCCTTCTCCATTTCGCGCACCTGAATGCTGGAAGTGTGCGGCGTGAGCAAGCGTCTCCCCTCTTTGACGAGTTTTAAAGAATTTTCCGGCAAGTTCATCTTAATCGGCGCTTCGTCAATGAAAAATGTCTCCCAATCATCGCGCGCCGGATGATCGCCGGGCATATTCAAGGTCTCAAAGGCGTAATAATCCCATTCCACGTCCGGATGGCGCGCTCGGACAAACCCCAGCGGCTGTAAGATGCTTTCAATCTCGCGAATGGCAATGGTGGCCAAATGCAAATGGCCGACCGCCGGCTTGCGGCCAGGCACGGTAAAATCAAAATTAAAAGAGCCGGCGCCGCCCAAGTTGCCCTTAAGCGTTTCCAGCCCCTCAACAATATATTCTTTGGTTTCATTAGCCAAAGCGCCGACTTCGGCCACCTCTTCCTTGGCCACGTCCTTGATCCCCTTCATGATACCGGTCAGCAGTCCGCTCTTGCGACTCAAAAATCTGTTCTCCAAATCATCCAGCTCCTTGGCTGATTTGACCTTTGCCGATTCCTCGGTGAATTGCGCCTTTAATTGGCTAAGTTTTTCTTTCATATTGCTCATATTATAACTGTTTTGCTTTAGTTTAGTCAAATTACCTTTTGTCATTCCGACCGTAGCGGAGGAATCCCTTTAATTTAATTCAAGCGATTTCTCCACTGCGCCGACGTTTACGTCGGCTTCGGTCGAAATGACAATAGAGAAAGGTACCAGAAATGAAATCTAAATTTCTAAACCTGGATTCCCGCCTTCGCGGGAATGACAAAGAGGGTGCGGGAATGACAAAAGGGTGCGGGAATGACAAAAAAATTATAACTTGGATTCCCGCCTACGCGGGAATGACAAAGAGGGTGCGGGAATGACGAAGGGGGTGCGGGAATGACAGGAGGGGGTGACGTAGAAAAAAGAAAAGAGAAAATAATAACAAAAAAGACGTCCCGGCAACGGGACGGCTTCTATTGCTCTATTTTCTCCGATAACTCAAAAAGAAAAATTCTAAAATCACCAAGGCCAAGACCAGCAGAATACTATTCCACCAAGTCAATAAATCCTTGCTCTGCAAAAAGAAAAATCCCACTATCGCCAACGAGAAAAAAAACGATTGGCGAAAAGACATGCCCACCAGCTTGTATTCCATTTCCAACCGATTAAACATTTTGCGAAAACCGAAACTGATCAAAAAAAACAAGCCCAGCAAAGACAAAAACATGCTGGAATAAAAAATCAGCAGGCCGTAAAAGCCGGCGGTCGTCGGATCCACCTCAAAAATAACCAGCAGCCAGCTGGCCCAACACAACAAGGTGGCGATGATTATGGTAATGATTAATTGCTTAAGCGACATAGTGCTTAATTAAATTATAGCATTAATCAAAAAAATCAACCAATATAGTCCTCGGGGCAAGCCCTATGGTGATAAGGGTGATAATGAAACTTGCGTACTAAATAGCTCGGCAAGCCGAGCAGTATTTGACTATATTGGCGTCGCTCGCTCGGAATCCAGCGCTTTGAAGCGCTGGTTCGCTCGCTCATTAGCCAATTAAAAGTCCCGCCACGGGGGCGGGACTCGGAGAAGACGCGATAAGAATTCTCGAAATCACACTTAAGTGTGATCCTAAAAAAAATTTTAGGAAAGTGCGATTGAAAATGCTTGGCGCTTAATGTCCTCCCTTAATATAAAATTATATAACAAATTTTCGTAAAAACAATATAATTGTCAAGAGTCGGGCTGTGGATAAATAATTATTAACCAATATCCTTTATCGTCATCCCTGCCTGCCGGCAGATAGGCCTGGAAAATCCGTAAGCGTAAGCGGGAGGATTTGTCCGGGGATCCATAATCTTTAAAAAGCGAAAGGAGGAAGCGCTCGGCCTCCTCCTCACAATGTTCTTACTTTATTTTTTTCGGTCGCGACCGTAATTGATCGTAACCATTCGAGCATATCCCTCAATTACTGCCTTGCAATGCGGGCAGTATTGCGGCACTGTTTCTTCGCCGGCAAGCAAAACGGCGTGTTTCCACTGACCCGGCGTTATTTCGATTTTAATACAAGCCGGGCATTTATTTTTTCTCGCCATTGCCATTGGCGGGCTCCCGTCTTTGCCGATCAACGGCCAATTCCCGCTGCATGCCTTCACGCGCTTGTGCGGCGCATTCCGGGCAATAGCCATGGGAGACCTGTTCTCCCGGGGGTATAAATTGACCCACCCAAACATTACCAGACAAACGCACCTTATGACAAACGCAGCATTGAGCTATCATAGGCCCTCCTTTACGAGATGGCTCGTAAATGAAATTGCTATTTTGCAACACACGCCTCAAACAGTATTTCGGCCGTGAGCGTAAAACCAAGTTTCCTTTGTGAGGATTTGATTATACACTCTCGAACCATACTGTCTGAGGCGTGTGGGGGAGGCGCGTATTGCTACAACGCCTCCCCGGGAGAAAGGAGATCTACCGATCCGGCGGGATAATAGCCCGACGGCGGGAAAGTTCTTCTTTCAGAAAGTGCTTGCGGCGTGCCCACCTTTCAGTAGACAAGTTTGCCCGCCTGCTTTGACGGCCAAAGTAATCACCGCATTGATACAATCAAGACTTGAAGAAGTGAATTAAGGCGGTTGGCGAATATATAATTTCAAGCCAGGCCCCCTCTTCAGCTTAATCTCCTCCTATGCTCCTCGGCTTTTGGCTTTGGAACAGATTTAGGCGGACAAGCATACGCCTTAATCATATCAATGCGGCGACAAGCTGCCGCGAACAAATTATTTAATTTAATGTTCCGTTTTCCAATACTCCCCTATCTCGGGAACCTTTGTCAAGGGCGATCTATGACATAAGCCATATGCCGCCCTGACAAAGAGCCCCGAAGAACTCTTTTAAAACAGTTTTTAAACTGCTGGCAAGATAATGATTATTGTCTATATATCGACTTATCCACAACCGCTATCTTGAATAAGCTATTATATCACACCTTAAATATTTTGTCAAGTGTTTTATCCACATAATATAGCTTGATATAGCTTATTATAGCTAAAATTAGATAAAATAAAATTAAAAAAATCGCCTGAAATAAGCGATTTACCAGCTAAAAAGACGATTAACAACTTAACTTATTATTCCCACCTTAACGCCTCAATGGAGTTAAGTTTGGCCGCCCGGCGAGCCGGATAAATGCCAAAAATCAAACCGACGACAAAGGCCACGCCAAAACCCATAAATATGGATAGCGGCGAAACCACCAAATCCCAATCATAGCCCAAATATCTGGCGACTATGGCAACTAACGCCGAAATCAACGAGCCAATGATAATGCCTACGACGCCGCCGGTCAAAGTGACGGTGATCGACTCGGCCAAAAACTGCACCATAATGTCATTGGGCTTGGCGCCGACGGCTTTGCGCAGGCCGATTTCGCGGACGCGCTCATTGACCGAGGCCAGCATGATATTCATAACGCCTACGCCGCCGACTAACAGGGAAATGCCGGCGATGGCGGCCAGGAAAAATTTCAACACATCAGTGATGGAAGTCAAGGTCTTAATGGCGTCGGCCGTATTGCGAATATTAAAATCATCAACTTTTGATTCCAGCAGATTATGGCGGTCGCGCAACAGCAAGCGGATATCGTCCACCGCCTGCGGCAAGTTTTCCTTTTTATCAACCTTGGCGCGGATAAAGCCGACATGGCGCACGCCCAGCATTATTTTTTGCGCGGTTTGCGCCGGAATCAAAATGATTTCATCATTATTCTGAAAGCCGGAAACGCCGCGCTGGCGCATCACGCCGATAACTTCAAAAAATTCCTTGCCGATTTTAACCTTCTTGCCCACGGGTTCCTGCCCCTCAAACAAATCCCTCGCCACTTGCCAGCCCAGCACGGCGACTTTAACGCTGCCCCTGTCTTCATCGTTGTCAAAAAACCTCCCCTTGTCCACGCCCGTGTCTTCCACGTCTAAATATTCAGGCATGACGCCGTAATAAGTTGCGTCCGTTTTGGCGCTTTGATATGAGGCGGTGGCCATGCCGGTGTTATAAGAAGAAACGGCGGTAACGTGGGGCACGCTTTGGGCGATGGCCTGGGCGTCCTCGTATTTGAGCGTTTGCAGAATAATGCCGAAAGCGGAGGCGGGCGGACCGTCTTCATCGCTTGAGCCGGGCAGAATGCCGATTAAGTTAGTACCGATAGCGTTGAATTGATTGACAATCAATGATTGCGCGCCGGCGCCGGCGGAGATAATCACGATGACGGCGGCAATGCCGATGATAATCCCGAGCGAAGTCAAAAAACTGCGCGTCCGGTTGGTGCGCAAAACGGAAAAAGATAATTTTACGGTTTCAATTAATCGCATTTATTTCATCAATTGATTGCCGTCTTTGGCGCGGCGGCGGTCATTAACTTCATAATCCTCGGCGATTAAGCCGTCAACTATTTTAATAATGCGTTTGGCGTGTTTGGCCGTATCGGTTTCGTGGGTCACCAGGATAATGGTGTGGCCCATATCATTCAAGCCCTCCAGAATTTCCATAATGGCATTGCCCGATTTGCTGTCCAAATTGCCGGTCGGCTCATCGGCAAAAATAATTGAGGGCTTATTGACCAGCGCGCGGGCAATGGCTACTCTTTGTTTTTCGCCGCCCGAAAGCTGGTTGGAAAAATTATTAATCCGGTGTTCCAATCCGACCGCTTTAATCGCGCTTCTGACTTTAATATCGTCATCTTTGGCTTTATCATACAATAACGGCAGCTTGACGTTGTTGTAAACGGAGGTCTTAGGCAATAAATGAAAGGCCTGAAAAACAAAGCCGACTTCTTCATTTCTGATGCGCGCCAACTCGTCTTCGTCCAAATTGCTGACGTCACGCCCCTTAAAAAAGAATTGGCCGTAAGTCAGGTTGTCCAAAAATCCCAAAATATGCATCAGGGTGGATTTGCCCGAACCGGACGGCCCCATAATCGCCACGAATTCGCCTTCATGAATATCAAAACTGACGCCGTGTAATACGGACGTTACCACTTCGTCATTGACATAATCCTTTTTTAAATCCTTAACTTCTATTAATTTCTCTGTCATATTTTCAATTTAGCTTCTGTCCGCCGGGCGCCGGAAGCGGCAAGTCGCGCGTTATTTGGTGTTGTCTTTTTTGTAAGTTACGACTTGTTCGCCTTCATTCAAGCCGAAAATTATTTCTACCAGTCCCTCGTCGCCGCGCAAACCGATTTCCACATCGCGTTCCTGCGCTTGGCCGTTAACCAAGACCTCCACATATTTCTTCGGCGCTTCGCCCAAAGTCGTTTCCCTGACTTTGACGGCGCGTTGCGGAATATACAGGGCGTTGTCTTTTTCCGCCGCGATAATCGTAATGTTGGCGGTCATGCCCGGTTTGATTTGATCGCTCCAAGAATCCTGATTGAAAGTAACCGTGGTTTTATAATAAGTTACGTCCTTGATAATCGTCTGCGCCGGATCAATAAAAGTTACGGCGCCGGAAAAAGGATGGTCGCTGCCAAAAGCGTCCAAATCAATCGTGACCTTCTCCCCGACAATCAGTTTGATTATATCCGATTCCGGGATATCCACTTTGATTTCATAACGCTCATTGGAAAGCATGGCGATCGCCGCTTCGGCCACTGCCGTGGTTTCACCCAAAGAATAATTGACTTGGGTGATTTTGCCGTCAATGGGCGCGCGAATGACATAGTCCTCGGCATCGGCCCTGGTTTTATCCAGCGAGGCCTGGGCTTGCGCCACCGCGGCTTCGGCCGAAGCCAATTCAAAACTGCGCGGGCCGGCCTTCTTCAGATCCAAAGACGCTTGCGCGATGGAAACGGCATTGGCCGCCGCCAGAATCTGCGACTGGTAAGAATCGGCGGTGTTGATGAGATTGGAACGAGCGGTCTGCACGGCCGTAAGCGAAGTGTTATTGGAGGTTTGCTGCGTTGAGATGTCGGATTTAATCGTATCTTTTTTCGTTTGCGTATAAGTGGTATTGACGATTATCATATCCGTCAAATTAAAGCTGGAATCCAGGTAACTGTTAAGCCGGCTCAAAAAATCCTTCACGTCATCGCTGGCTTGAGCGATTAATTGCTGATCATAGGATTTTTGCGCCGCCGTTATTTCATCACGCAAGGCGGCAAGATTATTAACTAAAATACCGTAATCACTTTTTACTTGATTCTGCAAATCAATATCCATGACTATCATGCTGACGGTTGTTTCCGTGTTAATCAAGTTCCTATAAACCGTGTTTAACGCCGTCTGCGAAGTAAAAACGGCGTTATTCAAACTGTCAATGGTTTTATCCTTCAAAATATCAACCTGCGTCTTTGATTCGCGAACCAAGTTATTGTAATCATTTTGCGTTTTGGTTAATTGCTCTTGGGTCAACTTAATATCTTCAACGGAGGCGCCGGCTTTGACTTTTTCCAGATTGGCTTGAGCTGAGGCCAAATTGGCCTGATACTGCTTGATCAGAGCGGCAATGGAACCGGAGTCAATCCGCGCCAAATCCTGGCCGGCCTTGACATTATCCCCTTCTTTGACGCCTAAATAAGTTATTTTGCCCGGCGTTTTAAAATTCAAAGTGATTTCATGCGCCGACTCAACTTGGCCGGTGGCGGAAACCGTCTGCGTCAATTTGCCGCGCTTAACTGTTTCCGTGGTATATTCCACAGCCGGTTTTGGACTTGCCAATTTATAAATTCCGAATCCGACCACTGCCAGAATGATTATTAAAATAATCCAAAAGCGTTTTTTCTTAAAAATTTTTAACATATTTGTTAATTTTTTATTTTCTTGTTTGATTAAATGAGCGGTTTGCCTGTCATTTCCGTCGGCTGTTTCAGTCCCATAATGCCAATAATCGTCGGCGCCACGTCGGACAATAGCCCGGCGGGCTGAACCAAAGACAAATCCCCGCCCGGCACTTCCGGAAAACCGGCGTTCTTGCCTTCCCATTCCTTGCCGATAATGACAAGCGGCACGGGGTATGTGCTGTGTTCCTTGTCAATATCGCCCGATTGCAAATTGACCAGCTCTTCAGCATTGCCATGATCGGCGGTAATCAGTGCCACTCCGCCCTTGGCCAGGATGACCTCGGTGATTTTTTTGACACAGCTATCCACCGTTTCCACGGCTTTAATAGTCGCTTTCAAATCGCCGGTATGACCGACCATATCGCAGTTGGCGAAATTCAACACGATAAAATCGTATTTGTCGGACATAATGGCGTCAATGGTTTTTTGCGCCACTTCCTTAGCCGACATCTCCGGCTTTTCCGCGTAAGAAGCGACGCGCGGCGATGGCACCAAAATCCTGTCTTCGCCTGAAAATTCTTGCTCGGCGCCGCCGTTAAAAAAGAAGGTAACGTGAGCGTACTTTTCCGTTTCCGCGATATGCAATTGGGTCAAGCCGGCATCGGCAATGACTTTAGCCAGCGGCTTTTCTATGGTTTCCGGCGGAAAAGCGATTTCCATGGGAACATCCTTTTCATATTCGGTCATGGCCACGAAATACAAATTTTTCAAATATTGCCGTTCAAATTTTTCAAAACCGGGCAGAACAAACGCTTTGGAGATTTCCCGGGCGCGATCGGCGCGGAAATTAAAAAATATCACGGCATCGCCGGGAGTGATAACGGCAACAGGTTGGCCATCGTCTTCAATCACCACCGGCACGAATTCTTCATCATAAATTTTCTTGCCGTAAGAGGCCCTGACTGCTTCGCCCGGATCGCTGAATTTTTCCGCCGCCCCGCCTTTGACCATGGCATTATACGCCAAAACAACGCGCTCCCAATGATTGTCGCGATCCATGGCGTAGAACCGGCCGGACAAAGTGGCAATTCGGCCCACGCCCAACTCTTCGGTCTTGCTTTTTATTTTGTCCACAAAATCAATGCCGGAATTATACGGCATGTCGCGGCCGTCCAAGATGCCGTGGATATACACTTCGCGGAATTTTTCCTTTTGGCACAATTCCAGCAAGGCAAACAGATGGTCAATATAGCTGTGCACGCCGCCGGAAGAAATCAATCCCAACAAATGGACTTTGCCTTTATTTTTCTTGGCGTGTTTTAAAGCGTCAATGAATTTCTCATTCTCAAAAAACGAGCCGTCGGCGATTGACTTATTGATGCGCGGCAGGTTCTGATACACCAACTTGCCGGAACCCAAGTTAAGATGGCCGACTTCGGAATTGCCGATTTCTCCCCAAGACAAACCCACGGCTTCGCCCGAGGCCTGCAAAGTCATGGCCGGATAAGTTTTTATCAGTCCGGTAACGCCCGGCGTTTTGGCCAAAGTAATGGCGTTAGATCGGGAAGGCGGCGCTGCGCCCCAGCCGTCTAAAATCATCAGTACGACCGGTTTTGGTTTGGTTGTATTATTAGAACTCATAAATTAATAATAGTCATTGCAATACTAAAGTGTAAAAAACGCCGATAATCACAAAAGGCTGTTTTTGCTCATTTCTTTCGGTTTGTTCAAACCGAATAATTTAATAACGGTGGGAGCGACATTGCCTAAAACGCCGTTCCGTTTAAGTTTCAATGATTTATCCAAGCTGTCGCTCACCACGATAAACGGCACGGGATTAACGGTGTGCTCGGTCAGCCGTTCTTTGGTTTCCAAGTTGAGTTTATATTCAATGTTACCATGATCGGCGGTAATCAGCAAAACGGCCTTATTCTTAAGCGCCGCCGCCGCGATTCGCTTGACATACTTGTCAACGGCCTTGACCGTCTTCTGCGCCGCTTCCATGTTGCTGGTGTGGCCGACCATATCCGGACAAGCAATATTGGCGCAAATGAAGTCGTATTTTTTGAGCGAAGCGATGACTTTCTCGGTTATCTCCCGGGTGGACATGGCCGGCGTCTTATCGTACCTGTCCACATGGGGCGAAGGGATATTAATCCTGGATTCTCCGGCTACCGGATCGGCATAACCGCCGTTAAAGAAGAAGGTTACATGAGCGTATTTTTCGCTTTCGGCGATATAAATCTGTTTCTTATCTTTCAATACCATGGGCAAAGTGTTTTTTAAATCCTCCGAAGGAAAAGCGGTCAGGATGCTGTCCAAATCCGGCCCGAAGTCGGTCATGGCCACAAAAACGATGTTTTGCAAAACTTGCTTGCGTTTAACAAAGCCGGGATTTTTTTCTTCAAACTGATGCTGGACAAACGGCTTGGCCAGTTGCCGGGCGCGATCGCTACGCAAATTAAAAAAAATAATGGCGTCATTGTCGCTGACGCGCGGCGTCAACTTGCCTTTCTGTCTGATGACAATCGGTTCAATGAATTCATCGGATACTCCGGCATTATAAGCGCGGCTAATGCCGTCTTGCGGGCTGTCGGCATAATGCATGCGCCGGCCGTCGGTCATGGCGTTATAAGCCCTAATAGTGCGAGCCCAAACCTTTTTGCGATCCATGGCAAAAAATCGGCCGATAACGGTGGCTATAATCTCATTGGGCTGAAGCGACCGCTCCAAAGCCATGATTAATTTAAGCGAAGACAGCGGCGGAGAATCGCGGCCGTCGGTAAACAGATGCAGATAAACTTTTTTCACTGAATATTTTCTAGTCAAGGTCAGAAGCGCCAAAACATGATCAAGATCGCTATGGGGACTCTGGCCGTTGCTTAACATGCCCATCAGATGCAAAGCGGATCGGTTTTTTTTGACGTGATTTACGGCCGACAAAAAAGCGGGGTTTTTGAAAAATTCTCCCGTACTGATGTTTTTGGAAATCTTAACCACGTCTTGGTCGGCGATGCGTCCGGCGCCCAAATTCATATGGCCGGCTTCGGAGTTGCCCACTTGATTCGGCGGCAAACCGACGTATTTGCCGGCGGCGGACAATTCAGTCCAGGGATATTTTTTATACAAAGAATCAATGAATTTTGGTTTAGCCAAAAAAATAGGGTTGGAGCCGTCTTTTTTGCCGATTCCCCAACCATCGAGGATTAGAAGAATAACCTTGCTAATCGGCTTGTTTGTTTTTTTTGATTTTACTGGCATTTTACTGATAGTAACAAGTAATGAGTAATAAAGTAACAAGCAAAGACATTAAAAAAACGACAAAATAATTACCCCTATATTATAACATAATTATTACAAAAAAGAAAAGGGATGCAATCCCCTTTCTTTTCACCTGTTACCTGTTACTTATTGCCTATTACTTCCGACCAAGTTCCTCCCAAATTTCCATCAAACGATTGTATTTGGCAATCCGTTCACCGCGGCTTAACGAGCCGGTTTTGATGTATTCAGCGCCGGAAGCCACGGCCAAATCGGCGATGAAATCATCAGGAGTTTCGCCGCTTCTGTGGCTGACCGCCAGTTTGTATTTGTTTTTTTGCGCCAGTTTCATTGCTTCCACCGTTTCAGTTACCGTACCGATTTGATTGAGCTTGATTAAAATCGCGTTAGCCACTTTTCTCTTAATGCCTTCTTTTAAAATCTTAGGGTTGGTCACGAACAAATCATCGCCAACCAAGACGATTTTTCTGCCTAAGGCCTTGGTGAGCGCGGCCCAGCCGTCCCAATCCCCTTCGGCCAAGCCATCTTCCAACAACTCAATCGGATACTTTTTGACCCAGTCGCCGTATAACTTGATCATTGCCGCCGAGGTTCTGGTCTTTCTGTCGGCTTTCATGTCATAGTTATTGTCCTTAGCGTCAAAAAATTCCGAGGCGGCAGAATCAATGGAAATTTTTACATCCCGGCCGGGCTTGTATCCCGCCGCGGCAATGGCAGAAACAATCAGACCGATGGCTTTTTCATTGCCGCCGAGCTTAGGCGCATAACCGCCCTCGTCACCGACTGTTACTGGATAACCGGCTTTGGCTAAAAGTTTTTTAAGCGCGTGAAAAATTTCCGCGCCGCAACGGATTGCTTCTTTGATATTTTTTTGTTGCGGCATAATCATGAATTCCTGAATATCAATAGACCAACCGGCATGCGCGCCACCGTTCATAATATTCATCATGGGCACAGGGAAAGATATTTTACCGCCGTTCCAATATTTTTGATGCAAATAAGCGTACAGCGGTTTTTTCCGGGTGAGAGCGGCGACACGGGCCACGGCCAGGGAAACGCCCAGTAAAGCATTGGCGCCGAGCTTGGATTTATTTTCCGTACCATCTAATTTAATCAGGAGCGAATCAATTTCTTTTTGTTTGGTCGGGTCCAGTCCCTTCAATTTAGGCGCGATGATTTTGTTTACATTACTGACGGCTTTTAACACACCCAATCCGCCATACCGCCGTTTATCGCCATCCCGAAGTTCCAAGGCCTCACGCGAGCCCGTAGAGGCCCCGGAGGGCACTCCAGCCCAGGCCTTTTTGCCGTTGTCTAAAACCACCTCCACTTCCACTGTCGGATTGCCGCGCGAATCCAAAATTTCCCGCGCTTTGACTGATGTTATCTTAGCCATAATATGATTATTTGATTTCGTAGCTAATGCTGACGGTCAATTGTATTTCCTGGCTGCCGGGTTCAATCGTCGGCGCCGAAACGGTTTTGGCTTCGGCTGCGCCCATAGCCATGGCATCGCGGCTATAAACCGCGTTTGGCGTTTCCAAACCGCCTTCGTAGAAATTCACGATGCGGCCCAATTTTATGCCGACTTGATCAGCCAGCAATTTGGCCTTGGCTTTGGCTTGGGCGATGGCCTTTTCTCTGGCTTCGGCTTTAGCTTTTTCCGGATCGTCAATGGAAAAAGTCGGGCCGGAAACGGTATTGGCGCCAAGCTCGGTGGCTTTAGCCAAAATATTGCCGGTCTTGTCAAAATCCCTGACTTTGACGGTAACGCTTTGATTGGCCGAGTAGCCGATTATGCGTTGTTTACCGTCAGTCCAATCGTATTTGGGATTAACACTGTAATTTTCCGTCTTAATGTCTTTGGCATCAATTTTGAATTCTTTTTTTAGCGAGTCAATAATCGCATTCATTTTGTCGGTAACGCCTTTTTGCGCCAGATTCACGGTCGCGCCCTCATTGATGACACCCAGATAAAGCACGGCGATATCGGGCGTGGCGCTGACTTTGGCCGTGCCGGTAACGGTGATTTGATTGATCATGTCAGGCGACTTGCCGATATAATCATAAGTGCGCCAGGCATTGCGCGTCAAAAAACACACATAAACGATTAAAACGATCGCCAGAATCGCCAAAATGATATGTTTGGCGCAACGGCATTTATTCATGCCTTCCGGCGTGCAGCACATTCCTTGATTTTCCATATTTTTAGGTTAGTAATAAGTGATATGTAAAAGGTAATAAGTAAAATGAGCTTTTTTCCAAGTATCCAACTGATAAAAACAAAATATTTCTTTTTCCATTTACTTGTTACGTATTACTATATTCTTCAGCCCCGGCAATTTCTTCCCTTCCAGAAATTCCAACATCGCTCCCCCGCCGGTGGAAATAAAACTGAATTTGTTTTCCAGTTTCATTTTGCGGATCATCTGCACGGTCTCGCCGCCGCCGACAACGGTCTCGGCTCGCGAGGCAGCCAGAATCTTAATCAAATTTTTAGTGCCTGAAGCGAAAACGGGATTTTCTATCAATCCCATCGGCCCGTTCCACATTACCATTTTAGCCGACTTTAAAATATTTTCATAGAGCTTGACCGTATCCGGGCCGATATCCAGAATTAACTCCTCCGGATTGATGTCGGCCAAAGCGTCCATTCTCCCCTTCTTGGCGTTAAACTTGTCAGCCATCACGCCGTCCACCGGCACCACGATTTTATTGTCCGTCAGTTTGAATTTTTTAACTTCCGCAAACATCTCCGGCTCAACCGCTGACTTGCCCACTGACACACCCATTACTTTCAGCACCGTATTAGCCAAAGCGCCTCCCAGCAATATCCGCTTGGCGACTTTAGTGAAATTATTAATCACTTTTATCTTGGTGGAAATCTTGGCGCCGCCGACAATCACTACGAGCGGCCGCTTGGGATTTTTTAAAACGCCGCCCAAATATTTTATTTCATCCTCCATTAAAAGCCCCGCGTAAGACGGCAAAAATTCTTGAATTGTAGAAACCGACGCCTGATCGCGATGAGAAACGGCAAAGCCGTCATTGACATACAGGTCGCCTAATCCGGCTAATTGCCGGGCAAAATTTTTATCCGCTTTTTCCTCGCGCTTATCAAACCTGACATTCTCCAACAGCAACACTTCGCCGTTTTTCATCTGGCTCGCCAGCTTATCCGTCTTAGCGCCGATGATTTCCGGCGATAGTTTTACCTGTTGCTTCAGAATTTGCGACAATCTTTTAGCCACCGGCCTTAAGCTGAACTTAGAATTGACCTTGCCTTCGGGACGGCCGAGATGAGCCATTATAATCACCTTGGCGCCCTTCTTAATCAGATACTGAATGGTCGGCGCCGTACGGACCAGGCGGAAATCCTCGCTTTGGCCGACTCTGCCGTTAATCAGCGGAACGTTAAAATCAGCGCGCATAAGCACCCTCTTGCCTTTTAGATTTTCCACCTCCCGAATGGATTTAACTTTCATAGAAGTTTTTATATGGCTATATTTTACCTTATTTTAAATATT
The DNA here is from genome assembly GCA_041666945.1 of Candidatus Buchananbacteria bacterium. GTDB lineage: Bacteria > Patescibacteriota > Patescibacteriia > 2-01-FULL-39-33 > 2-01-FULL-39-33 > CAISTG01. Next base: position 94,720 of record JBAYFY010000002.1, on the reverse strand, counting down.
TTTTATACTTACAAATAAAAGTCATTGACAAAAACAAAAATACCTAATATAATTACGATTATAATTCAAACTGCAAACATATTCGTTTAGCCATTTCAAGAACCAAACAACAGGAGGAATTGTAATGAAAGCTGGAAATTTGCGAGCCGGACAATATCTCATTGCTCGTGGTGGTTGGGGAATAGAACATTTCATTAAAATTGATTCGGTGGGGAGGGAAGAAAATACAGCCATCGTATTCACTGGAAACGGAAAATTGCTGACTCATTCGCGATTCAAACAACCCGGTCAGTTATTTGAAATATTGGAGAGAAAATACGGAACATTGCGGCCAGCCACCAAAGAAGAAGCTGAAAACTTCCGACGATTAATAATTAAACGTACGAGGGAAAATCTTGACAGTTTCTTTTCCCCTCTATTGCCCCCATTATTTTGAACTGGGGGGGAAAGAAATAAGAACTTCAATCGGCCCGCGACTTACCGCCGGCCGTTTTTTATTCCCCCTCAATCTCTTTTAATATCCAATTTCCGCCGGCGACTTTAGTGATCGCCAATTCTATCCCCTCGGCCGGGCCGCCCCGGGCCAGCATCTTAATGTTAAAATCCAAATTTTCCGGCAGGACTTCTTCGCCATGTTCAACGATAACGCCCAATTCAATCGCCGCTTTGGCGATTTTTTTTAAATTGTTTTTTTCGGCTTCCTCAATAATCGCTTTGTATATCGTGTCAGCCAAATGAAAATCATGCATAAATGTTTTTGTTTTTATAATTAATGAGTCGCGCAACTAATACACGGATCATAAGCGCGGATAAGGGCGCGGATCCTGATGGCGCGTTTTTTTTCCGGCATATCCTTGATGCCGGGCAAGTATTCCTTAATGTCGGCTTCCAAGTTTTTCAAAAAAGATACGGTCGGGGTAATAATCTGACAATCGGTAATCAAACCGTTTTTATCAAGTTTGTAAGCATGATACAGCGTGCCGCGCGGCGCCTCGCAAGCGTCAACGCCCGAGGTGGCGCGGCCCAGCGGATTGGCGCGAGCGATAAGATCAAGCCCTTGGCCGCGGCTGGTTTCCGGCTTTAATTCCGCCGCCAATTCCTTCAGCAAGCGGTTCAGCTCCTCTGTAAAATGGACTATCTCCACCGCCTGGCAAATGATGTTGTTGAAAGTATTGTATTGGGGCAAACGCCAATTCAAGCTTTTGAATATTCCGGCCGCCAAGGGGTTTAGTTTGCCGTGGTTAATGTTAAGGCGCGCCAAAGCGCCGACCATAAACGGCTTGCCGTCCAGTTTGGCCGACTTGGCGGCGCGATACGGTTCTTCAATCTCTTTGATATTCTTTGTGAAGTCCCCGGCTTTAATTACCTTGGTTTTGCCGTTAGGATATAACACCTTCAAGTCGCCCCCATAATAAGCGTACTCGTCGCCGTGAGTCAAGGCGACAAAAGTCGTAGAGCGGCTGAATTTGGGCAGATTGATTTTTAACACCATATTAACCAAAACCAAAGCATCCTTTAAAACGGATTGATACCGCTCGGCGAGATTTTTTAATTCGGCTTTTTCCGGCAATACCTTAAAGCCGCCCACTTCGCAGGCAATCGGATGCACGGCTCGCCCGCCGATGACTTCAATCGTCTTTAGCGCCCAATCGCGCACCCTGATGGCGCTTTCGGTTTCTTTTTTGTACTGGCCAATGAATTGCAAGTCATTGGTGATATCAAAAAAATCAGGCAAGGACAAAAAAAACAAATGCAAAGCATGGCTGTGGATCAATTGAGCGCACAGCATGGCTTTTCTTAATTTGACCGTCTGCCGGCTCGGCTCAATCCCCAGGGCGTTCTCCAGCGATTTGACCGAGGAAACCTTGTGCACCACCGGACAAATGCCGCAGATGCGGGCGGTAATAATCGGCGCCTCGTCAAAATTCCGGCCGACCAGAATCCCCTCAATCAAACGCGCGCCTTCAGTAGTCATTAATTTGGCTGAAGACACTTTGCCTTTGATGATTTCGGCCACAAAATCGGAATGCCCTTCCATCTTGCCGATATGATTGACTTTTATTTGCATAGACAAAAATATTTACACTTTAATTACGGTTTTTAGCATGTCAACCGTAGCTTGGTGATCGCCTGACTTAAAAGCAGCGCGAATACTGTCGTAAGCCGAATCAGCGCCATCCAAAATGTCGCTTATCTGTCTGAAAATTTTGCTCATGGCTTCGGGATCGGTGGCGCTCAATTTACCCTCCTCCAAGTACTTGCCCAATAACTCCCTCTGCACCTGATTGCGAGCCGATAGTTCCTCCTCCGTCCTATCCCTGGTTTCTACTGTCATAATTTTTTTTCTTAATTGTCTTGTTAATCTTTTTAGTTTTATTTTTAACTAATGATTTTAAAATTGAATCGCGCGCGCCAAAAACCTCCATCACGCGATAAACCTGCTGGCGCGGGAAATTGGCTGTCAGATGGTTAAGATGATTCTTGACCTGCGCGCCCTCAAACAGCCCGCGGCAACCCCAGCACGGCTGTTTGCTCTTCAGGCACACCGCCTCGCAGCCGCCCAGAGTAACCGGCCCCAGGCAGATCAGGCCTTTTTGCAACAAGCATTCATAACCATTAACCTGGCACTCCCAACACACGGGGCTTGGCGGAATTCGCGGCACCTTGCCGGACAAAAGCTGATAAATCATTTCCAGCATCTCTCCGCCGGTTATGGGGCATCCGGGAATAGTCAAATCCACTTTGACAAAATTATCCACTTCTTTAATATCGGGGTTCTCCACTTTAGCGGACTGGCTGTAAACGTATCTGATGGTTTTTTTCTTATCCTGATAATTCTTGATTTCCCAAACTCCGCCTAACGCCGCGCAATTGCCCAAAACGATCAAAAACTTGGAACGCTCGCGCATTTCTCTAAGCAAACGAAAATTATCCTTGGTAATCGGATTGCCTTCAACCAGGCAAATATCGTATCGTCCGGACGGCATGGGATCGTCTTCCAGCAAACGGAACTCTTCAACTTCGAATTTTTTTAACAAATCCAAAAACTTTTTGCCTTGATCCAAGATGACAAATTGGCAGCCCTCGCAGGAAGTTAAGCCGACAATGGCGAGTTTTGGTTTTTTAGCTTTCATAAATTGGCCAGTTTTAAATTATGACGCGTCCATTTTTCCAAATTATTCTTTTGTTCCTCGGAAATGCGGTCGCACGCCCAGTTCCAATGCAAAGTTATCAGATCTCCGGCTTGAAGCGGCCCGGTAAAGCTCTTATTCCCGTATTCAAACCAAACTTCTTTCTCTTGCGGTTCGCCCAGGATCAATTGATTGTTAAGATATTGCAAAGGCCGGCATTCCACTTTGATTTTTTTAAGCAGCCCGTCAGCGACCGGATCGGACTTCAGCACCTTGGCCCAACTGATGCGGCAATCGTCCATGGTGGCAATAGTGTATTCCAGCGCGTTCGGTCCCATGCGTTTGGGAATATTGAATACGTGCCAAGAGTGGTGCGGTTTGGCGCCCAAAGGGATTTTGCCGTAGATCTTTTCCGCCAATTCCGGCTTGTAGGATTTGGGCAAGCGCTGAATGTCCACCATGTAACGATAAAAAGCGTTGAAATCAATCCGATCAAGCAAATCGTTGCCGATCCAATACGCTTCCACCACGCGATAATCAAAAGGATCGGCGATCTTGTTGGCGTGAGCGATAAAACTGACGTAAGGAAACATGGTATCGAATTCTTCCAACAGTTCGCCCAATCCTCCGTCGCTGAAACCGGCGGAGACATAGGAAAACAGCTGTGAGTTCCTGTCGCCGCCGCAATAACGCAGCTTGTTGGGCATAAACGCGTAACGCGCCGCCAGTATCATGCCGTCGGGTTTTTCCCTGATCATATCTTTTTTCTTTGCGACAGATAACCGGAGATTTCTTCGGCTTCTTTTTCCGTTATCTTAACTACTGCCAAATCAGCGTTAACAAGCACCCATTCGCCCGATTGGGGCGCTTCGGAAAAGGCGCGCTTAACCTGGCGCCTGGTGCCGGCGATTTCCACCTCCAAATAATTGTCAGCGGCGGAAATAACTCGCGCCGGCACGGTCAGGCACATAATTTACATCTTCTTTTTAAACAACCAGATGACGCCGACGATAATAATCACAATCGGCCAGATTACGTCCCAATTGATGCCGGCCAACAAGCCGAGATTCTTGAGCAGGAAGATTGCTCCGATGATAATCAGCGCAATCGCCGCCCAACTGATGGTTTGCATACTTTTGGTATTAATAATTAAATTTATATTTTATACACGAATAGCGGCAGATTGTCCGCCGGCTGGCTGGAATTTACAAGTTTATCCTGCCATTCGGCAATCGGCCAGCAGGCGACGATTACGCGAGTCCCCGGCTTTAGCTCCCGGCTGAATTTTTCCTTCAGCCGTTTGTAACTTTTGTCCAGCAAAAAAATAAAAACCGCGTCGGCATCGGCGATATTCTGGAAAAATAAATCGCCGAATAAAATCTTGGACCGCGGAATGAAAAAGCTTTTGACTCTGGCATACAGCCAGGGCAGGAAAAATACTTCCACTCCCGTGGCCGTGGCGCCGCGCTTGGCCGCGGCAAATACCAGCCGGCCGTCGCCGCAACCCAAATCGTACACCTTGTCGCCGGGCTTGAGTTCGGCCAAATCCATCATGCGCTTGACGTCTCGACGCCTGGTCGGCAGCCAAGGCGCAGCCGAATACGCGCCGTAAGCCGCGGTCAACAGCACCAAAAAAAGTAAAAAATAAACCAGGGTATTAACGGTCATATGGCGTGGGAAATATTTTTAAGCTGGGCATAATTGAACACCGGCCCGTCTTTGCAGACATAGTACGGCCCGATAGCGCAGTGCTGGCAAATGCCGACGCCGCAATACATCCGCCGTTCCAACGACAGCCAGATATTCTGCGGCTTGATTTTTTTGGCCTCCAACTCCTTAATGGCAAAACGATACATTACGGGCGGTCCCACCATTACGACTGTAGCGGCCGGAGAAATCCGGCGTTTCTGGATTAAGGCGGTAATCAGCCCTTTTTCTCCGCGCCAATTAGCGGTGGGTTTTTCTAAAATAATCCCCAATTCCGCGCCGCGATTCCATTCCGGGTATTGCTTCTTGAATAATAACGTGTCTTCATTAAAACAGCCGTAAAATATTTTCAGCGATTTGGTTTTAATCCGTCCCGCCAAGGCGTCCATAATTATCGGCCTAAGCGGCACAAAACCGCAACCGCCGCCGATTAGAATCAATTCTTTGCCGGCGTAAAGATCGGTATCAAAGCCGTTGCCAAACGGTCCTCTGACCCAGGCCTCGTCTCCGCTTTTTAATTCATTAATCTTATGCGTCAATTGCCCCACATCGCGGATGGCCAGTTCAAAATACTTTTGGCTGTCGCTGGGCGAGGAACAAATGCTAATGGGACACTCGCCCCAACCGGGAAAACCGATTTGCATGAATTGTCCGGAAAGATACGCGAATTTTTTCTGCAGCGTCTTGTCAGCGAACTGGAATCTTAAAAGAACCGTGTCAATTGATTCGCGGCTGGCGGAAATTACTCTGGCTTTTTGCGGCTGATAAATATTGTTCATTATTTCATTTTCAAAATTTTGGCGATATTTTTGGCAATATCAATATTAACCGGGCAAGTGCGGGTACAGCGGCCGCAAGAAACACAACCGACATAAGAGTACTCCTTGGGAATGCGCGCGAATTTATGGTAATACCAAAAAAATATTTTCTTTTTGACCGTGTCCAGTTCCTTGTGTCCGCCGGCTACCAGGGAAAAATCGTTATAAAAGCAACTCCCCCATTTGCGATCGCGTCGCGGGTCATCGGGATTGACCTTGTCTTCCAGATCAAAACAAAAGCAAGTCGGGCAGGCAATGGTGCATTTGCCGCAAGCCAAACAAATTTGATCCAGATTATTCCATAAATAATGATCGGCAGAGCGCTCTAACTTGCCTTTGATTTCCAACATGCGCTTATCCGGTCCGCTTTCGGCCACGGCGCCGGCAAACTTGATATTTTCAAAATTCTTGATGCGGCAACTCTCCAACAGCTTGCGGCCGGCGGCGGAACCGGAATAAAAAACCGGCTCGCCGCTTTTGCGGCCGGCGATAAAAATATCAAAAGACACGTGTTCCAGCGCGTCCTCCTTGAAATTGTGGGAAAAAACCTTGCTTTTTTTGTAACTATTGGGCCAATCCGCGCCATAACCGATGACAAGAATTTTCTGGCGGCGATTTTGATAATAAACGTCATTGCCAAAAACCAAATCAAACAGCGTCAGCGCTTTCAAATCCAGGATATTCATGCCCAGGCAGGCCACCGGCGGCTGTTCGCCTTTAGTTTCCAGCAAGCCCCGCCGGCTTTCAAACAGTTTTTCCCGATGAGGCAAAAACGGCTCTTTCCAAGAATTCTCGGCCAGCTTGCCCGACCAATCAACCTCGTCAGGCGTTTTGGCTTCTTGCGTCAAAAGCCGGCCGGCGCGCTTGACCGGAGCATAAACGAAATAATCGCGAAAAACCGCGGCAATCAATTGGTGTAATTTGTCACCTTCCTTTGGCATAATTAATAATATTATAACACAAACCAAAGCAAAAACAAAAGCGGACAACTTGTGTCCGCTAATAGCGTTCTAAATTTCTATTTGATGCTGTTTCTCTTGCCTTTTCCCGCAACATTCGCAACGGCCCAATTCCTCAGCGCAGTGCGGGCAATACTCGTAGTCCTTGTGCGTAGCCAAATTATTACAGCCCGTTACGGCGCAACTGCCGGCCGGCGATCCGGGTTTTAAAATGGTACCGCTGCAATTTATGCAAAGCGCCATAACATTAATCCTTCTTCGTAATTTTGGCGGATCTGCCAAAACGCTTGGCAGCATCGGGAAAATATTTTTTGAATTCTTCCGTATCAGCCAATCTATGCCAGCCGATTACTTTGGGATTATTAAGAATCGTACCGATAATGCGGCTTACCCTCTCTTCCGTGGGCGCTAAAATCTTACAAATTTCAGCAATTTTTTCCGGCACAAGCAAGGCGACCAAACCCGCTCGATGCATAGCGAGTGCGGCTATTTCCGCGGCGCGGTCCGGGAAGACCAGCGCTAACACTTCTGCCTCGGTAAAATTTTCGGCTACGGCCATTAAAAATAGTTCGGGGTTTTTCTCAGTGATACGCAATACCGCAACGGTTAAAATATTAACAAGATCACAGGCATCGCTGTTTTTCGTTTTTGAGAGGGACTCAATCCGGCTACTAATTGCCTTAATCATTTCTGTTGCCTGTTCTTCTTGGGATAAACCGCTGGCTAAGTCCATCAAGGCATCGCTTAATCTTTTACTATTATCCTCATTGTCTGCTTCCATGGAAAATCCTCCTCTATTGTTGTGTTGGGCTTTGCTGCGCTGATTTGATTGATATTATTTGACAACATTATTAAAGAACTAAGATTTATCATATAATACGGCAAACGGATAAAATTGTCAACTTAATAAACTTAGCCGCTTTAGCGGTCAAGTCGTTGTCCCAAAATATATAAACGATTTGCACTATTCACCGGCAAACACGGTTTGGGCGTAATATTTAAGCCCGGCGTCAGTCAGTTTTTTGCCGCCGCCCAAATCCGGCAAATCCACGATAAACGCCAATTCGTTTATTTCTCCGCCCAATTTTTTTACTAATTTGGAAGCGGCCAGAGCCGTGCCGCCGGTGGCTATTAAATCATCAATGATCACCACTTTTTGCCCGGAGGTGATGGCATCTTTATGGATTTCTATCGTGTCCGTGCCGTACTCCAAATCATACGACTCGCTTTCCGTTTCCGCCGGCAATTTGCCTTTTTTGCGCACCGGCACAAACCCCTTGCCCAATAAATAAGCCAAGGCGCCGCCCAAAATAAAACCTCGGCTGTCAATGCCGACAATAACGTCAATCTCCTTGTCTTTGTATCTCTCCACAAAATCATCCAAGCACAATTTCAACCCGACCGGGTCTTTGATCAAAGTGGTGATATCACGGAACATTACGCCCTTCTTGGGCCAGTCCGGGACGGTGCGAATGCGTGATTTGATAGGCATATGGATTCAATTACGAATTACGAATTTAATTTGTATTAGAAAATTACTGTATTTTCGGAATAACTTTAATCAATAACTGCTTAACCTTTTCCGCGTTCTCGGCCATGCGTTTCATCACCATTTCAAAAGTTACCGGCGCCTCGTCCGTCTTCCAGCAATCATAATCCGTGGACATGGCGATGGTCTGGTAAGGCAAGCTCAGTTCGTTGGCCAGAATCACTTCCGGACAAGTGGACATATTAATGATATCCGCCCCCCATTGGCGGAACATGTGGCTTTCGGCGCGGGTGGAGAATCTGGGGCCCTCAATCGTAATCACCGTTTTGTCGCAATTATATTCAAATCCCAACTCATCGCAAGTGTTACGTAGCAAGCTACGTAACAACGGATCATAAGGATCGGCCATGGGCTTGTGTTCCACTTGATCAGTAAAGTAAGTCAAGTTGCGGTGACGGGTGAAATCAATGAATTGATCGGGAAAAACCAGATTGCCCGGTTTGATTTCTTCTCTTAGCGACCCCACGGCAGTCGTAGCCAGAATATGCGTACAACCCTCATCCTTCAGCGCCTGAATATTGGCCATGAAATTAATCTTGGTGGGCATAACATTATGCGTCTTGCCGTGGCGCGCCAAAATCATCACATCAACGCCGGCAATTTGCCCAATAGTTAAAGGCGAGGCCAGTCGGCCGTATTTATTCTCTATATTTTTTTCCGTAGCATTCTGCAGTATTTGCGGATCATCCAATCCCGACCCGCCGATAATGGCGATTTTTGGCATATAAGCTATTGATTATTAGCGGCTTCTATCTTATCAACTAACTCCTGGGCTTTTTCTATGGGATACGAAGAACCGAGTTCAATCATGAAATGCGTACCATCTTGATTCCCCCACATATAGCGAGAACCATCATATACTTGTTCATGCAACGAGTTAATCGCATCTCTGCCGCGTTTTCTGCCCACAACCAAATTATCAACTAATTTATTCGGTATAATCAAAAACTTTCTCTCCCCATCTCTAAGCGTTATACCCTTACTGCTGGAAATTTCAAATGGTTTTTTGGGTTCATTGGATTCAATGCTTCCCATAAATTTTATTATTAATGATTATTCATCAATCTTTTTCGGCCCTTCTATCTGCAACAAATCTATGCCGCTTTCGGCGCCGGTAATCTTGACCACGTCTTTGTCTATTTTTTTCAGCTCTTTGTCGGCGGTATTGTAGGCATTAACCGTGGTGGCCAAACTGCTGCCGATTTTCTTGAAATAATCGTCATAGGCCACAATATGCTTCTGCAACATCTCCACCCGCTTGATAATATCCTTGGTTTGCTCCTCTATTTTTAAAGCGCGCAAGCCCTGCAACACCGTCTGCAGATAAGCGGCAAAAGTCGTCGGCGACACAATGATGACTTTTTTCTCCTTAAAGGCGTAATCAATCAGCGAGCGGGTATTGATCTTAATCGCGCCGACTTCGTTGACCAGTAAATCATAATAAATCGCTTCGGCCGGAATAAACATAAAAGCAAAATCCATCGTCCCTTTGTCGGGCTTGATGTATTTAGATGTTTCATCAATGCGTTTTTTTAAATCATTCTTGAATTCTTTTTCATAAACCGCGCGCTTTTCTTCGTTGTCCTCGTTCACGACACGATTATAGTTATCCAGGGAAAATTTGGCGTCCACGGGAATAATGCCGTCTTTGGTAAAAATCGCGGCGTCCACGATGTCGCCGTCGTCAAACTGGTATTGGATCTTAAAAGCGGTCGGCGGCAGGATATTATCCAACACCAAATGCAAACCGGCTTCGCCCAAATTGCCGCGCTGTTTCTGGCTGGTCAAAACCTTTTCCAGATTCTTCAACTGTTAAGAAAAACCCATGACCTGTTTGTTGGTTTCCTGCAACTGGGTGACTTTTTCCGTTACGCCCTTGATAATATTAATGCTCTGGCCGAATTGCGTCTGCATTTGGCGCGATGATTCCGTCAGTTTGCTGTCCATGGTCTGATTCAGCCCGCGAATGCTGCTGTCCATGGTCTGATTCAATTCCTTAATGCGTTCAAAAAGCAGTAGCGCCGTCTTATCATCATTGGGCGCGGCCAATTGCGACAACTTGCTGTTGAAAAAAACAAACAAACCGATTACCGCGGCGATTAGAATAATTATTAAAGCGAGTAAAACTATGGTTATAGACATAATTTTGTCATCCCGGAATTTTCTGGCAAGAAAATATCCAGGATCTTCGTTATTTATTTCTTATTTATCTTAACAAAAATCACCTATATTGGCAATTTTACCAGCAATTTATAGGTATTACCATGACTTAACAACCCCAGATAAGATGCCAGCGTCTCCCGGCTTGGATTAATTCCTATTCTTTTTAACATCCTTCTTTTAGTCACAGTTCTTAAAACTCGATGATGTGGAAAATTGACCCAACCCAAAAAATCCACTCCGGAACCCAGGGTTTTTATAAAAATTTTATTCGGATGGAGTTTCAATTTTAATTTGTCCGTCAAATAATAATCCAACTGCGGGATTAAAGCGTCCAAATAATTTTTATTTTCTGAAAATATTATAAAATCATCGGCATAGCGGATATAATATTTGGCTTTTAATTGATTCTTAACGAATTGATCGAACTTATTCATATAAATATTAACCAATAATTGCGAAGTAAGATTGCCAAGCGGTAAACCTCTGCTAGTAATGCCGAAACTATTAATTATTTTATCTAACAAATCCAAAATTTTTTTATCGCCAATATACTCGGCTAAAATAATTTTCAAAATCCTCTGATCAATGCTGGCAAAAAATTTCCTGATATCGCCTTTCAATATCCAGCAAGCGCGAGTATTATTGCGACCGACTTGATAAGCGAATTGCCGGAATCGGTTTAAGGCCTTACACGTTCCTTTGTCTAATCGGCAAGAATACGAATCGGCGATAAATTTTTTATCAAAATACGGGTACAGAATGCGGTATACCGCATGATGCACCAAACGGTCGCGCACGCCGGCCTTGTGGATATGACGCGGTTTGGGATCGTCGATATGAAAATCTTTATAGTCGCCATGGCGGTAATTGCCGCTTGCCAAATCATCCTGAAGCGCGATAATATTATCCATCAAAGACCACTCAAACTCCTGGACATCCTTTTTGCCTCTCTTGCCGCGCGCGAATTCACGCCAGGCCGCCAGTAAGTTATCTAAACAAATTATCTCTTCAAAACTATGGTTCAATTGTCTGACAACTCGCATAATATTTCATTTAACCCCCCTCCCGACGAAAATTTTATGGTCTTGCATAAAGCCACGACTGCTTACAAGCTCTGGCACGACTGGTTGAAAAACTTTCCCAAATCTTCGCGCTTCACTTTGGGCGCGCGGCTGGATCAGTTGTTTTTGGAATTGCTGGAATTATTGGCTGTTGCCAATTATTCGCCCAAAGACAAAAAACTCGGCTTGGCCCAGGCGGCTATTGGCAAAAATGATCTATTGAAATTTTATCTACGCCTGTGCTGGGAAATGAAACTGCTGGACGACAGTAAATTTAAAAATTTGGCGCTTAAAACAGAGGAAATCGGCCGGCTCTGTTGGTCATGGAAAACAAGGTTGGAAAAAACATCCCCGCCAACGGCGAGGATGGAAAAGTAAACTGCTGGCGGACAACGGCAAAGCGCCAATTGTCGTTGAAATCATTCTCGAGATAGTTCAGGTTCAGGTTGCGCTTAGCGTCATTCCTGTTGAGGTAGGCGAAATTGCGGTTGCCGGTGTGGTGCCAAAATTCGTCTGCTGCCGTCAATGACACTGCCGATCGAACTGTAAAAACAGTATCTTCCAGCTGTATTTTACTCGGGGCTTTAAAGCCCGCCAGCATCAGACGCCAAGCAATCTTGTTTTTTATTCGGGTATCCCGAAGCCGTAACCGCGGAAATATTAACCCTTGTTATAAGTATAAGAAAAAATTCGTAAAAATAAAACATCCTCGCAATAACTAAGTTATTGCGAGGACAAATTTCAAGGGGGTCAAGGTACAAAAGGGATCAAGGGTTCAACAAGATTGCTCGCGGACAACGGCAAAGCGCCAAAAGTCGTCGAAACCAAGCTCGAGAGAGCACAGGCGCAGGTAGCGCCCAGCGCCACTCCTGCCGAGGCAGGCGAAAAGGCGGCGGCCGGTCGGGTGCCAAATCGAGCCCAAAGCACCAATAGGGAACTGACGCTGGAGATCAGGGAAGGCAATACCCAGGGCCAAGAGTTCAGCTATGGTTGCCCAGCGATACTTGTAGCCGGCTTTTTGCTCGGTCAGCCACGCATTTACTTCGGCCAGCTTGGCAATCACCTCGTCGCCATCTTTAAAATACTGATTGAACCACAACAACTCAATCAAAACCGATTGTTTGCCCGATCCCATGATGGGAAAATGGTTGGCTGTAATGTTGTCGTTTTTCCAGTTATAGCAACCGGCCACGATCATCTGCTCGAGGTTCTGACTGAAGTCCACAATTACATTATGGGCTGTCGTCAGATACTGACTGACGGCTTCTTTCGCGATCGTCGCGGTCGCGGTTACCGGCTGACTGGTTTCTACCAGCAGCCGAGCTATCGCCTGCAGAGTTCCCTTACCTTCGGGCTGGGATAGGCGGTACAGGCATTCGCCTACATTACCGCCGAGCTCACGGATAGCGGTAACAAGATCAACAACAATCGCCAACAAGGCGCCCATTGCCGAAATAACCGCTTCCACTTTTCTGGTTCTCTTTCTTGCCATGTTCTATCTCTCCTATTTTTGGTCAGCTCATTGCCTGGACACCACGCCCCAGCCCCAAACCGACCATTATCAGGTACGAATTAGATAAGTCGACAGGACTTTTGCTAATACATTATTATATCAAATCATAAGTATTTTGTCAAGAGCTTTTTATCCACAAATAAATTACTTATGGTTAATATAATAATAAATAGCCAAATTTAAACAAAAAAACCGCCATAATCATAGCGGTTTATCTCCGGATGTCCGGGCTTTATGACAGCTACCACCAAACTTTTTTTAATTTTAATAAATAAGCGATGACGTTAGTCAAGGGATGAAGCACCAAGGTAAGCAGACAAGCGGCCGCGACAACTTGCCAAGACAAAGCGGATAGTCCCCAAGTGAATAAAAAAAATCCCGCGATAAAATCCAACTGGTCAAACACCGGCCAGGCGCCGCCGGAAGCGATGCCGACTCGCCGCTTAAAAAAGCTTTTGGCCAAGTCACCCAAGATTGCGCCTAACCCGGCCAGAAAACCGAACACCGGCCAAACCGTCGGATAATCAACCAGGGAAATTCCTTCAAACGCCGGATAAGTGAAAAGCCAGGCCTGCAAACCGGCGACAAGAATGCCAAAAACCACAGCGGCGACAACCCCGCGCCAGGTTTTGCCTGAACCGAAAATATACTCTCCCCGCCATTTGCGGCCGCCGTCAATTGGCTTGGCCAGCGGCTTAAGCAACCCCAGACGGCCGAATATCGGCGGAGCCATATTGGCCAGGTAAGCGGGCAAAAGCAGATAAAAAGTTACGGCAATCAGCATTAGCATACGCCTGCATTTTACCATTTTATTTATTTTTGAGCAAACAAAAAACCCGCAACTATCGTGTCGCGGGATTGGAACGGTTACAAAACAACTGATTGGACGAACTGGCGGCAGACGATCCGCCCGAAATTATCGCCGACGATAACAAAACATGACTTTGTTGCTACGTCCAGCTGCGGGATCAAAACAAGGAACCAAATAATAGAAATCGCAATTGCCGTCATACGGGTTACGAGCATAAAGCGTAACTCTTATTTTTTTGATCGCTTCAACCTTTGAAGCGTCAATCCGTATCGGGTCATTGTTAAAACCTTCATAAAAAAGACCATCATAAAGATTTTCAACGGCTGTTTTAATTAAACCAAAAAAAGGAACGTCTTTTTTACCTTTATCCGCATAAATACGCATCGTATATTTTGAATCACTCATTTCCCGGCCGGTGCTGAAATTTATCTCCGCGCATTCGGCCTTTTTTTTCTGACGCTTTCCGCCGCCCTTGGAAACAGACATTTTGATCTCCTTTCATTTCAGTTGATAGTTTTTCAAGGTTGCTATTAATACTATTTGCATTATGCAAATATAAATATAATAAGAAACATGGGGTATTTTGTCAATAACCGACGGGATTAATAATCCGATTCCTCAATCTCCAGTTCCGGATCAAAATCCAAAATGCCCTTCCGTTTGCCCGGACCTGACGCGCGTTCCCCTTCTTCATCCACGTAAATCACCTCGTCTTCGCCCGCCTCCACATCCCAGCGATCATACAATTTGCTCGGCAGTTCCTTAATAAATTGCGACGGATGCAGCATGCTGTCGCGGCCGAACAATGGATAACTCAAATACAGCTGGTCTTTGGCGCGGGTGCAAGCCACGTAAAACAACCGGCGTTCCTCCTCCAGTTCCTCCGGTTTGTCATAAACCTTGGCGTGCGGGAACATGCCCTCCGCCAAACCGATCACAAACACTGCCGGCCACTCCAGGCCCTTGGCCTGATGAATGGTGGACAAGATTATTTGTTCATTGCCATTCTCCGGCCGCGGCGCGCGCGATTGGCCCTGAAAGTTTTCCGACAACGCGGTATCGGCCAAAAATCTTTCCAAACTGTCATAGGACTTGACGAATTCTGTCAACTGCGTCAAATCATCCAACCGATCCTGAAAATTCTCATAATTGGCCTGCAAATATTTTTCATAACCCGAATCAATAATAGCGGTAACAAGCGCCGGTAAATCATTTTTATCTATTCGCGCAATCTTTTCCAGCGTGCGCTTTAAAGCCGACCAGCCACTGGCGGCCTTAGCGCCCAAGGAAATGTCATTCCTGGTTTGATCAGGAATCCAGGTTGAATTATTATGCTGGATTCCCGCCTGCGCGGGAATGACGGAAGAGGGGTCGTGAATGACGGAAGAGGGGTCGTGAATGACGGAAGAGGGGTCGTGAATGACGGAAGAAGATGTAGAAAAAATTGAAGAAACGCCATCAAATTGCCTTAACCATTGCCAGATCTTTTCCGCCGTCATCTCGCCAATCCCGCCTTGCATACTAAGTAACCGCAACCAAGAAACCTCGTCACGGAAGTTGGCTAAGATTTTTAAGTAAGCCAGGATATCTTTTAAGTGCGCCTGTTCAAAAAACCGCAGTCCCCCACGCATCTGATATGGAATATTGCGCTTGTTGAGTTCCATTTCCAATTCCAGACATTGGAAGTGCGATCTAAATAATACGGCCATGCTGTTAAGCGGCAAACCATCTTCGCGTTGCAAATCCAGAATCCGTTGGCAGACGAATTCCGCTTGCTGATAATTATCAGTCAAAGCCGCCACGGCCGGCTTAGCACCCTTGGCCCGAATCGCTTTCAAATGCTTTTCAAACTTGGCGTCATTATGGTTAATGGAAGTATCGGCCAAAGCCAGAATCTCGGGAGTGGAACGATAGTTGATCTCCAGCCGTAAAATCTTAGCATCGGGGAACTGCTTGGGAAAATCCAAAATATGGTTGACATCGGCGCCACGAAAACCATAGATGCTTTGGGCGTCATCTCCCACCGCCAGGATATTGCGCTGGGGCGCGGCCAGATTGGCGATGATTTTGGATTGCAAAGCGTTGGTGTCTTGGAATTCATCAATTAAAATGTAGGCGAACTTCTCACCCAAACGCTTTTTTATTTCCGGCGCTTGTTCCAGCAGTTCGTTCCACTTGATCAGGAGGTCGTCAAAATCCAACGCGTTGATTTGCGTTTTGCGTTCTTTGTATAGATCAGCAGCTTCCAAGATACACGGCAAGTAGCTGTCTTTAAGATAATCGTAACGCGCGGCAATAACTTCGCGGATGGGCTGACACAGATTCTGCGACAGAGAAATTATGGAGCGGATGACTTTGGCCTTGGGAAAATATTTGTCTTCCGGAGGATTACTGCGGCTCAAACAATTCTTGAGTAAAGTCAAAGAATCCTCTTCATCTAAAATCGTAAAGTTATTAGCGATATTAATGCGCTCGCCATACATGCGCAACAGCCGATTGCCCAAGTGATGGAAAGTCCCACCCCACAACCCCTTGGCCTCGCCGTGAAGCAGCACTTCAATGCGCTCCAACATTTCCTTGGCCGCTTTGTTGGTGAAAGTCACGAGCATTATGCTGGAAGCGGGCACGCCTTGCTCCAACAAATACACCACGCGGTACACCAGAGTCCGCGTCTTGCCCGAGCCGGCGCCGGCCAAAACTAAACAAGGCCCGTAGCCCTCGGTTACGACCTTGTATTGATCTTCGTTTAACTCCTTGGCATAATCAATTTTAAAATCCTTGGCCATTGGAGCGGCGCGTAAAACATATTTGACCATAAGCTTCTTTAATAATAACAAAATTCCGACAAATAAAAAAATGGAATGATTTTTCCTTAAAAAAATACCTAAAATTAAACAAAATATCTTAATTGTGGATAAACTACTTGACAAAATTATTAATGTATACTATTATATGATGATATGTAGTACGTTAAAAACGGTCAGTGGCTTGCGCCATATTGCCGAAAAAAACTAATGACACAGAAAGAGAAAGGAAGAATATGGAAACAAGCATCTATGTTAAAGAATTTGAAGTGACAATAACCTTAGATTCACAAATAGGATTATGGGCAGATATGTTCCCTGGAAAGGGAAAACGAATTACCGCTATGACCACCTTCCATCGGGACGGCAAGGAATTTATTTTGGTAGCGCTGGAAGTCACAAGATAAAACGCGCCTTCAATGCCTCGTCGCAGTAATTTCTGCGACTAAATGAAAGGAGAAAAAAAATGGGAGAAAAACACACTTACCAGGTAGAATTTGGAGGGACAGGTCGTGGTACGTCGCCGATACTTCCGATACTTCTGGATTGGCCAGAGCCGATCCATAAAGGCGACATCATCTTTCTTGATGAGGGAGCACTGAAGTTGGCCAATCTACATCCAATAGACAGAGATAACCGCTACTGGTTGGTAACTCACGTTATACGGTTAACCAACCCGACATCGGATCTGTTGATTAAAGACATTCCGCCTGTATCGGGAGTTCTCAATGTATTGATAGTAGCACCAACCACAAGACCGTAGTTCTTTTGATTTCCCTGCCTCGCCGCATTATGTGGCGAGGCATTTATTTTATTTCTTTATTTGTATTCCAAAATGCGAGCATAACAAAATCTTGTGCGACTTTATGCGAGAGTGACCAGAAAAGTTTTGTAATCCTGCCTGCCGGCAGGCAGGTGGAGCATAAAATCCAGCCATGATTTATGCTTCGCTCGCGACTCTTTGGTGATACCTTTCTCCTAAAGAAAGGTATCATAAAAAATGATAGCATGGATTCCCGCCTTCGCGGGAATGACGAAGGGAGTGCGGGAATGACGAAAGGTACGCGGGAATGACAAGAAATCTGGATTCCCGCCTTCGCGGGAATGACGAAGGAAGTGCGGGAATGACGAAAGTGAGAATGACGAAGGGGTATCGTAAAAAAAATTATAACCTGGATTCCCGCCCCTGCCTGCCGGCAGACAAGGTACGCGGGAATGACGAAGGGAGTGCGGGAATGACGAAGGGAGTGCGGGAATGACGAAAGGGATGCGGGAATGACAACTAAAAAATCCCGGCCAATTGGTCGGGATTTTTCTTGTTCTTTTTTAGAACTCAATTGAGGAATACTTGTTGGCTCTAATCGCCAGCGACAATGAAACCACGCCGGTAACAATCAAGGCCAGGCCCACCAGAATGCTCAATAATTCCGGATAAACCATAATCAAAATGCCGAACAAAATGGCGATGACACCCTCGGACACAAGGCCCCAAACCAGATTCTTAACGAATTGCAGTTTGACTTTTGTCATATTTTTTTAAGTTAATTAAGCTGGTTATGCCGCCTTCCTCTTTTTCAACACCGCCCAAGGCGTCTTGAATAAAATCATAAAATCCAGTTTCATTGACCAATTTTCCATATACCAAACGTCCAACCTGACTTCCTCGTCAAAATCCAAATCACTGCGGCCGGACACTTGCGCCATGCCGGTCATGCCCGGCTTGATAGACAACACGCGCTTATGGAAATTCTCATACTTGGCCACTTCTTCCACTTCATGCGGCCGCGGACCGACTAAAGACATCTTGCCGAAAAACACGTTAAACAGCTCCGGCAATTCATCAATGGAAAAACGGCGGATCAAACGGCCGATCGGCGTTACTCGCGGATCATTTTTGAATTTCATCATGGGGCCGCCTTCGCGCAGATCCTCCTGTTGCTTGACGAATTTCGGGTCAAACCTAAGCTGATGCGCATCCTTGATCATGGAGCGGAATTTAAAATAAGTAAAGGGCTTGCCATGCTCGCCGATGCGCTGGTAAGCAAAAAATACCGGCCCGGGCGAACTGAATTTAACCGCCAAAGCGACAATCAATAACAGCGGCGACGCGACAATTATCAGCAGAGTTGAACCTATTAAATCAAACAAACGCTTGCCGATTCGGCCCCAGCCGTCCAGTTTGGTTTTCTTCAGTTCCACTACGGGCAAGCCGGCAATATTATCAATGACGAAATTATTAATGGGAAAATCAAAAATATCGGCGATATACTTGAGCTCCACGTGATTGACATAAGAAAAATCATGGAGCTTTTCCGAGATTTCGGTTGACAAATCGGCGCGCGCCACCAGAATCTCGTCAAACTTGTCCGTCAATTTCAATTCCAGCAGCGCTTTTTCAGTCGTCGCATCAAAATTCTTGAATTGGTCAACAACGCGATAGCCGGCGCGCGGATTAGCCGTGAATTCCCTGACCACCTCATCGGCCGCGTTGCCTTCGCCGATAATAATCACCCGATGAGTGCCCACGCCCCAGCCGTACAAACGACGCTGCAAGAAGCGCATCAGGCCGCGGCCGAACATCACGCAGACAATAGAAAAAACCCAGGCCGCCAAAATAATGAAACGGGAATCAAAAAGCGAACGGGAAAAGAAAAACAAGAACATCAAAATGGCCACGGCCGCGGTGGAAGCCAGGATGATTTTGGACACTTCATCAATCGCCCGCGAAGTGCCGCGCATGTTATACAGGCCGGCCAAAGCGAAGGTGACAATCCAAATCACCGCCATCAGCCACAACCAGCTCAAAAAATACGGGAACGGCAGATTAAAAATCACCGGGCGATAAGAGCTGATCGGCTCCCAAAAACGGAAATAATAACCGGCGATGCCGGCTAAAACCACCATTAAATAGTCAATTGGCACTAAACCGGCGGAAATAATAATTTCTGATCGTTTCATATTACTATTTACTATTAGAATATCTCCTTATACGTCACCCTCGGAATTCAAAAATGGCCAATATCCTCTAATGTCATCCCTGTCTACCGGCAGGCAGGTTCGGAAAATCCGTAAGCGTAAGCGGGAGGATTTATCCGGAGATCCCAGCGAGTATAGTGAACTAAAAAATGTCCGGGGATCAAATAATATCTGGATTCCCGCCTGCGCGGGAATGACGATATTATAGTTACGGGAATGACGATATTAT
Organism: Candidatus Buchananbacteria bacterium; assembly: GCA_041666945.1. Taxonomy (GTDB): domain Bacteria; phylum Patescibacteriota; class Patescibacteriia; order 2-01-FULL-39-33; family 2-01-FULL-39-33; genus CAISTG01. The sequence goes on along the minus strand of JBAYFY010000002.1, from coordinate 74,999 downwards.
AGTTACGGGAATGACGATATTATAGTTACGGGAATGACGATATTATAGTTACGGGAATGACGATACTATAATTACGGGAATGACGATATTATAGTTACGGGAATGACGATACTATAATTACGGGAATGACGATGTTATAATTGCGGAAATGACGATACTATAATTATAGCATACCTAACACATCCTCTGTCGGATCCAGCCGAATAGGCGGAACGGTTTCAGGAGCCGGCGGAACCGGCGGCGGTGAAAAATCATTGGACGGCACAGCCAAATCCTCGCCATAGTCAATCGCTACCTCCAGCGGCACCACGGTTTGCGACACCACTCCTTTGACTCTGATATTAATCCCCGCCACTTCCAATAAAGTGTCTTCTACCACTTTCTGGTTATCTTGGGTCTCCAGACGGTTCTTATAGAATAAACTGGTAACAGCGACCTGCAACACTCCTTTGTCGCAAGACAGCGGCTGACTGATGCGCAAGAGCGATCCCAGGGAAAAATTCGTCTTGATTAGACGATTGATAAGCTGGCCCCAGTTGGCGGCGATATCGGCCAAAGACACATTTTGATCCAAAGTCGGCTGACTGGCAGCGGCGGCAATGGTCGGCTGACTAGCAGCTGGCCGGCGGCTGGCCGGTACTGTCGCCGTTTCAGTTTTATCATGAGCGGTTGACGTATCTTTTTTTATGGCGACGCTCGGGGCGACGGCAGCCGGTTTGCCGGCCGCAGGAACAGTAGGAGCGGCGGCAACCGCCGGCGCTGATGCGGCGGCGAAAATTATTTTATCCGGCTTGGCGCAGGAGACGCGCTCCACTAATCTGATCACGGCGATTTCCAAAGGAAATTGCATGATTGGCGCTTGTTTGATTTCTTTGGCTTTATCGGAAAAAATCTCCACCATCTCCACGATTTCGGCAAAACTGAATTTATCAGCTAAATCCTTGATATTTTCCGCCAAATCGTCATTGAATTCCAAACCGAAAACCGCCAAGCGGCCGTTGACTTTAACCAGCATCATCTGCCGTAAAAATTCCAACAGGTTTTCCGTAAATACCGACAAATCCACGCCTTCTTCCATTAAGCGATTGAGATGCTCCACGGCGGCGGCGGCGTTTTTTTCCGCCAGGTATTCCACAAAATCAAGAATGATCTGAAAATCGCTGCGCGGCAAAACGATCTCGGCTTGTTCCAGGGTGATATCATCGCCCAAGGACAGAATCTTGGCCAGCAAACTTTCCGCATCGCGCACGCATCCTTCAGAAACCACTACGATGCGCTTGAGCACTTCTTCTTCAACCTTTTTGTTCTCGCCCTCAACAATCAGCTGCAGACGTTTCAATAATTGTTCGGCTGTAACTTTCTTGAAATCAAAACGCTGGCAGCGGGAAATAATGGTCAGCGGCAGTTTGTGGATTTCCGTCGTACATAGAATAAACAGCACGTGCGCCGGCGGCTCCTCCATAATCTTAAGCAAGGCGTTAAACGAGGCGTTAGATAACATGTGCGCCTCATCAATAATAAACACCTTATACTTGCTCTTAACCGGCGTGAAGCGTGAGTTCTCAATAATATTTTCGCGGACATTATCCACACCCGTATTGCTGGCGGCGTCAATCTCAATGATATCCACGCTGCGGCCGGCCATGATATCCAAGCAAGACGGGCAAGCATTGCAGGGTTCGCTTTCGCCGTTTACGCGCTTCTCGCAATTAATGGATTTGGCGAACAACCTGGCGCTGGTGGTTTTGCCCAAACCGCGCGGACCGCAAAACAAGTAAGCGTGCGCCGATTCTCCCCTTTCCAGCTGATGCTGCAGGGTGATTTTGATATGGTTTTGGCCGATCATTTGCGCAAAGGTCTGCGGCCGGTATTTGCGGTATAAAGCGCTGCCCATGATGTGGTAATGGCTAATTAATTATGGGTTTAATATAACAAAAAAATGACTGCGAAGTCAATTTATTAAATCACGTTAATTACGTAATATGTAACAGGTAATTTATGCAATTATTATTTTATTGCTATTTTACTTATTACTTATTACGTATTACTTTTGCTTTAGAACCCGAATTCACCCAAGGTCTCTTTCTTGACCCCGCCCAGCTGGCCGATGCGGCTGCGTTCGGCAATATCGCGCACCACCAGTTGGCGGTCGCGGCCGTGTTTGAGCCGGGATAATTCCTTCAGCGGCGCCACGATTTCGGGGCTGGCCGGAACCACTTGAGACGGTTGATAACATTTCAGATTGAATGCCGGCATGGCCGTATTGTCAATCATGATGCGGAAATAAGCGTTGTATTTTTCAATATTCATCACGTCGTATTCATTCACCACCGGCGACAACTGCTTGGCGATAATTTCCGAATCATCCACACCGATGCGATAAACCAGCAAGTTGCCCACGTTGCCAAAAACCGCGTCGCGCACCCGCGTATCGTTATTCTGCACTAATTGCGCGATAAACTGATGCCCCAAGCACAGATTTAATTTGTATTTGCGCGCTTCAGACAGAATAATAGAGATAGAATCGGTGATGAAATTCTGGAATTCGTCAATATACAGGAAAAAATCTTGGCGCTGTTCTTCGGGCATATCGGCGCGGGACAAAGCCGCCATTTGCAATTTAGCCACGGCAATTAAACCCAACAAGCTGCTGTTGGTTTCGCCGATTTTGCCTTTGCATAAATTCAATAACAGGATTTTGCCCGAATCCATGGCCTCGCGGAAATTAATGCCCGAATGCGACTGACCGATGATATTGCGCATCAATTCGTTTTCCACAAACCGGCCGGTTTTAGAAATGACATAAGACAGCATATCGGCGCCGGTCGAGCCCTTCTGTGACATGGCGTATTCCCTTTCCCAAAAATCCTTAACCAAGATATCGGTCACGTGCTCCAATTTTTTCTTGCGGAAAGCGTCATCGGTAAAAATGCGCGCCAGTTCCACCAGCGTCCCCGGATCTTCGCGGTCGGCCATGAGCGCCAATAGCGCGTTTCTCATATAATGCTCAAACATCGGTCCGGCCATGGCCGGATCGGGCAGAAGTTTGTAAAAAATATTAATCATTTCCTGCGCCGCCATATCCATCTCGTAGGGACTGGTGGCTTCCAGCATATTCAAGCCGATCGGCCGCTCCAGGTCGGACGGGTCAAACAAAATAACATCCTCCGCGCGTTCCTTGGGGATATGCTTTAAGATGTTTTCCACCAACTCGCCGTGCGGATCCACCACGCAAACGCCCCTGCCGTCGCGGATATCCTGCGCCGCCATCGTGGCCATGGTCGTGGATTTACCGGTGCCGGTCATACCGATAATATACATGTGGCGGCGGCGATCAACGTCTTTCATCCTGACTATCGTTTTCTGCCCGCGATAAACATTTTCACCGATCATCACGCCTTCGGTCGGGATATTCAAAGGCGGGGGCAAACGCCGAGCTGTCAGCCAATTAATGCGCGGCACTTCGGTGTTAGGCAAAGGCAGATGCCATAATGAAGTCATTTCTTCGGTGTTAAGCACCATGCCCGCCTTCTCATCAAAATTGCGGTAAATAAAATCATGGATCAATTGCCGGCCCTCGCCTTTGACCACGCCCTTAAAGCCGTTAGCGTACTGGTAGCTGGAATATTGGGCGAAAGAATCAATCAAGCGCCGAAGATTTTCGTTGGCTTGGGATTCCAGCGGCGCAAAAGCCACTACGCGGACGTTAACGTCCAGGCCGGCCTTGGAAGCTTTTTCTTCAATCGCTTTGACGGCCTGCTCTTCCATGGGCGACAAACGATATTGCTGTTCGGGCTTGGCCGGATCTTTGGGCTTGGAAGAAAAAAACCAATCCGCTGGCGTGCCGAAAACTCTTTCCAGGCCGGAAAAAAATCCGGGATTAGCGGCGGCCATGGCTTTTTTGATATCCTTGCCCTGTTGCATTTCCGACGCCACTTTGACGCCCTTCTTGCGCCAACCGGGCGCGGCTGAACGCATTACCAATTGAATGGCCGCGGTCTGCTTATCGCCAAATTTTGACAACACGCTGATAATGGACACAAGCGGATCCACATTATTCATCTGCTTGTAGGTCAAAAGCGGAAACATGTTCTGCTTAAGCAGCTTGAAATAACCAATGGCGACAAACCCTTGCTGGTTGAAAATATTATAGTCGCCGGTCTCTTCAATCTGCGCGTAAGGATACTTGGAAAAAATCTGCTGTTTAACGTATTCCACCAAATATTCGGGCACGGCGATATAAAAAGAAATCAGGCCGTCCAAACCCAAGACAATCTCAAACGACCAATGATCAAACCGGCCAAACAGCCAGGTTTTAAAACCCCGAGGCGAACGCAAACCGCCCAAATTTGAGTACAATCCTTCAATTTCCGAGATCGTTTCCGATAATTGTTTTTTTTCCATCCCCTCTTCTTTGGTTCGTTGCGGCACAGTCACCAAAAAAATATGCTGCTGGAATACCTTGGGGTAGCGTTTCTGCGACCGGAAAACGGCGCGCGCAACCAGCAATGCGATAAAACAAAGCAACAAAAAAATAACTACGCCGCTAACGGCATAAACCGCCGCCTCGGGTATACCGGAAAATAAAGCGAGCCAATCAAATTGATAGGGATTTTGCATTTCTTCCAAAGGCATAAATACGTAATAAGTAATAAGCAATAAGTAATAAGTAATAAGCAATAAGTAATACGTAATAAGTAAACTGTTATTAATTTAATTACTTGTTACATGTTACTTGTTACATGTTACTTAAAATCCTAAAACTCTATCTTTTTGTCATTCTTCGCCAAAGCTATGATCTTATCGGCTTTGATTTTTGCCTCCTGTTCTAAAAAATAACGATTAATGCCGGGGATCATTTTCAACCAGCGCTTAATCAAATGAATGATTTTTTTGACTTTAACCTTGGTTTGATGATAAACGATTTTGAAAATAGAACGCGCCGCCTCTTCACCTTTGACTTTAAACACCTGCTGATCCTGAGCCGACAGATTATTATAAACCTCGCCCAGATCCTCTTCCAGGATGTTCTCAATTTGCTTGTAGGTCTCCAAGGCCCGGGCGTTAGCGGAAGTCATAACGGGCGCCGAGGGTATTTCTCCTCCGGCTTTGGTTTCACTTCTTTCTTTTAACCCGCTTCGTTCTTTTTCCCCGCCGGTTTCCAACGGCGTTATTTCCGGTGTCGGCTTGAATTCCAATCCGCTCTCCGCCGCAGCGCCCGGAGCGGCATCTTTTTTTTCTGGGCCGAGAACCGGCAATTCATTTTGGTCTAAAGGCATAACTCGGAGGATAATAATTAACTGTTTTCCGCGTCCATATTATACCATTATTATACACTAATTTATAAATTCATGCTATAATTAAATTGAACCTAAGCATATGACATCAAACATCAATACTTTAAAATCAAACACGGGGGCATTCAATTGGACCAACATCATCAATGCCCAAAAGGAGGAGATAGAATACTTGCGCAAAAAATACAAGTTCAACGAATTGGACTTGCGTGATTCCCATTCCAAAAATCTCGCGCAGCGGCCGAAATTTTACGTCCGCAATAATTATTGCTTCCTCATCCTTCAATTTCCTGTTTATAACAGAAAAACCCGCACAGTTGACGCCGAAGAGGTGGATTTTTTCATTGGCGACCATTTTGTCATCACTTGCCACAAAAATAACTTGCCTCCCCTGGTGGAACTGTCCAATCTCTGTTTCAGCGACAAATTTTATCGTGAACAATATTTATCAGGCAATAATATGATGCTCTTGTATGAAATCATCGTCCGCCTGCAAGAATATTGCTACCCGATCATGGATCACATGAGCATAGACATCCAGGGCATTGAAAAAAACATCTTTGAAGGCCGAGAACGGGAAATGGTGCGGGAAATCCTACTGACCAAAAGAAACATCCTGAATTTCCGCAAAATCATGGAGGCGCACAAGGGCGTTATCCAAAAATTAGGCCGTTCCGGCGTTTGGTATCTTGACTCCAACGAAATGAAAACGTTTTATGGCGATTTGATTGAACACACCAAAAATATCTGGGACATTCTTAATGAGCAAAAAGAAATGATTGAGGCCCTGGAAGACACCAACACTTCGCTGATTTCTTTCAAATTGAACGATATTATGCGGACTCTGACCGTATTTTCCGTCATTGTTTTCCCTTTAACTTTGCTGGCGGCGATCTTTGGCATGAATGCGGTCGGCGGCATGCCGTTTATAGACAGCCCCAACGGTTTCTGGATAATAATTTTTATCATGGCAATCGGGGCCGTTTGTCTTTTCTTTTATTTCAAGAAAAAACGCTGGATTTGACAAAATAATAATAATTTGCTACAATAAACAGTCAACAAAAGCACCTTATCAACAACCAACGATTAAACTAAAACCAGGGAGATGCAGTCATGCCGAGAAAGAGAAAGAGAATTTTTTTGATCTGTTCAAAACCGATTACTGTCGTGAGTTACTCCCGGGAGGCATTTTGAGAGTTGTTTTCACAGGCGCGGCGGCCGAGCGAGTTCCTGGGATTCCAGAATAAATTTGTCGGCAGGCCGTTACGAAATGGAACGGGTTACTCCGGAATGGAATAATCTGCGGCGAGAACAGTGTCTGGTCATTAAGGGAACAAAAACCGGCTTACCCGAATCGTCTTTTCGTAGTTTCGCCAAAGATTGGGGCATTACTATTAAGGAAGAGGCAACGCCGAAAAAAAAGAAAAAACGAGCAAATCGGCCAAAAACGATTCGGCCAAAAAAATAAAAATCGTAAAAAATTGTAAAATATCGTAAAATTAAGACGCTCCGGATGAAGCGTCTTTTGTTTTGATTTAATTTTTGTTTAAAACATGAATCAAACCCTTCGATGACTTACTTTAATATTTGTTTCAATTGCTTCAAATCCTCTACTCTGACTAATCGGGCTCGTAATTCTTTGGCCTGATTCCGCCCGGATACGTACCAGGCCAAATGTTTCCTTAACTCTATTACTCCTTGCCGTTCCTTGGCTTTAAAGGCCAAACGGGCGTGTTGATGAATTATTTTGTCAATCTGCTTAAGATTCAATTCCGAATATTTGCCTGTTTTTAAATACTGTCCAATCTGCTTAAACAGCCAGGGCCGGCCGTACAAACCGCGCGCTAAGCCCACGCCGTCGGCGCCGGTCAGTTCCAGCATCCGCTTGGCGTCTTCGGGCCGATTAATCCCGCCGTTAGCCAGCACGATACCGGACGGATTTTGTTTTTTAAAAAATTGGACGCATTTTTTTATCATTCCATAATCAATATCAGAGGCAAAAGGATTCTCATACGGCCGGCCATGAATCATAACGGCGGCCAAAGGCAAATCTTTCATGGCGCGCAAAAAATCTTCCGCTGTCACTTCCCCGCCGTCTTGCCTAATTGATGATCTTAGTTTTACCGATACGGGCAAAGTCGTGCCGGCTAATACGTTTTCAATAATCCGCCGGCATTTGGCCAAGTCGCGCATCAGCGTTACTCCCCCGCCATGGCCGGCAACCTTTTTGGCCGGACAACCGAAATTAATATCAATGCCGTCAAATCCGGCGGCCTGGGCCGCTTGGGCGGCCTTAGTGAACCTTTCGGGGTGTTTGCCGAATAATTGCGCAACGACCGGCTTTTCCCGCTTGGAAAATTTAAGCAGAGCCAGGGTTTTCTTGGAATCATAATACAAACCGTCGGCCGAAACCATTTCCGTATAAACCGCGTCCGCTCCCTGCTGACGGCAAATCTGCCGAAAAGCCGAGTCGGTTACGCCGGCCATAGGCGCCAAAACTAAAATCGGCCGGCGTTTTTGCGCCAGTTTCTGCCAGAAATTATTTTTGTTCTTATTTGACATTATGGTTTTCTTATAGTAGAATGTGTTGATGACGAAGTACCTTAATAACTAATCTTGGCCTAAACAACGGAGACGGCAGTCATGCAAACAACGGAAAATATGGATTTGGATTTCTAACAAAAGGAAGGAGCGACAATGAACTTCTTATTGACTTGGGTGGCTGAAAGCTGGAAAAACGGCAATAAAATGGCAGTAGTTCAAAAAACTATTTTCATCTCTGGATGCGAACCAAACGATATTCAGACAAGGATAAACGAATCCTACGAAAAAGAGCATCAAGGACTGATATCCGCCTGCATGGGCAAGTCCCGCGGCGGCACTGACCGTGTAGTCATCTATCATCTGTCGATAGTCACAATATAAGCCATCAGCTGAAATCATTTCGGTATCCCATTTTAACAAAAGGAGCACAACCATGGCTAAGTCAAAAAGAAAACGACTGGTTTTTGAGTACTGTGAATGCGGTTGTAAATGCTATACGGCCAATGGCCGTAAGAATTCCTACAGTATTTTTTGGGATCTAAGGACTGGTGACTTCCCTTTTCATTTGAGAGTTAATAATGGGGACTGGCGTCACTATCAATCTTACAAAGGCGCAAAAATCGCTGCCAATAATACTGAAAAGGCAACTTAGCCCTCTACTAAATCCAAAAATTCTTCAATGTCCTTTCGCACGGTTTCAGCAATGATGCCGTGCTTTTTATTATACGCCAGTTGTTTAATGCGCCGGCGTTCCACTTCGCTTACGGCGCGCTTGATTGAGCCGGTGATGTTATCGGCGTAAAGAATGACTTTGCCTGATACGTTTCGGGCGGCGCGTCCCATGGTCTGAATCAAAGAGGTTTCGGATCTTAGAAAGCCCTCGCGGTCGGCATCTAAAACGGCTACAAAAGACACTTCCGGCAAATCCAACCCCTCGCGCAACAAGTTAACGCCGATTAAGACATCAAATTCGCCGCGGCGAAAGGCGGTTAAAATCTCCGTCCGCGCCACGGTCTTAATATCGCTATGCAGATAATTGGATCTGATCCCCCGCTGAACAAGAAAAGTGTTCAGGTCTTCAGCTTGTTTTTTGGTTAAAGTATTAATGATGCTTCTCTCCCCCTTGGCCGTTATTTTGACTGATTCGGCGATCACGTCGTCAATCTGGCTGTAATTTTTATTCCGGTCAAACACCGGGCGGATTTCAATCGGCGGGTCCACCAAACCGGTCGGACGGATGACCTGTTCAATCAACTGTTTGGAATGCTTGATTTCCCAGTCGCCAGGGGTGGCCGAAGTAAAAACGGTCTGGCCGATGCGCTTCAAAAATTCATCAAATTTAAGCGGCCGATTATCCAGAGCCGAGGGCAAGCGCCAGCCGAATTCCACCAAAGTATTTTTGCGCGCCCGATCGCCCTCATACATCCCCCTCGTTTGAGGCAAGCCAATGTGCGATTCATCCATAATCAATAAATAATCCGGCCGGCCGTCTTTGAGCGGAAAATAAGCCAGCAAAGTATCCGGCGCCTCGCCCGGCAACTTGCCGGCCAGATGGCGGGAATAATTTTCAATGCCGTGGCAATACCCGACTGACTTGAGCATCTCCATGTCGTAACGCGTACGGCGTTCCAGACGCTCCGCCTCCAGATATAAATTCTTTTTATTAAAATATTTCAAACGATCCTTGAGTTCCAACTTGATATCCTTAATGGCCGCGTCTATCTGGGGCTCGGTAGACACGAAATGTTTGGGCGGAAAAACTACAATATCCTTAAGTTCTTCGGTTATTTTTCGCGTCAAAGGATTAACCAAATGGATTTCTTTGATTTGCTGATCCTCCAATTCTATGCGATAAATGACGTTCTCCGAAGCGGCCATGATTTCAAACACGTCGCCTCGGACGCGGAATAATCCGCGTTTCAATTCTCCCTGGCCGCGCTCAAAATGCATGCGTACCAACTGACGGATAAAATCGGCGCGCACCAAATGTTGGCCGACGGCCAAATGCAAAGCTGATTCCAGATAACTGACAGGTACGCCCAAATTATAAATGCAGGAAACCGAGGCCACGATAATCACATCCCGTCGCGACAATAAAGCCGAAGTGGCCTGATGGCGCAAACGGTCTATCTCTTGGTTGATCATCGCCTCCTTCTCAATATAAGTGTCGGTATTCGGCAAATAGGCCTCCGGCTGGTAATAATCGTAATAAGAAACAAAAAAATTCACCGAATTATGCGGGAAATAATTTTTGTACTCGCGATAAAGCTGGGCCGCCAAGGCCTTGTTCGGGGCCATCACCAGTACCGGCTTGTCTTGCCGGGCGATAACATTAGCCATGGTAAAGGTTTTGCCCGAACCGGTAATGCCCAGAAGCGTCTGAAAATCCTGGCCCTTCTTCAGGCCGGCTGTGATTTTTTTTATCGCCTGCGGCTGATCGCCCGCCGGCTGATATTTAGATTTTAATTGAAATAATGTTTTGGGCATAATACTTGACAAACAAACCATTATTATATATAATGATTTGAAAGTTGTCAATTGAGTTAAAAGCACTTTGAAAAATCAATCGCCCCATACGGGCAAAAGGAGAACAAATGCTTCTGGATATCTTAATTATTATTTATGCCATATCGGGAACGTTTTCTCTTGTATTCATCACGCTGGGATTTTCTCTGTTATTTTCAAAAGAGAAAAAGACGGGGATGGCCAGTATTGCAATTGGTTTAGCGCTTCTGCTATGCGCCGGGTTCAGCTCATATCAAGCCAGAAAAATCACAATGACTAAATCCAACATCCAGCAAGATCAAGAAATCGCCGCGGTTCAAGAGTATGAAACCGAAGGAAAAATCAGAGGCGATCGCGCTTGGTGGATAAGCTTGCCGGCGCAACAACTGGAAAAAAAATGCCAGGCCATCGCTGAAAAGATCGGTAAAAGCTGGCAAGAAATCGTCAAGCTGTTGTCCAGCAAAAACGCCATTATTATTTTTGATCCTCAACTGGAAAAAGCTCCTTAATCATTATTCGGTTCTTTTTCATTGCCCGTTTTGCATCCTGGCCAAAACGGGCTTTTATTTTTTACGGCCGAATTTTTCGCTTTGACCGCGCCGATATCAAAAAACTTATTATGCCTGAAGGTGGCGGCAGTGCGGTATGCCGGATTGCCTTGTTTGTTGCCGATTTTAGCGCGGGTTTTCATAACGTATCGCTTACTCCGGTTGAGCCGAAAGCGCCGCTCCCCCGTTTGCTTGCTGACAATTCCTCAACTTCGGAAAACTCCACCTGCGGAAAAGGCAAGATAATGATCTGGGCGATGCGGTCGCCGATATTATAGTCGTTATCTCCGGACTTGCGGAACCTTACTTTAAGCTCGCCTCGGTAGCCCGAGTCCAGAACGCCGACGGAATTAGCCAGCATTAAGTCGGTATTGGTTACGCTGCTTCGGGGATATAAAAGCAACACGTGATCGTACGGCAATTCAAATGACAAGCCCGTGCCATACTCCACGTATTTGCCGGTTTCATTCTTGCTAACGGCGCAGACATCCATGCCGGCATCGCCCGGGTGGGCATATTGGGGCAATTTGGCTTTAGGTGATAATTTTTTTACTTTAATGATAAGCGTCATGGCTATTAGCGATAATAATGATATTTGCCAATAAATACGTCAAAATCACTCGGCTATTGACTTTTTAATTAATCTGTGATATACTTAAAGTGTTCGTAGGTTAACTACTTAAGTGCATTCTCTAAACCATGTTTAAGTGCTAAAGGTCTGGCCAACGGATAAATTAAAATTAAAAACAGCTACAACTATGACCAGCAAACTTTATGTCGGCGGAATCGCTTATAGCGCTACCAATGATGATTTGAAGGATTTCTTTTCCCCCGCCGGTACCGTTGTGTCAGCCTCTGTTATCACCGACCGGGAAACCGGACGGTCTAAGGGATTCGGCTTTGTGGAAATGTCCTCTGATGAGGAAGCCCAGACAGCCATTGAAACCTTAAACGGAAAAGACATGATGGGCAGAGAGATTAAAGTCAGCGAAGCTCGTCCTCAGGAAAAACGCACGGGAGACCGTGGCGGTTTCTCCGGCGGACATGGACGCTACTAATCACTGCCTGCTAAAAGATCCAGTCGAGCAATCGGCTGGTTCTTTTTTTATATTTATTTTATATTTAAAAATGTTCAAAAATCAATTCCGGCTTAGAATTTGGCCACGGCGCTTCTGCTGATAAAGCTTAACAGGTCGTTTCCAGTACGATAGCCGGGCCGCAAACGAAGAAGCGAATAGCGACGATCAAACGATTGGATTTTACCCTGATACGTTGAGGCGCAAGTCAAATAGCCGGCCTGACGGCAATAAACCTCTTCGCGCTGACGGAAATAACCGAACGGATAAGCCAAGTCGGTAACGGAGTGGCCGGTAATCTCTTCCAACGCTTTTCGGCTTTCATAAATTTCCTTCCAGGATTTGCTGTCGGATACGGCTTTGAGATTAGCGTGGTTTAAGGTGTGGGAGGCAATTTCCACATAACCGCTGTCGGCCATTTCCTTAACTTGTTCTTTGGTCAGGTAGCCGGGTAGTCCCAGGGCCTCCACAATAATATACATGGTGCCTTTCATGCCGTATTTTTTAAGCAAAGGAAAAGCGCTGGTGTACATATCATCATAACCGTCGTCAAAAGTCAGGGCAACCGGCTTGGCCGGTAAATGATAATCGCCTTGCAGATATCGCCCGATTTCCGAAGTAAAAACTCCGCTATAACAATCAAGTTTTAACGTCCGCAACTGATCTTCAAATAATTCCGGCTCGTGGTACAGACCCGGCAAAGGATTGCCTGCGGGCGCGGCGGCGACATGATGATACATCAAAACGGCAATCGGCGCTTCATAAACGGTGGCGGAAGCGTAAGCGGTAAAATCAGTGTCAGGGCAGGATGTTTTGGATTTTTCCAAAATAGTCGGTTGATGTTCCGCGACGGGAGCGCCGGAAACCAAAACGGCGTTGGCCTCGTCGTATTTAGCCGCCAAATAAGCTTCAGTTAGCCGGCCCACGGTATTGCTGTCAGGTTGGGAAACCGCGGCTTGGGTTTTAACCGCCGGGCTGTTCAACTTAAAGACGGCAAAAACTAAAAATAAAAAAGCCGCTAATGACAAAAAAAGCTGCTGGCCGCCGGTTGTCCGCTTCAATAACAAATGCTTGGCTAACATAATTTTATCTTCCTAAATAGTAAATCGTTGATCCTTTTCCGGAATAATCGTTTCCACTCCCAATTTTTGTCTGATGCCGTCGGCCAGCATCAAAGACGATTTTCCTTCGCCGTGATTCACAAAAATCATCTTGGGCCTGGGCGAATCAACGCTCTTAAGCCAGTGTAACAATTTTGGTTGATCGGCATGAGAGGAGTAGCTTCCGATAGCGATGATTTTGGCTTTGACCGCTACTTTTTCGCCGTCAATGGTTACGCGTTTGGCGCCGTCTTTCAATAGTCGGCCCAGCGATCCTTCCGCCTGATAACTGATAATCAATAATTGGCTTTTGTTGTCGGGTAAATACAATTTGAGATGGAACATGATGCGGCCGCCGTTAGCCATGCCGCTGCCGGCCAAAATAACCTTAGGCGCCGCGACGCGGTTGATTCGTTTGGACTGTTCCGCGGTTCGCGCCAATTCCAGCCCCGCAAAATTAAACAGGGCATCGCCGGAATTAATGCGTTCTTTGGCTTCAGCGTCAAACAAATGCGTATAACGCTTGTAAATATCCAAAGCGTCAATCGCCAGCGGACTGTCCAAATAAACAGGCACTTTGGGAATCTGCCTCGTTTCGTGCAAATAATTAAGCTCATACAGAACCTCTTGCGTCCTTTCCAGGGCGAAAGTGGGAATCATTAAAACTCCGCCGCGGCCGATGGAATCCAAAATGGACTGGCGCAAAATTTGAGAGCGCATTTCCGCCGGTTCATGGATGCGACCGCCATAGGTTGATTCTACGACAATATAATCGGCGCCGTCAATAAAATCAGTGTCGCGCACAATCGGCGCCGGCGGGTTGCCCAAATCGCCGGAAAAAACTATTTTCTTGGATTTGAGCCCTTCCTTAATCCAAACCTCGGCAATAGCCGAGCCCAGAATATGCCCGGCATCGCGCAGACAGACGGTCGTATCCGGGCTAAGTTTCTGTTTTTGGCCGTAATCCAGCGACCAAAACAAAGGCACGACGCCGTAAACATCTTTATCGCGATACAATATTTCTCCGCCATGGCGCCTGACTTCTTCCTTGATGACTTTGGCGGCGTCCAGCAAAATTATTTCCGCCAGTTCCTTGGTGGCGCCGGTACAATAAATCTTGCCCTTAAAACCGTCGGCATAAAGTTTGGGCAGGCGCCCGCAATGATCAACGTGGGCGTGGGTCAAAATAACAAAATCAATCTCCGCCGGATCAAACGGCCAGGATTCAAAATTCTCTTCCCGGGCGAATTGCGTGCCCTGGAACATGCCGCAGTCAACCAAAAACTTGGTCTTTTTTGTTTTGACTAAAATGCATGAGCCGGTAACTTCGCCGGCGGCGCCATGGAAAGAAATTTCCATCTATTTGATGATTAATTCTTGACTTTATTATAACATAACCAAGCGATTTGCCAAACCTCTTGAAATATGATAAAAATAATCAAAGATAGCACATTTTAAGCAACAAAAAAATCCGTCGATACGGATAATATTGGGAGGATTAATCATGGAAAACCAAGGACGATTGATTTGTTCAACTTGCGGAAAACCGTTGGAAATTAAATTTTGCGGCGGCGAATATCTTGATTTATTAACCCTCGGATCAATTGAGGAATTATGCGTTTGCATCAGATGCGGCACGCGATTGAAAGGTTCGCAATATGACGGCCAAGAATGCCTTATTTTTGTTTGCGCCTCTTGCGGACAGCCGATCCACAAAATTATCTGCCGCAACGAACCGACTGGCCAACCGCCTGATCTACCTGCTCCAATTTAGCACTTTGCCGAAGCCGCCATTTAAGCGCGGCTTTTATTTTACCACTACTTCAAGCGCCTGGGGCAGGCATTCTATTTCCATTACTTTCGGCACCTTAATGCGATCACCGTCCACTTGGGCGGTTTTTAAATGGCGGCGCTTGACTCTGATTTTAAAATAACGATTATCCAAAGTAAAAACATAACGCGGCGGTTTGACATAAAACAACACGCCCAAAGCCGCCTGCAGCAAAGTCAAAAAGGTCTTATTGGTTACAATATAAAGATTAAAAATGCCATCAGTGATGCTGACGGGTTTTTTGGGTTCTAAGCCGAAAAATTTAAAAGCATTAAAGATAATCAAACTGTTGCCCCTGACCCAAAAAACCTTATTTTGCGTTTCAATGCGGAATTTAATGCGGAAAATCCTAACTTTATTCCATAAAAGCTTTAGTAAATAGCCCAAATGACCGAACCGGTTCTTGAGACCCTTTTCCGTATGAATAATAATTGAAGACACATAGCCCAAAGA
Source organism: Candidatus Buchananbacteria bacterium (assembly GCA_041666945.1). Lineage (GTDB taxonomy): Bacteria > Patescibacteriota > Patescibacteriia > 2-01-FULL-39-33 > 2-01-FULL-39-33 > CAISTG01. The sequence goes on along the minus strand of JBAYFY010000002.1, from coordinate 59,645 downwards.
AAAACCGACGATAAAGTAGGTCTGGTTATTAATCACGCCAACATCAATTCTTTTGGTTTTGATTTCTTGAAGCAGCGCCAAAGCCCCGGTTGCGTCCAACGGCAAACCCAGGGTGGAAGCTAAAACATTGGCCGAGCCGAAAGGGATAATGGCCAGCGGTACGGCCAGTCGGCGCCTGATGATTTCCCGCGCCGCCACTTTGACCGTGCCATCACCGCCAACCGCCACAACCAAACGCAAGCCGGCTGAATTGTAAACGTTCATGTTGTTTTCAAAATCAAAATCCAAAATTAAAACATCTGGCTGGTAACCCAAAGATTTAAGCCGAGCAATTACCAGACCCTTAACGTCGGCCTTGGCCGCCACGCCGGCAGTCGGATTGAAGATAATTAGAGCTTTCATAATTCCTTTCATAATTCTAAGAGGCGATTTAAATAATTGTCAATCGTATATTTTTCCGCTTCAGCCAGGCATTTTTCCACTAACGGCGTCAAATGATCCCGATTATCAATAATAAATTCCAGTTGGCGCTTCAGGTCGTCGGGATTGCCAGGTTTGATCAACCAACCGGTGGAGCCGTCTTTTACTAATTCCGGCAAGGCCCCGATTTTGGAAGCGATCACCGGCACGCCATGCGCGTACGATTCAATCACCACCATGCCGAAACTTTCCGCTGTCCGGCTGGGGTTAACCAGCAGGTCCGCTTCTGACCAAATTTTGTGTTCAAGCTCCGCCTGATCCAAATGCCCCAGAAACTTGATCCGCTGGTTGTCAATGGCGACGCGGCGCGCTTCTTTTTCGGCTTGGCCGGCGCCGGCGATAAGCAACCGCCAATTGCCGCTCAAACGGTTAACGGCTTTGATCAAGTCAATAATTCCCTTGTACAGTTCCAATTGGCCGATAAATGCCAAAGTAAAGATATCGCTTTTGGCGGTTTTAGTCCTTTGTGGTTTAACTAACAGCGGATTACCCAATATTTCCACTTTTGATTCAGTAAAAAACTTGTAACGGCGGTAAATCAGTCGAATATAATCCGAGGGAAAAACGACCACGTCGGGATTATTAAACAGCTCGCGACAAAATCTGGCATACAACCGGACGAAAAAATTCAATTTGAATTTTGGATCATCAATAATCAGTCCCGAAGGATGGATTAACTGCATGTCGTGGATGGTATGAATGTGTTTAATCTTCAATAGTTTCAATAAAGGCGGAACTTGATAGCCCAAACCCTTAAGATTATGCGTTAAGGCCAACTCCGGCTTTTCGGCCGCCAGAACCTTGTAGATTCGCCAGGTCTGAACATCGTTAAACATATCTATCAAATGCCAGAATAAGCGCCGCCAAGCCGGCTGGTCGTTGATAGCCAAAAAATTAAACAGATTAAACGGCTTGATGCGGTAAACCTTAACGCCGCCAATCACTTCCATTTTATTTTCATAACCGACGGCAATAACAAAAACTTCATGTCCGCGATTTTTCAGCCCGCTGACAACATTGGATACCATCACTTCCGCCCCGCCGCGAGTGTAAGGTTGATAAATTGAATGAATAACGGCAATTTTCATATTAATGGTCAAACAACTTAAAACGATAAATAATGGAGTAGCAAAACATCACTAAAAACGCGGCAATAACATCCAAAAGCCAATCGCTTAAACTCATCTCCCGGCCGGGTACGAAAGCTTGGTGCCACTCATCCGAAGCGCCATAAACGGCGCCAATCGCTAAAGCTACGACTAAGGCCTGGCGCCGATTAATGCCTGACGCCACCGCGGCCTCAATCGTCAAGAAAGCCAAAACGACATACAAAATAATGTGCGCCCAAGAAGAAAACACCTGGTATTCGTTAACCGTAAAATTAACCGGAAAATTGGGCTGGGCGGAAAGATAAAAAATAAAAACCGCCCAAGCCAGGGTTAGGAACCAAAGCAAGGCAGCTTTAAAATTATTTTTTTTCCGCCATTGGAACATAAAGCGAGTTATAAATATCCAATAAACGCAAAATCAAGTTAGTCCAACTATACAGGCGTCCGGCGCGTTCTCGTCCGGCTTGGCCGAATTGTTGGCATAAGGATTCATCGGCCAAAAGCTTGGCCAACTTCAAGGCCAGATCATTGATGTCTTTCGGCTCCACCCACCACCCGGTTTCATTCAGTTTGATGGTTTGGCGCACTCCCGGCCAATTAGCGACGATGGCCGGCAAACCGCAGGCCTGGGCTTCGGCCGCCACTATGCCAAAACTCTCCGTTGATTCGGTGGAGGGCAAGACAAAAACGTCAGACAAATTATACCAAGCGGGCAGATTTTCATTCTTCACCCAGCCCGAAAAGCGCACTTGATCCTTTAAACCCAAATCCAATACCTGACCCTCAAACTTCAAACGCTCACTGCCATCGCCGATAATAAGCAACTTGGCTTGCGGCACGGTTTTGACCACTTTTTCAAATGCTTGAAGCAACACGGGCACGCCCTTAAAAAAATGTTGTTTGTCTAAACCGCCGACAAACACCGCGATCTTGTCTTGAACACTAAATTTGTTCAGAGCGCGCAATTTATTCTTTTGATCTAACGGCTTGAACAAATCCGTATCCACGCCGTTGGGCCACTCCAAAAATTTTTCCGGGTAGAGCTTAAGATAAGGAGCCAGATAAGAATGCTGGGCATGATCCAAAGACAGCACCAAAATCCTGTCAGCTAACTTGATAAGGGAGCCAAAAAACAACTTAACGTATAGCCGAAAAATCCAGGCCTTAACCCCCCGGCCGACCGGATCCATTTGATAATGCAAAACTAGTTTTTTTTCCGGATGCCGGCGTTTGCAGGCGGCGACCTGCAAATCAGCGCCGAAAAAGGGCCAGTACAAATGAATGATATCAAAGTGTTCCAGCTGCCGCTTCAAACCGCGCATAAAAGCGGCTTTGCCTAAGGGCAAGACCGCCGGCAAATAAGAAACGAGCGAAGAAACATCCCGATCAAGATTAAAATAAGCCGGCGTAAAAGCGCGAGCCGTAACGGAATTTTTATTCAGTCCTTTGAGTTGATAATAAGCGTTGTTGCCAATGCCACCGCCCAAAGGCGGCCAAGCGCAAACCGCTATTGCTACCGACTTGTTCATGGAGTAATTTTGCTATGATTATGCGGTAATTTTACCATTTTTAACCCTTTAAGTCAAAACGGCTTCAATTTGAATTATTAACCTATTAAGCGATTATTCCGTTAATTTTGCAAGAGTGATTGCAGTGCGGCCTTGCTTTCTGGCTTGACCTATGCTAAAGTGGAAAACAAATAAAAACGATTGGACAGTTCTTTAAACAACCCCAAAGGAGAAACCGGCCATGCAAATCAGTGATTATATCATACTGTTGGCCTTTGTCGCGCTCTGTTATATTTCAATCTTTCCTCTGCATTTGCTCTATGGCCTGATTTTGGCTTGCTGGGCCTACCTGCGTTACTGTTTTAAAAAGAAAGGCGAACAGTCGAGTCGCGCGCAACCTAAGAAAGATCTTATTTATCTGATTTGTCCGGTGCGCAACATTACTCCGGAACAACAAACGCTGATAGACGACTATGTTAAACGTTTAGAAAAGGCAGGTCTTGAAGTTCATTACCCGCCGCGCGATGCCGATCAGAACGATTCCATAGGAATGGATATCTGCCTAACGCATGCCGCCGCCATGGAAAAATGTTCCTTTGTGCATATTTTCTGGGACAGCAAATCAACCGGTTCGCATTTTGACTTGGGTATGGCTTTTATGGCTCACAAACCAGTTTATCTGGTGCAACTCTTTACCCCCGACAGTGACGGTAAAAGCTTCCTCAAGGTTATCAAAAAAATGGAAGAGTGGGGCCAAGAGTTTATTTAGTCAAGCACCTTAGTAAGGGAAGCCGATTACGGCTTCCTTTTTAAATTGCGGATTTTTGTCACAAAAAAAGTCGTTCGGTAGCAACCAAAACGACTTAAAGAACAGCTAATTAATACTGATGCCCATAGCCGCAAGATTTTGCCGCCAGGCCTTTTCACAACGCGCCTTGGAATCAATATCATGGGCGTATTGGATCAAGAATTGAGCCACAACCATTAGGGACTTGGATGTGATCTGACCGAAATGAAACCCGTCATAGTCAGTATTACGATCACGCCGGCTATTAATGATATACACCGACACCCAGTTGTTATAATCCATAAACTGAATTTCAAAAAATTGTCCGATCTTAACCCGAAAAAAATTTTCTTGAGCTTCAATTAATAGCAGTTTAGCCGGAAAATCTTCATCGACAATCATGCCATACATTCTAAGTAATAATTCGCGATCAATAATTTTAGCTCCGCGCAATGCAATATTGATCGTCTCTATCACCAAGTACCGTAAATGGATTATATTGACATTCCTGCGATCATTCATTAACTCCGCCTCCTTTGACCTTGCGGTCTTTTTTAAAGCTTCTTACTGAAACAACATCAAAAGAACGAGCTATCAGTTTAGCATATTACACAAAAAAAGTCAAGTAAATAAAAAATTTATTCTAAATTTTGTCTAATTTTAGAATAAAAGATTAAATTGATGCCACAGTATAATCGCTGGAGCCAGTTTTACTTTTCCTTAAACTGCGTTTATTCGTCGGGAGTAAACAACGCGATAAAATTTTTGGTTGACATCCAAATATAAAAAATTGCCAATTCCAATATACTTTTGGGCTGACTGACATTTTGGAATTTTCCTTCTCTTATGGCGGCAAAAACGGCTGACGGCGTTAAATCGGCTAATTCCAAAACGGCATAATCCAAATCCAAATATTTCAACTGGTGCAGATCGGAAGTAGCGACAAACGGCTTATTCAAAGCAACGCAAATTCGGCTGACTTTCCTGTTAGGATCAAACTGCTTGCTATAAAACCAACTGTGCTCCACCGCGTCAAAAAGATCGCGATGACGGCGCAACTTGTTCAAACCCAAAGATACCATCATTCCGTGGTTGGGATGAGGCACGATAATAAACGACTCGGGGTGCTTTTGGCGCCATTTATCCAACAAGGCAAAATCGGTTATTTGCTCGGCCGTAACGTCGCAATTCAGGATTAACAGGTCTTTGCGATTCAAACGAATCTCCACGCCCGGAATCAGCAAGATGCCCCGGCTTTTGGCATAAGCTACCATTTCCGAATTGCAAACCATTTTCTCATGGCAGGTAATGGCCAAAACTTTGAAATTTAAAACTGCGGCACGATCAATCAAATCTTTAATCGTATAATCAATCAGCTTGCAATCCCTGATGTCTTCTTTGGCATGCAAATGCAACGACGCTTTTATCTTCATATTTCAAATTTATTTATTTAGATAAATATTTCTTGCGCTCCCCTGCCGGCAGCCGCTCAATGGCATAACGCAACATGGTACGCGGCATCTGCGCCGAATATTTATTGAGAAAACTTTTTAATTTATTCTCGCCGCAATGTTTGCCGATTTCTCTTAACATCCAGCCCGCGGCCTTATGTATCAAATCATGTTCATCGGGCAAAAGAATTTCAATGATTTTGACAGCGTCGGCGCAATCGCCCTGGCGGATAAAGTGAAAAGCGGCCAATACGGCGATGCGTCTTTCCCAAAGCGACTTGGATCCGGCTAAACGGTATAAAACCCGACGATCGCGCTGATAAAGCCAAGCGCCGACGATATTGGGCGCGCTTAAATCAACCAAATCCCAATTATTGATGTAATGAGTGTTTCTAAGGTAAAGCTTGAAAATCCGCCCTTGGCTTCTATTGTCGCCGCGCTTGAATTGATTGCTCAAAATAATCAAGGCGGTCAGGCGTTCTTCGTGAATCTTGCTGTGCAATAATTTCTCCGTCTCAACCAAAGATAATTGGCTGTATTTTTTAGCCACTTGCCTTTGCGCCGGCACCACCACGCCTAAAAATTTATCACCTTCGCCATACTGCCCTTTGCCGGTCTTAAAAAACCGCATCAGAATGGCGGCTTTGGCCGGATCGGCCAAACGGCGCAAGTCGCGTTGCAATTGTCGCAATTTATAATTAGCCATAACTGGATTAAATTCTAACAAAAATCCGCTATTTTGGCAATAATATTTAAAAAAACTCCGACCGCCAGGATCGGAGTTAAAAAATAAAATATTATTTTTTCCGGCGTCTTTCAAATATCACAAAACCGACGATTAACAAAATTACCGCCAAAATAATCAGGGTGGCGACAAGCAGACCGGCGCCGATGCGCCCCTCGTAAACCGCCCAAAGCGGTTTATTAAAAAATCCTTTCAGTCCGGGCAGAAGCCATAAGGTTTTTAATGACTCACCCAAAGGAAACGACTCCTTTTCCCCTACTACCAACACATATTTGCCGAGATTATCCGGACTGGAAACCAAAACGCGATAATCGCCGGCCGGCAAACTGATTTTCCTTTCCGGTCCTTGCAAATAATCGTCACCGGCAAAATCTTCGTGGAATTTCTGCAACGGATAACCCATGGTGTTTAACACTGCCAACGGCTTGCCGGCAGAGTCATTCAGTTGCGCCAAAAACCCGGTGGGAGCATCAACAATATCGGGTATTAACACTTGAAAATAAAAATCCAGCGGCGCGTCCAATTTCAAATCATAATAATCAATCCCGCCTTTGAGCCGGCCGTAGAATGCCTGCGATACATCGGCGTTAGCGATCGCAATCGGCGAATCCTTAGTCGCCGTCATCCGGTAAGCTGAACGCGGCTGATGCGCGCTGACCGAAACAGCCATAAGAAGTCCGGCCGCCACCAGAACAAAAATTAGATTTTTTTTCATATAATTACAAATTTATACTGTAATTATAGCATAAAACGATCAATTGCAATAAACAGCCATTTGGCGCCTTATTTCTCCCAGCTGAATTCCGGCCGGGTAAAATGCCCATAAGCGGCGACTTGGCGACAAATCGGCTGTTGTCACAAACTATCTCTTTTTTGCTAATTGATATAGACGCAAAATGCCTTCACCAATAAGCCAACCCAAAATAGCAGCGATTAAACTAACTACAAAATTCTTTCCTGATTTCAAAAACAATAAAATAATTAAAATAATAATTTCTAAAAAAATAATAATCTTATATTTATTTTTTGTACCCATGACAACAAATAATAATGGTATAAAAAAAGCTATAGCTGCAAAAAACCCATCTAAATATTCAGGATGTTGTGGCCCCCAAAAACCAACTGAGTATGGCCCTAAATACTCCTTAAAAAACCATCCAAAAATCGGAGTAAAAATTATTATTAATATAATTGTACACAAAATCAATAACCAATTCTTATTCTTATTAATCATACTTTTATAGATTATTCCTTAAATAAACACTGTCTGACTTAAGTATATCATAAACTTGCCCGGCAATCACCACATCATCCAATCGCCTATCAAACAAATCCAATTGCGCGGTAATTGTTTTCTGCCGGTCTGACTTCATTTTTTCTATAACCTCGTCGGCTTTGGCTAAAAGTTTCTCTTTTATTTCCGGCTTAAGCTTAACGTTAGCAACAACTGAATCGCGGGCTTTCTTTGCTAAAGACATGGTTAGGTCGTTAATTTTTAACTTTAACTGCAACAGTTCCAGGGAATTGGCAAGCAAGTTTTTGTCTTTTTTGCTGATTAATCCTTGACGATAATAGTCATTGATATCGGCCAGAGCGGAGGCAATAGATGCTGACGCAATAAAAGTTGTCGTGGCGGCAGATTCATTGCCGGCCGAATCCAATGCCGTAATGCTTAACAAATGACAGCCGGCCGCGTAAACCGACAAATCAACGGTGGTGGTAGCGCCGATTAATCGGCCGTCAATGGCAACTGCAGTTGAGCTGACGCCGGAAAAATCATCGGTTACGGAATAGTCCAGGTTGAGTTTGCTCCGGCGGAGATAAGCGGAACCGGCTTTGGGGCTGATAATGGTTATAACCGGCGGGATATTATCTTGGGGCTTAAGTCCGCCAAGCTCGCCGGCATCCGAATAATTGACGACAAAATCCCTGTTTTGTCCGGCAACAATTTGGCCACTAAAATCATTATCCACAGTTAAGCCGTCGCTGATGGAACTGGCGCTTAATCTGTATTCGCCGTTACCCGTACCTAATAATCCAATCTTATAATCGCCAGCCAAGGGCTCGGGAATAATGGCGTATTCCGGCCCGTTGCCGTTACTGGAATAATAAGCGCCCGGGATTTCTGAAATATCCTGATTGGTTTGAGCGTCATAACCCAATCGCTTGCCGTCCGGGGCAGTAATTATAAAATTCGCCGGCGAAAATATTCTGACCATAAGTATCTTTTGCACTGAATTCTGCCTGATTTCTTGCGTCGGTTCCACGCCGGTCAAACTTTTAATCACGGCTTTTTGCGCGTCAGTAACAATACGACCATGATTACTGTTGATAAAAATATTTTCAGCGGTAGCGAAATCAATATTGCTTCTTTGCGGTACGGTCGTATCGCCGGCGTTATATTCCAGGCCATGATCACCAAAAAAAGAATCATAATTTTCCGGATAGCCGTACAGCCACTCATTAAAAGCATTAGAACTGGAAACGACGCGCAAAATATCAATGGTATCATTATTACCGGCGTTACCAATAAAATTAAAAATTTTAACGGCGTTCAGTTTTTCCAGGTTTGCCGGCGAATTTAATGATTCCAAAAATTCATTGCGCGGATAATCGTCGGGGTAGCTTCTTAATTGCCCGCTATCCTTATCACGCAAATAATCATAAACCGGTAATAGTTCCTTAACTGATAAAATTGGATAATTTTTCAAATATTGAGAAATATAGCTATAACCATTAAATTTAGCTTCAATAGTAAATATTTTTTGTTCTAATTGTTTCCACAAATCAGTCCCAACGCTTCCCCCTTCCCACATCAAATATGCTTCAGTGGCGCCGCGATGCGGGGTGGCTAAAAACACTGTTTTATCCACATCATTATTATAAAAAGGCCCTTCAATATAAGCGCGAGCCACTAATCCGCCCATGGAATGGCCGACTAAATCCACTTGTTCGCATTGGCAAATCGCTTTAACTTCATTAATCTTGTCGCGCAGATGGGTCATGGTGTCCAAATTGGAATGCCGCCACTCATACGGCAAAGCAAACAGGGTTTTGCCTTCTTCATAACCGGCGGCCTTAAACGCGCTCCATAAATCATCGTAGGTGTGCAAAATCGGATCCACCTGCCATTGGCCGGAAACATTCCAACTGCCGAGGATGCCGGGTATCAGTATCACCGGATTCGGCTTCTTAACGCCGAACTCAAACGGCCGAGTGGCAAACGGCTGATAAATTACATTGCCGTTAACCGGATTGTCTAAAACTGCTCCGGTAAAAACTGTCGGTTCGGTAGTGGTACCATAAGTCGGCCCGGTTGGCGAACCCCAATAATTATTTCTTAAATCAATGGTCTGCGAGGAAAAAGTTTTAAAGCCGTTATCGTAATGACATAAGTTACCGCTGTCGCTGTAATCGCAAAAATCGGGACTATACAAATTAGAATTGTTAATACTGACATTTTTAGAGAGAGCGTCAATAAATATAATCCCGCTATTATCAATAATATTACAATGATCAATCTTCAATGAAGCAACTTTACTTGTATAAATAATAAAACCCCTGGGATAACCCCGGCCGCCATGCTTAATGACCGCATAGCTGAATTCCGCATTAACTATGGAATTGTAACGGTTGGCTTCCAGCATAATCCCCCGCCAGTCATTCAAATTGGCAACGGTTGCCGGGCCGTCGCCGTTGGTATCGCCGGCGACAGTATCATCGCGCAAAGAAACGATTTTCACTAATTTATCGGCCGTACCGTTGACGATTAAATCGCCATCAACTCTGATAATTGAATTATAACCGACTTTTACCACCGTCCCCGGCTCAATGGTCAGTTTGGCGTTCGGATTAACCCAAAAAGTCGCGTAATCTGCTATGACGTGGATTTCGCCGTCATGCCAAACGGTATCGGTGGCAATAGCCGAGTCATCCGGGTGGTTAATGATCGTAGCCGCTTGCGCCGGAACCGCCGACCAAACGCTGATAAAAACAAAACAAATAAAAAATCCCGCCACCAGCGGCAGCAGAATTTTTCCCCTCCTTAATATATCCCCCTTCATGTGTTTATCGTTATTTAATTAATGATTTTATTTTACCACAAATCAGATGACTATTGCCAACAGTATAATAACAGGGAATAGTTTTAATTAAGCCGCGTATTAAAACATTGCGTCTTCTAGCCAACTCAATGGTGTCTATGGGCATAATCGGTTCTTGATTATTGAATAACCGGCGTGAAGTGGCTCTGATTTTCCTGTTCAGTTCCTCAAATAGATGCCAATAAAATTTTTCTTTCGGCCACCTCACCCAGGTTAAACGATCGTTACTGTTTTTAAACAGAAATGGATAAACAAAAAAAGCTATGGGGATTGACGGAGAAAAATTGCCGATTATGGATTGATAGATATTTTTTTGGCCATTTTTAATATAAGCTGTCGCCACACGACCGCAAACAGTTTTCCTGCGTAAGTCAATTAATATTTTTTCATCGCCATACCACTTGGCCCATTGTTTACGGCCCAAATCATGACTAAGCGAGGTTTTACCCATACCGCTGGCGCCGCCCCAAAAAATAATCGCCTGATCATTAACCACACAGGCGGAACCGTGAACGCAAAAAATTCCTCTTTCTTGACGAGCTCGCTCCAATAAATATTCGGCCAAAGAAACGATATCCTTCTCATTATACTTTTTAGTATAATAATCGGCTTGAGGATAGTTAAGTTTTAATTTTTCTGATCCGCCATGCAATACTAATCGGCAATCGACTTTTTTTTGATCCATTACCATATCCGTTACTATCTGGCCATCGGGAATATAACGTTTTAAGAATGTTGACTTTTTCAATTTGACGATATCCTTTTTATTCTGACTGCTGATTTCTATCGCAGCTCCGGCTGATTTAATGACGAGAGACGACTTGAGCATAAATTTTTTCCATTTTTTTAATTTTCTTTTCCCAACTCCATTGTTGTTTTATGGATTTCCTGGCTTGCCGCCCTAACTTTTCAGCTACAACCGGCTGGCAATATAATTTTTTAATCGCCTGGGCGATAGCTGAAACGCTTTGCGGTTTAACCAATAAACCATTATAACCATTGCGCAAAAATTCCGACATACTGCAAGCCGAAGTGGTAATTATCGGCCGGCCGCAAGCCGCCGCTTCTAACATAACGGTTAGGATCCCTTCGCGATCATAGGAAGGAAAAACGCAAATTGCTGAAGAATTATACAATTCTGGCAAATCCTCGTCCTTAATATAACCAAGAAAACTTATTCGCTTCTTGATCCCGAGCTTATTGGCTAAGCTCTTCAAATTACTCAATTCCGGACCGCTGCCAGCAATAGCCAATCGTAAATCAGGCAGGGTTCTCAATTCTGCCATGGCCTCAATTAAGTAAGCTACGCCCTTAGTTTTAATCAACCGACCAAGATATAGAACATCGTACTTAGTTTTTTTGTACTGGGGTTTAAAAAATGAAGCATCAACGCCATTGGTGGCCACTTGAATGCCCGTTAGGCCGGCTAAGGCCTGCCATTTTTCTTTAATTAACAGGGAATCAGCAATAAAAGCCGAGGGTACGACGGCAAAAAGTTCGTGCAAATAATTAGCCGCCGGCGGGTAGCCATGCAAGTAGGAAATAGATTTTTGATCAGGAGGAATGGCGATACTGTCAAGATAATTATGGACTAACAATAAATCAAACTTATTTTTTAAAAAGTAAGCAAAAGCCAAACGACCGACATGGATGCTTTCATAATCCCAACGAATCCATCTTTGACCGGGAACTTCCCGGTAAATCCACTGCAATTCAGCGGGCAAAACTATGTATTCCACCTTAACCTTCGGATTATTTTTGACAAAACGCAAAAAATATTCGCTAGGTTTAATAAACGACGCTCGCGTCGTTACAAGTGTTATTTGATGGCCGGCCAAAGCTAAAAATCTGGCCTCTTGCAAAGGCACCACTTCTCCCCCGCCCACAAAATAACTGGCCCGTGGCTGATAAATCGCCAATTTCATAATTTTAGATTAAATGACTTTAAGAAAAGATTCGTATTGGGCGCGGCCCGTGGCTGAAGCGGCCATCCAAGTAACGTAATTCGGCAAGTCCGCTATTGAAACAAAAGCGCGTTCCGAGGTTTCAAATCCCGCGCTAAAATCGCTAATCTCTGCCAAGCGGCAAATAAATCTAAGCTGGACATAATCACGGCCCTCAATCGATTCATTTTGCGGATCATTAACTTCAATATAACCGAACAACTTAAAACTACCAACGGTTGCATCGGCTTCTTCTAAAATCTCTCGCCGCAAAGATTGCTCGACGCTCTCTCCCTCTTCAGGATGTCCGCCGGGCAAACCCCAGCCATGTTCATTTTTTATAATCAGAACTTGGTTATTATTATCTAAACAGTATCCGCTAACTTGGGAAATTTTTAAATTCTGGGGAACAACGCCGGTTTCTATCCAAGTCAAAGTCAATTCGCGGCCGGCAAAGGTCGATTTTTCGCTAACACTCATAAATTTATAATTTATTCATTAAAAATATCCCATAACTCGGCCGGCAGATTGCCGCGTTTTTGCAATATTTCGAACTTAGGACCCAAAATGGCTTTTAAACCGGCCAAAGCTTCTTCCGCGTTATCGGCTGTATGTAAAACATTCTTTTGCGTTAAGACAACTGACAATTCATTTTGTCGGGGATGCTGGCCGCTTTCCCAGAGAGCTAATTCTTCACCGGAAACTTGCGGATGTTTTTGTAGCCGCTCACGGATTACTCCGTCTTTGCCCTGGTCTTTTTTGAGACTCAACAAAACCCTCTGCGCCTCAACCCCTTCGCCGCCAACTAACATAACAACAACGTCATGGGAAATAAGGTAATCCTTCATGGCTTCAAAAAAATGTTCGTTTTTCACTTCCTGATAAATCAAATCAACGGTTTGGGGCGACAATCTGATTTGATCGCGATAAATTATTTCTAAACCATGATCCCTGATAATTTCTTCTATAGTCGGCAGATCGGCAAAAAAATCCGGTTTGATAAAGGCGAAAGCGACTTCCTTCTTAGGAATTTTTTCTTGAATTTCTTGACCGGGTGGATATTCTTTTTTCATAGTATGGTTATAAATAATTATTGATAATCTCTTTAATCCCCTCCACTCCGCCGCGCTTCGCCACATAGTCGCTATTTTTTTTATACTGTGATGAGGCCTGTTTAACGGCAATCATTTCGATGGCCGGATATCGTCTAATTGCCGTTTCATCGTCGCCAATCATTAAAACCTTATATTTATTAAAGAACTTTTTCCTTAATCGGTCCAGAGTAGAAAATTTATTAACTTTTTTATTGCCGATGATTATTTTACCAAACCTCGGGAGTAATTCTACTTTATAAGTAGACAATTTTTTTCTTAACATTTCAAATATGATTCTAGTTTGTCGCCGATTAATATTACCATATCTTCTAACGTAAACACTAGACGAATATTGTCGGCTGGCCGTAATAAAAAGCAGATCAACTATTTTTTTGTCCAGTAAAATCCTCTTATCATCACTGACTATAATTTGACTGTTCTTTTTACGATCGCTAAATTCTCCTAATCGCTTTAACACTTCTTGCGGCAATTTATGATCAATACCGGTTGAAACAATTTGAGGTTGGGTTTTATTAAGTTTGTAATATGAACCATTTTCCGCGATAATCGGGCCATTAAAAGATAATTGTTCGTAAAGCTTGGCGGATTCCGACCAGGGACGATTGGTGTTTAGACCGAAAACTAAGCCAAATTTCTTCCAAACTGAAATACTTTTCCGCAATTTAACCAAATCCAATTGATCGTCGTCAAGCAGGGTGCCATCGATATCAAAAAATACTAAAAATTTAATTGAATCTTTTTTTGGTGCTGATGGTCGTTTTCCATTGTTCCGGCGGTTCATAAAATCCTAGTTTAAGTAATAAAAATTCAATCTGCAAATAGCAAAAAAATATCCCTTTCATTAGCAGATAAAGCAACCAAAGCATTTTATCAAAAAAATCAGCTTGCCGCCATTTCCGCCAATCAGTATAACGATCGATTAGCGGCCAAAGGTAATTATACTCGGGATACCAACGCTTAATTTTTTCCACTTCTATATTACGACGCCGATAAACATTAAGCCAATCGACAAATGAACCAATTGGCCAAGCATAACAATGGGCCCGGCTCACTTGTTTAATGGATGCAAATCCATATTTATCAATAAAATAACTAGACATTAAAATATCATCGGCTGAAAGTAATGGTTGCTTTTTGCAGTATTTTAACAATTCTCGACTATTTTTATTGGCTTGAGCTCTTTTTAAAACCTCTGTATCCGGCGGCAAATACCATTTTTTAACGGCGAACAGACGACCGTGAAAATAACGGCGCGGAGTCAACATTTTTTGCGAATCATACAATATGCCCATTTTCCTCACTAATGGAAGACGGCCATCCTTATCAATAAGGGAAACGGTTTTGGCGTAAACAACCATTAACTTCTTATCTTTATTTAATTCATCTAATAATAATTTAATAGCGTCCTTTTTTATCCTACCGTCAGCATCCGGAAACACATGCACTTCAGCGGGAAATAATTCAACAATTTTTCTTTGCGCATTAACTAACCCAGGTTGGCTTTCAATAACCGTACAGTTGATGTGCGGGAAATCCTTAATAAAATCATTGACAATTTTCGGAGTTTTATCGCTACAACCGTTAATGCACACTACCAAGCGATAATCTTGTATTTGAGTGTAAAAAATAGCTTCACTAATTGATTTTAAGGCATTATAAATGGTTGCTTCCTCATGTCTGGTGGGCAAGCCAACAATTAATTTGCTTTTCTTTGGTTTAGGCATAATGAGCTAATTATACCAAACAAAATCATAAGATTAAAGTTCCATGATTGACCTGTGCATAATTTAATTGGCAACTCATCTTAATAAGTAAAACCAACCGAACTTTAAAACATCCCTGTCGAAAATTTTCGACAGGGGGTTTTATGATTAATCCAAACTTAGATCTTATTTCTTTAATTCCGATCGCAGTAAAACAACACTCAAAACAAAGGCGAGGGCAAAAAAGACCGCGCCGTAAAAGCACGGGGTAAAAAACGGATTGACCAAAGGCCCGGAGGCGGCGTAACAGCCGGTGGTGCAAGCGCGATTCTGCAACCAGAGCCACAACTCGTAAAAGAAGTTACCCCAAGCGAAAACCGTGCCAACTAACAAAACCACGAATTGAGAAACGATAATTTTTTTCATATTATTTATTTAAATAAGTAACGGTTAATTGCAAAACGGCGGCAAACATCACCCAAAGCAAATACGGTATTTGCAAGTAAGACACCCAACGCGCGTAAGGATAAACAGCGACCATTGCCCAAATAAGCGTAACCAAGATCAAGAGGATGTCAACTGAAGCCAAAAAATTATTTTTCAAACCGAATTGCAGGGGCGTAAAAATAAAATTAAAAAACAAATTCAAAACAAAGGGCAAAGCGATAATCAAAGGCAGCCGTTTTTGCCAAGCCAAAATAAATACCCAACCGAAAGAAACGGTGATTAGAATGTAAAGAAAAGTCCAAACCGGTCCGAATAGCCAAGCCGGCGGCGACCATGACGGCTTGATAAGCTGCTGATACCAATCGTAATTTTCCATATTATTAAAGTTACATCGCAACTTTTATAATCTAATATAAATTATCTCAAAATCAATTAATGAAGTCAACCCCGCGACAGAGCCGCGGGGTATTAGGGCGACTGCCTTGGCAGTAAAGTGGCCTGCCAACCTCTTGGAAATATTAATCGCTCTAAATATTACAAAAGACCTTCTATCAGGGCGCGGGCTTGGCGGAAGGCCTGGCCGCGGTGGGAAATGCTGTTTTCATGTTCAATGGTCATCTCCGCCCAAACCAGGCCGGAACCGTCGCAGACAAAAATCCCACTGTATGGCATTTTGGGTTGAGGCGCGGTTCGCGGCGATTCCAGAATCTGACCGCTGACTTGACCGTTAAAAAAGCGCTCCCGGCCGTCGGGCATGATAACCGCGACCGCGGTTTCAAACCTGGCCGAGCGATCGGTCGCGCCGGCAAGCGCGGCAAGAGTATGCTTGGTTATTTCCTCGGTCGTGGCCGTTTCACCGGCCCATCTGGCGGAACGTATGCCCGGCGCGCCGCCCAAGGCGTTGATAAACAACCCCGTGTCGTCCGCCATAACCAACGTTTTATCAGCCAACTGCTCATGCACAAAGCGCGCTTTTTTGAGCGCGTTCTCCTGAAGCGTCCGGCCGTCTTCAACCGCTTCGCCCTTAATTCCCGCCTCGTCAAGAGTCAGGATTTGAACCGGCAAACCGGAAAATACCGCTCTGATCTGATCGGCTTTGCTGGGATTTCTTGTAGCCAAAATAATGTCCATTTTTTTCTCCTTATCAGTCAGCGCAAATTTAGTGCGCCTAATTTATTTGCGCCAAAAGCACCACGTAATTCTTGCCATAGGCCTTGGCGCATTTGGGGCAAGTGGTGTAAGAAAAATACAACTTTTTTATTTTCTGGCCCTTGTTTTCCACATATTCCTTCATTTCCTGCGCCCACTTGCCGGCGTTTTGATACGGCCCTTCAAAAACCTTGGTTAAAAAAGTGCCGGAAAGATCGGCCATTTCCGCGCCCGGAACATCCTTGGAAACATCAATGTAAATATCCGCGCCCCAAAGCGATTTTTCATCAGTAAGCATTAATTGCTGCGGCGCTTGGGCTCCGGCTTTTTCAATTAATCCCAAATTCTTAACGATTTTCTTTCCCATATTCAACGGAATATGGCAAAAACTCGTAATATGGTCTTTAACAAAAATTTTATTTTGCCAGGTGATTTCTTTATCCTGCCAGGGCTCGGGATTAAACGGCTCACAGCAGCCGGTTGATTTTATTGTTTGGTTTGTAGCCATATGTTTTTGTAAATTGGTCGTTATTTATTAATTGATTTCAGTTTTTGCGAATAAATTATAAGTATTTTTGAAAAAAATGTAACGTTTTAATATTGGCCATATTCGTCTGTTCCCTTGGCTCATGAAAACCGTGTTCGCCATTTTTAATCGTTACAAGACGCCCGTTGGGCATATCAGCCAATAACGCCTTGGAGTCAGCGTATGGGACGTAAGTATCTTTATCGCCATGAATTATTTCTATTGGCATTCGTATCTTTTTAATTTCCAATTCGGGATGCAACTTAGCCATTTCAGCGAATAATTTTTTGCCCAAAACAAACTTCCTTCTTCCCAAAGTCGTCCAGCCCTGCTGTTTTAAATCAACTCTCATCTTATCTTTCCTATCCACCAGCCAGGGCAACGTCGGGTTAAGAAAACAGTGGTCATAATTCAAACAAGGATTCCAAAGACAAAGGCATTTTATTTTATTTGGATGCTTGGCCACATATAGCGTGGCGACTCCACCGCCAAAACTGGCTCCTACCATGCCAATATCCGAGTAGCCCATTTTTCTTGCATTATTAACCGCCGCATCTAAATCCAATATCTCACCTTTGATTGTAACCTCTATCGGTTTGCCTTGGCTCTCGCCATGACTCCTAAAATCAAAACGTAATACGGCATAACCGTGGTCTTTAAGCAATTTGGATAAATTAGTAAAAACGCCGTCCTCATTTTTGTCGACAGTAATTCCATGCGCTAAAATAACTGCTTTACCGTTAGTTTTTTTAGGCATATCCCAAATACCACAGAGTTTAATGCCGTCTTTGGACTTGAAATAAACCCTTTCTTTCATAAATAAATTATTTTTTATTCAATTAATTTCATACTCCCAACCCGGTTGCCACGCTTTTCTTTTTCGCCAATCTTCAGCGAATGCCTGCTCCCATGTTTTACCTTTTAGCAGTACATCCAAGGCCAGTTGTGGCGCCTTATGAGCCACAATTGCGACATTCTGACCGTCGTAGTTTTGTTTCAGGAATCCAATAAAATCGGCAATTCTGGTTTTCACGTCTTCATAACTCTCACCTTCGGGAAATTGTTCTGCGATGTGTTCTTCCTGCATCGGCTCCACGACTGCCGATGCTTTGGCGTTATATTCCCCATAATTACATTCCCGCAATCTTTGATCCTGAATTATCTGCACAGTGTCTCCGAAAGTTAATTTGGCCGAATCAACTGCTCTTTGCAAATCCGAGCAAAATACTGCATCAAACTTTTTGTCTTTGATTTGATCCTTTAGGTCGATTGACTGTTTTACTCCCAAATCAGATAGGCCGACATCATACCACCCGGACGAGATATCCTTCTCATTATCGGTTGTCGTCCCGTGGACGAAATAAGTTATTTTTACCATATTATTTATAGATATATTTTATCTAAAATTAGATATTTAAAATAAGTTACCCACAATTATCTTGACTTCCTTAATAGTTATTGATATAATACCTATGTCTTTTGGTTGTTCATATAGACCAAAAGGGTTTTACATCCAAGGGTCACCCTCCGCAAGGAGGGTGACTTTTTTAATTATCATTTTCCACTCTTCGCGTTAATTTTTTGCCCCAAATATCATTTTCAATTTTTAAAATATCAGTATAACCGTCACCGCCATTTTTTAACTCCTCCGAAGCATTATTTTTATGAGCTTGCCACAGGTTAGAGGCATCTATAAAAACATAAATCACACTTTTTTGATCCATACAATAATAACTTTTCCGAGCAAATATTGCTTTAACTTTACAATTTTTACTCTTTTTTGTCAAAAAATATAGTGTTAATAATATTAGTCAAAAAACAGGCGGTTATCAATATTATTTGTCCTGTGGAAAAACCCGGTTTAGCAGGATTCAACATCACCCTTTAATGTTAACTGTACAAAACCTTGACTTTTTTCATGATTTGTTATATGATTGGATATCCAAGTTTTCTTGGCGTTCTTTAATAATTGAATAGTCCAAAGAAAATTAATCAGCAAAATTGAAAAAACAAGAGACAAACAGGAGGATAAAGAAAGGTAGGAGGATAAAGAAATAAGAGGATAAAGAAATAAGAGGATAAAGAAAGGGCAAAAAAGGGCAAAAAAAGTACGGATAGCGAGAACGTTTATTGTTGGCATTTGAAACAAAAAAGGAAACCACAACAGAAGGGAGACAGATTTATGCCCCCACAAGCCGATCGAAAAATGCCTTTAATGGCGGGACAATACCTCTGGATCGCGAGCAAAAAGGACGGCCAACTGCGTATGTTGATCGGCCCCGATCCGCTGGATGTCAGCGAAGACGACATCTTCTTGATCCCGGACCAAAACAACCCCACCAAATGGACGCCGGTTGACCAAGCGAGTTCCGCGATTCAAGAATTTGTAACGATTAACCATGACGAATACGCCGTAATTTACAACCCGGTGGATTCGGCCGATGTTGATAAGCCCAATGGTGGCTACCAAAAGGGCAAAAATGAGATGAAGGTTCTCAAACGCGGCAGTAAACGTACCGTCACTTCCGGATATTTCCCCGTATGGCCGGGCCAACGAGTGGAAGTACGTAAGGTCCACACTTTATCGGCCAGTCAGTATCTGGTGGCCGTAGTGGAAAACCCCAACGTTGATGAACAAGCCCCGTACTACAGTTTGACCATACAATCGGCCGGACTCAAGAAAGCTGTTTTTGAAACAGCTGAAGATAAACCGGAGGACAGCGGCGCAGGACAAAATGGCGCCGGTTCGACGGAAGAATCCCAGAAACAAATTTCTCCCGAAGCGGCCAAAAATACCGAACTGCCCCAACTGATTGTCGGACAACGCATCGTCATTCGTGGCAGTGAAACTCCGACCTATATTCCGCCTACCGGCATTGATGTCGTACGCAATAATCCCAGACCCCAGACCGCGACAAATATTGAACCAAACAAATCCGCGGAGCAAACCCTGCAGGAAAAAATGGAAAGCGGCGACATTCGCCCCGACCAAGTCACGCGGACGATCTCGGAATTGGGCTGGCGAAGCCATTACCAGAACATCCGTGACACATACCAAGAATTAAAAAATCGTAACGCATCGCCACGAAATTTCTATGCGGAGCTCATACAAGTTTTAAATAAGGAAGAAATGTTAACTTTAGTCACAAAATTGTGTAATGTGGAACAGAATGACTTTTGCCCGACCGCTCCTGCAGAACGAGACACCGCCGTGTGCGAAGCGTTGGTACCCGGTCCCACCGAATTCTGCGTGATCATTGACAAAGAAGGCAACCCCGATACCCGTCCGGGTCCAGGGCGCGCCTTCCCCGGTCCTTACGACCGGTTCAGGACCACCGAATCGCGAAATGGCATTTATGACGCTTATCACATCCGACCCGATCGCGGAATTCTCATCCGCACGACCGCAACTTCGATCTCCAAAGCTGAACTGGCGGCGATGTTGCCGAGCGACTGTATCCTGGAAAAAGAAATATACCTCAAGGGCGACGAGATTTTTGTGGGCGGAATGGACGCCTATGTAGTACCCACGCGGGCATTTCAAGTAATCCATCCGGTCACGCGTCAACCGCACACGGGCAATGATCATTCCGAAGTTTACGTGCTGTCAATCGGCGTAGACCAAAAAAGCGGAATTTATGTCGCCAATGTGGAAACCGGCAATGTGGAGCTAATCCGCGGTGAAAAGAAGGTTCTTCCCGACCCGCGCAAACAACGCCATATCAAACGCCGCATTCCCGGCTGGCTGTGGAATCTTGTGATCGGCGAAGGCGAACCACATAAAAAGGTGGATCCCCGCCAGATGGTGGAGACGCCTTGGGCGATGTCTGTGCCTGTTCCCAACAATACCGCCATTCTCGTTACGGGTAAGAACAGCCGTCGCGTCGTCGTAGGACCTAAAACCGAACTCTTTGAATTTGAAGAAGTGCCGGAAGTCCTGAAACTGTCTACGGGTCGACCGAAAAACGATGAAAAATCTTTGGAAACCTGCTTCCTGCGTATCCGTGGCAACCGTGTCACAGATGCCATAGAGCTTGTAACCGAAGATTTCGTCAGCGTGAATGTAGAGGTCTGCTATGGCGTGGAATTTGTTAGTGACAACGAGGAAGAACGTCTCAAATGGTTCAATCACCAGGATTACGTGCTCTTCTTCTGTGAACACCTTCGTAGCCGTTTACGTGCGGCCGCGCGCCAAGTGACTCTGGATGATCTCTATAAAGACGTAGCGGAGTTCGTACGCGATACGGTTCTCGGCAAGAAACCCGAGGGCGAAGGCCAGCATCGGCCAGGTATGACGTTCAAAGAAAATAACATGAAGGTGTTGGAAGTTGAAGTTTTGGCGATTAATATTCCCGACAAGGAAGTAGCCGCTAAGCTCTTAAAAATCAACACCTCCATAGTCAGCCAACAACTCGACGACATGGCAGCGAGCGTGGCGCTTCAGTCCAAACGGAAACAAGCGCAGATCGCCGGAGAAGAAGCAAATCTAAGCACGGAAAAAACCAGGCTCGAGGCCGAACAAAAACTGAAACTCGCCAAAATTGCCGATGAAGCGGCCGTAGAACAGAATGAAATTGATAAAGCCAGGGCACAACGCGAAGCGGCAAAAAAACTCGAGATCGCAAAGATAAACGAGGAAGCCGCACGCCAACAGGCCGAAATAGACAAAGCCAAAGAAGAACGCGAAGCCGAACAAAAACTGGAGCTCGCCAAGATTGCCGATAAAGCGGCCGAACAACAAGTTGAGATAAGCAAAATCGAGATTAAACGCAATCTGATGCTGGCCCTGGAAAGAGCCGCGGCCAAATTACAGCAGGACAATGAACTGGCGCGCGTCGAACACGAATCTAAGCTGGCCTTGATTATGAACGAACAGGCCCGCAGAAAAGCCAAGCAGGATGGCGACAATGACGTTGCCAAACTGGAGCTGGAACAAGCCAATGCTAAGGCGCTGGCCGAATTGAATCGCATCAAAGCGGAAAATGCCTCACTAGTTGAATTCCGCAAGGCGCTGGCCGAAATCGATAGTTTGATCACCAAAGAAACCGCCAATGCCGACAAGACGCGACTTGAGGCCATCCAGCCCAAACTCGTCGAAGCCCTTCAGGCCCTCGGCGACAAACAACTGGCGACCGCTTTGGCCGAACACCTGCCCGAAGCCGGAGGTTCGCTCGGTCTTCTGACCGGTCTCGGTGGCATTGAAGCCGTCAAGAAACTCGTCAAGGGCACGCGATTGGAAAATATTATGGATGCGCTTTCGCCTCGCAAACCGGGAGAGGGCGAAGTGCCCACACCCCAAAAATAAGCACCGTCAAAAGTAATATAGCTCATTAATTAGTACCAAAGCGGTTAAGGACAGAGATGCCCTTAACCGCTTTTTATATTAAATGGGTAATTACTAACTTTGCCACCCCTTGCTCTCGCGGGAAGCGGTGGTGAAATTAAAAGAAAGCTGAAAAATATTAGTAGAAACGCAAATCGCCACCTGTGGAGGTGGCGATGAGATGCGTAAAACAAGCTATAAGCCCTCCCTCCTTAAGAAAATAAGAAATTTTTTTCAAAAATTTCCCAATGACGATTTTTGAAGCCCTGCCTACCGGCAGGCAGACGGCGACGGCCTAATTATAACTAATTATTAAAATTATTTAATATTACTTGGAATTCTTACAGCCCCTTCTTTTCTAATCTTATCCCAGACTCGTTCTATGCCATTAATATAATAACACTCTTTATCTCTATTGGTTTGTGCTTGCTTAATCATATTCCCCCATTCTTTTAGCATCAATACGCCACCCTCTTTTATTAAATTATAAAAATCTTCTGGTCTAATAATAATCGTCTTGTCTCCTTTTTTTGAAAATTCTTCTTGCCAATTTTTATGCGTTTTATCTGGCAAATTATTTGATGCGAGTGAAATGTATATATTATCGTATTTTTCACCTAATCCAAAAAAATGAACGAGGGAATTTCTAAAAACATACAAGCGTTCAACATTTAATTCCGTCCAAAAATCTTTATAATGTATATTCTCTTCAGTAGCACAGTATTTGTTGTACCAATTTTTTGGACGCTCTAATGTTTTACCATTCTGCCCGAGAAACGTATACCAATAACCGCCCAACATGTCGACCAAACTAAAAATAATAATCATTTGTATTCGTGACTGAATCTTATCATGACCATCTTCTGATTTTAATAAAATAATATTTGTTTCTTCTATTACTTCATTAAAAAAACGAAATACTTTTTTTTCACGGTCATTATGTTCTGCTAACATTTTAATTCTATCATCCTTTAATTTTTGTAAACAACCGCTATCATGATCCTGATAGCAATGCTTATATTTTCGACCGCTACCACAGGGACATTGATCATTCCTACCCACTTTCATAGTATTACCATTTTATAATTTTATTGCTAAAATCTGATTATTATTATCCCCTTTCTTATTAATTATGTTTAAATACTTTTTTTTGTCTTTTCTAATTTTTTCTAACAATCGTAAAAATTTAGTTGAAGCATACGGACCAGATGAATGGGGCAACCCAATTACAAAATTATTAGGAAATGCCACCGAACTAATCCCAAAAGATTGGTTACCTATGGCAAATATATCACACTGAGGCAATAAACTATCAATTTCGTTCTTTAAAAATTTGTTTACACATGTCCTTATGGTTTGTATCGGTAAATCTCCGTTACTACCGATGCACTCACATTTTACTAAATTTGTCCATAAGATATCACCTTGATAACCAAGTAAATTTAATAGCTCCTTAACGCGACGAAAATACTTCCACTTTAATAAATTATTACTATAATAATCTTTTTGATTAACCCAATAATCTTGATTTTTACTAACCCACTTTCGTTCTGATTCACCACACTTGCCTGGATTTAATCCGATAATAATTGCTCCTTTTCCATTATCATTTCCTTTTTCTATAAATAATAGCCGAGGAAAATACCCGAACTTTTTATTATTATTAATACCGGAACAGTTAAAATTACAATTAACTAATTGTTTACCTAATTCATTATATATTTTTTCTTGTTTTGGAATCATAATTAAAACTATTTCCAATCTTTAATAATACTCTTGCATTTTGTCGTTATGGTCAATTTCTGCTTTTCTTTTATCTTTAATTCATCCACGATTTCTGTCGGGATAACGATTGACAGGATTATTTTGCCGGCATGAGTTACTTTGCGAATATATTTTTCCATATAATTTTATTTAGATTCGTTAATAATTTTTTTCCGTAACGCCTCTCTAGTTAGTTGTTTTACAAAATGCCAAGTTGGCAGAAGCTTAAAATATTCGTCTTTAAATTTTTGCGCCTCTTCTTCGTCGGGCATAAATTGATGTATGTCTATTAAATCGCCATCTTCGATTCCATTCGGCCTATAAACTTTTCGCCAATAAATACCAAGCGCTGGATTTAAAAATGCAGTACCGGAGCCATCCTTTAAGCCATAAGAATTCTTAACGGTGTCTGGAAATGGGAAGCCGAGATGAACAAATTTGTTTCTGTACTGGTAAGCAACATAGAAACAAGAAAAAATAAACTTTCCTTTATCATTTAATTTACCCATTTCAGCTTTACAGGATCTCTCAATATTTTTTTTCTCCATTAAATTTTTAAATAAATCAGCCGCATAATCTATTCTATCCTTATATCCCTCTATAATATTTACTTTATTATAAATTGCATCATTTAAATCTGAGGAAATCATTGCTGCGAATAGAGCGAAACTTTCAGCGTGCCTCTTAACGCTTAATGCGTCGATAATTCGTAATAGGTTAAGATAACTTTCTGATAAAAAATTAGGGAATAAAAGACGAGCATTATTGTATGTATCAAATAAAAACCTCAATCTTATTGCCTCCGTTTCTTCTTGTTTATTATTGGATTGATATTTGCTGTTAATGATATCACTGATTTTTTCAAATAATTCCTCATCGAAATCATTCTGAGAAATAATTTTTGAGGATTGGGGCCTAATTATTGATCTACCGAAATAAAAACCATGTCCACTGGCAAGCACTTTTTCTCTTCTAATGCCTATATCAAGTATAAACCCCAAAATAGAATCATTGTTAGCAAACTTTGCCGGTGAGGGTTTTTCATGATCTATGACCCCGTAATTTGCGTCACTAACAAGAGTTAAAATACCATCATCACTTCTAATTATTTTTATAAGACCAAGCTTGTCAATCTTGAGCTGATTGTCATTCAAATTAAAATCTGTTATCTGCCAAGACTCTAATTCGCTTTCCATAAAAAGTTATAAATTCTATTATTTATAACTAGAATCTTGATTTCTTCTATTATACGCTTCGATTTCTAATCGTTGCTTTTCAATCTCGGCTTTTGTTGCTGTTGCTATCGAAACACCGAATTCAATTCTGCTAACAGTAGCATTTTTAACTTCTTGTTTAATATCGCCCTCTCCCCGAATAAGACCTAGCACTTGAATCTGTCCACTGCCAGTTGTAGCTCTATTTTCCTCAACAGTTACGGCCACATCAAATTCTATTGTTCGCTTATCCTTGCCGGATACCAATAAAACCTCTCTATCAATATTTATTTCTTTAACGGCCTCGGTAATTTCTAAAATGGCTTGTTTTGTAAAATTTTTAAGATCCATATTATTATCGTCAATTATTTTTAAGAAATCTTATTATTTTCAAGGTGATTAAAACAAAGTATTTTTTATTTAATTGATGTTCTCAAACTATTAGAACCTTCTAACTTATCATTCTGAGTTTTCGGTGATTTTTGATATCACAGGCCATATTTGCTTCAATTTTAGCGCGCCAATAGACTTTTGGCAATTATTCCATTTAATAAAATCATATGCAACACATTAGCAATGTTTGCTGTGGATAACTCAACTTCTACTTTCGGTTTATTTTCGGTATAATACTTATATAATAAATCTTGCTCAAAATAAAGTCAAATATGATAACCCCAAGACAAAAAGAAATCCTTAATTACACTAAGGATTACATCAAAAAAAATGGATATTCCCCTTCTCTTGAGGAAATCGGAAAGCATTTTAAACTATCAGTTAGCACGGTTCATCAACACATTGAGGCACTTAAAGATAAGGGATTTTTAAACAAAACAGAGAACCATGCCAGAAGCATTGATATTTTTTCCAGCGAACTCTTAATTCAGGTTCCATTTTTTGGCACTATCGTCGCCGGTCAACCAATTGAAGCAATTGAAGAAAGGGAGACCATTGCGGTACCTAAGTCAAATTTACCATCTAACGGTAATTTCTATGCTTTAAAGGTTAGTGGTAATAGCATGATTGATGAAAACATTAACAACGGCGATATTATTTTAGTTAAAAATCAACAAACCGCTAATAATGGAGATCGAGTTGTTGCGTTGATTAATAACACTGAGGCGACATTAAAAAGATACTATAAAGAAAAAAATCAAATACGGCTTCAACCGGCTAATAAGCAATTTAGCCCGATTATAGTAAACAAAAATCAAAAATTTAATATTCAGGGAGTCGTTTTTGATATTATCAAACAAGAGCAACCAAATATAACATTTGAATACAATAGTACGTCTCATGATTATGACCAAAAAATAAACAGGGAATTGAATTTAAAACAAGTTCTTAACACGGTACAATGTGTGGATTGCGTTGAAGGAATGAAAAGATTACCAGACAATTCAATTGACGTAATAGTTACTTCCCCTCCCTACGACAGCGTAAGGGACTATAATGGATTCAATTATAATTTGCATGATACGGGAAAAGAAATTTTTCGAATTTTGAAAAACGGAGGAGTTGCAATAATGGTAATCCAAGATCAAACCAAAAACTTTGGTAAATCACTAACATCATTTCGTACTATTATTGATTGGTGCGATAATATTGGATTTAAACTATTCGAAACTGTTATTTATAAAAAACACGGCGCCGAAGGCGCCTGGTGGACTAAAAGATTCAGGGTCGATCACGAATATATCCCAATATTTCTGAAGGGAGAGAGACCGCAATATTTTCAAAAAGATCATTTAAAAATACCATCAAAACATGGCGGTAAAACCATGACTGGATGCGCAACGAGATTAACGAACGGCAAAACATTACAATCCCATAAAGTAACAATAAATCCTCTGAAATGTAGGGGGACGATTTGGGATTATGTAACTTGCGGTGACGGAACCCGTTTAAAACATCAACATCCGGCAACTTTTCCAGATAAAATACCAGTTGATTTTATTCAATGTTTTTGTCCGCCTAAAGGGATTGTTATTGACCCATTTCTAGGAAGCGGCACTACTGCATTGGCCGCCATCAATCAAGACCGAAACTATATTGGTTTTGAAATTTCAGAAGAATATTGCGAGTTGGCAAAAAAACGAATAAAAGAAGAAAGACAAACACTTCAAAACAAACTACTTTAATAAAAGATTATCAGGATCTAAAGTGTATTCTATATCTAATCCGCTGGTCATAGCCCAAGACAGCGGATTTTTTGACAATAAAAATTCAAAATTTTTATTATTTGGTTTTATTTTAGATTTTTCGAATTTAATCACTTTAAAACCAGACCATAACCAATGATTTTCCTTATATTTCCAACCCGTCAACTCGGATAATATCATTATAAACTTTGTGGCCTTTATTTTCGCTTCATTATTAATAAAATAACAATCCTCTGATTTTTCTAAATTTACCAATTCGCTCTTAGTATTTGATATTTTAATTTTATCATTACCCCTTTTACCTTCACCAATATTAGATATTTTTTCAAAAAAATCCTTCAAAGCGTCCATTAAATCATGAATGGAGTAATAATCATTATGAAATATCTGATGTAATGCTGTTTCTTTATTGTTTGCCCCAAGATAATTCAGCCAATCCAAACAATTTTCCGGATATCCAAATAAATTTTTAAAAACTCCATCTGTATACAATAAGGGACAAATAGCCGATTCAGAAATATCAATTGAAAATTTACTATTTAATATACCAATCAATAAATGAATTGTCGCTAACGGATATTTTAAAGGGAAGTTTTTGGCGCCATCATAATCACGTAAATTATTCGGCTGAACACAATTCTCAAAATTATGCCAGGATTCCGGTTTTTTATTTTTATTATAAAGCACCATATGATGGCCCACACTTCTAATTTCTTTACGAAAAATCTCCATATCCAAAAATACACACTCACGCAAATCTACACCTTTATCAACAATTAATACCTTTCCGTCGTAATATCCCCTTATTTTCCAATTCAAATAATGTGCCATAAAAAGACCGCACAGCAAACCGTCGCTGTCTGGGCTCAATATACAATCATGATCTTTTTCCACAACCCAAGGATACTTCTCTATTAATTCCTTATAATTTATCCTTTCCATATATCTATTGAATAAAATAATCAACTTCCTTTTTGTAAAGTTTAGCAAATACTTTAAGTTCAATAATATCAATCCTCTGCTCCCCTGCCTCAATTTTAGAAACATAAGATTGGGGCTTTTTAATTCTTTTAGCCACTTCTTCTTGTGTGAAATCAGCATCAACCCTGGCTTGTTTGAGCCGTTCGGTAATTCTTTGATATTCGTCTGTATGTATTGTCTTTGGCATACCTTTATGATATATTCAATATAAGAATATTCAAAGTTAGAATAATTATCAAGAGGGTGCAGTTTACGCACACGGGAGAGCGGGTAAATATATAAAAATTATTTGACAACACATTTCTTGTTACGTAACATACTACGTAACAAAAGTTGTCTCGTTTCTGACCCGTCCGGATTCAGTCAAACCTTACGTTTTAAATAAAAAAAAAGCGTCACCACTCACGGCGACGCAACTATTATAATCCCCTTATGATATCCTTCCTTCAATCCAATCAATGTACAAACCATCCAATTGGATTTTCATGGCAACAATTTTCTTTACCCGTTCTAAATCAACGACACCGGAAACGGACGCTGCCAATTCGCTCGCCCGCGTTTCTCCGTCTATCGCTTCTTTCAATTCAATAATCTCTTTTGGCCGATAAGACCCGCGCGATAGCTCCATTGCCCGCAATGCAGACTTGGGATCCAAAACTTTCAAAGCCATGTTATACACTCCCTTCGTTTATTTTATGCCAAATTTTCAAACGGCTTAATCTATTTTACATAATTAAAATATTCGCCATAAAGACGGATATTTTAATTAAACGAGTTATAAGCTCTCCCTCCGCATGGGAGGCGAAAATCGTAAAACGAGTTATAGGCTCAGCGGACTGGATTCGAACCAGTAACCTACCGGTTAACAGCCGGTTGCTCTACCGTTGAGCTACCGCTGAGCTTAGAACTCGTTTTAAGGTAATAGTGTTAATAATATTAGCAAAAAAACAGGCGGTTGTCAAGATTATTTGTCCTGTGGAAAAACCCGGCTTGGCAGGATTCAACGTCAACTATTGACAAACACCGTGAAATGCGCTATAATTGAATATTGATTTGAAGTTCTGTAAAAAACCACTTAACCAAGGAGATAAAACCATGGGTTTCCACGTCTGCGAGTTCTGCCATACTGATGGCAAAGAAAACCGTTTCTCCCACCTATCCTCCGGCGACGTTAATCTGACCTTCGCCAACGGACACCGTTGGGTTATGCCTGATATGATCCTGCATTATATCGCCGATCATCGCTGGCAACCGCCCCAAGAGTTCATAAACGATGTTATGACGCAACCGCTAAGCCAACACGGCCGACTGCAAACCCGGGGAATAAGCATTAACGAAATATTTAACGGCACCAGAATCGGCTACTTGTCCGGCGAACTTACCACTGGCCCCGTACCGGCCGACTTCATTGAAAAACTGGAAGAACTGATGAAATTAGCGGCGCAATCGGGCAACCGGGCGCAAACCAAAGGAATTTAAACGAACTTTAACGACAACGACCGTCTTACGCAGGCGGCCGTTTTATTTTTAGTAATCCCTTAGCTTTTCAATCCCCTGTATCTTTTCAATCTTTTCCAGCGCCTTGGCTTCAATCTGGCGGATACGTTCGCGGGTAACATCAAACTCCTTGCCCACTTCTTCCAAAGTATGGGCCACGCCATCGCGCAAGCCAAAACGCATTTCCAACACTTTTTGTTCGCGCGGCGTCAGCTCGCTGATCACCTGTCTCACATAATCGCTTAAAATGCGCAAAGCGGCGGCGCGATCCGGCGTCAAGGTTTTCTGGTCTTCAATAAAATCCTCCAGCACCGAGTCCTCGCTGTCGTCGCCCACGGGCGTGCCCAGCGAAATCGTCTCCTGCGAAATCTTTAAGATGTGCAAAACCTTTTCCAATTCCTCGCCCATTTCCGCGGCAATCTCCTCAGGCATGGGTTCGCGTCCCAAGTCCTGCACCAAACGCCGTTCCACTTGCTGAAAACGATTAATGTTCTCCACCATGTGAACGGGAATGCGAATGGTGCGCGATTGGTCCGCGAGCGAGCGGGTAATGGCCTGGCGGATCCACCAAGTGGCGTAAGTGGAAAATTTATAGCCCTTGTGATAATCAAATTTTTCTACGGCGCGGAACAGCCCGATATTGCCTTCCTGAATCAGATCCAGAAGCGACAGGTTCTTGCCTGTGAATTTTTTGGCAATGGAAACCACCAGGCGCAAATTGGCCTTAATCAATTTCTGCTTGGCTTCCACATCGCCGCGCTCAATCCGCTTGGCCAAAGAAATCTCTTCCTCGGTATGCAGAAGCGGCACCTTGCCGATTTCGCGCAGATACATCTGAATGGAGTCGGCGGAAATATCGCCCAAATCAATATTCTCGCTCAAGGAAATCTTGGCGGCTTTCTTTTCTTTGGTCGTCAGCGGCGGCGGCGGCACGCCTGTCGGCGGTTTGCCCAGAAGCGACGGCGCTTCCACGACGGCGATATTGGCATAATCCAAATCATCCAGCATGCCTTCATACTGGTCAACGTATTCTTCTATCTCCGGGTAGAGCAACGCCAATTCCTGCTCGGTTACAAAACCGCGGATCCTGCCTTTCTTCATCACCGCCTCAATCTCCAACGGATTGGGCAGGGCTATCTGGCGCAACGGTTCCTTGGCTCGCGCCTTGGCTTTGCGCGATTTCTTGCCTCTGGTCGGCTTGCGCGCTTTGGGCAAATGATGCGCCAACTTTTTTTTGGCTTTGATTTTAACCGGCTTCTTGGCCGGTTTTTTCTTTTTTATTTTTGACATGACGAATTGTTTTTAAAATATAGTCCCCCGGGGTAAACCCTGGGGCGATAATAGAACTTGCGTACTAACAACTCGGCAAGCCGAGCAGTATTTGGCTATATTGGCGTCGCTCGCTCACTATCCAATAAAAACTAAACCGCTGATTTCTTTTTAATCAGCTCGGATAACTCCAAATAAATGTTCTCGGCTGACGCGGCGTCGCCGGTTTTCTCCGCTTCATCCAATTTTATCTTGAGGCGGGAAATCATGACATTAAGATAGTTGCTTTTAAGCAACCTGATAAGGGTATCAAGTTCGTTTTTCGCTTCCTTGGCGTCCAGATCGGCAAAATCCTTCTGCGCCAAAAGATACGATTGTTCGAGTGTTTTAAGCGCTGACTCGCTCACGGCTTGGGTTTTGACCCAGTCATAAAACAGGTCAAATATGGTTTGTTCCTCCCGCTTAGCGGCGCTGATGGAAAACAGTTCGTTGTTTACAGTATAAAATAAAATAATTTTTTTGTAAAGATCTTCGGCCAACGGATCAATCCAAACCTCCGGTTCCAGATAATCCCCCAATTTGGCCAAAAAATCCGGAAAAGTCCAGATTAACGCCAAAATCCTCATAAACATCAATAAATCCCGGTCATTTGTCGTATTTTGGGGCACGGTTGACCTGGCGGCATCTTGGGGCCTTACAGGGGCCCCAGCGGGGCTTTTTAGCCGGCTTTCAAACCTGGCGACCAGTTCCCGCAGGGCCTCTTCCCTTACTCCCAGGCGGCGGGAGATCTCTTGCAGCCAATGATCGCGTTCAATCGGATCATCCAGCCGGGCGATTTTCTCACCCAGGAATTTGGCAACTTGTTTTTTTATTTGCGGGTCGCTCAAATCGCGGCCGGCTGAAGACACGCGCCAGAAATATTCCAGCGCCGGCTGGGCGGCAGACACCGCCTCCGCCCAATCCGCCGGATTCTTCTTCAGGCATTCATCCGGATCTTTGCCGCTGGGAATGGAGATTATTTTCAAGTTCAAATTATAACTCAAAGCCGGGTCAACGAATTGAGAAACGCGGCCGTTTCTGTCCCGGCCCTCCACCACCACTTTATCCATTTGATTAATCAGATCATTGCCGCGATCAGTGGCTTTTTGGCCGGCCGCATCGGCATCCAGAGCGAAACAAATATTATTGGTGTAGCGTTTGAGCAGTTGCAGTTGCTCTTTGGTCAAAGCCGTACCCGAAGAAGCGACCGTATTCTTGAAACCGTATTGATGGCAGCTGACCGCGTCCATCTGGCCCTCCACCACCACGGCAAAATCCTGTTTCCTGATTTCGTTTTTGGCCTGATACAAAGCGAAGACGATGGCGCTTTTGTTATAAACATCGGTCTGGGGCGTGTTGACATACTTGGCCGGCTCATCCTTGGACAGCGTCCGTCCGGTAAAACCGCACACCCGGCCGTTGTGGTCAATGATGGGAAACATGACGCGATTCCGGAAACGGTCATAATATCCGCTCCCCCGCTCTTTTCTGACAGTGAAGCCGGCAGAAAATATTTCCTGTTCGGCAAAACCCCTTTTCTTCAAAAAATCAACAAGGTTGCTCCAGTCGTCAATGGCGTAACCGATCTTAAAATTCTCTATCGTCTCTTCACTGACGCCGCGGCCGGCCAGATAATCGCGCGCCGCTTGCGCTCGCGGCGATTCCGCAAGCACCTTCTGCCAATACCTGGCGGCCAAATCGCAAATATCATACAAGTTGTTTTTTCTGCTGGCGATTTCCGGCCGATGGCGCGACAAAGCAACGCCGGCCTTTTGCGCCAAAATTTTTAACGCTTCGGGAAAATCAATATTTTCCATCTTCATTAAAAACTCAAAAATATCCCCGCCCGCGCCGCAACCGAAACAATGCCAACTGCCGCGAGCCGGCGAAACCATCAGCGAGGGCGTCTTCTCGTTATGGAAGGGGCAGAGCGCCTTGTACGCTCCCGCGCCGGCCGGCAACAATTTCAAATATTCGCCGAGGAGCTCGGCGACGTCTATTTTGGCTTTGATTTGTTCTATCTCGGGGGAAGACACAGGTTTGATGTAAATTAACGTTTATCAATAAAATTCACTTCATATTGTCATTCCGACCGGAAGTCCCGCCTCTTTCGGTTGACGGATAACGGACGCGGCGGAGGAATCGCTTGCGTTATAAAGTAGCTTCTCCACTTACATATTGATACTTGGGGATGACAACGGAAAAGTCGTTTGACCTATAAATCATACAATAAATACAACGGTTTAAGCAATATTGACAAGATGCGGTCAAAAATGATAATATACGGCATTGAAGTTCTTTACAATTGAATGGGAGGGCATAAACAAAACGCGTCTGCGGGCAAAAAGGATAAAAAAATAAAGATTATACGGGTAAGAAAAAATAGTAATAATCCAAAACAACGCTGCAACAGGAGGGACAACCATGGCTGACAAACCCGTCGCAACCGTAAAACAGTTAACTGGTTTAGAAAACGCTTTAAAACAGGTGCTGGATGACAATGTCTCCTGTTTTTGGTTGGATAATGGACTAATTTGCATTAAACCATTAAAAGATCCGACAGCGCAAATATCATTGGCCAAATCTGCCGTGACCGAGGTTATACCACAAGCCAGCTTAACCGCCATGATGCAACTGTCTAACGGCGTGATAGTTTTGAATTTTGATTTTGCCGTATCTTCCGCATTTTGATTTTACCGTATATTTTTCATTTTCTGCCAAACCAAAAACCGAAAAAACTTGGGAGGAGAAAAATATGGGAAATCCTACAAATGAGAGTTCCGAAAAGAAAAGCACTCTCGGACAACTGTTACGGATAAATGTTAAAAACAGCAGACGAGTGAGGGAAGATAAAGAGCAGGAAGAGCGACTCAAACGAATGAAACCGTTTATTGATTGGGCTAATGATCTGATTGAAAAATTGCCGCAAACGCTTATGGCGGCGGCTGAAAAAGAGAAAACCAGTTGCAGTTTCGATTTCATTGACTTGAATAAGTTATTAAAAGATGAAATTGACGGACTTAGCTCTGAACGCCATCAACCGCCCAGAACCCAACAAATCATTAATTTATTCAAAAGTGCTTATCTGACACAATTTGCGCCTTTCGCCGGCGAAATAATTGAGGATTTTTGCGTAAAGAATGAGCTGCGGTATGAATCAACAATCCAAGAAGATACCGGCCTGATCAGTGTTACTATTGATTGGAAAGAATAACCCACCGAAACGGCAGGAGAACAGAATATGCCTGATGAAGAAACGCTGAAGACCAAAATTTTTGAATTCCGTTCCCTTGATCAAGTAATAGCTGTTGTGGCTGTTGACACGCAAACGGCTGTGGCAACCATGCTGGAGCATGGTTATTGCTTTACCGCCGGAAGCGACGGAACGGGCTTTTGGCTGGAACGGATTTATGACAAGGTTTTTGACAAGATTATCGTCGCGGAACAAACTTTGGAAGAACCGCCGGCGCCAGCCCCCGGTAACGCCTCGGGCGACGGATTTGAGCATGAAGCAAAAGAAAAACTGCAAGCGCAGACGCTTGAACAATTCGCCTCTTTCTTTAAAGAAGCGCAAAACGATGTAATATTGTATTCACCCCGTCTTCTGATGTTTTGCCGCCATATAAAAACAAAGGCGGCTGATGTTTTCCCCGTTACTATGATACAGGTGCTAAACCTGCCTCAATACAAAGAACTTGCTTCACTATGCCGAAGCGCCGGTTACCGATTGAAGGTTGGCTTGAAAACTGAACCATTAATTAACGAGGGGTTATCTTACCAAACCCTCTATCTCGACATCAAGCGAAAAAATACCTGAAAACAGTTAGGCCTGTTTAACGGCATCTTAATCCGCTTAATCCGCACTTTCAAAAAGCCGCCACCCGAATGGGAGGCGGCTGTTTTTTATTATTTTGATTGGATTTGATTAATTTTTAATCGGCATTAAATTTCAGTCCAAAATCATTTTTTCCACAAGCCGTGCAGATTGCAATAGGCGCGGGCGGTAATGTTTTCTCCGATCCGATTGAATTCGACTTCGGGAGCGTCTCCCGGCTTCAAATATTTGCGATCAACCCGATCATCAACAATAATCTCAATCCACTCAATATAATGGACCTCTTCCATGGGATGAGGCGCGGCGCCGATTTTGACTTTTATCCCCGTTTCAGTTTTTTCAATCACCGGCACATGCTTCTCTTGCGCGGCATCAACGGAATTTTCCACTTGCAAAATCATCTCCTGGCCGCAACAGACCAGAGCCGCTCCGCCCACATGAACGACTTCCACGATATTGCCGCAAATCGGGCATTTGTAAACTTCGTTTAGTTTCATAAGTTTTTAGCAATTAATTGTTAGTTGGCAGTTTTGAAGTAATTTTATTCAATATTTTAAGTATTTCATTAAGTAACATTTTAAGTATTTCATTAAGTAACGAC
The DNA here is from genome assembly GCA_041666945.1 of Candidatus Buchananbacteria bacterium. Taxonomy (GTDB): domain Bacteria; phylum Patescibacteriota; class Patescibacteriia; order 2-01-FULL-39-33; family 2-01-FULL-39-33; genus CAISTG01. The sequence goes on along the minus strand of JBAYFY010000002.1, from coordinate 23,897 downwards.
TAACTAATTTAGTATTCTTCGCACTTAAGCTGATAAAAAGCCCGGGCATGGTTGCAGGACGGGCACTCCTTGGGCGCTTCCTTGCCGAAATGCGCATAACCGCATTCGCGGCAGATCCACCAAACCTCTTCTTCCTTCTTGAAAACCGTACCGGCTTCAACTTGCCGCAACAATTTTATGTATCTTTCTTCATGATGCTTTTCGGCTATGGCGATTGATTTCAAACGCGTGGCGATCTTGTCATAGCCCTCCTCTTCGGCCTTAGCGGCAAACTCCGGATACATGGTAACATATTCCCAATTCTCTCCGGCAATGGCGGCTTTTAAATTTTCCGCCGTGGTGCCATAAGTCGTGGGCGCTTCGGCTTCAACCTTAATCGCCGCCAAATCCTCTTTGGAGTGTTTTTTCAAATTTTGGATTTCCTCAAACAGTTTGGCTGCGTGTTCACGCTCATTGTCCGCGGTGATTAAAAATATCTCGGCAATCTGTTCATATCCCTCCTTTTTAGCGACTTTGCTATACATGGTATAACGATTTCTGGCTTGCGATTCGCCGATGAACGCTTTGGCCAGATTTTTGATGGTTTCGGACATATAATTGACTTATTTATTGGCTAGTGAGCGAGCGAACCAGCGCTTCAAAGCGCTGGATTCCGAGCGAGCGACGCCAATATAGTCAAATACTGCTTGGCTTGCCGGGTTATTTAGTACGCAATCTCTATTACTCTGGGGCTTGCCCCGGGGGACTATATTGGCTTACGGCATAAAACTAGCAGCCGATTAAAAATTATTTATCGTTGCTGTCTCGTTTGATAGATCTCTTCCACTTCCTCGTCGGCCGGCGGATTATCCGGCAAAGCGGCTGATGGCATAGCCGGTCCGGCGCTTAAATCCGGCGGCGGCAGAATCGGCTGACGCGGCTGGAGCGACGACAAACTCAAAGGCGGGGCATCATCCGTATCTTCGCGGCGCACCAATTGTTCCAGCATCTTGATCGCCGGCTCGCGTTCCGGTTCCGGCTTGCGTCGCTGGTCTTTGACTTTTTTAAAGCAATCGCCGCAATACACCGGCCGGCCCTTTTCCGGCTGAAAATTCAGCTTGAACATATTGCCGCACATGGAACACTTCGCGTCAAACTTGCCGAACTCGCGGCGTTCTCCCGCGTCTTTTCTTGCCGGTTGGCCGTAACTGTCGCGGCTCTCGCCAACGCGCCTGTCGTCCGGCCGCTCTTCTCGCGGGCGTTCTTCCCGTCTTTCCGTCATGGGGACATCTCGTGAACTGCGGTCATCGCGCTGAAAGGAACGGTCATCGCGCCGAAGCGGGCGATCATCTTGCCTGCCATCGCGGTTAAAAGACCGGGTATCGCGTCTAACCGGACGTTCGTCACGTCTGGGCCACACCATCGGCCGAGGCGGCGTAGACGGCAAAGTGCCGGTGCCTAAAGCCGACAAGGAAATCGTCGGACCGGCCACCGGTTCTTTCATCGGCACCACTTCGCCCATTTTTAATTCGCCTTTTTCGGCGTGAGCGGCGATATCGCCCATCCGCGTGCTCAAATCAGTGGCGCTCCAGCGGTTAATTTTGTCTTCCACCACCGTGCGCGGGTTGGCGTAGCGTTCGCGGGAAACATAAGTTACCTTCTCGCTATTATTGGTGCGATATTCTTCAAACAGCGGCGGCAAAGTAGCGGCGGAAAACGGATCGGAAGACACGCCGTCAATCATCAATTTAAGATAAACAGCGAAAGCCGGCAGATTGACCAGATCCTCTTCCGTAAAAAACGGCGCGAATTCCAATACTAATTTCTCGGCATCGGCGGCGCCGACCCGGAAACAAATCAAAGTGCCGACGTTGCCGAACACGGCCGCCGCCACTTCTTCGGGCAATTGCTCAATGTATTGATGCGCCACAATCAAATTGAGACGGTACTTTCTGGCTTCGGATAAAATATTGGCAAAACTTTCCGTGGCAAAATTCTGAAATTCATCCACATACAGATAAAAATCAGGGCGATCCTTTTCCAGAATATCCACCCGGCTCATGGCCGCCAAATATAACTTGGTTACGATCATGGAACCCAAAAGTTTCATAGTGTCTTCGCCGATTTTTCCTTTGGCCAGATTCAAAATAAGGATTTTTTTGTTATCCATGATTTCCCGCAAATCAATGGTGGAAGTTACCTGGCCGACAATATTGCGAATTAAAAAATTAGACAAGAATTGTCCGACCTTGTTCTGGATGGGTGAAATGACTTCCTGCAAGGTCTTCTCATTCCATTTGGAATATTCGTTGACCCAAAAACTGCGCACCACCGGATCCTTGATTTTGGCCACGACCTTCTCGCGATAGTCCTTTTCCACCAAAATGCGCATGATGCCCAGCAAGGTGGAACCGGGATAATCCAAAAGCGACAAAATGGTGTTGCGCAAAATGTATTCCAAACGCGGACCCCAGGAATCGGCCCAGAGCTTCTTAAAAACTGAAATAAGGCCGGAGGCGACGAAATTCTTGTTGATTTCATCCACCGATTCCAATACGTTGAAAGCGATGGGGAATTCGGCATCGGCCGGATTGAGATAAATTACGTCGTTAATGCGGTGCGGCGGAATGAAATCCAACAGCTTTTCCGCCGTATCGCCGTGCGGATCAATATAGCAGCAGCCCTCGCCGTTTAAAATATCGGAAATAATAAGATTCTCCAGCAGGGTGGTTTTTCCCATGCCGGTTTTACCGATGACATACATATGGCGCCGCCGATCGTCGCGCTTAATCCCGAAAGATCGTTGCGCGTTGCGATAGTTGGTTTCGCCGAAAATTGTTACGTTGTTATTTGGTTCGGTCATACTGATTAAACGAATAGTTCACCTTATTAAATAATGCTAAAAGCAAAATTACTGCAAAGCGGTATTTAATAGGGCAAATTAGGCGGCGGCGCGCCTTTTCTTGAGGGCACGGTTCCTTGGCCCAAATTATCGGGCGGCGGCGCATAAGCCGGTTGTTGCGACGTGTATTGCGATTGCGGTTGATAAGCCGGCTCCACTGCCGGTGGCGAAGAAGGCATTGCCATATCGGGCAAAGGCGGAGCGACCGGAGGCACGCCAGGCGCCGGTTCATAAGACGGTTCCCCTGCTAATGGTTGATAAGCGGGCGCAACAGGTGAAGCGGCAAACATTTGATTTGGAGAAACCGGCGCGGCAGGGGCAATGGGACGGTTATAGGCCGGCCGTTCTTCTTTTTTCGCCGGGCCGACGCGCTGTTCATAGGGCAAACGAGTGGGCGGAGCCGCTTTTTTGCTTTGGATCATACCGACTTCCGTCGCTTTGACCGTCATTACCGGGAAGTGCCAAATGGTAGCCAATTCTTCAGGATTAAGAAAGGTGACTTTTTCATCCACGTTGCTCTCGCCATACCAGGCATGGCGCCGGCAAAACCAACGCAAAATGCGGTTTTGTTTTTCGGCAATGCGGTGATTGACAAAAAAATAATCGGCGGCGGTTTTGGTATAGGCGCCGGGCTTAAAACCGTTGGCGTTAGTGGTGTTGAATTGATTAATGGCGCCGGTAATGCCGGTTACGCCGCGACCCTTGGCAAAGACCTCCTTCTTGGCCAGATAAATCATGCGATACTTGACCTTAAATTGATGCTTGGCTATCTTTTTTTCCACCATTTCCAAAACCGTGCGCTCGCCCGGCGACATTTTGAACATCTTCCATTGATCTTCTTCTTTTTTCTTATCGCCCGCCGCGCCTAATTCCAAGCCAATGGCATGGCCGACTAATCCCATACCCCAATCAAGCGCGCCGCCCATGGGTTTATTGATAATGTCGGCGGGATTAAAGGTCTCCGGCGGCTTATAAACCTCTTTCTTTAGCTCGGTCAAAACCTTTTTTACCGTTTCCGCTTTCCAATAAGGAGCGCCTTGCGGCTGGACTATAACCTGAATCCAGGTCTGTTCGCCCGGACCGAGACGGCTCATGTTCTCCAATAAATTTGACATGGGATCCAAAAAGGCCTGGCTCAAGCGGTGTTCAAATTCTTCATAAGTTTTAATGGGAAAGGGATATTTTCTGGTCAAAATGAATTCCGCGCCCCAAAGATTATAAATCTTATTGGGAAAATGCAATTTGGAAAAAGTAACGGGTTGGCCGGTTTTAGGATCAACGTCTTCCGAATCGTAATTGGTGTAATCGTCAACCTCGGTGATTTCCGCGTCCGGATATTGGGAATAAATCGCGGCTTGGATAAAGTCAAGGAAATGCGCCGGAGTGCGGATGAAAAATCTGGTGTGGCCTTCCAGGGATACGACTTCAAAAGAAAAACTCTCCGTCACCTTGCCGTTCCAATATTTGTCAACCAAATTGGAGGAGGTAAAAACTCCGGCCAGAGCGGCAAAAACATTTTCCACGGCCTTGGGCGTTTGCTCGTTGTTTTTGGGGATATCCACCGCCAAAAAACGCCATTTCCATTTGCTCTGGAATCGGCCGGACTGGTTCTCCAAAAAAATATCCTTGTAAGAACGCCACATGAACATCAAAACGAACAGCACCCAGCCGCCGTGCCAGAAAAAATACCAGCCGATTTCCACCGGATTCATTTCGCTAAACTGCAAAAACCAAATTAAAAAACTTTCCGACAGATTGTTGTTGGCCACGGAATACAAAATATTGTCGTAAATATTCGGTTGCATGTCGTTATTTGTCCGATTGTCGCAATCGGAGACGTATTAATTATAACATAATTTTGCCGGCGGCGCCAAATTTATCTTGGGAACAATTTTACTCTTAATCAAGTTATTGTCCGGCGATGCCGGAAAGTAAAAAAAATAAATACCCGCCCTAAGCAGGTATTTATTTATGTTAGAAAATTTGAAAATTTTCCTTGTTCCGCCATTCTTGAAAATTTGCAATAAGCGAAAGCGGACTAAAACTTATCGGGAAACACACGCCTTAATTTTAATTAGTGTTAATCCTTATTATTTATTAATGTCATGGATTCCCGCCTCCGCGGGAATGACGGTTTTTATTCAGTGGATTCCCACCCCTGCCTGCCGGCAGGCAAGGCGCGCGGGAATGACGGTTTTTATTCAGCCGCCTTTTCCAGAATCTCTTCAGATTGGACTGCGGCGACGCTTTCGTCAACCAGGGAATATTTGCCTTTGTCGTTGCGTTTGATCTTATCGTGGTTCATTAAAGCCAGATAGACGGTGGAGCGCTTGACATTGCGGCGTTCCAAAACCTTGTCAATAATCTGATCCTTGGTCAAAAGGCCTTCTTCTTTCAGGATGTCAATAATGACATCGGCCACATTGCCCGGGCGATAGCCCCATTCGGACAGGGCATAAATGCCGCGGCCGACTAAAATGTATTTCGGATCCAGGATTAATTCGTTATGGACGGTCGGAGCATAAGCGATTTTGCCGTCAAAAGCATTCTTGTTGATTTCGGAAGCAATCTCGGTAAAATGCATGGGGCGGCCGGCCTTCTTTAAAGTCAAATAAATCTTATCGTTGATTTTTTTGGGTTTAACAATGCCCCAAGAAATCAAACCCCAATTATCAAAGATGTCCTGTTGGATTTTTCGGGAAGCGCGCAAATAGCTTTCCAAAATCTTATCAATATCTTCATCGGTGGCCTCTAACATGGTGGTTAAAGACAAAATCCGATCTTTGTTTTCATTATAGAAGCTGGAATTTTTGAAGCGGCTTAAGAGTTCAGTCAAACTGACCGGTTCGCCGTTCTTTTCAATAATGCCGACCAGTTCGCTGATAACGCGCTTTAAAAAGTCGGTATCGGCGGAACCCAGGCGCCATAAGTGATTAAATTCTTTGTCTTGGTTGACTTTATTGATGCGGTCAGAGAAAATATGTTCGGCCAAAAACAGCAAGGAATTCTCGCTTTCCGGATGGGCGTTCAAATAGTTGAGGACGTTTTCCAAGAAGAAGGCCTCTTCCATAACGCCGCCGTATTGCTCCAAAAGCTGTGAAACCACGCCTTCGGCTTCGCGAATCTCATCTTTGAGATCGCGCAAATCCTTGAGCTTCTTGATGGACAGGTTTTCAATCTGTCTGACGCGCTCGCGGGTAATGCCATAAACCTGGCCGATTTCCTCCAGGGTATGCTTTTTATCAATACCTAAGCCAAAACGCTTTCTAACAACGTCCCGTTCCTTTTCGGACAGGTTATTGAATAAGGTGTTAATGACATCGACCGGATTAAAGGCGGACAAACCGTCTTTAAATTTGTTTTTTCTGACTTGATCCAAGATGGACATATGATAATTAATATTGAATGTTAAACTAATCACCGATTATTGTCAATAGAGGTAATTTTAATTAATTACTTTATTTTAGCAAAATTTTATCGTTTATTTTTACCTAAAATTAGCTAAAATTTGACTATAATAGATTCTTATGCCTTAATTATATCAAAAAATCTGGTAATTGTCAATAGATAAAAACAGACCCCAAGGATTAACCTCAAGATCTGCTTTTTGGCGGTTTTAGCTAATTCTGACTTAATTCTCCAGATACTTAATGATATTTTGCTGATGTTCGGCGTAAGTTTTGGCAAAATGGGCGCGACCCTCGCTATCCGTCAGGAAATAAAAATAATTATTGGGCTGGGGATAAATCACGGCATTAATGGAAGCCAAACCGGGATTGCAAATCGGGCCAGGCGGCAAACCGCGATACTTGTAAGTATTGTAGGGGCTATCGGCTTGCAAATCGGCGTAAGTCGGCCGGGTGGATTTTTTGCCGGTGATATAATTGATAGTGGCGTCGGATTGCAAGCCGATCCCCTGTTTCAGGCGGTTGAGAAAAATTGCGGCGATGACTCGGCGGTCATCATCATACAGCGCCTCGCGTTCCACGATGGAAGCCAAGATCAGGGCGTCATAAAAACTGGCGTTGTCCTTGGGCGCGTCAAAACGCATTTGCGCCGTCACCTTAGCGCCAAAATTGTTCAGCATTTTTTTAACAACATCTTCGGCTTTAGCGTCATTAAAAATCCGATAAGTATCGGGGAACAAAAACCCTTCCAGCGACTTGATACGCTTGTCTTGCAGGAAAGGATACTTGTCGCGCCAATTGTCAATCTTGATGGCGTCGGCAAACGATTGCTCGTTTGCAATCCCCCTCTCCGCTAAGTAAGCAGAAATATCTTTTATCTTCCAGCCCTCAATAATGGTAATGCTAAGTTCCCGATCCAAATTAGTGTTAATGGTTAATTGGCGAACGATTGATTTGATGGAAGAGCGCGGTTCAATTTGATGCGTTCCGGCCACCAAGCGGCTGTCCGCTCCGGTCAATTTGGCGTACGCGTTAAAAATAAAAGCGTTGGTTATAAGCCCTCGGCTCTTGAGCGCCTGGGAAATTTTACCGGCGACGGTCCCCGATTCAATATTGACGGTTACGGTTTGAGTGAAATTATTCCGGCGGTTAAGGGAATAAAAAAGCCACGAAGCGATTAAAATTATAACGATCAAAAAAACCAAAATCACTTTTTTAAACATAATAAACAACGGATTAATAATATTTGATATTGTAGCAAAAACCAGGGATTTAGTCCATGGTTTTCGTCTTGGGCCGCAAATTATGGTATAATTATTTTAATGAAGGCGAACAAAAAACAATTAATTCTATTGGGCGCGGCGATTATCATCGGCGTCGGTTATTTGGCCGCGGACGCAATCTTGCGGCTGGGCCAAGCCGTTCAAGCGGAAGAAAACCCGGCGGCCACCGAAGAAATCGTCCAGTTAACCAACACTTATCGCCAAGGCCTGGGACTCAACAGCTTAAGCGTCAATCCCCGCCTGACTCAAGCGGCGATTGATCGTGCCAGAGATATTCTGGCCAAGCAATATTTCAATCATGTCTCGCCGGACGGCAGAAAATTTTCCGATTGGGTCAAAGACGTCGGCTACAAATATTTCTATGTCGGCGAAAACCTGGCGATTGATTTCAATAACAGCCAGGAAGTGTTTGAGGCCTGGCTGAAAAGCGACGGCCACCGCCAGAATTTGGAACGCCCGGAATACCAGGAGATCGGCGTCGCCAGTTTGCAAGGCGAATTCAACAACCGACCTACCGCGGTTGTCGTCCAACTGTTCGGCTCGCGCGTGCTGGGCGCCACTGAACTGGCTGCGGCCGCGGCTTACGGCGTGGACGATTATTTTCCCGCATCTCGCGCCTGGTCCGGCGAACGGATATTGGCGGCGGCGCGCTTATGCCGCTTATGGCTGGGCTGGCTGATTATTATTGTTACTCTCTTGGTGCTTTTGGTTTTTCTGCAAGGATCGGCGCCGGCTAAGCCGAGCAGCAAAAAATTTATCAAAAAATCTTCAACCGAGTCCCGCTCGCCGAAGATAAAAACAATAAAAAATAAAACCAAAATTAAAGTTAAGATAAAAACTAAAACCGAAGCGGTTAAAGCTAAAAAGCCAGCCAAAGCAAAATCAAGCAAGCCAAAACCACCCGGTACCAGGCGAAAACGCTAAGCGAATGATTTATCAAGTACTTTAATAAAAATTTAATGGCGAAATAACCGCTAAGGGCGGCGGTAATAAAACCGATAACCAACAACGGCCAGTCCGCGGCGGTTACGGATTCAATCTGTCCCAATGACTTGATTCCGGCGCCCAAAATTACCGGCATGGACAACAAAAAAGAAAATTTGGCCGCTTGTTCCCGCGTCAGCTTGAGCATTAAGCCGGCGCAAATGGTAATGCCGGACCGGGAAGTGCCGGGAATCAGCGCTATAGCTTGAGCCGCGCCGATAATCAGCGCCTCCCACCATTTGAGCGAATCGGCTGTCCGCAGGCGTTGGGCGTATTTTTCCAGCAGCCAGAATAAAACAGCGACGATAATCAGCATGACGGCCACGACTAAAGTGGCTAATTTGCCCTCATGGAACGCTTGTTCAATAAAATCATTGAAAAAATAACCGGCCAAAGCGGCGGGAATCGTGCCGATGATAATCAGCCAAGCCAAACGCTGATCGGCATCGCCGCTAAGATTTCTTTTAACCAAGCTGGAGAAAAATCCTTTAACTAAGTGGATGATATCGCGCCAAAAAAATACCAAAAGCGACAGAAATGTCCCCAAGTGAAGCACAATGTCAAAAGTCAGATTGTCCGGCAAATTGAATTTAAGGATGTCATGCAGAAGAACCAGATGGCCGGAACTGGAAATGGGCAGGAATTCTGCCACGCCTTGGATTAAGCCGGCGATAATCGCCAAAATATAGTTCATAATAAACAATTAATTATAATTTTATGTATTTGCTAATTATTATTCCCATTCTGGCCGTGCTCATCGCTCAAGTCGTCAAGTTAAGCATTGACGGCATCAATCACAATCTCAATTGGCGCCACATGTTTTCCGATTACGGCGGTATGCCGTCTTCCCATATGGCCTTCGTTGCCGCCCTGGCCACGGTAATCGCGCTTCGTGAAGGCGTGGCTTCCGCCGCTTTCGCCGTATCTTTTGTTTTGGTGATCGTGGTCTTGCGCGATGCCGTAGGTTTTAGGCGGGAAATCGGCAAGAACGCCGTTCTAACCAACACCTTGACCAAAGAAATTTTTCCGGAAAACCCCGAGGTTTTGGTACGCGAACGCATCGGCCACACTTTGCCGGAAGCAGCGGTCGGCATAATTTTCGGCGTCGTCTTGGCGTTGATTCTTTACGCGCTTCTGGCCGCAGTTTAATTCTGCCGGGCCTGCTTGACATTATTAAAATACCATACTAATATAAGACAGGCAAATCATCGGGACATTAAAATTTAAAACCTACGTAAAGGAGGACAAATCATGGCCTTGGTAAGAGAATGCAGTTTCTGCAGCATGACTAAAGTAATCATGGATCATGAATTGGGTCTTTGCCATACTTGTTGCGAACTGATAAGCAAAAAAAATAAAGCCGGACTGGCGGTGCATCTATATTGTTTTTGCCGCCTTTGCAAAAAGTCCATCACCAAAGAAGACGAGCACTTCGCCGTTTGCAAATCCTGCGCCAAAAAAATCAGAAAAAACTGGAAAAGAATATTGCGTGGAAAGAAAGAAGATGAAAAACAAGGCATAAGGAGATTCGCCTAAAATAAAAGGACCCATTAGTAATAAATCCTATCGCACCTTAACACATCCTTGCGGGATGTGTTTTATTTTTGGCAACCGGGACAGAAATGCGTGCCGCGACCGCCCAATTTTATTTTATGCACTACTCCGCCGCAACGTTTGCATTTCTCCCCCGCCCGCCCGTAAACTTTCAAAAACTTCATCATGCCGCCCTCTGCGCCGGAAGTCGTCACGTAAGTATCGGCGGAAGTGCCTTTTTTGCTGATAGACAATTTAAGAATGCGCGGTATGGCTTTAAATAAATCCTTGATTTCTTTTTCCTTCAGCTTCAGGGCCGGCCGAGCCGGCAATAGCCGAGCCGCAAAACACGCTTCATCGGCATAAATATTGCCTACGCCGGCAATCAGCGTCTGATCCATCAGTAATTGTTTAATTTTACGATTGGGATAGCGTCGGAGTTTGTTCTTGAATTCCGCCAAAGTGAACTCTTTGCTTAACGGTTCCAAGCCGTACTTGGCGATTTCGCTTTCGTATAATTTTTTGTCAGCGAATTTAATCCAGCCGAAACGCCTGATATCATTAAAAAACAAGTGGCTTTTATCGGTAAACTCAAACATCACCCGGGTAAACTTGGTCGGCAATTCGCCTTTGAAAGCGATGGGATGACCGCCGGACAAACCTTTGCCGCGGCGATCGCGAAACACCAATTGCCCGGTCATCTTAAGATGGATTAAGAGATGCTTGCCGCCGCTAAGATTGATAATAATCATTTTGGCGCGGCGAACCACGCCTAAAATTTTCCGTCTTTTGACTGATTGAACAAACTTTTTGTTCATCGGCCGGACTGATTTGTATTTAAACACTCGGACGTTTTTAATCGTTTTGGATTTGATTTTTTCATTCAGTTCGCCGACGATGGTTTGCACTTCCGGCAATTCGGGCATATGTTAGTCAATTACTAATTAATAACCAAATATTACCATTTTTCAGCCAAAAATAAAAGTCGCGAAAATCGCGACTAGAAATGTCAAAACCGAGTTACCATTTAAACAACCGACGCAAACACTCTTCTTCATCCGGCACTAACGGCAAAACTTGCCGTTGCCCCATAACATCTAAAAGCGGTACCCAGCTATATTCAATATGCTCCGCCGGGTTAAGGATGATTTGACTCAAATCGTAATTTGAGGGCAATTCCACCTTAAACATGAAATAAAGAAAATCATAATCCGGATAACGAACGGCCTCGGGTAAGGGGCAGAAAGTCCGACAGTTCAGGTCTTGCGGCAAATCACAACCGGTTTCTTCTTTAAATTCGCGAGTTGCCGCTTCCCAAATGCTTTCCGCATGTTTTATTTTGCCGCCGGGTACGCACCACAATCCGCCTTGAGGTTTATCGGGGTGCCTTTTCAACATCAAAATGTGGCCTTGCCGCACCAAATAACAACCCACGACGTTAAACATCGGCCTAAAATTAAGAAAGCTATTCAAATCCCCAAGTATCATGGCGTATCTCCTTTTGTGATTGTTTTTCCAAAGTTCTATTGATTCTGACATCTTAAATAAATTCTTAAACAATGTCAATAACCGCGATTGAATAATATTGAATTCGCCCCTTAAACTATTGACTAAATCGTAATAATCAACTATCTTTAAGATAGAACTAAATAGAATTTAAGACAAAAACTAACCCTAAGGAGAAATAATAATGAGGTATTCTCTGCCGGTTAATACGGTTGATATTCGTTCAGCTCCTTTCCATCAAACACACACCAGCATGAAACATTGCATAGATTTTGCAGTTCCTATCGGGACCCCGGTGATGGCGATCGCTAATGGCGTTGTGCTTCACAGAGAAAGCAGATTTTCAAAATCATACCGACACAAGAAGTACACAGATAAGGCAAACTATATCGAAATCCTACACGCGGACGGATGTGTGAGTTGTTACACTCACCTGCAATGGCGATCCTTAAAAGTACGAATCGGACAGAAAATCAAGCGTGGACAAATTATTGCGTTAAGCGGCAATACCGGATACGCAACATACCCCCATCTCCATTTCGGCCTTTACGATAAAAATGGCAATAATATTCCTGCAGAATTTAACTGACCCCACAACCCATGGTTGTGGTTTTTTTATCCCTTATTTTCCGTGGCAATCCTTATACTTCTTCGGTTTGCCGTCCGGATAAGTTGCGCCGCAAGGACAAAGGTCGTTCCGGCCGACTTTCTCGCCGTTATAATGCGCGCTGTCTTTTAGGATTTTATCGGCCTGGCGTTCGGCCAATCCGGAATCTGATTCCATGGGTGACTTCAAAGATGACTGATCGCTGGCGCCTTTAAGCTGAATGTTTTTCGGTTTGTTTCCTGCCTGGTCCATTTCTTCCGGCGCCACAAAACCGATTTTATAAATGCTATAAGCCAGCTGATGATCAATCATCGCTATCAAGTCCTTAAACATGCGCAGTGATTCTTTTTTGTATTCCACCAACGGATCGCGCTGGCCATAGCCGCGTAAACCGATGCCGGTGCGCAAGTATTGCATCGTATCCAAGTGCTCAATCCACAAAGTGTCAATAACGCGCAAAAACATGCCGCGTTCCACTTGGCGCATGGCCGGCAACTGGCCTTCCGCCACCGGCAACATGTTAATTTTAGCTTCCAACTCATTGTATTCTTCCACGGCCAATTTTTTCAGATAGCCGGAAATCATTTCGCGAGACATCTGATCTTCCTGGCTGTCCCCCGCTTCTTTTCTTAATTCTTCCAAGGTCTTGCGGGTTTCCGGCTTAATGCGGAAAATCAAGCCAACCGCCTCATAAATTTCTTCCAGTTTCCATTGGCTTTCGTCGTTATCTTGCGTCGCCAGCATCACGGCCGCGTCAATTTCGTTTTCAATGGCGCTAAGAGCCGATTCCTTGGTTCCTTCGCCGGCCAAAATCTGCCGGCGTTTGCGGTAAATGGTTTCGCGCTGCTTATTCATGACATCGTCGTATTCCACCAAATGCTTGCGGATGTCAAAATTATGCGTCTCTACTTTTTTCTGCGCCTGTTCAATGGATTTGCTGATCATGCCGTTTTCAATCGGCATATCATCCGGTACGCCCAAAGTCGTCATCATTTTCTTCATCCGTTCCGAACCGAAGATGCGCATCAAATCATCGTCCATGGAAATAAAAAACAACGATGAACCAGGATCGCCTTGGCGTCCGGCGCGGCCACGCAATTGGTTATCAATGCGGCGGGATTCGTGGCGTTCCGTGCCGATTACGCACAAGCCACCGGCGGCAACCACCTTTTCATATTCTTCCTGATTAAACGGATAACCGCCCAAAATAATATCCACGCCGCGGCCGGCCATGTTGGTGGCGATAGTTACAGCGCCGACTCGTCCGGCTTGCGCGATGATGTGCGCTTCTTTTTCATGATGCTTGGCGTTTAAAATCTGGCACGGGATGCCGGCGCGATCAAACAATTCGGACAGCAGTTCATTCTTCTCAATGGAAACCGTACCGATTAAAACCGGTTGGCCGCTTTTGTATCTAGTTTTGACTTCTTCAATAAGCGCATTGTATTTGCCTTGTTCGTTTTTGTAAATCCGATCATTTAAGTCCTTCCTGATCATGGGGCGGTTAGTCGGAATAGTGGTGACTTCCAATTTGTAAATCTTGGCGAATTCTTCGGCTTCGGTGGCGGCTGTGCCGGTCATACCGGACAACTTGGCATACAAACGGAAATAATTCTGGAAGGAAATCGTGGCCAGCGTAACGCTTTCTTTCTGAACTTTGACGCCTTCCTTGGCTTCAATGGCCTGATGCAGGCCTTCGCTATAGCGGCGGCCGAACATCATGCGGCCGGTGAATTCGTCAATAATAATGATTTCTCCGTCTTTAACCACGTAATCCTTATCGCGCTTAAACAGCGCCTGCGCTTTCAAGGCCTGCTCAATATGATGGACATCAGCGATGCCGCGATCGGTATAAATATTTTCTACGCCCAGCGCTTTTTCCACTTTGGCAATGCCCGCTTCAGTTAAAGTCGCGGCGCGCTGTTTTTCATCAATATTGTAATCCTCTTTTTCCGTTAATTTTTTAACGATTTGCGAGAACTGATAATATTTGTCCGTGGATTCCATGTCCGGCGCGGAAATAATCAGCGGCGTTCGGGCTTCATCAATCAAAATAGAGTCAACTTCGTCCACAATGGCATAAAACAAATCGCGCTGAACCATATCCTCTTCTCGCGTTACCATGTTGTCGCGCAAGTAATCAAAGCCGAATTCATTATTGGTGCCGTACAGAATATCGCAAGCATAGGCCTCGCGACGAGTGCAGGGAATCAAATTCTGCACGTCCAAAACTATATCACCTTCCTGATGTTGGTGTTGCTTGTCAAATTTATAAGAAATGTTCTGTTGTTGGATGCAACTGACCGAAAGTCCCAAAAAATCATAAATCTGCCCCATCCAATCGGCGTGGATGCGAGCCAAATAATCGTTGACGGTAACCAAATGCACGCCCTTACCGGCCAAAGCGTTCAAATAAATAGGCGCGGTGGCGGTCAAAGTTTTGCCTTCACCCGTACGCATTTCCGCGATATGGCCTTGATGCAGGGCGATACCGCCCATCAGCTGGACATCAAAATGCCTCTGGCCAATGACACGTTTGGCCGCTTCGCGAATCGTGGCAAAGGCCTCGGGCAAAATGTCATCCAGGGTCTTATCCTTGGCCAGTTCGGCCTTAAGCTTGACGGTCTGGGCCTTCAAATCCTCATCGGATAAAGCCGAGATCTTCGACTCTAAGGCGTTAATGGCGTCAATCGCCTGTTGGAATTCGGTTAATACTTTTTTATTGGGGTCGCCGAATATTTTAGTAAGAAATGACATAAATAATATTAATAAATCAAGGTTAGATCAGTTTACAATATTTTCCGCTTTTTGGCAATCCGCCCCGCTGGTTATTGGAGGCGGCTGGCTAATCCAATCGCGCCGATCAGTCGCGCAAGGTCTCTTTGTATTTCATAATTTCCACTTTCATCTTGTCTTTAACTTCATTGATGGACTTATACAAATCATCGGACTCGGCCTCGGCGCGAATGACTTTCTTCGGCACCTCCAAATTGACTTCAGCGCGGAAAATTTCTCCCTTGTGATGATGCTCGGTGGTCTTGCCCACTTCCACTTCACAGCCGATGATATTGTCAAAATATTTGGCCAGCCCGCCAATTTTGTCGTTTATCGCCGTTTCTATCCCCGGCGTTAATTCAATTCTGGTCGTTTTGATTGAGATGTTCATATTTTTGTTAAAAGATAATAAGTAATAGGTAATAAGTAATAAGCTGCTTCTTAAAAACCCAGATACTGCACTTCTTCCATCAGCTGTAAACCGAACTGGCTTCTGACTTTCTGCTTAACAAGTGAAGCCATTATAACCACGTCGCTGGCGGTTGCTCCGCCGGTATTAATAATGACGCCGGCGTGCCGCTTGCTGACCTTGACGCCGCCTATTTGCCGTCCGCGCAAACCGCATTGGTCAATCAGCCAAGCCGCGGGAATTTTCCGCCACTCAATAAACTGATCCGGAACTTCCGGATGTGTCTTTTTAAACTCTGCCGCATCTTCTGCAGTCAGCATGACATTGCGGAAAAAACTGCCGGCTGAAGCGCCTTCGCTGAACTTGGCGCCGCGCTCCGCAATAATTTTTAACATCTTTTCTTTGGCGGCGGTAATCTCTTCCGGTGTTGCCTTTTTTAACTTTAAGACGGCAGATAAAACAATGTCTCCATTGGCATCTTTTTTAAACCGGCTATCACGATAACCAAAACCGCAATCACTGTTATTCAACTCAACCGCCTTTTCATCTTGCAACACTTTTACTGCAACCACGCTTTGCGCCATATCGCCGCCATAAGCGCCGGCATTGCCGCAAACAGCTCCACCGACAGTTCCGGGTATGCCTACAGCCCACTCCAAACCGGTTAAGCCGTTTTTGGTCGCTTCAGTCAAAGCCAAAGCCAAAGGCGCGCCGGCATCAACGGTCATTTGCTCGCCGTCAACTTTTATTTCGCCGCCGTTTGCTTTAATCACTAAGCCGTCAAAACCGTCATCACTGGCCAAGATATTGCTGCCACCGCCGATGATGGCGTGATTTACGCCCGCCGTTTCTGCTTCCTGGATCAAAGCCAGGATTTCCTCCGGGGTTTGCGCGATAGCAAAAAACTTGGCCGGACCGCCGATTCGCAAAGTGGTATGGCTGGCTAACGGCTCATTTTCTTTGAACCTTTTACCGAGATTTTTTTTGGCTTGTTCTAACATAATATTTGCTTGCTTCCAGGGCTTGCTTTTGCGCCGCAAAACCCGGCGCCTTCTTGACTTTTTTCCGCTTGCGCGGCTGTTCGGCTTTTTGTTGGATTTTATATAAATCTACCGACATATTGACATTAATTATTCATTATGATATGATCAAAAATCAATAAAGTTCTTTTAACAATTAGGTATTTTATAGATCAATAGTCAACCAAACAACAAGAGGAGGAAATAATGAAATATTGGTTCGTTTCTTACGCTATGTTCACCGAACATTTCAACCCAGGCATCGATAATATCTTTATGGCATTTGATAAAGGCCACTTTCCATTCAGTCAGGCAATAAAAAAGATCAGCGATGTTTGTTCTTTTGGCACACGGGGCACACGGATAGTTATTTTGTCCTTTCGGGAAATATCCTGGGACTGCTTTATTGAAGGAACCACAACCGAAGAGACAAAAAAGGAACCGATGGTTGAATATAAGTGTTCCTTAACAGTTGAGCAACGCGAAGCGGCTATGAAGCCCTTTCCCAGAGAATCACTCTCACGGTTGATAACATTAGTGCTAAATCTGTGCGCCAGTTTAAAATTAAAAGAATTGGATGAAGATCTAATGCCTGTTCTCCTGTCGGTCTTGTGGGGTGACAACCCTGAATATGAAAAAGCAAAAACCCTTTCTGCTCCCCGACTGCCGGAAATCATCGCAGAAATCCGTTCCCTGCTTTGGCTGGAAGTTAATCATAGCGCTCCCCCGACAAACGAAGATGAGATTAGGGAAAAAATACGATTCCTTTATGATTATCTGGAACATCCGGAACGTTTTGCTTTCGCGTGTAATGTTGCAATCGGCAAAAGACCTTCCTGATTTTAAAGGTTCTTACCAACACCGACAATTCGTCGGTGTTTTCATTTAATCAAATTTTTCGCCAATTCATAAACATCACCGGCGCCTAAAACCAAAACTATATCAAAATCTTTTGCCATTTTTTTAACCAGCTCTTCGCTTGCCGATAATGTGCCGCCATAGACCGCTTTAACGCCTTGCCCGGCAACTGCCTCGGCCAAGATTTTAGAGTCAACATCAAAATCCTCGGGCTTCTCCCGCCCCGCCACATAAAAAATGTCAGGAATGATCACCTGCTCGGCCGAACCGAAAGCCGTGACGAATTTATTGAACAAATTTTTTGTTCGGGAGTATTGGTGGGGCTGAAACACGGTCAGTATCTTTTTGCCGGGATAGAATTCCTTGGTCGCGCCGATAACTTGAGCGACAGCATCGGGCGTATGGGCATAATCAGCAATCACTTCGGCTTGGCCCAGTTGCCCCAGCCGTTCAAACCGCCGCCAGGTGCCGGTAAAATCAGCTACGGATTCAATAATCTTCGGCCAAGCAATATCCAATACCCGACAAACAGCGACGGCGCATAAGGCATTGTAAATATTGTAGCGCCCCGGCAACTGAATGCTTAATTTTTGGCTTAAGCCATCACCGGAATTAACCGTAAAAAATTGCCGGCCATCTTCACAGTATATTTCCGAAGCCATATAGTCAGCTTCTTCAGTGAGGCCAAAAGTAACTTTATTCGCTTTAAGTTCCGGCGCGAGTTCCATTGAATTGGGATCGTCGGCATTTAATACCGCGTAACCTTCGGCCGGCACCCGCAGAAGATAATCCTTAAACGCCGATTTTATTTCGGCCAAATCCTTGTAATAATCCAGATGATCCTCGCCAATATAAGTAACGGCCGCTATCTTGGGATGATAATTAGCGAAGGCCCGGCGGTACTCGTCGCCTTCAAACACAAAGTATTCGCTCTGGCCCGATCGCGCATTGTCGGATAAAAATTCCGCCTTGGATCCCAAAACCACGCTCGGATCCTTACTCGCATCAATTAAAATTTTGGCGATCATGGCGGTAGTGGTGGTTTTGCCGTTAGTGCCGGAAACGCCGATGCCAAATTTGCCTGACATTAACAGGCCCAGAAACTGCGGATAGGTCAGCTGCTCTATTTTTAATTCTTGCGCTCGCGCCCTTTCCGGATTATCCGCGGTAACAGCTACCGTATAAACAACCAAATCCGCGTCTTCGGGGACATTGGCAGCCGCTTGCGGTACGGCAACGATAAATCCTTGCGACCTCAAATCAGCGACTGTCTCGCTCTCTTGCGCGTCACTGCCGGAAACGTTCATCCCCCGATTGCGCGCCAAACGCGCCGCGGCCGAAATGCCAATGCCGCCGATGCCGATAAAATGGATTTTTTTTATTTGTGTTAAGTTCATTTTTTATTTTTGATTAATTGCAAGATTACATCCGCTATGGCGGCCGCGCCGTTTTGCGGCATCATCTTTTTAATATTCTTCGACAAACTGCGTAATTTATCCTCGCTTCTAATCAGTCCGCTAATAATATCAACCAGCATTTTCTTATTCAGTGACGCTTCCGACAAGACCACGGCGGCATTATGCTTCTGAAAATAATTAGCGTTATTCTCTTGATGCGTCCGATACATCGGGATAATAACGGCGGGCTTGCCGCAATAGGATAATTCCGATAAAGTGGACAATCCGGCGCGCGTTACCACCAGATCGGCCGCGCATAAGGCCTCGGGCATCTCGTGAGTTATGAATTCAAACTGATGATAATTGTCGGCGGAAAAATTGATTTTCTTTCCCTTGCCGGTAGCATGGATAATTTGGACGAACTTCATTAAATCGGGCAGGGCCTGCTCCAATATTTCATTCATGGCCACCGCGCCCGTGCCGCCGCCGGTAAAAAAAACGACTGGCACATCCTTTTTTAAACCAAACAATTCACGGCTTTTGTCTTTATCGCAATGACTGAATTCCTCGCGGATCGGATTGCCGGTTAAAATCGCCCGGCCGCGCTTAAAATCGCGCAAAGAAATATCAAAAGCCACGGTAACTTTCTTGGCCACCGGCGACATTAAACGATTGGCCAGACCAACCTCAATATCCTGCTGATGAATCAAGACCGGAATTTTCAACAGCCACGCCGCCCAAGCCAGAGGCACTCCCACGTAAGCGCCGGCGATCATTATTGCCCGGGGACGGAAAGCCAGCAGGATTTTCAACGCCTGAAAAAAGCCGATAATGACTTTAAACGGGTCAAAAAAATTTTGCCAAGAAAAATAACGGCGGAATTTGCCGGAGCTGATGCTGACAAAAGGAATTTTGTAGCTTTCCACCGCCCCCCGTTCCGGACCGGCGGAAGTGCCGACAAATAAAAATTCAACGTCGGGCTGACGCTTCTTGATTTCCTGATAAACAGCGACAAGCGGACTGACCGAACCCATGGTGCCGCCGCCGGATAATAATAATTTATATTTCATAACTTATTCCTGCTGCTCTATTTAATTTGTCCGCCGCTTCCATCAAAGTCAGCGAATCTAACAAAATACTGGTCGTTCGGGCAAAACCGATAATTTTTTCCGCTTCATCCAGTACGGCCAAAAAAGCTTCAACTGTTTTCTTGTCTTCTTCTGCATCAGCCACTTCATACTTTTTCAAGTAACCCTTTATATGATCGTTAATAAACTCCCGGAATCTGTCGCGCGATTTTTTTCTGTTTTTCGGCGTGTCCATCTGACCGTCGATGCGAAAAGCAATGACTTCCGTCAAAATAAAATTTACACCCCGTCTTTCAGACCTTAAAAAATCAACTTGATGAACGACTTCATGCCTGCTGGAATTTATTATGTCCTTTTCAATTCCTTCTAGAAAATAACTTAAACCCAAATAATGCAAAGGATTACTCTCTCCTCTAAAATATTTCCTATCTATACTGGATCCTGTTGTTAGCATGCAAAAATCTTCTCCGGTTTCATCAAACTCCTTTTTCTTCCAGTCGGGTTCTATCCTGGACCAAGCCCCTTCACTGAAGACAAAGGCGCCGGAAAGCATCGCCGGCACGCCCAATTCCTCCGCTTTCCAATATTTATTTTCCTCCCCGGGCGCCGGTTTAGGCGGCCGGAAAAAATACATCTCGTCAAATTCATTGATTATGATTGAGGAGTCCCTGCTAACAGAGGTTACGCAACGCGCTAAATAATGCTTGGCGATTTGCAATTGCCTGATTTGCTCCAACTCCTTTGATTTAATATTGCACGCTCGGCTAACCTCATCCATACCGGCGTGAGGGTGCAACATAATATAGTCAGTTATTCGATTGGAAAAATTATTTATTCGCCGGCGATAGGCAGGATTGGCGCGAGGATGATCGGGGGTATCCAAAAGCGGTTCGATCTTTTCCAACAAAAATTTCTCCGCTCGCAAAGCATTTTCCAGCGACAGCCAATACTCGCCATGAGTGATATCGGGATAAGCTGATTTTAATTCTTCTATCTTGGCGGCGATATCTTGGTTGAATCGACTCTCCTGATCTTCTGATAAAATAGTCACTTCTCGTTTATTCATAAATTAACTGTTAGCTTGTTTGGAAATATTAGCCAAGATTCCGGCCGCGGCCAATGACATCATCAGCGCGGTGCCGCCGTAAGAAACAAACGGCAAAGGAATGCCGGTTAAAGGCATGACGCCGAGCATGGCGCCAATATTAACGAAGGCCTGGGTGATAAACCAAACGATAATGCCGACAACCAGCAGGCGGCCGAAAGCGTCCGGGCATTTGGCGGCCAGTTTGAAGCCGCGTACGGCGATGAAAGTATAAACGGCGATAATCGCCGCAGTCAAAATAAATCCCAATTCTTCGGCGATGACGGCAAAAATGGAATCGCCGGTAACTTCCGGCAAGTAAGCGAATTTTTGCCGGCTATGGTTATAGCCGCGGCCGAATAAACCGCCGGAACCGATGGCCAAAAGCGCTTGGTTGGCTTGATAGCCGATGCCCTGGGGATCAAGCTCAGGATGCAAGAAAGTGGTAAAGCGAGCGGCGCGGTACGGAGAAATTTTAACAATCGCCCAAAGGCCGGCCAAACCAGCCGCAGTCAGCCAGCTTAAATGCAGCCAGCGTCCGCCGGCGGAAAAATACACGGCCAAAGACATGGCCACGATAATAATCATCGTGCCGGTGTCCGGTTCTAAAACCAATAAAGCAGTGATGACGGCCAAGATAAAAACAAACGGGAGAAAACCGGCCGACAAATCTTTCAGATGGTGATCTTCCTTGGCGGACAACCAGGCGGCCAAATAAATCAAAAAAGTCAGTTTAACGATTTCTGACGGCTGGAGAGAATAACCAAAAATATTAATCCAACTATGGCTGGTGCCCCAGGAAGCGCCAATGCCGGGAATAAACACCAATACTAAAAGCAGAATGGAAACAAACAGCATGGGCGCCGCGTATTTTTCCCAACGATGGTAATCAATTTTAGCCAGGATCAGAAACAAAATTCCGCCCGGCAAAACACCGAATAACAATTGATGTTTGAGATGCCAATAAACGTCCTGATATTTCTGCCAGCCGATGGCTACGCCGGCGGAAGAAACCATTACCAAACCAAAAACCACCAGCAGCCAAATGGCGCCAATCAGATACCAATCAATACTGGATTCTTTTTGTTTTTTTGGCGAATTATGCATTATTTTAAACTATTGACAAAATTTTTAATCTATGATACAATCATATTGCTTAGATTAATGGCCTTTCAAGGCCAAAAAGTAATCGCACCACCCGAAATTGTCAAACGGTCAAGACGGTCAAGATAGGAGGCCAGCCATGCGTTGAAAATTCCGTACATAGCGTCGCTTTCGAGCGGCGCTCTTTTAATTTATTTTATTTTTTTAACCAATTGCCGAAACTGATCACCGCGATCAAACTCATTCTTGAACAAGCCGAAAGAAGCGCAGGCCGGGGACAGTAAAATTATATCGCCGGATGTCGCGAATGATTTGGCTATACCGACGGCATCGGGCAGGGAATCAACGATGGTAAAATTTTTAAGTTCCTTTTTTAATCTTTCGGTGCCTGCTCCTTTTAATAATACAACGGCTTGGCAATATTTTTTTATCTCTTGCGCCAATTCTTTAAAATCCAATCCCTTGTCAGCGCCGCCGGCAATTAATATTATCTGCTTAGGGCTTCTTGGGGCTTGGGGCTTGGGGCTTGATAATGCTCGTAGGGCGACTATCGTCGCTTCCGGCATAGTGGAGGCGGTGTCATTATAATACTTCACTCCCCTGACTTCTCTTAATAATTCCAGACGGTTGGGTATGCCATAAAAACGATGCAACACGGACTTGATATTTTTTGGACTAATGCCGATAATGCCCGCGACCGTCACTGCGGCCAAGACATTAGATAAATTATGTTCGCCTAAAAGCTTGATATCACTAATTGAACACATTATTTGTTCAACGCCGTTCTGCCGAAAAACAATCCTGCCGTTTTTAATAAACGAACCGTTCTCTTCGGCAAAAGATTTAAGCGAAAACCAATATCTCTGCGCCACAACCTCCCCACCCATCTTTTTGGTGTAAGAATTATCACGATTCAAAACCGCATAGTTCTGCAAGGTCTGAAACTTGAAGATATTCTTTTTGGCCTCGGCATAATCCTTGATGCCGGAATAAGTGTTTAAATGGTCCGGATAGATATTAGTAAAAACAGCGATGTGCGGCGACTTTTTGATGTCGGCCAAGCTTTCGGTCATCCAGGACGACAGTTCCAAAACAATTCTCCCGCCCTTATTCACTAGTGGTATTTGCGCCAGTGGCGACTTGGTGATGTTACCCGCGAGCACCGCTTGCTTGTCCAGCGTCTTAACCAGTTCATAAATCAAAGTGGTAGTAGTGCTTTTGCCGCGCGTGCCCGTAACGCCGACCAGGCGCTTGCGATCAACTAATTGAAAAAACAGCGAGATGTCCGTATAGATCGGAATTTTATTATCGCGAGCGATTTTCAAAAACTTTGAGGACTGGGGTACGCCGGGATTTCTTAAGATTAAATCCTGATGCTTGAAATCCTCTTTTCGATGCCGGCCCAAAACATATTTAATGTCATTCCCACTTCTCTCTTCGTCATTCCCACTTCTCTCTTCGTCATTCCCACTTCTCTCTTCGTCATTCCCACTTCTCTCTTCGTCATTCCCGCGCAGGCGGGAATCCAGGTTTTTCCTGAATCTTTCTAATTCAGCTATTTGGTCTTTTAGTTGTTCCTTTGATTTTAAATCCGTTACCGTCACCTTGGCGCCATGAGATAACAAAAACCTGGTAGCGGCTATTCCACTACCATCCTCGTATAATCCCAAGCCCATCACCAGGGCTTTTTTGCTTTTCAGATTTAACATTTCAATTAAAAGCTAAATTAAATTTTTTATCAATTCTTTTAATAAATTCTTCAGCTGTCTCTATTTTATCCATATTGATTCCATTTTATTTTTACTCGTATCTTTAATGCGACCATTGAAAATATTGTGCTAATTTTTCATGTCCGCCGCAGGCGGACAAAAAACGAGTAGAAAATTATCGCAAGCAGAGCGTCAGATAATTTTCACGAGCGGAATGAAAAATGTAGCCATGATTTTCAGCGGTCGCGACTCT
>JBAYFY010000001.1:0-262028 GCA_041666945.1 Candidatus Buchananbacteria bacterium | reverse complement strand
TGCCATGAATGGTGTAGGGCCCCTTCAAAGACGACACCCAAGGAACGTTGGGCAGGATATAATTCCAGGGATTAGACGGCCCATAATACCAGCTCATAGTAACTTTGGGACGTTTCAAATAAATATTATATTCCCCTGTCGGGGTCGGCGTGCTGGCTTTGCCGGAAGAAATCAAGAAATCGCCCAGCCGCTGGCCGTCCTGCCAATAAGTCAACACTTGTTTAATCAAATCAACGGTGATAAATTTGTAAGAACGGCTTTTAAGTTCGCCAACGCGCTCGGGCACGGTGATGATTTCCGCTATGCCGTCGTTATTGGTGTCGGTCATGGCCACCTTGACCCCCCGATCAAATCCTTCCGAACTGTAAGCCATAAAATCGCTTAAGCGCTTGCCGGAAAAATCGTAAATGCTCACCCAGTCACTGCCGTTAAAGCTTAAGCCCACCGCTAATTCGTCTTTGCCGTCGCCATTGACATCGCCGGCGGCCAAATTGAATCCGCCATGGTAATTGGCGTCGCCGATGGCGATAATGGAAACTATTTTATTCTCCTGATCAAAAATATACACTTCGGCGGCATTGCCCGAACCGCCGGCTAAAGCGATTTCCTTGGCGCCGTCGCCGTTAAAATCGCCTACCGCGGCCTTAAGTCCGGAAAAATAGTCGGCCAGCCAATTGGGCTTGACGCTTCTGATCTGATGTCCGTCATTACCCAAAAACAATACTTCGGCCGAAGTATTGTAATTGCTGAAAGCTAAAATTTCCGATTGGTTGTCGCGGCCCAAATCGGCGGCCAAGACCCTGACGCCTTTGCGATCATCGCTGTTAAAAGGAAAAAAAGAATTTTGCGGCTGATCGCCCCGGAACACCCGGACGTGCGGACCGCCGCCATATCCGGCGCCGGTTACGGTTTCTATATGTCCGTCAGCGTCCAAGTCGGCGGCTGACACATAAACTCCGCCGCGAAAATTATCGCCATAAGCCAAAAACTCGTATTGCTTGATGCCGTCTGCATTATACGCTTCAACGAGCGGCTGATTGCCGCCTCCGGCCGAAACGATGATAATCGGATTTTCTTGGCCGCCTTTGGCCGCGGCCAAATCAATGCTGCCGGCATAGCCGTCGCCAAACACCGTAAAGCTTTTTTGCAAAATTCCGCGCCAATTAAAAATCCTAACCTCGGGCTTAACCGAATCAGCGGCTTTAACCGTTACTGGCGCGACCAGAAAGGTTAGGAGTAAAAAACAGATCAGAACTGAAATGTTTTTCATAAAAAAATTATTCCCCCTTGCGGAAATGGTCAATTAAAACGATATTTTTGTTTTCCAGCAGATCAAACAGGAAACGATCAGCCAGAGCGCGACGATAAGTATAGTCGCTTTTGCTCATAACCGTGTAATTGATTGTCCGACCGACTTCACGTTCAAACGCGGCCACCAGCCGAGCCAGCTTGGCGCGATTGGCGCCGCCGACAATCAGCATATCCGCCGGAGCGTCTTCGCGGCCGACAAACAATCCGGACAACAAAAATAAATCAATATTGCCCAGTTTCTCCACTTTACCCACCAGCGCGCGCTCCATAAGCAAATGCGATTTGACCAAAATGGAACGCAATTCTTCAGTAAAAGGAAACTCGGGATTGAGCTGATAATATTTGCGGTTGTCTCCGGCTTGCCCTTCCACTTTTTCCGCCTTATCAAAACAGCTGACAATCTGCAAATCCTGCAAATTTTCCAACTCGCGCCGAATGGCGTTGAGATGGGAATCCAAATTACGCGCCAACTCGCGGACAAAATAGGGTTGGTTGGGGTTATTCAGAAAAAGTTTAAGCAAGAGTACTCTGGTTTTGGAGCCGAATAATTTTTCTAACATAAAACTGGCCTCACGGCTTGATATTAAGATATATATATTGTATAATATTACTATCATAATGTAAAGGGCTAAACTTAAGCAAATTCTGAATTTTCTCGCCTAAATGGAAGGAAAAAACCTGACAACAGCCCGATTGGCTATGGAAGCCGATGCCAACATCATCGGCAGCGCTTTTGTCGTCAAGCCGGAAAAAACCCTGACTAACCGGCTGGGCGTGATTTTTGGCATTGCGGAAATTTACAATTTGAACGATATTTTCATTGATCGGGTATTAGACGCCATTGGCGACCTGAAAACCGAGTATTATCTGCCGCCGTTTGACGATAAAAAGCCGGAGCGACGTTTTGAGGAGGCATTAACCAGGGCCAATCGCCGCATTAGCGCGGCTGTCAGCGAATCAATCCATCCGGTTGATCTTAGAAACCTGCGCATAGTCATGGGCTTGTCCTTAGGCAACAAGATTTTCTTAAGCCACACCGGCCGTTCCCAGGCCTTATTCTTCCGCCAGAAAAAAAACGGCGGTTTGCTGATTTTAAACATTCTGGACACGGGCGAAGAACGGCCGAAACCGGAACCGGAAAAAGTTTTCTCCAATATTATCTCCGGCGAAATCACGGCGCGCGATACGCTCATGGTGTGCAACAACGAATTTTTGTCGCTGCTGTCGCAAAACGATTTGGGCGAAATGCTGGCTTTGGCGCCGGTTGAAGAGGGACTGAAAAAATTAGAAGCGACTCTGCGCTCCCAACCGTTAAAATCCAATTATTATTCAGTCCTGCTTAAATCAGCCGACTTTCAGCCCGCCGCTTCAACGGCGCCCGCTGACGGAGCGATTGCTTCAGCCACACCAGCGGCGGGGGCGGCGTATCAGTTTGATCGGTTGCGGGTTGACAATCCCCGGCCGGCCGGACCCGGGCAAACTTCTCCGACCGAAAGCAAAACCCAGTCGTCAATAGACCGCCTGCTTATCACCCAGGTGCGAACCGAACAATATTTGACGCCCTCGCTCATGCCGGCCTGGCAAAAATTTTTCGTTTTGCTTTTCAAATATCTTAAGGTGGTTTTGGTCTGGCTGGCGCGGGGATCAAACGTCGCCTTGGTCTGGCTGGGACGCCGGCTTCACGCCGGCTATAACTTTTTAGCCGATAAGATTATTGCCGGCCGGGCCGCCAAAGCCAAGCGCATCATCAACACCATTGAACCGGAACGCGAATTAAAACAACCGACCCAAAAAGAAGTTTTGGATGAAGAGTTAGCGACTGACGAATTCATGTCAGCGCCTGAACCACTAACCAGCGAAACGGCGCCAAGCGGGATGACGCCGGATGTCATGGAACCGCCGCGCGGCGGGTCTCCGCTTAACTGGCAGGAAAAGTTCAGCTCGGGACGATTGGCGCAAAAGATTAACGGCTGGACAAACGGCCTGATTGAAAATTTTCTCGGCCTGAATATCTGGCAAAAAATTTCGCTTATCGCCGCCCTGATTTTGCTTTTGGTTTTCAGTCAGAGCGTGGTGTGGATCGGGCGCTCTTCGGAAATGAATTCGCCCAGAACTTCGCCCGTCGGCAAAATCGGCAATCAAATCCAGGGCCTGGTGGATAACGCCGAAGCGCAAAACATCTTTAATGACGAGAAAGGCGCTTACGCCTCTCTGGCCCAAGCCGAAGAACTGTTAAAATCCATCCCAATCAAACGTTCCAATCAAGCCACGATAAACGATTTGCGACAAAAAATAGATGATGTCCGGAGAATTCTGGGCAAAGAAACAAACTTAACCGATCTCAAGCCGGCGATTGATTTAAAACTCAATAATCCCTCGGCCAAGCTGGTCGGTTTGGCCAAAACCGGCAAATATTTCTGGGTATTCAATAACAGCGACGCCAAATTCTATCGTTTGGATTCCGGCACCTGGCAATGGACTGCGGCCACTTCCGCCATCACCGGCGCCAAGAAGCTGACGGCGATTGATGACAAAAATTTAATTGTTATCGCTAACGACAATTCAGCTTACAAGCTGACATTGGCCAATATGTCGGCGGTAAAATTCAAACCGAGCAAAGATTATTTTAACATTAAAATTGATTTGAAATCATTAACGCTGGAGCCGCCTATCGCCTCTTCCACCATCAGCCAGTCGGCCAAAGACGGCGCCTACCAATACTTATTGGACGCGACTGTCGGGCGGTTGGTTGTTTTAGGCGACAAAAATGCGTTAAAACGCCAATACACCGGGCCGTTTATCACTTCCACCGCTTCCTTTATCGGCTCCGCCAAAGACAAAAAGTTCTGGACATTGTTTGACGGTAAAATTTATCAGATCAACTGGGATTTTTAGACCTGCCATTCCCGCACTCCTTTCGTCATTCCCGCACTCCTTTCGTCATTCCCGCGTATCTTGCCTACCGGCAGGCAGGGGCGGGAATCCAGATTATAATTTTTCACGATACCCCTTCGTCATTCCCGCGTAGGCGGGAATCCAGATTATAATCTTTTTCACGATACCCCTTCGTCATTCCCGCGTAGGCGGGAATCCATTCTGGGACGGAGCCGAAGGATCTCAAATTTAATTTTCATGATACTTTTCTCTAGAGAAAAGTATCACCAAAGAGTCGCGAGCGAAGCAAAATCATGGCTGGATTTTATGCTTCACTCCCGAAAAGTTTCTGACGCTGCGCTTGCAAAACTTTTCTGGTCGTTCTCGCATAAAATCGCACAAAATTTTGTTATGCTCGCATTTTTAAATACAAAATAAAAAACACCCACTCGGGGTGTTTCAATGAACATCTTATTTCTTTATCTGTAATCCTTTATCTGTAATTCTTTATTGGCATGCCAAAAATGTTCTAGGGATCCGCGATGGCGGTTCCACCATTGGACACCATGAGAATCACTTTCAATGAACTGTGGAAAAATAAAGGGGATATGAATTGAACTTAAAGCGATACCAATAGTATCAATGCTATCAGCACGAATACGAATCAGATGGTCGCCTGAAAACTTCTTCCCATATAATTTCATAATAATTCGAATAGCAACATCCTCATAATGCGGTGCTGGCGCCAATTGGACAGAATAATCCAATCCAGATTTTACATCCGATTCCAGTTCTGTCCAGACCTCACTGGCTTGTTCAAAGAGCTTAGTCCATAAATACCTAGTGTCAGGATTGAGAAAATGCAATTCATAGCATAACTCATATAGACGTAATGCTTCTGGTAGATTTAGTAACCGAGGACCAAGGCGGTGTCTGATTCGCCAATTGTCAACGCCATACTCTCGGTCATAACCAGCAAGAATGTCATTTTTGGCCTCGCCGAACCACCCTGGCTTAACAACTGTTTTCCATTCACTATCTTTCATTGGATGACTCATATTTTTCTCCCTTCTTTCTATTGAGGTTACATTGTTAAAGTGCTAAACATATTATACGATGACAGAACTATATTACAGTAACAATTAAATTTTGTCAAACACCTAATCTTGGTATGTAAAAAATAATACACTAAAAATACGTCCTACCTGAGTAGGACGTATTTTTTGAAAACCGAATTTATTTGAGAGTAACGGTGGCGCCGGCTTCTTCCAATTCTTTCTTGATCTTCTCGGCCTCTTCTTTTTTCGCGCCTTCTTTGACTAACTTCGGAGCGCCGTCAACCAAGTCCTTGGCTTCTTTCAAACCCAAGCTGGTGATGGTGCGGACGACTTTGATGACATTGATCTTTTGAGCGCCGGCGGCGGTCAATTCAACGTCAAAACTGTCTTTCTCTTCCGCGGCGGGAGCGGCGCCGGCGGCGGCCATCATGACCGGAGCGGCGGCGGAAACGCCGAACTTCTCTTCCAACACTTTGACCAATTCGGCCAAGTCAATAACGGACAACTTTTCAATCTGTTCAACGAGAGATTTGAATTTCTCGGGAACGACGACATTTTTTTCTTCAGACATATTGTTTATTTAGTTTATTATTAATAATTTAAACAGCTTCTTTTTCTTTGCTTTCCTTAATGGCGTTTAGAACCCGGGCGATGCCGGACATGGGATTGGCAATACAGCCAACAAGTTTGCCCAACAGAACTTGACGGGAAGGAATCTTGGATAATTCTTTAACTTTGGCGGCGTCAATATATTGGCCTTCAAAAATACCGCCGGCAAATTGGATTTTCTCCTGCTCCTTGGCAAAATCAGCTAAGATTCTGGCCGGAGCGACTTCGTCTCCATAGGAGAATAAAGTGGCGATCTCGCCGGAAAATTCTTTTTCCGCCACTTCTTTCAAATCCTTTTCTTGCAGGGCTTTTTTCAATAAGGTTTTTTTGGCGACCAAGTAATCAATGCCTTCCTCGCGGCATTTCTCGCGTAATTTGTTCAGTTCCTTGACTTCAATGCCGGAAAAATTAAACATGACGGCGGCTTTCATTTTGGCTAACCTGTCCTCCAGGTTCTGCAAAATAACCGTTTTTTGTGATTTGGTTTTTGGCATAGGTTTCTATACTGTCATTCCCGCGTACTTTGCCTGTCGACAGGCAGGGATGACGATAATTGATTAATTCTAATATTAAAAAAACTGCGTTTCCGCAGTAATAAATAGACCAAATAGGCCAATTTCCTCGGCAGGACTTATTGGGGTTTTGTATCTCCCCCGCCCACTTTCTGCGGAATATGAGATAATTATAGCACATCGACGATAAATGTCAAGAGACAGCCGAAAAACTCTATATTTAGCTAAGTTCAATCAAATTTTACCAAAAATTAAAGAGGCCGGGGAAAATTCCCAGGCCTCGCGAAAGTGCTATTTGTTATTCAAGCGGCTTTAGCAAACCGGCCAAACCGGTGCCAAAAGCACTTGAAGCCGACGACTGCGTTGATATTCCATACCGCGGACTCGCAGTCACCTCAATTGCCGACCTACGGCTCAACTTGACCTTGCTCCGAATCTCCGGCGGCAAACCTTCGGCTTCTGCCGATTCGGTAATCCTCCGAGCAACGGAACAGCAAATTTCTTCAAATTCGTCTTCGGTCACCTCACCGGAACCGACCAGCGCCTTAAGCTCATCAAAGCTCATATATTCTCTGTTATCAGGCAGCTCGAAATGAGCGCCTTCCAAACTCAAGGATAACGAGCATGACAAGCTTCCTTCCGAAGAACACCAACGCCAATTGTAACGCCGGAGAACGGCGCAATGCGGAGCGTGCCGCACAACGATTCTGGGATCACTAACTGATGTTACCATGGTCAGGAGTTTCAACACCTTAGAAATGTCATACCTCCCTTTTACGGTAATATCAATCGGTTCCCCAATAACTAATTGATCGTGCGGCGTAGAGACGACCGAACGATTACTTATACGTCGCTGTTCAAATTCATAATGTTGGTCTTTGCGACCATCACTAACTCTGGGATCAAAGCAGCTACCGGAAACCTTATGGAGTTTATCCAGCAGGCCGCTCACTACCAGCTCCGCCATTAGATCATCATTGATTTCAGGGGTTTTATTCTGACCCCTATCGTCGGACAGGTGTTGCAGTTTGCGCTCTATCTCTTGAGCGCGGCGGTAGTGCTTTAAGGATAATCCATTATCCTCAAACGCCTCTGAATTCTTCGGCAACCTGGCCGCCAACTGATAATAATAATACTGGGCGACCGCGTCCGAGCTTCCGGTATAAGGAGGCAACTTCATCCAGCCGTCTTTGACCCGCGACTGGATTCCGCCCACCTCCATACACGCTATGATGCGACGCATGGCCGGCAGTTGACGGACTTCTTTGGACAGCACCAACGTTTTGGCGTAATTCACCGAGACCGGCCACAGGGATGTTAATTTACCCAGCATCGTCGCCTCGCCTTCAGGCGTTACCGCGCCCAGGATCCGCAATGTCCGATAGGACTCGGCCATAGCGGCCTTATCGGGCTGATGGAAGAACTCCAATTCCATAACTTTAATGCCATGGCAAGCCAATCGAAGGATAAGCTGATCCAGACGAACCCGCTCAATTTCCGCTTTGGTAAATTCTTCCTGGTCCTCCCAGTTGTTGTAACAATTAACGTAAATCCCTTCTTTACAACGACCGGCTCGTCCCATGCGTTGCTTGACTTGCGCCCGAGAAATCCGGCGCACATAAAGCCCTTCTACGCCATCCCTGGTTTCAATACGCTTTTCTAATTGCGTATCAATCACCATGTCAATGTCTGGGACTGTAACCGAGGTCTCGGCCACATTGGTCGCCACAATAACCTTGGGCAGATCATAGGCCATAAACACTCGGTCTTGTTCTTCCGGCGAAAGATCACCATGAAGCGGCAGAATCACCGCCTCCACTTGCATCGTCTTCAATCGGTCAATGCAATCAGTAATCTCATTTTTCCCGGGTTGAAACACCAGAATATTATGGCCAATAGCGACTGCCTGGGCCACCTCGTCTTCAACCGATCCAGTGCTCATGGGACGATCTTCCACGGAAAACAATCTGCCCTCAACGCTGATTACCGGCGCATTGTCAAAATACTGCGACAAGCGCTCGGCCTCCAGTGTCGCCGACATAATAATCAAACGGAAACTCGCTCCTTCCTTCAGGCGCTTTTTAGCCCAGGCCACCAAGGCCTCGGTCTCCACGCCCCATTCATGCACCTCGTCGATTATTAAAATTTCGGGTTGCCAGTCCGAGACGATCTCGCGAACCAGCTCGGTGCCGTCGGTAGTGTACAGCAACCGAGTTTCCGCGGAAAAATTCCGCTCAAAGCCGGTGCGATAACCGATGGGTCCGCCAAATTCACAACTCTCTTGTTGCGCTGTATGAGCTGCCACACACCTTGCGGCGAAACGCCTTGGCTGAGTGCATACCACTCTGAACCCGGCCCGCCAAAACATTGGCGGCACTAAGGTGGTTTTGCCCGAGCCGGTCTCTGCCGTAATGATAGTGACCGGATTATCCATAACCGACTCAATAATTCGTTCTTCATGCGCGGACACCGGCAGGGTTGATGGATCAACTAAAGAAATCAATATACTATCCTCCATTAATCATGAGGGAACTTGAGTTCTCTCCGACAATGGAGAGAACGACCGTTGGGTCGTCAAGTTTTTCCTCTCCGGAAAACATTCAATTTTTAGGTACGCCGCTAACTTTCAGTTGAGCGGTTGACTCTGGCCTTAACCGGCTTAATTTAATTATTCAAAATTCCGGTTAAAAACAGCTAAAAACCGTTCAAATTAAACATAAATTCAATATATAATTATATCATACATTAATATTTTTGTCAATAGGTTTATCCACATGCGACTTAGAACATACAGCTTATAATACCTAAATTTAGATAAAAAATATCAACAAATTAAACCTCTAATTTGCTTTAACCGGCTGATAATGGTATATTTAAACCAATAAATACCTAATTTTTATGGAAAGATACATTATTGAGGGCGGCCACAAGCTATCCGGAGAAATCAACGTTTATGGCGCCAAAAATCAAGTGGGCAAGGTCTTGGCCGCCAGCATTCTCTCCTCCGAACCCTGCGAGATCACCAACGTCCCGGCGATTGAAGACGTAACCCACATGCTGGAACTTTTGGAAGACATCGGCGCCAAGATTGAACGCGGCGAAGGCCGTTTGCAAATTGATCCGTCGGGCATTAACAAATCCGAACCGTCAGCCGAACTGGTCAGGCGTCTTAGATCTTCAGTCATGCTGGCCGGCCCGCTGTTGGCACGCTTCGGCCAGGTTACCATGGCGCATCCCGGCGGCTGTGTCATCGGCAAACGCCCGATTGATATGTTTCTTGCCGGCTTCAAAGCGCTCGGCGCCAAAATTGATGAGGATGAAAACCAATACACCTTGCGCGCCAAAAAATTAGTCGGCGCCAAAATCGTCATGCCTTGGGTGGCTGTAACGGCCACCGAATCGCTGATGATGACCGCGACTTTGGCCGAGGGCGTTACGCAAATCATTAACGCGGCCATGGAACCGGAAATTCCGGCTCTGGCCGATTATCTTAATTCTTGCGGCGCCAAAATCACCGGCGCGGGCACTCCCGTTATCACGATTGAAGGCGTGGAAAAACTAAGCGGCGGCAAATGCCGACTAATCCCCGACCGCATTGAAGCGGGAACTTTTGTCATGATGGGACTTTTGACCGACAGCGAAATCACCGTGGCCGGTTGCGAACCCGAACATCTGGCCGTGGTCTTGGCGACGCTGGAAAAAGCCGGAGCCAAACTGGAAGTTGGAAAAAATTACATCAAAACCAAACACAGCAAATTAAAAGCGGTGGAATTACGAACCCATGAATATCCGGGGTTCCCTACCGACTTACAGGCGCCTTTTACCGTCTTAATGACCCAAGCCGAGGGCTTAGCTCTGATTCATGAAGTCATCTACGAGGGCCGGCTGTTTTATACCGACAAACTCAACGCCATGGGCGCCAATATCATCATGTGCGACCCGCATCGCGTCCTGGTCTCCGGCCCGACGGACTTGCGCGGCAAAAAGTTAGAATCGCCGGACTTGCGCGCCGGCATGGCGCTGGTTTTGGCCGGACTGGCTGCCAAAGGCAAAACCACGATTGATAATATTTACCAGATTGAACGGGGCTACCAAGATCCGGTCGGACGCCTGCAGGCCTTGGGCGCCAAAATTGAAAAGATTAAAGAGTAATATGACCTTACTATACCGCCGCATAACTTATATCTCTTTTATTGTTATCTTTCTGATTGTTACGCCGCTTATCATCGCTTATACGGCGGGCTACCGTTATAATTTCAGCAAGGGCCGAGTGCAGAAAACCGGCATTCTGCGCCTCACTTCCGTGCCTCGGGGCGCTCAAATCTACCTTAACGGCCAGGCGCAAGACACGCAGACACCGGCTAAAATCCAGTATCTGGTGCCCGGCGATTACGAAATCAAATTAGCCAAGGACGGCTATTTTGACTGGCAAAAAAAGCTGCCGATCACGGAAAACAATACGACTTTTGCCGAAAAAATAATCCTCTGGAAAAAATCCTCGGCCGAAAAATTGAACGCTTCCACCAGCGCCTCGTCTTGGCTTGTTTCGCCTGACAGAAATATTATCGCCTTTAGCCGGTCGGACGGTTCTGTCGGCATTATTGACATTAATTCCGGCTTGTTCGGCGAATTGTCCGGCGGTTCTCTGGAGATAATCGCCGAGATTGACGGCTACGGCGAAGTAATATTAATCAGTTACTCCCCCACCGGCCGCTACCTGATCGCCGAAGGCGGCAAAGGCAACGTAAAAACTTATTTTCTGATAGATACTTTTTTGAAAAAGCACGACAAGTTGCCGGCAAAAAATTATTTTTCCATCAAATGGGACAAAAATTCCGACGCGCTTTATGCCATAGATAAAACCGGCTTGTGGCAAATTAATATTTCCAATCTGACCGCCAAACAATTGTTAAAAAACTTTTCCGCCGATTTTTATCTTGACGGACAGAATCTTTACGCTTTTAAGGATTCCGTTTTGAGCCGGGGCACTTTGGCTAAAGCCGATACCAGCGATTTGACAACCGTCAACTGCGCCGCTTGCCGGATTGAAACAATCAAAGGCAACCGCTTATATCTTTTCAACCGCTTCAGCGGCGATTTGCGTATTATTGACTTGTCGGGCAAAACCAAAATCACCAGCTTAAAAGCCAAGGCCATTGATTTCTTGGCCAACGATTCGGCTTTGATTTATGATGATTTTGAACTGTCTATTTACAACAGCGCCAAAGACGAATCGGAGCTCATTACCCGTTTAGGCCAGCCCATCGTGGCCGCCGCTTGGCATCCGACCGGCCGTTATATTTTTTTCGTCACCGAAGGTCAAATAAAAGTCATTGAATTGGATAATCGCGAATTGCGCAATATTATTAC
The DNA here is from genome assembly GCA_041666945.1 of Candidatus Buchananbacteria bacterium. Classification (GTDB taxonomy): domain Bacteria; phylum Patescibacteriota; class Patescibacteriia; order 2-01-FULL-39-33; family 2-01-FULL-39-33; genus CAISTG01. Next base: position 250,294 of record JBAYFY010000001.1, on the reverse strand, counting down.
TGTCGCGGAAACCCCGGCCGACTTCATCCAATTGGATCGCGCCGGCAATAATCTGTTCTTCAGCGGCCAAACCGGCTCCGCTTCCGGCATCTACAAGCTGCCCATTCAATAATCCTTAAAAACCCAAAATCATAAGGCAAATTAATAATAAGCCGCCGCTATTGACAAACGGCGGTTTTTGCGTTATGATAAGGCAATCACAGAACTTTTAAACAGCCAAAAGAGGAGGCAATAATTGGCTTGATTTATAGATATTTTATAATAAATAAATTTGATGCGGCTACTAATCAATAATAGCGATAATCCTGATATTCACCGGTTTTAAACTTTTTAAGGAGTAATGCCATGAAAAAGATTCTCTTTATTGACGTTGATGAGGATTACAGAATGTCTGTTGCGCGAGCGCTGCATGAAGCCAATTATGATGTACAAGCCATCAATATTACGTCCAAAACCGGTTTGGAACAGGCCAAGGAAAAATTACTGAAAGGTGAATTTGCGGTTATTATCATTGAACCGGAAACACCGATGGACGATCTGAAAAAAGGCCTCGACGCCTTACCAGGAATGAGAATTCTGGCGGCCTGGCGAGAACAAGGCATTGCTTTGCCGCCAATTATCGCCTTTACCTGGCGCCATTATAGCAACTTTTTCTGCGACAAGTGCTTGTATGACCGCGGCTTTGGTTGCGTGGTTGATAAAATCGGCGACACGGATTCGCTGTTAGCGGCGCTTGAGTGCCTTTGGGAAACACAGGAAGAGGCGGAAAATACGCCGGAATAAAGAAACATGAAAAATAACACTCCCTTGATGAAGGGAGTGTTTTAATTTTTGTTGAATTTATGAATTCATTTTAATTTTATCCGCCAATTCTTGTATCTGGCCTTCGGCATACGGATGGCCCGGCCACAGTTTAAGGCCGTCATCTTCAGAACGAGGCACGATATGAAAATGGACATGACCGACAACCTGGCCGGAAACCTGGCCGTTATTAAGCATTAAATTGAATCCTTTAGCCCCGGTAGCGGATAAAACTGCCGGCGCAATCTTCTGCACTAAGCCCAAAAGTTGGCAAGCATCGTCAGCCGGCAAATCCAGCAATGTTTCATGATGGGCTTTGGGGATAATCAAAGTATGCCCCAGATTAACCGGCGCGATATCCAAAAAAGCCAAAAACTTGTCATCTTCATACACTTTAGCCGAAGGAATTTCTCCGGCAATTATTTTACAAAAGACACAGTCCATATGTTTAATTACGAATTAAGAATTACGAATTAATTTGTTATTTGTATTATAAAATGCGACCATTGAAAATTTTGTGCTGATTTTTTATGTCTGCCACAGGCAGACAAAGAGCGAACAAAAAATTTTCGCAAGCGCAGCGTCAGAAAATTTTGTGAGCGGGATAAAAAATCTAGCCATGATTTTCAGCGGTCGCGACTCTTTGGTGATACTTTTCTCTAGAGAAAAGTATCGTGAAAATAGAATCAAACCTGGATTCCCGCCTTCGCGGGAATGACAAGAAATCTGGATTCCCGCCTTCGCGGGAATGACGGATAGTGGGGACAACCTGGATTCCCGCCCCTGCCTGCCGGCAGGCAAGGTACGCGGGAATGATAAAGTTATAAAACGACAAATAACATTATTTGTTACAAATGATGTTATTTGTCGTTTCTTGAAACTCCTTGGCGGAAACTGCTTCCAAAGCTAAAATCACCGGCAAAGGTTCCTTAACGCATGGCTTGGCCGGCAAGGATTTTATTTCTTGCCAGACGATTTGAGCTCTCTGCCAATCAACATCGGTTATAACGATATCCAGGACCGGTCCGGAATAATAACCGACTACTATCAGCAAGGCCAAAACAACTACGGCCAATTCCGCTTGATGCCGTCTTTTAATGGCCGAGATGATCAACTGGCAAAACAATAAAAGAATGGGCAAAACGGCGAAAAGCGTCAAACGTCTGGCTAAAGAATGCTCGCCGGATAAAAATCCCCAACTGATAAAATAAGCGCCAAGAGTAATCAAAGAAAAATACGAGATCAAACGCCAAGCCGGATCATTGCGTTGCCAGGCAATGACTAAAGAAACCAAATAGACCAAAATAAAAATCCCCGCTACGGCCAAATCAAAAATCATAGGCGCCACGCCCCAGTGCGGCCACAATCTCAAACCGGAATTAAAATACCACAGATTGCCGGCAGTCCAGGCCTGGTATAAATTGCCGAGATGAAAACTGATTTGCCGACTGGAAAAAAAATCCAAACCCGCCAAAGCCGCTACGGCCGCCACAGACAGAATGATCATCCAACCGCGCTTTTTGACCGCCAAAGTCAAAATGCCAAAAATAATCAGCAGGATGAAAGCCAAAGAATAATTAAAATAATTAAGCGCCGTAAAAACCATGGCCAAAAGCGGCGCTTTATCGTCCGGCCTTTTCAGATAAGCCAGCCAGAGCATCGCGCCGAACGCGAAATTAAGCAAACCCCAAGTTGCCGGCAAGCCCTGCCCGCCATAATACTGCCACAAATAAAAACCGGAACTCATTACGGCGGCCAGCAAAGCGAATTGCCGGTTGGGGTACAGAAGCGAGGCAATGACAAAGACGATTAACGGCAAAAACAAAGACCAAAGCAAGGGCAGAAAAAAACGATTGAGTTGGAAAACGTCTATGGCGGTTATTTTGGAAACGATGGCTTCCAGCGACCATTGGGCGCCATAGGACAATTTGGCCGAATCCACTAACGCCTGCGGGATTTTTATCGGTCCGACATTCACATACCAGATATCTCCGGTTAAAAGCGTCGGCTGATATTCCAAACCGGACAATAAGCGGTATTCTGAACCCAGATGGCGGAAGCGATCGCCGCCGAAACCATTGGGATACACCAATAAATAAGAATGGATTAAAAAAGAAAAAACAATAACGGAAAATAACGCCGCCGCTAAAGGAATGCGGCTCTGCGACAAATACAAAACAACCAAAGAGCAGATAAAAATCAGCGCCAAAAACAACGGGTTGAGAGTTTGCCAGGGACTTATTAAACCGCCGCCATTAACGCCGATAAAAACAAAGTAACCGCCAACAATCGCCAAAACCGCCAGGATGGCGGCATAGCTGAAATACGCGGGCAGAAACGGCTCGCCCAAATAGGCCTGGGCTGGCAATTCCGGCGATTTCGCATAATAAAAATACAAGCCGACGATTAAAATCAACGAGATGACAAAAGCAATGATGATAAAAATGTCCGCCAAAGACAACCAGGCCGTAAAAATATTAGCGACAAGCGATAAGACGGCCAAACTAAAAAAAATCCCCAGGACCGCGGCCAGCCGGCGATTAATCGGAAGAGTTCTCAAAATAATCCGACCGGCGAAATAAGTCGAGATAAACAACCAGGCAAGGGATAAGATAAGATAAAAAATCATAGGGTCAAATGCCGAATAATTTTCGGGCGTTTTTAGTCGTGGCTTCGGCAGTTTCGCCGTAAGATAAATCCTTAAGTTCGGCGATTTTCTTTGCCACCGATTCCACGTATTGCGGGATATTCCTATCTCCGCGATGAGGTTCGGGAGACAAAAAAGGCGCGTCTGTTTCAATTAAAATCTTATCCAACGGCGTCTCCCGGACTATTTGCTGAAGATTTTCGGATTTTTTCTTGAATGTTATGATGCCGGTAAAACCCAAAAATAATCCGAGCTGAAGAAAACTTTTAGCTTGTTCGGCATTGCCGCCGAAACAGTGCACCACCCCTTTAATCTTCCGGCCGGAATTAATTTCATCTTGCAGCAGGCGTAAAATGTCATCATAAGCGTCGTCAGGCGCTTGCCGCGAACCGCGGGTGTGAATGATCAGGGGCAAATTCAACTCTTCGCTTAAAGCGATGAAACCGCGAAAAGCCCGCTCCTGCTTAATTTTAAGATCGGCAATTTCGCTGGCGGAAAATTTATCAAAATAATAATAATCCAAGCCGACTTCCCCGAGGGCCACGACTTTAACCGAAGATTTGGCCAATTGGCGGTACTTGTCAGGGTCAAAGTCCTCTTGCGCGGTTTTAAAAGTATGGGGCTGGCCGTCAAGCATTACGGTTTCCTCGCCGTCCTCAATCAGATGCAGCGGGTGCAAACCGACCGCGGCATAAACGCCGCGCTTGAATGTTTCCGCCAATTTGATTGCCCGTTGGGAAGTGGAATATTGCGCGCCCACATTGATTAAAGCGTAATTGGACGACAAAAAATCAGCCGCCACTTTAGCGGCGTCGTCTTTGAAAGAGATAAAATTCAAATGGCAATGGGAATCAACTAACATAGCCGGTTAATCGCGACTTTTAAAAAAATTGAAAAATCCTAAAATATTGACTGGATCTTGTTAAACGCTTCAGGCAAAAGCTTAGTCAGCCAAGTAGCTGACAAAACCAGCCAATACGCCACCTGGGAATTAGCCAAGGAGTCCTTGACTAAGGAAATATCCGGGGCGATTTTGGCTAAAACGAATATCATGATGCCGGAAGTCAAAACGCCCTCAACCAGCCCTAAAAGCATGCCGCCCAGCCGATTTAAAGAGCCCAGAAAAGGAATGATGGAAATCAGCTTGAAACCGCGGTCAATCAGGTAAAACAGCAGGACTGTTAGACGATTGACTATAATAAAAACCAGCAGAAAGGCGATGATCTTCGCGGCCACGGCGTGACCCATCAGCACCGGCGTCAGCCAATCGGCCACCGGCATAAAATAATGGCCGGCCAGCCAAGTGCCCAAAACTATGCCGACTAAAGCGCCGATGGAACGTATCAGGCCCATGACAAACCCCCACATCACGAAAATCAAAACGATAATGATTAAGATAACGTCGACAAGCGTGAATGTCATAAATTTATGATAACCGTAATATGTAATAAGTAAAAAGTAAAAAGCAATTTTTTATTATAGCTATTTATTTACTTGTTACCTGTTACGTATTACTTATTACTTTTTTATTGAATTCTAGGGAATAAGCCGGAAATCTTTTCTACCTTGCCCTGCGGTTCCAGTAGCCCCCAGACGATCAAGTTTTTGTAATCCTGGCCGGTAAACTTATCCTGGCCCAAGGATGACAGGATTTTACCGGCGGTTTCAGGCATCACGGGCCAGAGCAAAACACCGACATGGCGCAATAATTCCAACAGATTATAAATCACTTCTTCCAATCTTTTGGTATCGGACTTGGCCAATTCCCAGGGCTTGTTTTTTTCCACATAAGCGTCGCCTAAGGCAACCAGCGCCTTGACCGCTTCAATGCCTCCGTCAGGCAAGAAATCAGCCATGGCCTGGTCATACTGGCCGATAATCTTTTCCGTTTCCGCCTTTAATTCGCTGTCGCGATTGCCGGGCACCGAGCCGTTAAAATATTTCTCGGCCATGGCGGTTACGCGGGAAGAAAAATTACCGATGCCGTTGGCTAAATCGGAATTATATTGGGTAACGAATTTTTCCGCTTTGATATCCCCGTCTTGGCCGAACGGAAATTGCGACAATAACAAATATCTGACGGCATCGGCGCCAAATCCTTTTACTAACTCCAGCGGGTCAATGATGTTACCCAGTGATTTGCCCATTTTCTGGCCGTCAACCGTAAAAAATCCATGGGCAAAAACGGTCTGGGGCGGCTGTATTTCCGCAGCCAAAAGCATGGCCGGCCAAAAAATACAGTGGAATTTGATAATATCCTTGCCGATGACGTGCACGTCGGCCGGCCAGAATTTGTTTAACATTGTCTCATCATCGGAGCCATATCCCAAAGCGTTAATGTAATTGCTTAAAGCATCGGCCCAGACGTAAGCAACCTGGGTCGGATCCCAGGGCAGAGGTATGCCCCATTTGAGATTTTGGCGGGAAATGGAAAAATCAGATAATTCTTGTTTGAACAACCCCAGCACTTCTTTCTTTTTGCTGGCCGGCAAAATTCTGATTTTATCCGTATCAATCAGCCGCTCCACTTCCGGCAGATATTTTTTCAGATTAAAAAAATAATTTTTTTCTTCAATCAATTCCGGCTTGGTTTGATGCACCGGGCATTTGCCGTCAATCAAGTCCTTTTCCGTCACAAAGGCCTCGCAACCTTTGCAATAATAACCCTCATATTTGCCTTCGTAAACCGCCCCGGCTTCCTTTAATTTCAATAGCAACTTGGCCACGCCGTCCTTATGGCGATTGGAAGTGGTGCGGATAAAATCATCATTAGAGATATCAAGCGCGTCCCAGGCGAATTGCCATTTGGCCGCCATTTCATCGCAAAATTCCTGCGGCGATTTATTCGCGGCCGCGGCCGAATCGGACATCTTCTGGCCGTGTTCATCCACTCCGGTCAGATAGCGCACTTCTTCGCCGCGCAAGCGGTGATAGCGAGCCAAAACATCGGCGGCAATCGTCGGATAAGCCGAACCGATGTGCGGTTCGGCGTTGGAATAATAAATTGGCGTTGTAATATAAAACTTGGACATATTATTTCTTTCCTTCCACCACCACGACAAATTCACCCTTAGCGGTATCGGATTTTAATTGCTCTAAAATTTGCTTAATATTGCCGCGATGGACGGTTTCAAATTTTTTCGTCAGCTCGCGGCCGACCACGATTCGTCTGTCATTATTCGCCCCCAAAGACATCAACTCCCCTAACTTTTCCAGGGACTTGATAATCCGATGGGTGGACTCGTAAAAAACAACGGTTTCTTCGCTGTCTATAATTCGTTTCAGCATGGTTTCTTTGCCTTTTTTATGAGGCAAAAAACCCAAAAACAAAAATCGGTCGGTCGGCAAGCCGGAAATTGATAGCAGCGCGATAATGGCTGAAGGCCCGGGAATGGGTATAATTTCGCACTTTAAGCCAAACTTTTTAACCGCCGCTTCCACTAACAAATTCCCGGGATCGGAAATGCCCGGCGTGCCGGCATCGGTGATAATTGCCATCTCCCCCGCTTCAGCCAGTTTATTCAACAAAAAATCCACCTTGCCCGAAGAACTGTGCTGGTGATAAGAAACGGTCGGGGTTTTAATATTGTAAGCCGCTAACAATTTGCCGGAAACGCGGGTGTCTTCGCAGGCGATTAAAGGCGCTGATCTTAGGACTTCCAACGCCCGCAAAGTGATATCTTTTAGATTGCCCAGCGGCGTAGCCACGATGTATAACTTCATAATCGGATGATTAAAATATAACATTTTAACCGAAAAAAATCAACCTCGCTTTAGCGAGGTTGAAGCTTTTACAAATTATTTGGTTGTTGTTTTGGCGGCTGCCGTGGTTTGCGTTGTCTGCGAACCGGAGGCCTTGGCGGCGTCCGCTTTCACCTCTTGGCCGGTAGTCAAATCCTTATAATCACCCATCAAATCCAGATTGGTAAAAATATAAACGCCATCGCCGGTAACAGTTCCCACGTCAACCCAGGCCTGAATAAACACCGGGTACTCGCTGACTTCGCCGCTAATTATGACTGTCGGGGCTTTAGTGATCTTATACTTATCAATCAAGGCCTTGCCGGCAGATGAGGAAATGTCCACGGTTTTGGATCGGTTGGTCGGCATGCCCAAATTCTTCAAAGCCGTTTCATGGGTCTTGACGTCATAGCAGGTTTTGCATGAAGCGTCGGTCAAGTAAGTAATCAAAATTTCGCCCTTAAGTTTTTTTAGAGCCAAATCATAATAGGGTGCCAGGATTTTAGTTAAGACAAACTGGTTATCCACCGTGTTGCCTAAAGTGCTGGTGAAAAAAGCCGCCAAATCTGGATTTTTGCTAAAATCGGCTTCCACTATGACCGTCGGGACTTTGGTTACCTGCAGTTTTTTAGCCAAGGCCTTGCCTTTACTCCAAGGCCACCAACCGTCAACCTTAAGCGTTTCCGTATCGGTGATTTTTATGCTCCTGCTTTTTAGGGCGTCTATGAACAAATCAGTATCCCAGCATTTGTTGCCGCAATGAGTGGAAGTCAAAATGATTACTTTGGCTTCGGCGACGGGATTAGCCGGCTGAGAATCGTCTTTTTTGCCGTCCCAAACGCCGGATAGCCATAAAACCAATACTAAAATGATAATAATGATTACGGCAACGATCAGGCCGATTATCAGGCCGCGTTTAAAATTGCTTTGCCCCTCGCGCTTGGCGCAAACATTCTTGCACCAGTCGGAAATTTTAGAAATAATTTTTTTCATATTTACCCTGTTAAATAAAAATTTATAAAAATTGATTTAATAAGTAAATTTATTGAAATTTCACCAGTATCATACCTGCCAATCTATTTTGGCCGGGCAATTAACCCCGCAATATATACAGTATAACATACTTTCCAATTCCGTGCCAATTTTTTATGAGCTTTATCAAATAAAAGCCGCGCGATAAGGGTTATCGCGCGGAAAATTCAGAGGTCAATGTCTAATCAAAATTACTTACCTACCGGCAGGCAGGATCGCGGACAACCGCAAAGCGCCAATAGCCGTGGAAAGCACCCCCGAGAAAGCCCAGGTCCAGGTCGCGCATAGCGTCAGACCCGTGGAGGTAGGCGAAACGGCGGTAGCCGGTGCGGCGCCAAATTGAACCCAAAGCGGCAATCAGGAATTGCCGTTGCAACTCGGGTTGAGCCGCGCCCAGAGCCAAAAGTTCCGGCAGGGTGGCGAAACGATAACCATATTTGGACTTTTTCAGCTCGGCAATCACTTCGTCGCCGTTTTTAAAATATCTGTTCGGATGCCAGAGTTCAATGTCGACCGCCTTCTTGCCCTTCCCATTGATCGGGAAATGTTCGGCGTTGATGTCCGAATTCACCCGGTCATACTTGCCAGCGATGATCATCTGCGCCAAAGTCATACGATAGTCAATGACGAGTTGGATGATCTTACGGGAAAGCTCAATGACGGCCGCGGCTAATTGCTTGAGCAACTCATTGTGCCCGACAACCGCAGTCAAGTCCTCGGCTTTTCCGCCTTGGCTTACAACTGCGACGGTAATAGCGGTGATAATCCCGGTTCCGACTTTCTTATTTCTATTTCCAGTTTTACTTGCAGTTTTCATGCTATTCTCCTTTTCCCGATTTTTTCTGATTCAAGGTTTCAAGGTGTCATCAAAAACCTCGCGGACAACAGCGAACCGCCAGTAGTCACCGGAGAAGCGACCCTTAAGAGAACCCAAGAGCAGGTGGCGCTCTATAATATTCCCGCCAAGGCAAACGAAGTCGCGGTTGCCATAATGGTGCCAAATTGAACCCAAAGCAGCAATCAGGAGTTGCCGTTGCAACTCGGGTTGAGTCGCGCCCAGAGCCAGAAGCTCTTCTATTTGGGCAAAACGGTAGCGATACTTCACTCCTTGTTGCGCCAGCCAATCATTGACTTCTTTTAGTTTGGCGAAGATTTGGTCACCATTTTCTAAACTCTGATTAAAGTGGAGCAATTCCACTTTGACTCTACGTTTACCCGCTCCGTTTAGCGAAAAATTATTGGCGTTGATGTCCGAGCTCGCTCTATTATAGCGACCGGCGGCGATCATCTGCTCAAGATTCTGGCTAAAGTCAACGATTACATCGTAGCTGCCGGCGGACATATCAGCGCCAATTTGCTTGGCGGCAACCTTGACGCCACGCGCTTTAGCCATCACCAATTCGGCGATTCTCCGCCGCAGACCGTCATCCGTCTTAATGAGGCGGATCGCCTCATCGTCGCCGCCTAAAGACAAAATTTCATCCGTCAGCGACTTCCAAATTTCCCACATAACACCCAACGCGCTCAAGAACTCACTCTTTTTCATGGTTTTTCTCCCATATTGCGGCTTACCTCCTACCAGAGAAATAGTCCCCGGCCTAAGGCCTGCCAATGTAACGTGCTGTGAATGTCATATCATACCTTAAATATTTTGTCAATAGATTTATCTATTTTTATAATTAGCGATTATCACTTTTTATATAATTTTAGATAATTTTTATATTTAATAGACAAAACAGATAGTAATAATTATAAGTCATGCCCAGCTTGAGCATCCTTTTTATTGCCATTCCGATCGAGTATTACTGTTTCAATTTTTTATCCGTCATTCCCGCGTAGGCGGGAATCCATTATTATATAATTTTAACCTCTTGGATCCTCGCCTCCGCATTGTTCCTGCTGTTTCAATTTTTTATCCGTCATTCCCGCGTAGGCGGGAATCCATTATTATATAATTTTAACCTCTTGGATCCTCGCCTCCGCGAGGATGACAGTGGGGATTATTCAAGAGGATGACAGTGGGGATTATTCAAGAGGATGACAGGAGGGTTATTCAAACAATATTTTCATCAAATACATAAACGCTAAAGCTAAAATAAACAAAATGTAAGAAAAAACAGCGCGAGTCAAATTCCTGTCTTTATGCAACTCGGGGATCAAATCCGAGGCGGCGATGTAAATAAACCCGCCGGCGGCAAAAGGCAGGAGCAAAGAAAAAAGCATTTCGCTTTGCCGATAAAACATCCAGCCCAGCAAAACGCCGATAAAAGCCGCGCAGGCGGAAAGCAAATTATAAAACAAAGCGCGTTTTTTGGTGAATCCGGAATACAATAAAACCCCGAAATCACCCAATTCCTGCGGAATTTCGTGAAGGATTATGGACAAAGTTACCGGTATGCCCAGAACCGGACCGCCTAAAAAAGAGGCAAAAATAATCATGCCGTCAATCATGTTATGGAAGCCGTCGCCGATCAAATTAAGCCAGCCCAAATGGTCGTGGGTTTCGCAGGACTCTTCATGGCAATGATGCCAACGCAGGAATCTTTCCAAAATAAAAAAGAGGGAAAAGCCGACGAGTACGGCAATAAACGCTTCCAGCGGCGGGATAGAGTTCAAAACCTCGGGCAATAAATGAAAAAAGGCCGCGCCCATCATTGATCCGGCCGCGAAAGACACGAAATAAATCAAAAAATTTTTGAGCCGGTGATCGTTTAATATCAGAGCCAAGGCGCCGGAAAAAGACATAACGCTGATTAACGCGACCGCCAGCAACGCCCAAATAAGATTAGACATAAATAAATGGTGGACACAATAGGATTCGAACCTACGACCTCACGGATGTGAACCGTGCGCTCTAACCAACTGAGCTATGTGTCCATTTAAATTAATCTTTTAAAATACCTGCACTGCGTAGCTTTAGCGAAGCAGTGGACCTAGGCGGAATCGAACCGCCGCCTCTACAATGCGAATGTAGCGTCGTACCACTAGACTATAGGCCCTTAAAGGGGCTGTTTGGTAACAGCCCCCGAGGAATTTATTTTAATTTATAATTTACATTCATCTCCATAACAATCTCATAACTGCCGGTCGGAATTGTGGCGCTGACACTGCCGCCGCCGCCCAGGCCGCCCTTATCGCTGCCACCGTAATAATTCTGCGACTGCCCCGGACCCTGGAGATAATTCTCCCACCAGCCGGTAATCTCTCCCAACTTCACTTCAGCCGCCGAAGCCATTTTGATCGCTTTATTATTGGCGTCGCCCAAGGCCTCAACCCTGGCTTGCTGCTTAAGATCATCTAAATTGGAAACGTCAAAAGAAATTCCCAAAACCTGATTGGCGCCGGCCTTACTGGCTTCGGCAATCACCTTGCTGGTTTTATCCGGACTAACTTTGATATCCCGCGCTTTGACGGTAATCTGCTGATTGGCGCTATAGCCGGATAAGCTGCTGACGTTATTGACATAATCATATTGCGGATACAGGGAATAACTCTGCGTGACAATATCTTCCGTCGCTATGCCCAAGGCCTTAATCGCCGCAACAATCTTGGTGATTTTATCATTCAACTGATTGAGAGCTTCATCCGGTTTGGCCACCTTGTCAATTTGTACGCCCAAGGTGATAATGGCGATGTCCGGCTGATAAGTGACTTTGCCTTGGCCGGTGACGGAAACCGAATTCTGCGGGTAGTTGACAATGCGATCGCGCACAATGGAAATAATGGCGACGGCAGAAAGTGCCAAGATCAAAACAATGTAAACGGCAATCTTGCCGGCCCCCATTCTTTTGATCGGTTGCGTAATTTGATCCATATTTTGTCCCTTCCTAAATCACGATATTTGAATAAAATACCGTGAATTTTGTTAACCCGTTAAATAACTCGCCCAAAGCGAATTGCGCTTTAGCGCATTTAACAGGGTGAATTATAATGTAAAATTAAAAAAAAATCAAGTCCGGCCGTTACCAAAAAACAACCAAGCGGATTAAAAGAAAATAAATCTCCATTAGAGGATTGGCTATCCAAGACAATAATTTATTTTCCACTTCCTGATTGGTGATTGAACCGACAAACAAATTCAAAATTTTACGGTCGGATGTTTGCCGCAGGCCTTGAATTTTCTTCCGTTCGCTCAAAACATAGCCGAGATTTTTTATCAGCCAGGCCCAGCCCTTAAGTTTTTCCTTAAACCAGCCGTTTTTAATAGAATAAAGCGTAATGCCGAATTCCATTATCAATAGCATGGGCGCTAATAATATAATAGTCGCTAAGCGGTAGTTCTTCAGCAGGACGATCCAGCGATTGCGATCCATGTAGTAGAACTTGTACTTGGCTTTGGAATAGTTATATTTGTGATAAACGACGGAGAGCGGATCAATGACCGCGCGGTAACCCAAAAGCCGCAAGCGCCAGCCCAAGTCCACGTCTTCGTGATACATGAATAATTTTTCATCAAATAAACCAATTTCTTCAAGCGCTGAAAGTTTTAACAACACGGCGGCGCCGGAAGCGTAAGGCAAATCAAACAAGGCGGTGTAATCATGATTATCGGGCTCGCGATAGTGATTGCAAAAAGCGAAACCCAAAAACTGGATGGAGTTGCCCAAGCTATTGACCAAATTCTTTTCCGGATAAAGCAATAATTTTGACTGAACGGCGGCAATTTTATCATCGCTTAAGGCGGCGTTAACCAGTCGTGTCAGCCAATTGGGCTCTACTATCGTGTCATCATTAAGCAGGACCAGATAATCGGCTTGGCCTTTGGCGAAGGCATAGATCTGATTATTGGCCGCGGCAAAACCGGTATTATTGTTATTGGCAATAACCGTCACTTGCGGCCAAGCTTCAGCCAAATAATCTTTAGTTGAGTCATTGCTGTTGTTATCAACTACCGCCACCTGCACCAATTCGCGCGGATAATTCTGCCGATTAACGCTGTTAAGGCAATCGGCGATTTTATGGCGGGAATTATAAGTTACGATGCCAATGACGATCTTTTTATTCGGTTGAATCATTTTTTTCTTTTAGGGCTTCAGCCCGGGCGACTTTAGTCAAGTTTTTCTCCAGTTTCTCAATGCGCAAAAACAAGCGGAAGAGGATATAAAACAAAAATATCAAGGCCAAGTAAACTACCAAGTCAGAACCGCGACCCACACCCACGCGATTGGCAATATTAACTGTCAACTGGGGCCAAATCACGGCCGCGGAAGCCGCCAGCCAAAAAACAAGCCAACTGATGAATTGCTTGCCGGGCAATTCCTTGGCGCGGTATTTAACCGCTAAGCGTAAAACAATAACGGCGATAATAATAAGCAGGATGATTTGTATAAGCATATTGTTTATAAATAGTAATACGTAATATGTAATAAATTATTAAAAATTACTTGTTACTTATTACCTGTTACTTTATTAACAGGTCCCACAAAATCCCAAACGCATTCCAGATGCTTTGGCCCTTTTTTATGGAATAGCCGGTATAACGAATCGTCACCGGCACCTCGCAGTATTTTAACTTAAGGCGCTTAATTTCGTGCAACACCTCGCTGGCATAGGCCTGACGATCTTGACCTAAATTCAAGCGTTTTAACGATCCGCTGGTCCAGGCCTGAAAACCGTTGTGCGTATCAGTCAATTTCAAACCAGTGGTAAAGCGGGTGAAATACAAAGCTAATTTCTTGGCGATTTTTTTAGCCAGCGGCATATTCAGGGCGCGGCCCAAATTTCTGGAACCCAGCACCACATCATAACCTTGGGACAGTTCGGCTGCCAGCAATTTAATCTCCGACGGCTCCATCTGCCCGTCCGCGTCAAAAAAAACAGCCGCGTCAATGTAGCGGCGAAAAGCGTATTCTACGCCGGTCTTAAGCGCCGCTCCCTGCCCGCGGTTGATTTTATGCCGTAAAACATCAGCGCCGGCCGAAGCGGCCAGTTCAGCCGTCGCATCGCCGGAACCGTCATCCACAACTATAATCAAGGATTCGGGCTGAGCGGCTTTGACCGCTAAAACAACAGAGCTTATTTTTTCCGCTTCATTGTAAGCCGGGATAATTATCGCCAATTTCATAAGTTTAAACCGTCTGGACGGAACTAAGAGTTGCTTCAGGCCGCCTTATCCCCTTTTGCGCGCTTAAGTAATCAATGGTTTTTTGCAGGCCTTCATCCATTAGGATTATCGGAAACCAGCCCAATTTTTCTTTAGCTAAAGAGATATTGGCCAAGGGTTGGGCCTCAAAATGAGCCGGCCGATCCTTAAATTCAATCGCGGATACGGAGTTGGTCAAGGCGATTATCTTTTTGGCGATTTCCGTTACGCCCATTTTCCATTCTGACGCCATATTCACCGGACCGCTTTCCCCGCTCTCCATGAGTTTCATTAATCCGCGGATCAAATCAGTGATATAAAAATAAGAAGCGAACTCGCTTTCGCGGCCGTAAATGGTAAGCGGCGTTCCGCTGTAAGCGGCAGAAATCATTTCCGGAATCATGCGGCCGTCGGTTAATCCCAGCCGCGGGCCGTAACAATTGAAAATTCTGGCGATTTTCGTATTAAGCTTATAAGCCAAACGGTAATTATTAACCAGCGACTCGCCGAAACGCTTGGCTTCGGCGTAACAAGCCCGCGGGCCAAGCTGGTCAACCGGACCGATATAATCCTCTTTAATCGGCATGGGGCCGGTGCCGGTGCCGTAAACCGCCGGAGCGGAGGCGAATAAAATCGAGGCCTCATACTTAACCGCCAAATCCAACGCGTGACGCAGACCGACCGAGTTAACCAACAGCGTTTCTACCGGATGAGCGACATAGGCCTTGGGTGAAGTCGGCGAGGCCAAAAAATAAATTTCTTGCACTCCCTGGAAAGCAACTTTGAATTCGGCCAATTCCGGACGGCTCTCCAGATTAATGGGGTTTATAATGTCGTGGTTAATAAATTTAAAATCGGGATTGGCCAATAAATGAGAGATATTGGCGGAATCGCCGGTAATAAAGTTATCCAAGCAGATGACTTTGGCGGTTTTGACCAATTCATCGCAAAGATTGGAACCGACAAATCCGGCTCCGCCAACGACTAAGATGTTTTTTTTGTCAAATATCGCCTTTTTGACTGGCATAGATTTAATTTATTCCTTAAATGGATATTTAGTTCATACATAAATTATAACATGATTTGCCCTTACCGAACAACTATCTTTTAAAAGTCCAAAAGCGGTTCAAACTGAAATTAAAGACGGCGACTATAAGCGAGGAAACGGCTTTGGCCCACAAATCAGGGATATGGACCAATTCAATCAATAAACTCAAAAGACCAAGATTCAGCGACAAGCTGATGATATTGGCAATAAAAAATTTAATATATTGCCATCTCAAACCCTCGTTGCGATAACGGAAAGTCCACTTGCGATTCCATTCAAAGCTCCAGGTTACGGCGACAACGAAAGAAATCACCGAGGCGGGAAGGTAATGCAAGCCGAATAAACGCGTAAAAAGCAAATACACTGAAAAATCAATAAAAAAATTAGAAGCGCCGACAAGGCAAAATTTGATGAATTGCCTGAAAATTGGCCGGCGGAAAAACGGCAGTTGGCAAAATTTTTCTTTAATCATGCTTAACATAAAAATCGGGGCATTTAACCCTATTTCATTATAACATAAATTAAATTAAGTCAAAACTTGTTTTTTTCATCTAAATATGGTATAAATAGTTCTGTTAATTGACTGGAATTATGACCGGCCTTATCCTAAAAACCAAAAAATTACTTCTAATTTTAGGCGATATTGCCTGCCTTTATCTGGCGCTTTGGCTGACTCTTTGGATTCGCTACGGCTCGGGTTTTGATGCCAATTCTTGGCAGATTCATTACCGGGCTCTGACTTTTATTTTTGCCTTATGGCTGTTGGTTTTTTACATCTGCGATTTTTACGATCTAAAAACCAGTTACAATAATTTCTCTCTGTTTTCCGTCTTATTCAGGGCCACGATAATCAACGGCATTATCGCGGTGTTCGCTTTTTATTTTCTGGCTCCTTTTTTCCCCGCCATCAAGCCGCAGAAAGTTTTAATCATTGATTTGATCATTACCTTTATTTTCATTTTTTCTTGGCGCAGAATTTTTTACGGCTTAATCAAATCGCCGCAAATAGCTAACTATATCTTAATCATCGGGCAAAACAGTTTAGCCGAAAATCTAATGAAAGAAATAGTCCGCCGGCCGCAATTAGGTTACGTGGCTACATTGCTTGAACGGGCGCCGGAAGATCTGAAAAAATATTGCCTGGACAATAATATTGACATTGTTATCACCGACAATAGCTTGCATACCGACGCCGCCACGGCCAAAAAAATATTTGATTGCCTGTCGCTGGGCATTGATGTGCACCGGCTGACTGATTTTTATGAAACCATCACCCAGAAAGTGCCGATAGAGTCAATTGAGCTGGGTTGGTTTTTGGAGAACTTAACTGAAAATTCCAAAAAATCATACGAGCTGTTAAAGCGACTAATAGATATCATTTTAGCCGTCATCGGCTTGATGGTGACGGCGCCGCTTGTGCCTCTTATCGCTTTAATCATTAAATTGGAAAGCCCCGGCCCGATAATTTTTCGGCAAATCAGAGTGGGCAAGAATGGCAAGGAATTTCTGGCCAAAAAATTCCGCTCAATGGTTCGGGACGCGGAAAAAAATGGCGCTCAATGGGCGACCAAAAACGATGCCCGCGTTACCCGCTTCGGCCGGATAATGAGAAAAACCCGATTGGACGAGGTTCCCCAATTGCTTAATGTTCTGCGCGGTGAAATGTCATTAATCGGTCCCAGGCCGGAGCGGCCGGAATTTATCCAATCCTTGTCCCAAGAAATCCCCTTTTACAGCGAGCGGCTCTTGGTTAAACCGGGATTAACCGGCTGGGCGCAATTGATGGGCCCGTCTTACGGCGGTTCTAAAGAAGAAACGGTGGAAAAAATCAAATACGACTTATATTACGTCAAAAATCGTTCCCCGCTTCTTGATTTAAGCATTGCCCTAAAAACCATCAGGGTTGTTCTGGGCGGCCGAGGCCAATAGAGACCAAATAATAGCGATAATTATGAATACATTTCCGGCATTATCAATAATCATTCCTAATTTTAACGACGGCGAAGCCCTGCCCAAGGTTATTGATTCCTTAACCAAAGAATTGATTGGAAATCAAATAATCCACGAAATTATTGTCGTTAACGACGGTTCAACGGATCAGAGCGGAGAAATATTAAAGCAAGATGACAGGATAAAGACGATTAATCATCCTTACAATAAGGGCTATGGCGCCAGTTTAAAAACCGGGGCCAAGAACGCTCAATATGACTGGCTGGTGTTTTTTGACGCTGACGGCCAGCATCAGGCCGAAGACATCAAAAGAATGCTGGTTTATACGGAAAATTTCGATTTGATATCGGGCGAACGAATGGGCTATCAAGGACCCTGGATTCGCCAACCGGGTAAAAAATTAATCCACTTGCTGGCCATTTATTTATTGGGTAAAAAGATAGCCGATTTCAATTGCGGTTTAAGGTTGATAAAGAAGAAAGAATTCTTAAGATTCACTCATATTTTGCCTAATGGCTTTTCTTGCTCAACCACCACCCTGTTCGCCTTTTTGCGTGAAGGCCTGAATGTTAAATTCATACCCATTCAAATAAACAAAAGAGAAAGCGGGCAAAGCATGGTTAAACCGAGGGAATTTATAACTTACTTATTTTTAATTCTGCGTTTAATCATGCTTTTCTCGCCCTTAAGAATATTTTTGCCCATTGGCTTGCTATTGTTCCTCTTGGGCGGAAGTTTATTGATCTTTGATATTCTTAATCAAGGCAGAATCAGCGCCAGCACGGTATTAATATCGTTATCTTCAATACTGATTTTCTTTTTCGGCTTGATTGCCGATCAGATTTCCGCCCTAAGAAGAGAGATTAATAATCGCCAATGAAACATTAAATTTTTATGCCAACTGAAGATCTGCAAGAAAAATTCTGGAATCAAAACAAATCTTCCCGCCGTTCTCCAGAACATCCGATTGTAAGTTACATTTTCCAAGACAAAGCAAAAAAATTAAAAAATCTGCTGCCGGATAATATCGGCAGTATTATTGACTGCGGCTGCGGCAATGGTTTTTTTCAAAAAGCTCTAACCAATGTCTTTGGGGTGGACTGTCTGGGAATTGATTACTCAAAAGAAATGATTGACAATAATCCCAATCCGCGAAAAATGGTCGCCTCGGTAACTGAAATACCGTTTCCGGATGATTCTTTTGATCTGGTCACCTGCAGCGCGTTGCTTCATCACATGAATAAAGAAGATAGGACTAAGGCCGTAAAAGAAATGACCAGGGTGGCAAAAAAGCATGTGTTTTTATGCGAACCGAACGGCAAGAATCCAGCTGTAATGGCATTCTCCCTGTTAAATCGGGAAGAATTAGGCGGACTGGACTTTTCATTAACCTATCTTAAGGGCCTGGGCGAAGCGGCCGGCTTGCGGCCGGCAAAAACTTTCATTGATGCCATGATTCCGCCCAATAAAACGCCATTGTGGGCTTTTCCGGTTATGCGTTATCTGGATCAAACCAACTTAAGCTCTCTTTTGGGTTTGGACGCGAACGTCTTATTTGAAAAATCATCATTAAACAATCCGCATGACTGATGTCAATAAACCTAAAATTATCCTTTCTTTCGATTTGGAGTACTGGCACTCAAGCAAATTCCTGGAAAAATACCTGTCCGGAAATCAAGCTGACACCCCGCCGCTCAATACGGTTCTTTTGGAAAAAATTTTATCCCGGCTGGGCGATTCTGCCGGTGCCAACGCGACTTTCTTTGTCTTAGCCGAGCTGATGGATCGCTTCCCCGATTTACTGAAGGCGATTAAGGCCGTCGGCCACGAAATCGGCTTGCATGGCCTCAATCATACGCCGATTAATCGCTTAAGCCCCGCTGAATTTGAGAATGATCTTAACAAATCAAAAGAGATATTTTTGCGCGTGATCGGTGAAGAACCTAAGGGATTCAGAGCGCCTAATTTTTCAATCAATCAGGATAACAAATGGGCCTGGGAAATTTTAGAAAAAAACGATTTCATCTATGATTCAAGTTATTTCGCCTTTTCTTCTGATCCGACAAAACCGCTGCCGACTAAACCCTATCCGCCGCTGACTGCCGGACCGTTTCTGGAATACCCTGTTTCCACCTTCCGCCAGGCCGGAATAAACTGGCCGATATCGGGCGGTTTTTATTTCCGTTTGTTGCCCTATAGGATTTTCTCCTATCTTCTGAAAAGAAAGGCCGCAAAAAACGAATTGATTGTGCTTTATTTCCATCTGATGGATTTGGACGAATCAATACCGGATATAAAAATCCCCCGTTGGCGAAAAACCCTTAAGTATTTCGGCGTTAAAAGGGGTTGGGATAAATTTAATCGATTGCTGGACGATTTTTCCATTGAAAGCATAGAACAATATAGAATGCGCCATGGCCATTAAAGAATTAACAAAAGACCGGGAACAAGCTTGGGAAGATTTCTTAACCGCCCAGGAGCAAGCAAATTTCTCCCATAGTATTGGAATGCGAAAAATTATCCGGGACAATTACGGCCTGGCAGATCATTATTTGATTAATATTGATAACCGGGATTCAATCACCGGAATTTTGCCATTATTTAAAACCGGCAAAAAAAATTTCATCTCGCTACCCTTTACCGATTGGGCGGGATTTGTCGGCGCTGAATCGGCTAAAAAGGAATTTAATGATTATTTAATCAACCGATCCCTGAATCAGGGAGAAAAGTACGAATTACGCCAGTCAAGAGAAACGGGCCTGGGCCAAGCATCGCCGAACATTGATAACATATGTTCATTGATAGATTTGGGAGTTACGGCGGATGATTTATGGAAAAGGATTGATAAAAAAGCCAGGAACCAAGTGCGCAAGGCGGAAAAGTACAACCCGGAATATTTAAAACAAAAGGAATTACTGCCGGATTTCTATCTGCTTTATCTTAAATCAATGAAACGACACGGCACGCCGGCGCATAAAATCGGTTTTTTTGCGGATATATTGAAACAATTTGACGGCGCTATCTGCGCCGTTAAATACAACGATAAGATAGCCGCCGCCGCTTTAACCTTTGTTTATAAAAACACGTTGCATATACCCTGGGCCGCTTCTGACCGCAAGCTAAAATCTTTTAATTTTAACGATTACTTATATTGGCGAATAATGGCGGAATCTTGCCGGCCGGAAATCAAAAAGATAGATCTCGGCCGATCGCAAATTGGCTCCCCCGTGGCCAAATTCAAAAGCCAATGGAATTGCCGCAACATCACTCTGCCCTATTATCTTATCTCATCCGATCAAAAAACAATTAAAACGCCTCAAAAATCCTGTTTGCGTTATGCGTCAAAAATCTACCGCTTATTGCCCTTGAATATCACTGCCTTAATCGGGCCCAAATTAAGGAAATATCTGCCCTAAAATTATGACCAAGAAAATATTACTGATTAACCCCGCTCAATTTCAGCCGATTGCTGCCAATCAGCCGGAAATCTACGACAAAGAAATTGATTATCTGCCATCATTGGGGATCCTCTACTTAGCCGCTTATTTAAAAAAATTCAACGACTGCGAGATTAAAATCGCGGATTGCGGCGTAGAAAACATAAGTTACGATGAGATCGGCCGCCTGGCCAAAGAATTCCAGCCGGACATAATCGGGATAACCGCTTTAACCTTCGTCCTTCTGGACGTTATGGCCATTATTAAATCAATCAAAGCGGCATTGCCCGATACCCCGATTGTTTTAGGCGGCGCTCATCCTAATTTATACCCGGATGAAACAATTAATTTGCCGGGCGTGGATTTTATTATTTTGGGGGAAGGCGAAAAACCGTTCAAAGAATTAATTGATAATATCAATGACCGGGAAAAATTAAAAACTATCCCCGGCATAGTTTTTAAATCTAACGGGCAAATTATCAACACCGGGCATTGCGGACTGATCAATAATTTGGACGAATTGCCCTTTCCGGCTCGCCAGCTGACAAAATACGATAAATATTTTTCCATTATCGCGCAAAAATCGCCGGTTACCACGATGTTTACTTCACGCGGCTGCCCTTACCGCTGCTTGTTTTGCGACCGTCCGCATTTAGGCAAGGTTTTCCGCGCCCGCAGCGCTAATAACGTTGTTGATGAAATGGCAGAAATCAAAAAAATGGGCATTGAGGAAATATTCATTTACGACGACACTTTCACCATTAATCGCCAAAGAACAGTAGATATCTGCCGCGAAATAATCAACAGGAAATTAAAAATCAATTGGGATATCCGTGCTCGCGTCAATACGGTTGATGAGGAACTGCTCCATCTGCTTAAAATGGCCGGTTGCCAAAGAATTCATTTCGGCGTTGAAGCAGGAACCCAAAAAATTCTTGACGCGCTCAAGAAAGACATCACTCTGGAAATGGTGGAAAAAGCGATCCGCTGGACAAAAAAAGAGGGTATTGAAACCCTCGCCTACTTTATGATTGGCAACCCCTCGGAAACGCTTGATGACATCAAGCAAACCATAAAATTCGCCAAAAAACTCGATCCGGATTACATTAACGTCTCTATCACCACCCCTTTCCCCGGCACTCAATTATACGCTCTCGCGCTGGAAAAGGGCATAATAAAAACCGACGTTTGGCGAGAATTCGCCGCCAACCCTGCGGCGCAATTCATCCCGCCATTATGGACGGAGAATTTTACCCGTGACGAATTACTGGCGCTAATGAGAAAATTCTACGCCTCTTTCTATCGCCGCCCCAAATACATCATCAAAAAGCTTCTCGCCGTCAGATCTTGGGATGAATTGGCCAGGAAGGCCAAAGCCGGCTGGCAAGTTCTGAAATTCTGAATCTTATCTGATCTTATTTGAGAACGTTTTTAAAAATATTAAGTCCTAGCAAGATATCCTTCAAATCTGCCAAGGACTTTATTTTTTTTAGCCGATAAATAATATATTTCGGCCGCAAATAAAATTTGATAAAGGCCCGGCGCTTCAGTTTCAATAGAGTGTCGCTGCTTAAACCGGGCAGATCCATCGGCGGTATATGATTGGAAACCGAGCAAAAATCGCTCCAATCAAAATCTTTCCTGATATACCCCCGGGCTTTGGCCTCTTCGTAGAGTTTGGTCCCGGGATAAGGAATGGCCACGAAGAAAGCCGCCGTATCCAAATCCAAACTGCAGGCGAAATCAATCGTCTGGTTAACTGTTTCCGGGTCCTCGTCAATATAGCCGATGATAAACGCTCCGGAAACTAAAATGTCATTCTTGCGGCATAAAGCAACGGCCTGTCTGGCCTGCTCCAAAGTAGCGCCCTTGCGCATTTTGTCTAAAATCTTCTGTGAACCTGATTCAAATCCGAAGCCGATTCTTTTGCAGCCGGCCTGTCGCATTAATTTTAGTATTTCGTCGTTTACCGAATCAACCCGGGCCATGACTACCCAAGAAATATCAAGTTTTCGCCTAATAATCTCTTCGCAAAATCTTCTCACTCTTTCTTTATTGGCGGTAAAAAGCTCATCATGGAAATTAAAGGAGGTTGCCTGATAATTCCTAACGCATTCTTCAATCTCACCCAGAACATTATCTACGCTTCTGGTGCGATATTTTCTTTTCCAAACCGATTCCGCCATGCAAAAAGTGCAGCAATAAGGACAACCGCGGCCGGAAATAATATTTATCGCCTGCCCCGAATCCGTTGTCCTTGTGGGCGGCAAATAATATTTTTCAATCGGCAATAAATCGCGAGCCGGAAAGGGTATGGTATCCAAATTATCAATCAGCGGGCGATATTCCGTTACCAGCACCGCGCCATTGTCGCGATAAGCAATACCCTTAATATCCTTGAAGTAGGTTTGCCCGGCGATGAGGGCGCGGATAAGCTCTAAAAAAGTGACTTCTCCTTCGCCTAAAACGGAAAAATCTATCGCCGGCATGTCTTGCATTGTTTCTTGGGCGGCAATCGTCGGATGTGGTCCGCCGACAATAATTTTTATATTCTGATCAATGGCTTTTATTCGCCGCGTAATCTCCTTAAGCTGCTTATAAACCGGGGTAGGAAATGTTAAAGCGACAAAATGCGGCCCAATCCCCTTAATTTTTTCATCTATCTGGTCGTAAGACATTTCCAGCGCTTCGCAGTCAAGAATGGTTATTTCCACATCCTTTTCGTATTGGCGCAAATAAGCCGCCAGATAAGCCAGATTAAGCGGGGCGGTTTTGCCGCCCTGACCTTCAATGCCGTCATAATTAGTGAAAGGAGGATTGATCAATAAGAGTTTATATTTCATAAATTGGTCTTTTTTAAAATACTTCTGACGGGTAAAAAGATAATAATCAAAATTAAAAGATAGGCCAAGCTGAATAAGTGCACCATAAAACCGGAAATAATCGCTGCTTCCTTATTCAAGCCCAATAAGCCAAAACCAATGGCCCAGCCGGTTTCATAAGTGCCGAAATCCCACAGTCCTTGAACGGGCAGAAAGCTTATCAACTGGCTGAAAATAAGCCCCAAGGTTACCTTTAACCAGCCAAAATCGATATTTAAGGAACGAAAGAATGCTATAACCATTAAAGAGGCGGACGCTAACCATAAAAATGAAATCAATAAATTAATCAAATAAACGGGCAGGGAGCGAATTGCTTTGATACTGGTTATAGCTTCTTTCAATTTGATGATTAGCTTAGCACCGAATTTAAACTTAGTCAATCCTGCCTTGTCCATTAAAACGATAGCCGCTTTAATCAGTTGATCAAGGTAAAATAAAACGGCAATCGTGCCTAAACCCAATACAATGCAGCTTAAATAAATCTTATTGGGCGGAATATAGCCGGGATTAAGCAAAATAAAACCGGCTAAAAACGAAACGGCCACCGCTAAAAGATCAAAAAATCTGGCTATCAACAAGACACTAAGGCCTTCAGCCACGGCTATGTTTTCGCGTTTTTTTATAAAATAAACAAAACTTAACTCGCCGCTTCTAAAGGGCAGCAAGTTGCAGAAAAAAGTATAACCTAAAGTGATTTTTAAAGAATTTAAAAAACCAACTTTCTTGGAAAGAATCAAAATTTGCCATCTCCAAGCCCGCAAACAAACGCCAACAAAATAAAAAATAAACGCGATTAAAAGGTAGGGCCACGATATTTTTAAAATAATATCTTTGGCTTGGGTAAAATCAATCTGCGTTAAAAGCAGGGCCACTAAAGCCAAAGTTATGATTAAAGAAATTATTTTTTTCCACCTGGTTCCAATTTTTATCATTATTTTATCAAATTAAGAAACCACATTTTCCCGGGGCTGGCTTTGGCTTCCACTACTCCGGCCCGGGGCCAATCAGCGATATTTATTGCTTGGCTGCTGGAAGAGATTTGTTGCGCCAATTCACTGTCATAACCAATCACGTATTTCACGTTATAAGCTTCAAATGCCGACTGAAGTTTCTGCTCTTGCAGTAAACGGCCGACGGTCTCGGGAGAAAAATAAACCGCTGACACTCCCGTCAAATAATTCAACAGGGGGTGCAACGCCCTATTGCCCACGACTACCGTTTCCTCCGGCTTGATGGCTTCGGTCCGCGAACGAACCTGTTCTGCCAAATAGACGATCTTTAAGTTGACGTTATCATCATATCCTCGCCCCCAATAAACATGATTCGCCTGGATCAGGCCGTAAATAAGCAAGAAAATGGCTAACCAGCCGGCTAATCGGCTGAATTTGTTGGCGACATAACGATCGCTAATAATTTTTACTAAACCCGTTAAACCAAAACTGATAAAAAGCGCAATCGCCCAACCCCAGTCCATTAAATGGTCGCGCGAAGCCAAAACAACGTAACTGGAAATTAAGATGGAGAACACCAGCCAACTGGCAAAAAGAACGGTTAAATTCTTATCGCGACGGCTCAATTCTTTAATGCCCAACAGCATTAAAATGAAAAACAACGATCCGCCGATATACTCCAAAGCAACAAAGCGGGAAAGATGGGCGAGTAAATTATTCGACCCCACAATCATTCTCTCCATTAAGTTAATGGGGCGGATGCCGATATTGGCTCCCACCTTGATTAAATCAATGCGTTCCAATATTCCCCGGCTGGCAATGTCTGAATTGAATTTATCCAGTACGGTTTTTTGATCGAAATAAAAGGTATAAGGATCGGGGAAAAGATGGCCGTAAAAATTAAATTCCGACCAATTACCGGTCTGTGTTTTATTAGCGACAAAAACCCTGAAATAATCATTGGTGCCGCGAAGACCGACTATCGCCGGCAACCAAAAAACCGCCAGCATGACGAAGAAAGGAACAAAAACCAGGCCGGCGTTTATTAAATTAATTTTAGTGACATTTTTTTTAAGATTAGTCGCGGTTGTTTTAAACCATGACCGAACCGACTGCAGGGACGATAAAATCTTTGAAGCGGCAACGGGCTGTTGCTGGGGTTGAAAAATAAGCCAACAGAAAAACACGGGGGGGAATAAAAACATCACTTCCCGCGCCAAACAAGATAGCGATAGAAAAATACCGGCTAAAGGCAAAAAAATATATTTACCCTTGGTTTTTCGGCCCAGAAAAAACAAAACGGAAAAAATTGCGAAATATAACATGGCAAATTCATAAGTGCCGATTGTCTGAACCATCTGGGAATTAAACGGCAATAGGATATAAACCAAAGAAAAAATTATAGCCGCTTCCCAGCCGAATAAATAAAAAACAACGGCGGCAAATAAAACTAAAGCCAGCGCTTGGATAATCACGGCAATAATTATCAACACATTAAAATCGGGCAGGCCGATGTATTTGAACAAGGCGGCATAAGACCAAGTAGTGAACTTATTTCCCTGGGTGCTGGGCTGGGCGTGCTGACTGACTAAGGACGGCGCTAAAACGATATTGCGGCTGTCTTCCATGCCGTAAAACCCGGTCCGGACCAGATTCCTGGCCAAGATAAAATTTTCCGCTTCAGCGGGCTGAGCGGTGCTGCCTTTGAAAAAAACCGGGAAATACCAAAAGGCGGCCGCCATAAAAAAAACCACGGGCAGTAAAATTAAGATAATCAATCGGTTAAAACGATTATTTGACTGTTGCCACATAACTTTAGATTATTTATAATTTAAATCCCCAAAACAGCCCGGAGCAGATGCCAGGGGCTCATTATAATATTGGGCAATTGATAGCAATAGTGGGTACACCAACATTTTTTATTCCTAATGTCCAATCGTTGCCGTTTGGCAGCCGCTGATTGCCAGATTTTTTTAAAATCATAATCGGCGTTTCTTAAGTTCCCAATTTTTGGCAGCATTTCGCAATTATACACATTGCCCCAAGCATCAACAACCGGGAAAAAGGAAGCGGAGCGGCACGGTAAAATTTGCCTTTTTTGCTTCATTATCCGCAGGGCTATCTTATGATAATAAACGTAAAACAACTTATTGGCAAAATCATTAGCCAAGGTCTTGCTTTTAAACAAAACCCGATTAAGCAAATCTTCGTATTGCTTTAAATCCAGCGGAGCAATTTTTTGCGGGTCAAACGAGCCGCGGATAACTTCGGCGGTATGATACTTAATGCCGGGATGCCGATCAATAAAATCAATAATGTCGGCAATATTATCCTTATTAACATTGGAAATAGTGGAGTTGACGCTGACTTGCAAGGCCTCATTAACTTTGGCCAATTCCATTAATTTTTCATAGGTCTCCGAGAAACGTTCAAAATTTCCGGCTATTCCCCTGATCGTATCATGCACTTCGCCGATCCCGTCCAGAGATAAGACGACTTTCAGTTTGATTGGTACGGCGGCTAATATTTTTTGGGTTTGTTCTATTATCCGGTCGGGCAGGAGGCAGTTTGTCGGTATGGCGATCTTTCGGGTGGCACTGCAACGGTAAAAAATCTCACAAATTTCCGGCAAATCAGATCGCAAGAACGGTTCGCCGCCGCCCAAGGTAACGCTTCTTATGGCGCCGACGGTTTTGGCAAACTTTTCTATCTCCGCCAAAGAAAGCTCGTCGGTTTCCGTATTGATTACCTGCCAATTAAAACACATCAAGCAACGGGAATTGCATTTATTAGTCACCTGAAAAATCAACCCGTAAAGCGGCCAATCTTTTTTTAATAAATAATAAAAATAAAATTTACTTACCGGCAAATACTGCTTGATTATCTTCAATCTCTTAATAAACTCCATAGATTAATTTAAATTGAATAATTGTTCCAGCCGCTCGTCGCTGATTTTTTTCAACCGTTTATTTTCTTTACGAGCAGAATGGATATTGAAAGCATTAATAATAATGGAAATAATACTTCTGATAAACGGCAAGAAATCGTCGGGCTCGCTTAGGCAATGGCCGATATTAAAACGAATATTAAGCGGAAAAAATTTAATCAAAAACGGCCAGGGATAATTTCTTAACATGATTAGCAACCGATTCCGCATCCAAAGATAAGTTGTTCGTTTATTATCAATGGTCTTATTTACGGTCGCGCTAAGGCCGTGATAACTGATGCTGTTCGGCTGATAAACGACTTTGAAACCGGCGATGTTGGCTCTTAATGACAAATCGGTATCTTCATAACCATGATAGTAGCCCTCGTAAAAACCGCCGATTTTCTCTAGGACGCTGCGTCTGATAATCATTGAAGCGCTGCAGGCATAAAGCACCTGTCTGAATTGGTTATACCGGGGGTTATCCGCTTCCGCGCCCAGACCGATATCATAACCCTTGCCGCGGAATAACATGCTGCCGCCGGCAGCGGCTATTTTCCCGGGTTCACCGGCAA
Source organism: Candidatus Buchananbacteria bacterium (assembly GCA_041666945.1). GTDB lineage: Bacteria > Patescibacteriota > Patescibacteriia > 2-01-FULL-39-33 > 2-01-FULL-39-33 > CAISTG01. Next base: position 222,223 of record JBAYFY010000001.1, on the reverse strand, counting down.
ACAAAATTTTTCCTACGGCCTGTCCTATGCTTTCGTCTGAATCCATTAATCGGATCATTTCGGTCAGCCAGGTTTTAGACAGCGTCGCATCATTATCCATGGTTACGATATATTCGGCTTGTCCATGATTAATTCCCCGGTTGCGCGATGCCGCCGGACCCAGATTAACTTCATTTGCAATAACAGTGATTTCCGGGTAATGTCGTTGAAAATAATCAACTGAATCATCCGGGGAATGGTCATCAACTAAAATAATATTATAGTTAATATACGTTGAATCCAACAAGGAGTCAAGGCATTTTGCGGTCAATTCTTTATTCTTATAACTGCAAATAACGATGTCAACTCGGGGATTAATCTGATTCATAAATCATGTTTCTTGGAAGCCGCTTTAATATTCCGCTGATTCCTTAACAATTTTGGGATTATCCCTGATAATTTCCGCCACAACACTTGCGGGGCATACAATAATAAAAAATAAGCCATTTTTAGCCTGAAAACGATCGGATTTTTTGGTATTTTAAAGACGGCTGAATACGACTCGGTGGATAAATTGGCAATTTTCCAAGCTTTCAACCGAGCTTGAGAGCTAAAATCGGCAGTTTCAAAAATCGGGATAATTCTATCCCCCGTTTTAGAAAAATGACGGCCTAAAGCGAAATTATTCAATAATTTCCCTTCTTTTTTAATCCAATCCCACAATTCGGTATGGGGATAGGGAATTAAAAAATTCCACTTAATGCCGCCGTTTAATTTTAATTGATTGAAAAATTTCACCGTTTGTTTGGTATGCTTGATGCTATCGCCAGGCAAACCGACAATGAAAAACCCCGTAACTTTGATGCCGCTTTCCATCAACATCTTAGCGGCCTTGGCGACATCTTCTAATTTCTCGCCTTTTTTTATCCGGTCAAAAATTTCGGGTACGCCACTTTCTATGCCCAAAGCGACATGACGGCAACCTGACTCATACATGGCCTTGCACAGTTCCTGATTAACCCGATCGGCCCTGATGCCATTGGGGCAGCCCCAAATGAGATTTAATTGCCGATCAACCAATGAGCGGCAGAACAGCAAAGCCCGATCAATATCCAGAGTGAAATTATCATCAACCAATTCAAAGCTGCTTATCTGATATTTTTCCTTAGCGGCGATTATTTCTTCAATAATATTTTCCACGCTCCTAAACCGCCAAAGTCGGCCGCTGACAAACTTAACCGAACAATAAATACAATTATACGGACAGCCGCGGCTGGTTAACAGCGGATAAGGATGATCCCTAAAATATCGGCTGGGATTAAACTCGGCAAAATGATCGTAATCGGGAAAATTCAATTTATCCAAGTCAACGGTAAAAGAGTAAGGATTGGCGAGACATTCTCCGTTAGCCCTGTAAACCAATCCGGGGACCTCATCAATTTTTTTTTGACCGGCTAAAAAATCAAAAAAAAGCGGCAGGGATCGTTCGGCCTCAAACTGCAAGCCATAATCAATGTCAGGGTTAGCCCGCAAATATTCCGTTCCCAACAAACTAACATGCGGCCCCCCAACAATGATCAAGCTGTTGATTTTTCCTTTCAGTTCGGCAATTAAATCCTCAACTGCTGCCGCATTGGTGGATTTGACCGAAAAACCCAAAACTTTGGGATTAACGGCAATGATAAAATCTTTCAACTGATCGGGCGACCAAGCCAAAAAATTCAAATCAATAATATTAAAAGCACAACGCCCGATCAGCGAGCCGCCCAAATAAGCCAAGCCGTTATTGATGTATTTGTTTATACCCCTGACTTCAATCAGCAACAGATCCATAGTAATAATTATTTATCTATAAACTTATTATACCAGCCAAGAGTTTCGGTCATCTGTTCATTAAGGGAAAAATCTTTTAGCACTCTTTGGCGGCCAGCCCGCCCGAATTTCTCGGCCAGATCCGGCTGCTTCAATAAGTCCACGATTCTATCGGCGAATTCTTCGGTTTTAAGCGGGTTAACTATATAGCCGGTTACGCCGTCAACTACAATCTCCGGGGTCCCGCCAAAACAAGTCCCGACCACCGGTTTGCCGGCTGACATGGCTTCGATATTAAACAGATTAAACGGATCGAAATAAATTGACGGCGTGACGCAAACGTCAGCCGAAAAAAAAGCCAACCCTATTTCTTGACGACTTAGCCAGCCGGTAAATAAAACCTTGTCGGCAAGTCGGGTATTATTAATTTTATTAATTAAATCCTTGGCATAACCGGTCATCTCTCCGACTACCACTAATACTGCATTATCCACTTCCTTCACCACCCGAGTCATGGCCTCAATAATGGCGCCGCCGCCCTTGGCCTCGCTCAATCGTCCGCCAAACATAACCACCTTTTTACCGGCCAATTTGAATTTTTCCTTAAACGCCTCAATCTCCGAATTATTATTTTGCCAATAATCGCTGGCAATGGCATTATGGATCGTGGCTGTGTTAGTAATACCGTTTAAAGCCAAAAGTTCTTTTTGCGCATTAGTAATGCAAAAAATTTTGTCTATATATTTGAGATAATGCTTAATTAAAATATTACGCAAGGGATTGTATCTTTTTTTAGCGTTTCTTAAATTATCCACAAAACTCACTTTATAACGGCAGGTGCCGTTTTTTAAATTAAGTTTGCCGTAATTAAAAAGCATCGTATCGTGCGCCGTCAAAAAAACCGCTCGGGAATATCGCCGGCCGAGAGAAAAAGTATGGTACGATATATGGCCATGGACATTATGAAAATGGCAAATATCCGGCTTGATTTTCTTGATTATCTTCTTAAATTTGAAAACGACCTGGGGATTGAACAAACTCACATAACTATTCCAACGATCCGGATAGCAAGCATAAATCCGATGGACTTCTATGCCGTCGTAAATCTCCATTCCGGCCCGTTGTTTATCTTGAACGCTGGCGATGACGAAAATACTATGGCCCAATTTAATCAGGCCTTGGGCTAAATTATAAGTCACGATGGACGGCCCCGTATGAGTTACCGGCGGGAAATCATCGGAAACGAATAATATTTTCATAACTTAATATAGTTTCAAAAAATAACTCTTTAAATACGAAAAATGGGCCGCTAAGCTAAAAAACGACCAGTAAATTATTAAAATAATAATAGCGCTTAACGGAGAAATGAACTGCAAGAGAAAAAACATCAAGATAAAACCAGAAATCAGATTGGCGAGATTTATGGCAATAGCATAGATATTTTTATTGATTGTTCGATAAACTGCTCCTAAGCCGATGGCGAAACCGGAAAAAATAACGCTTAACGACAGCGGATAAACCAATTTAATGCTTAAATCAAACGCCGAACCATAAACGATTCTAATAACATAGGGAGCAACAATCAAAGAAGCCAAAACAATAAAAAAGAAAATCAATCCGGCAAAAAGCGAGGATTTATAAAAATTAACCTTCAAATCCTTAATGCCGGCAACTTTAGCTTTGGGCAATTGCACCTGCAATAAACGGCTGATCGGAGTTAAAAAAACATTAGACAAAGCCAAATAAGCTAAGGCGATTTTCAGATTAGCCACTTCAACTGAAGAAGCCAGATAACCAAGAATTAATAAGGGCAGAATATTGAATAAATTAGAGATATTTTTATCCGCGGCCATAACGAAACCGAAATTAAAATATTTCTTAATTCTAACTTGATGGAAGTTAATCAAAATTTCGCGAAATGACGGCACCAATTCATTGCGGCGCGCAAAATTTCGATAAACTAAAATAGAAAAAACCATGGTGCCGATGATAGTCAGCAAATAACCCCAGGCGATTCCAGCCAAGCCGAACCCCATGAAGACAAAAATTACGGGTAAAAAAACGGCAAAAAATTTGTTAACATTTTCTATAATGGTTAGGTATTTTATCTTCCGCATGACTTGAAGCAAATTCACCAATAAGCCGAAAAATATTTGGAAAATGTAGCCGACTATTATCAACCGAGCCAATTCGCCAATCAGGCGGTTGTGGTAAAAATATTGCGCCAGAGTCGGAGCCGAAAGAATGGCTAACAAACCAAAAGTTACCGCGATAATCAAATTCAATTTAAAAAAATAAGTAATGATGTCTTTGATATCCTGGCGGCTTCTTTTGGCATAGGCCTCGGCCAAAAGCGTCAAAGTGGCGTAACCGGTGCCCCAATCCATGAATAATCCGGCGAAGCTGGCTAAAGCAAAAATCAAGGCATAGTCGCCATAAGCGCCGACGCCCAAAACTCGGGCATAAATAACGGAAGCGATCAGTGATAAACCCAAATCCCAAAAAGAACCCCATTGCAAAACCAATAGGTCGCGAAAAAAATTCAACTGCCACAAATACCGCCAGGCCTGGGTAATTTTTTGTTTTATTGCCGCCATGGTTTTTAAATGTTAATGGCTGATTAATTTTTTGACGGAAAACATAATCTTGATTAAGGGTTGGGGAATCTTGTTTTTCTTCATAAAAAACAAATACAAAATGGAAACACCCGCACGGATAAAGGGATTATTGCGATTTTTCGCCAAATAATCAATTTGATTCTTCTGAAGCCGAGGAATAAGATAAATGACTTTGTTTAAATAATTCTTGTTCAACAAATGAAACTGCTTCTTCAAATATTCCTGGCCGTCGATCAAATGGCCGTCAGCAATGGCCCGACGGTATAATTCCGTACCGGGATAGAAGGTCAGGGAGAATAACGAGAGATGGAAAGGTTTTTTAATCTGATTAAGAACGGCGATGGTTGAAAGCAAATCGGCTTCATTTTCATAGGGATTATCCAGGATGACGTCAACGATGACATGCAACTTGCCGCGATATTTATCTAAGAGAGCCATAGCGGCTAAAAACTGATCGGATTTGGCATATCTCAAGTAGACCTCTTGATTTACCCGGTCGCTGCCGCTCTGCAGGCCTATTTGAATGGTCTCCAGTCCGGCATCAACCAATAGTTCCAATTTAACGGCGTCAATGGTGGTGGGGCTGGCCAAACAAAAAAATGGCAAATTAATCTCTGTTTTATAAAGCCGATTGAATTCATTGATCCAATTCAGGTCATTGACAGCAAAGCTGTCATCCATGATTTTAAATGAATGGATAAAGGGAAATTTTTCTTTAATCGCTTTCATTTCGGCAATCAATTGATCGACAGAACGCTTCCTTAAAAAAACACCGCTATAAATGTTACGGAAAACCGAATTACAACAATAAGCGCAGGCGTGAGGGCAGCCGCGCGAAGATAATAAGCGATGATCGCCTCGCGCGGCCGGATAATACTGCCGAAAAATACTCTCCGTCATGGCCAGTAATTCGCCCTGATGAATAATATAATGATCGGAAAAATCATAATCCGGAAAAGGCAACTCGTCGATATTTTCAACTAAAACCGATTTGCCGCCACTGACAATTTGATCGCCGTCCCTGTACCACAAGCCGGGAATGTTAACTCTCCGATAATCAAGCCAGTTATTATTTTCAGTTAATTGCAAAAGAGCCGACTCGCCCTCCCCGACACAGACCAAATCAGCGTACTTTAGGCAGTTTTCCGGATCAATAGTGGGATGAATTCCGCCCCAAATTATCGGCAAACTCGGAAAAGATTTTTTGATGGCCATGGTGATATTCTTGGCGCGAAAAAAATGATTTGACATCAAACTAAGGCCGACTAAATCCGGCTGATATTTTTTAACAAGGTTATTGATCTGCCACAATTCATCAGCGGTTTCCAATTCTCCGTGGGGTTTGGATAAAAATAAAATCGCCACTTCTCGGCCATGGCTTTTAAGGTAGGAAGAAAGATATCTGGCACCCAAAGCGCTAATATCAGTCGGAGCTTTTTTAAACTCTTCAACGTCCTGCTGATTAATTGAGATTAACAAAAATTTCATAAGTATACTTGCGTATTGCCTGCCGATTAATATCGTCAAACATACAACAGTAAGAGTATATTTTATAACACATTTTCAAGGAAAAATCAAATAATTAATGGTTTTTAACGGCAACTTCGGAATGGGGCGGGGGCAATAACTCTCGGCAAGCGTTTAATACTTGATCCGGGGTTATGGCTGAAAAACAAGCCCTTACTTCGGCGATATTTATATCCGCATTATATAGCATTCTACATTGCGGCCGGCAAACCTGGCGATCGGTAACTAAACGGTAGTTATTTTCCGGCCGTTGATTGTTATCATCGCAAGGGCCGAGGATATCAACTACGGGGACTGACAGAGCGTCAGCGATATACAATAAGCCGGTATCAACACTGATGAATAAATGGCATTTTTTCAAATAGTACGGCAAGATATCTAAATTCTTGCCTAAAATCAAATGAATTTCCCCGCCGGTGGCCCGCCTGATTTGTTCCAAATATTCTTCTTCCTCCTGTAAGCCGAATAATAAAAAAACTGACTGATATTCGGCATGAATTTTTTGTATCAATTTTATCCAATAATCCTTAGGCCAAACTTTGTAGTCCTTGCCTGATGAAATAACAATGCCGACAACCGTTCTGCCGCTTAAAGAATTCAGGCGGGAAAAATCATCCGCCTCCTGGCAGACATCAGGAAAAAACAATCGGTTGCTTTTATTTTTAACGCTAAAACCGGCTTCTCGTAACAACTCAAAATAAAATTCCTTGATCGGGCGGTCAAACTTATAATCCTTGGTTGAGTAATATGGGTAGAGCAGGCGCGACAATCGGCCATCCAATCGCGTGGTGACCAAATATGACTTAAGGGCGGGCAAAGTCAAACCCAAAATACCGCCTTCAAAATTATTCACCAAATTGAAGTAAGCTGCGATTTCAAACCGACTCAAAAACCGCCATTGTTTGAGCAGCCATTTAACGCCGCCCGCTTCCCGTTCATGAACAAACCCAATCTTCTCGTCAATAAAAGGATTATTCCGCCAAATATCCAAAAATTTGCTCCTGGCGCAAACAATCAATTTCGCTTCCCGATCATTATCCTTTAGGGCTTCCAAAATCGGAGTCAAACAAACCATATCCCCCAGTTTGCCGGTATAGAAAACTACGATCGCCCGTCCCCTCTTTTTTCTAAAATAAAACCGGCCCAAAAAACGCAAGAAAAAAGCCAAGGGCAGTAAAAATATTTTTCTAATTGAATCAAGCGAGTAAATTTTCATAATCAGGGAGTTTTAGTGGTAAGCCACTTAAGGATATTCTTTCTGTTCTTCCAAAGTTTTCGTGTTGAAAAAAACGGATGCGATAAATAGTATTCTATCTTGGCTCGCCGGGCAAATTGAAAAATTTTCTCATAACTTAAACCGGGTTGCTCAAAAATCGGCACATGAGCGCAAGATATCAAGGGAGGGTATGATCGCTTTTCTTCGTAATATTCCGCCCAGGAAAAATCCTCCGGCAGAGTGCCGATTCTTTTGGCTTCCAACTCAATCGCAGTATGGGGATAAATCATTGTCAAGGTTTGGGTTGTTTCGTCAACACCGAGTTTATTTTCCAGATATCGGCTCAAATAAACGGTTTTCTTGATATCCTTATAAGTTTCCCCCGGCAAGCCGTGCATGAAAAATACTTTCAATTTTATCCCCGCCCCTTTGATTATTTTTATCGCTTCAATAACCTGGCTGACGGTAATGGCTTTTTTTATATTTTTCAAAATTTCATCGCTGCCCGATTCCGCAGCCATGGCGATATGCTCGCAACCGGCCCGTTTCATCCAATCAATCAACTCAACGTCAATATTATTGGCTCGGGCTTCGCACCACCAACCAACCTTCAGTTGTCTGGCGATTATTTCCTGGCAAATATCAATTACCCTTTGCTTATTCATGGTAAAACAATCATCAAAAAAACCCACTCCCTCCAATTTGTATTTGTCCATTAAAAATTCTATTTCGTCAACCACATTTTTGGCGCTGCGATATCTGATATTATGGCCCCATTGCTCGGCAGTAGAGCAATAAACGCAATTATACGGGCAGCCGCGGCTGCTGATAATGCTGGTGCAAATCTTCGTTGATAACGGTATTGTTTGTCGGTATTCATCAATGGGGAGCAGATCCCTGGCCGGCAACGGCAAGCCATCCAAGTCAGCAATCGCTTGACGGTTAGCGTTATGGATGATTTCTCCTTGGCTGTTGCGGTAAGACAAGCCCTTGATATCGGCTAAATCTTCCCCGGCGACAACCGCCTTAACCAACTCCAAAAAAGTCAATTCCCCCTCGCCTCTGACGATTATGTCTATTGATTTAATATGCTTTAGCGTATCGGCGGCAGTTAGGGTCGGATGAGGCCCGCCGGCCACAATGGGTGTCGCGGGAAAACTTTTTTTAATCAATTCCGCCAATTCAAAAGCATGAAAACGATTTTGCGTGCCGAAAGACAGCCCGATCATATCGGCGCCCTTTTCTTTCAGGATTTCCACCACTTTTTTATTGTCATACCGATTAATGACGCTATCAATAATATAAATATCGTCAAAACCGTTGTTTCGCAAAACCGCGGCTAACCACGCCAAGCCGAGCGGCGGCATAGTTTCTTTGGTTTGATAAAGCGAGGGAGGAAAAATTAGAGCTATTCTCATATCAATCTTTAAAAATAACTTCCCGCCAAAAAACCGGTTTCAGCCAATATCCCCGGCCATACTTAAGGCGTTGCTTATAATTTCTTAAAAACAAAAAACTCCAAAACGGCTTTGATCCAGTATCAATCAAGCCCGCGTATTTTTCAATGTTATTCCAATTTATGTTTTTTCCGGGAAATTTCTTTTTTATTTGCTCAAAAAGAACCGTTCCGGGATAAGGAATGACAGGTAAAAATTGCTTGACTTGCAAATCATTTTTAACAATAAAGTCAATGGTTTCTTTAATGGTTTGCCGATTCTCCCCGGGCGCGTTTAATAAAACGCAATATCCTCCGGCGATATTATTTTCTTTCAAAATATCAATCGCCAATTGCAAATCAGCGGCGGTTATTTTTTTATTGATTTTAGTCAAAACCCGATCACTGGCTGATTCCATGCCCAAGTTCACGTTAACACAGCCGGCTTGTTTGACTAATGGCATGATTTCCCTGCTTTTAATGATATCAGTCGCCCGGGCATTGGCGCCCCAAGAAAATTTTAAGTCCCGGGAAACAATGGCGGAACAAATCTTCTTTACTCTGTCGCCATCAATGAAAAATTCCCAATCCTGAAAAAAAATCGATTTGATTTGGAAATTTTTTATCAAATATTCAATTTCCTCAATCACTTTATCAACGCTTCTGACAATATAACGGCCGGGCATCATTTCTTTGAGACAAAAAACGCAATTGTAAGGACAGCCGCGCGAAGTCATCATAATGGAAAACGGCCTTTCATAATCATTGCTGGAATACTTATCCATGGGCAACAAATCATAAGCCGGCAGCGGCAAGGCGTCCAAATCAAGGATTCTTTCACCGGGATTATTTATAACTTTACCGTCTTGGCGATAGGATAAGCCGGCAACGCCTGCGGCGGACTGCTTAGCCGATAAGGCGGCAATCAATTTTTCTACGGCTAATTCCGGCTCGCCCCTGATGATAAAATCCGTTTGGCAATTATCAAACACCCACTCGGGCATAGTGGTGCCATGGCTGCCGATTAAAACTTTATATTGAGCCGTCGCCTGGTTGATGATCTTAAAAACATTTTCAATATGGGAATTAGGGCATTCCCAGCGATCAATCGGCGTAGAAGTGACAATCAGGATTTCGGGATTAAAATTTTTAATCGCCTGCCCAATCTGCTCTAATGAAAAATTTAAAACATTGGCATCCAGCAAACTAACGTCATGGCCGGATTGCCTCAAGCCGGAGGCGATTATAGCCATTGATAACGGCTGTCTGGCTCTGACGTTCATAATGGATTTTTTTTCCCGATTGAAATTGGGAACCAATAAGAATATTTTCATTTTGCCTTTAAGATTAATTATTAATATAAACCGCCTTGCAACATCTGGAACAAACGGACAATGAATGCTTGAACAAATACTGGCGGAATTTCTGATAATCATCAGACAGCCAAATCTCATCCGGGGTTTTATCCAACAGATTGCCAAATGATTTCTCAATAATATCGCACCAGACAACCTCGCCGCGCTGATTAATGCGCAATTCCGGCTGCAGCAGTTTCAAACAGAAGGGCCTGGCGGGCTGGCGACCCAGATATTGCGGCAGATTGTGGTAGTAATTAAACGGAGAAAAATTAACGAAACAACCGTTTTTAAGGCCATACGATCTGATTTTAGCTAATTTTTTCTTCAATTCGCCGGCATCAAGATCGGAGGGGAAAATCGGATTCCGAACCTGCGTATTCAGACGATAATCGCGGCCGTCCTCCCAGCCGAATTCTTGATTAAAAATATTTTTGGTTTGAGCGACCTCTTCCGCTGAATAAACCTGCTCAAACAAAACATTGATTGTGGTAATGCCTAATTTTTTGGTCGTATCGATTAATTCAAAAAAATTATCAACGTTGTCATTAATCAGCAAGGTGGCAAAAATAGTAATCGGAACCTGGGGCATCTTGACCCGTAAAAGCCCCAGAGCGCGCTCCAATCTGTCAAAGGTCCCTGGCACGCCCCTAATGGCATCATGCAATTCCTTGGGACCGTCTAATGAGGTTAAAATATCGGTCAAATGTTTATATTCGGCCAAGCGATCAATATTATCCTCATTAATAAGCGTGCAATTGGTCTGGAGGATTACTCTCTTGCCTAAAGAATCCCAAAAAGCAATCAGTTCCAAAATATCCTGTCGCGCGAAAGGTTCGCCGCCGACCAGTTTTATTTCTTTGGTTTTACCGGATATCTTTTTAAAAACCTCCAGGATTTGTTCGGTTGACAGTTCCTGCTGGCGCAAATTCCTGTTCTCGCCCTGATAGCACATCTTGCAACGCAAATTGCATTTGATTGTCGGCTCATAACCGATTTCATAAATCGGCGGAGCGACGGTTTTAAAAGGCAGTTCCGACAATTCAATAAATTTTTTAATCTTGCCGTCGGCCAGTTTATCGCGGCGCCAATCATAAAATAATTTCGCTAAGGGAGAAATTATCGGTACAGCTTTAATAATTTTTTTCACCTGATGTTTATTCTTTTTCAAAAAGACCAAAAGCAGGCCGCAGCAATAAGCTAAAGCAGAGAAGAAAAAAATATAAACCGGCAAACGATAACGCGCCAAAACAAAAGGCGACACCATCAAAGCGGTATAAAGGATAATCATGGCCGAAAAAACGAAAAACAGCAGTTTGTCCCGATCTTTAAAACACGAGTAAACCAAGGCCGCAAGCAAGGCGACGGAACAGATGCCCCACAGGGCGATGCCGGAAAAGTACGTCAATAATTTAAGATTAATCTGCTTGAGAAAATCAAAAATCCCCTGCCAATTGCCGTTTAAAATGAAACCGGTAATATCCGGTTTGGAAAATTCCCCGGTGTAAGCCGACCACATTTCAAAATAGCCGGGCTGGAAAAAGAAAGGCACTGTTCTGATCAAATGCACTTTGAGGTAATCGGCAAAATTACCTAAGATGTAGGTTTTGGCCGTTTGGCTGTAATAATCCAATTCACGGTTGAATTCAGGCAAACTAACCGACAGGCAGTCGCCTTGATTGCCAATATTCGCTCCCAAAGCGTCATCAGCTTGCTTAACGATAAGATTGTAGGCATCAGCATAGGGAATTTGTTTCTGATAAGAAATCAACGCCGGCAGATTATAAAAATAAATATTCGTCGCCAATAAATTAACCAGGGTCAAGCGTTGATAAACAATCTTATTCTTGATTAAAATAGGCGAGATAACGGCGGCAAAAACCAAAATAAAAGCGGCGGCGCCTAAAACTATTTTGCGCCAATTAATCCGCTCCAATTCCTTTAAAGCTAATATTTTTCGAAAAACATAGGCCAAGATGAGAAAAACCGGCAGAATCGCCATCAAAGGCGAGGTGTTTTGCCTGACCAAAGTAGACAAGCCCAGCAATAACCCGCTAATCATTAATTGCTTATTTTCCGGAAATAGAAAAAATTTCAAAAAATAATAAACGCCGCCCAAAAACAGCGGGATGGCGAGATTTTCACTGACTAATAAAAAATTGTGCCAAGCCCAATAAGGTTCAATGGCGACTAAAAAAGTGACCAACAAAGAAATCCTTTCGCTAAAAAACAAGCGGATCAGTTTATAACCGATGAATAAAGTCACGAAAGCTAAGGCCACCTGCGCCAGATAAATCATCCACTCCCCTCCCAGCCAATGCAATAAAACGGAAGTTGCCATATAATAAAGCGGCGGATGCCAATCGCAGTAATCATGGAAAATACCCAGCAACACGGAGACCGCCGGCTGGGCTTGGTTATAAAAATTCTGCCAACCGCCCCGACTTACGCTGGCCTGCCAAAAAGTGATAAAAACCAAAATTCGCACCGCCAAAAAAGCGGCGGCAATAATCAGCCATGATCGGTACCGGGAAAAAATGCTTTTTATTGTTGACATACGATTTTCTGTTCTTGCCGCTTTTTACCGCTAATAATCCATTCACAAAGCGCCAAAAAACCCAAAAAATAAATTTTAACATGCTTGGGACTTCTCAAGCGTTTCATATAATTTAGAACGATCCGGGGGCGGAAATAAAATTTACGGAAAAATAATCTGTTGTATTTTATCAGTTCCTCTTTCGTTAAGCCGAAGGGCACGAAAACCGGCTCCCATTCATTCATTTTTTTCCAATTTTTTTCAAATGTCCCGTAGCGGGAGTAATTGCCGCTGATCTCCGAACCGGGCAAGGGCGTCATGAGGGTGCAATGAAATTCGTCTATTTTTAAAGTTAAGGCAAAATCAATGGTTTCCTGCAGCGTTTCTTTGGTTTCTCCGGGATGACCCATGATAAAAAACGCTCCCACGTCGATTCCCGCTTTCTTCGTCCAGTTAATGGCGTTTCTAATCTGTTCCTTGGTAGTGTTTTTTTTGATTAATTTCAAAATATTTTCATTGCCCGACTCCACGCCATACCAAACCTGCCAACAGCCGGCCGCTTTCATCGCTTTAAACATCTCCGGTTCAACCATATCAACGCGAGCCAGGGCCGTCCAAACCAAATCCAATTTTTCCTTTTTCAACAGTTCGCAGAATTTGTAAAGGCGCGGTTTGAAAACCGTAAAATTGTCGTCGCGAAATTGGATCTCTCTGATGCCGTATTTATGATAAAGCAATAAAACCAATTCCATCATATATTCCGCCGAATGGGATGACAGGATATTGCCGTAAACGCTTCTGGTGCAGAAAGTGCATTGGCCGGGACAACCTCGCGAGGTGACTAAGGTGGAGGCGGGAAATTTTTTAACCGTGTGAACCGGCGGAGAGTATTTGATTAAATCCGGCAACAGGTCAAAAGCCGGCTGCGGCAAGGTGTCCAAATCAATAATTCTGTCTCGCGGAGCCGTAATGATAAATTCATCGGAATCATCGGATTTAAAAATCAAACCGTTAATCTCCCTTAGCTGATTTTTATCCCAAGCGCCCCGGGCCAATGCCGCTAACAGCTCCACCAAAGTTTTCTCGCCTTCGCCGATGATTCCCAAATCGAATTGAGGATAAAGTTTCAGGGTCTCCTCCGGCGCCGTGCTTAAATGATGGCCGCCGATTAACGTGATTATTTCCGGTTTGATTTTTTTTATTTCCCGAGCGACTGCCGCCGCGTTGTCTATTGAAATGGTGACTGCCGTAAAACCGACAACGGCGGGATCAGCCGCCAAAATCTTTTCTACCGTCGAGGCCGTATTCAAATTTAAAATCTCCGCATCAATAATATCCACTTGATGCCCGGCCGCTCTGGCGGCGGCGGCTAAATATACCAACCCCAAGGGAATGGACTCTCCTCCGCTTTTGCTTTTTATTCCATACCTCTCTTCCAAAGTAAGCGGGGGTTGGACTAAAATTATTTTCATAACGATAAATTAAAAATAAAGACGATAAAAATTAAAAACGATATTTGATTAATGTCCAAATGGCGATTAAACCGTCGCGAAGTTTTATTTTTTTGCCTTCTTCTTGCGAGCGGGGAATATAAGAGATCGGCACTTCATAGATTTTAACGCCCTGCCGGGAAATTTTAGCCGTTACTTCCGGACAGAATTCAAAACCCTTGGCTTTAATGTTTATCTTATCCAGAACTTGCTTGCTGACCATCTTATAGCAAGTCGCCTCATCGGTTATGGCCGTGCCATAAAGGAAATTTGTCAACCAGGTCAGATAAACTCCGCCCAAATAATAAAACCAACCGGCTTTAGGGCTTTTCTTTCTGGTCAGCCCCAAGCGCCTGGAACCGTAAACCGCTTGAGCGCCGCAATTTTCCACTTCGTTTATTAATTTCTTCAAATCATTCGGATCATATTCCAAATCGGCGTCCTGCACCACGATGTAATCGCCAGTCGCCACCTGGTAACCGGCAGCCACACCCGCTCCCTTGCCTTGATTTTGCGAGAAATGGATAATAACGTATTTATCCCGGTAACGATCCAGCACCTCCTTGGAATTATCGCTGGAACCGTCATTAATCACGATGATTTCTTTGGCTACGCCCAAATCGGCTTCCGCCACTCTTTGCAAGATGGCTTCAATGGTTTTTGCTTCATTATAAGCCGGGATAACAATGGAAAGTTTATTGATTTTCATAACATTATTTTTTTTTACAAGCTAAATAATAACCGCTGGATAAAATATTTTTTTCCGGACGCGAATGCCTGATATCGCCGAATTCCTTTTTAATCAGCGAGGGCAAGAAATATAATAGCTTAACTGATAAGAATAGGGGCACTTTCATTATGGGACCGCCGAATAAATCGGCTTGAAAGCCGATGCGCTGCAAGAGTATGGCCAAAGTATCCTTAGTTGAGGCCTCGTCCTGTAATTCTAAAATTTCCCAGCCCTCGCTGAATAAAAACTTCAAGCCGTATTTGGTGAAACGATAATAATCATTCGGCACGTCATGGAGGGGAAAAACGAATCTGGTAGTCAAAAGCAGCAGTCCGCCGGGCTTTAATACTCTTTTCATCTCTTTTATGACCACAACCGGCGAATGAACATGTTCTAATAATTCCGTACACAGGATTAAATCAAATTTTTCGTCGGCAAAAGGCAATTGATGGGCATCGCCGACGACATCAACATTAACTCCCGGCCGATGGTCAAAACCGATTCGCCGGGGAAACAAATCCTTATAAGCAGCGTCGCCGCAGCCCAAATCCAAAACCAATTTGTCGGCCGAAGCGTAGCGAGCGACGAAGTTGTCTATTTTTTTTCTGGTTAATTTGGCGGTTAAAAATTCTTTGAACATTTCGGCTGTTTATGAATTAAAGAAAGAAATAATCTTTTCAGTTCTCTTTTCCCAGCTGTACTTTTGGGCGTCATTGTGGGCCTGGCGGGAAATGGCCTCGGCCAATTGCCGCTGTGTTAAAACCTTACTGATCCCCTCCGCTAACAGGCGAGGATTATCCGGTTCAACCAAAACGGCGTTCTGCTCATTTAAAATTTCCCGAAGCGACGGCAAATTAGAAGCGACCAGGGGCGCGCCGCTGGCTAAATATTCAAAAAGTTTAAGCGGTGAGGTATAAAACTGAGAAATTTTTTCTTTTCCGGAATTCGGCAAAACCAGAACGTCGGCGGCTTTCAAATAAAACGGAATCTGTTGATGAGGTTGATGACCCAGAATTAAAATATTGGCGTTGCCCTCGTTTTTCTTTTGAAACGTCCTGACATCTTCCTCGGTGCCGCCGATAAAGACGACCAGGGCTTGGGCGGGCAAATATTTAGCGGCTTCAGCCAAAACTTGAGCCCCCTTCCAGCCGTAAAGATGGCCGGTATAAACAATCAGTTTTTTATCTAAAGGCAGATTAACTTTGTTTCTGGCGGCCGGCGCTGAAAGAGCCAAATCAAAATCGGCCAAATCAACGCCATCGGGAGCAATCAATATTTCAGAGGCGGCAATTCCGTTATTTATTAAAGCGGTTTTAATGAAATCAGTCAGAACGATAATTCGCTTAAAACGCCGCCAAAAAAGGCGATGATACGATTTGCTGGCGGCGGGTAAAGAGTGGAGTTCTAAAAAAGCCGATTTAAAAAATAAGCCGAATTGTTCTTCGCGCGTATATATAATATCATATTCCCTAAAAAACACGTAGCATCTGCTGGCCAGCAAAAAAGTCGCGGTGGCCAGCCAAAATGCCAGATTGCCGATGATTTTATCCAGAAAAATCAGGTCCAAACAAGGCAATTTGGTAATTTTGAAGTTAGGCGGCAAATTATAGTACGCGAAAGGATCGGCCTTAAGATTATTAAGGCGCCGCGGGACCACTAATTCAACTTGGTGGCCCAAGGCGGAGAAGGTCCCGCACATTTTCATGATTTGCCAACCATGGGCTTTTTCGGTCGGCATTCTGATGTTGGCTAAATAAATTATTTTCATTTTTTTGTTTTTACCAAATAGCAAATTTGATGCCCGAACATGTTGGGCCAGACGTCCTTAAAACGGAAACCGTTGGACGACTTAAACTTAACGACTTCCAAACCCAGATCGTTCAGCCAAAGCAAAAAATCATTATGGCTCCAAAAACGCAGATGTTCGGCCGGATGGGTCATCCATTGGGTAAAAAATCTACCCCCGAACATCAATCCGAAACGATAACGGTAAAAAGCGGAATTGGGAATTGAAATCGCCAAATAGTCGGCGCTATTCTTTATCTTAGCGATTAAATTTTCGGGATATTTGATGTGTTCCAAAACTTCCGAAATAACAATGTAATCATATTGATCGGCCAAGTGAAAATCAGGGCTTTCAATATCAGCCACTACCCCGCCAATGCCGGCTCGCTTTAAATTATCAATCACTAAACTGGAAATATCCAGGCCGCTGACTTGGCAACCCTTCTTTTCTTTCAGTTCGTAAGGCAAACGGGAACTGCCGCAGCCCAAATCCAAAACTTTCGCTCCCCGATTAATCCAATCCAAAAAGATTACTTCCCTTTCCATCAATTTGCTGCGTAATTTGAATCCTCGTTCCAGCCAATACTGATTATAGTCCAAATGCTTGGAAATATTTTTAAAATCGGGGCGCCGCGTACCTTCGAAAAAAAACGATCGCGCTATGCCTTTACTAATCTTGCCAAAATAATATTTGAAAGCCCGTTTAATTTTAAAGAATATAAAATCCCAGCGTTCTTTTTTATTACCCAGTTTAAACCAAATCGCCGCTAATCTTAAAAAATGGGTCAAACCTCTCTTTTTTACGCCTTCAAATATGCCCTGGCGCCAACCCTCGAATAATTTTTCTAATTCTTGGGAATCGCTGACGCCGGAACGATTGAATTTATCCTGGCTTTGAAAAAAAGAAAAATTGCAATAATCGGCGACACTGATGCGATCTTTAAAAAAATCATTGAAAAGTTTCGTTCCCGGCAGGGCGGTAAAGATACTGAAAGAGTAATGATCGGCTTTGATTTTTTTGGCGAATTCAAAAGTTTGTCGCATCTCTTCCTTGGTTTCGTTCGGCAAACCGATCATAAAGCCCGCTTCTCGGCGAATGCCATATTTCTGGCAGAGTTCAAAGGCCTTTTCCACGTCGGATAATTTTATTCTTTTATTGATGATTTCATCCAAAACCCGCTGACTGCCAGATTCCACGCCAAAATCAAGCTGCAAACAACCGCTTTCAGCCATTAACTTAATAATTTCCTCATTAACCAAATCCACCCGCGATTGCGCGCCCCAATACAAACCGGACTCCTTCATAATCCGGCAGATTTTCCTCACGTGATCGTAATTAGTCGTCAAAGTGTCGTCAGCAAACCAAATTCCCTCAACGTTATATTCATTTTTTAAAAGGTTGATTTCTTTTTTGATGTTTTCCAAATCGCGGTAACGCACCTGACGCCCGAAAACTTGGTTGCAGGCGCAAAAGGTGCAGCTATACGGACAGCCCCGAGAGGCCATGACCATAACCGCCTTCATGGGGATGCCCCTGATAATATCGTCCCAGATCTTGGTATAGTAAGCCATGTTCACTTTATCATAAGCCGGCAAACTCAAATCAGTTAAATCCATGTACTCGCGCTGCTCATTAATGACAACATTATTGTTTTGATCCGGCCAGGCAATGCCTCGCACTCTTTGCAAATCCGGTTGTTCTTTTTGCAGCTCTTCCATCAATTCCAGCGCGGTTTTTTCACCTTCGCCGATAACGGCCACGTCAAAACCGGAATTAATCACGCCGGCCGGATCGGCTGTGGCTTGAGGTCCGCCGATTATTGAGAACACTTCGAGTTCCGCTTTGATTCTCCGATTCATTTCTACGGCTTCGGCGATTTCCATAGTCGTAGCCGTAAAACCGATTACTTGCGGCTTGAGTTCCACAACCGCCTTGATGATTTCTTCCTTGGCCCTTTCGCGATTATCATATTGATAACCCCGGGTAGCAATGAATTTTCCGTCAATAATCAAATTGTCAAAACCATGATCCCGCAAATAGCCGGAGATATACATCAAGCCCAAAGAATAACGATGCTCTTTGAGTCGTTTGGGCGGCAAAATAAAAATTAAATCCTTATCCTGATTGATTTTTAGCATAATTATTTTTTTCGATTCAATAATCCTTCAAATAAACGGCTATCTAACAATTGTTTGACCAAGATCTCCGGCCGGCATAATCGCTGATAAACTTCATAACCGTTGGCGGCAATCGTTTCGTAATCAATTCTCCCCTCTCTCAACTCCAAAATCTTGGCGGCCAGATCTTGAGCATCGGCCAAGCGGCAAAAAACCGCAGTCCGCCCGTCCGTAAGCAACTCCCTGACGGCCGGAGAATCACCGGTCAGAACCGGCCGCCGCGCCGCCAAACCTTCATAAACTTTATTGGGAATGACTCTTTTGGCTTTATCGGTGCAACCGAATACGCCCAGGCAGAGATCGGCTTGTGCCAAATAATCCCTTAGGGTTTCAAGGGGAACCGGCTCTAAAAAATTAACATTATGGATTTGCCGGCGGCGCGCCAAATCAATAATCTCTCCATAGGTCTGGCCGCGGCCGATAATATTAAATTTGATATTTTCATTTTCCAAAATTTTTGCCGCTTCAATAATATACTCTACGCCTTGCAAGGGAATGAAACTGCCATGGAAATGAACCAGAAAATAATCCTTTTTCCTAAGCGGCTCGGGGAAAATCACTTTATCGTCGCAACCGACCAGGACTCGGAAAAATTTGCTTCGTTCCAGTTTTAATTTTTTTACAAAATAATCAATATGAGCGTTGGTATCTAACAAAATCTTATCGGCCAAACGGCAAGACAGCCAATCCAAAAACCAATAATACCCGCCCCTGAAACTCCGGGCTTTGACGATTTTCCTGTCTTCAACCATGGAATCAAAAAAGGAATAAAAAGCGTCAAAAATTATCGGTTTAGAAGTCAAGAATCGGGCCAAAATCATCGCCTGAAACCCCGGGAAGCCAACGATCATGATATCATACTTTTTCCTGATTGACCAGTGTTTACCGATTAGGTCCCAATATTTCAGCGGTCCCTTAACGGCAGTCCGGCATTCAATCACTTTAATATTGTTTAAACGCAAGCCAGCCAGCAAAATCCTGTTGCGGCTGTAGCCGGGGTCATAAATTCCAAAATAACAAATAGTCATAATCTTATCTTTTGCCGAATTTAACGATGGCCTTAAATTGAACCGGGCTGACGGCGGAGTCAATGGCGTTACGCTTGAGCAGCCAGCGGTTGCTCTTAGGGCTAACGACGCCCTTAGCGACGGTTAGGGCCAGCTCAAAACCGTTGGTTTTCAGCAGTTCAATAATCTGCTGATTGTAGCAACCATAGGGGTAGGCAAAATATGATGCTGATTTTTGGCAAAGACGTTCAACGGAGATTCGTGATTCAACAATCTCCCGTCGCGCCTCGGCCAAATCTATTTTAGTCAGCTTGGCATGGCTGACGGTGTGAGGTTCAAAATCAATCAAAGCGGAAGCAATCATCTCTGAAATTTGATCGTTGGTCAGCAAAGACAAACCGGAAAACGGCAAGCCGGTGGCCAAAAAAATCGTGGCGGGAAAACCGTGCTTTTTTAACTCCGGGAAGGCGATTGAGTAATTATCCGCGTAACCGTCATCAAAGGTAATTACGACCGTTCGCGGCGGGATTTTTCCCGCCGTCAAATAACCGGACAAAACAGCCAGAGAAACCACATTATATTTATGCCGTTTTAAATAATCAAGCTGGAGAGAAAAATCAGCCGGCTTAACGGTAAAAAATTTGCCGTTATCGCCCAACGAATGGTACATCAGAATAACCGCCCGATTAGGGCGAGCGGGCAAAAAAACAAGCAAACCGGCCAAAAGGTCCTTTAAAAAAATTTTTATTTTATCTGTCATAGGCCTTTCTGATGTTAATAACCAAATTTTTTATGCTGTAAGAGGATACGACAATGCGGCGCAAATCAGAAGCCATAGTCCGTTTGCCGGGTAAATCCAGCCCGACGATTTTTTTGATTTTTTCAGCCAACTCTTGAGCGTCGGCGCTTGTCAATAATAACAAATCCTTATAATCGCCCAAGATAGCGGAAAAGGTTTGATTATAAACTATGGCCGGCACGCCGCAAGCCAGCGATTCCAAGACCACCTTGTCTAATCCCCCGGTGGGGCATAAATTAACGCTTAAATCGGCTTGTTGATAATAACGGGGCAAATCCTTGTTGGGAATATTGCCCAGCCAGCTAACGTACGGCTCCAGTTGTAACTTCTTTACTTCCTCTTTCAGCAAAGCGGCATAACCCAAACCCTCAATATTCGGCGGCGAACCGATAAAAGACACAGCTAGATTTTTTATTTCTGATTTATGCGCTAAAATATCAACGGCCCTGATTAATAATAATTGATTTTTTATTTCACTGATCCGGCCGACGCTGATAATTTTGATTTTGTCCTGTTTTGCTTCCGCCCAATCTTTTAAAGAAAATTTGTCAACATCAATGCCGTGGCCGATGACTTTCACTTTGGCGCTGGCGAGGCGGAAACTTTCGGGCGAGGCGGTAAAAATCATATCGGTTAACGGCTCGGCTAATCTTAATTTCAAATCAACCGCCTTATGCGCGTACCATAAGCCGACCGGCTTGCCCTGCCAGCGCCAGATTAAACCGGCCAGGATAATGTAAACCACGTTGATATGGACGAAAACAGCGTCATAATCACGGCGAACCAGCCAAAGGTATTTATAAAAACGCCACAAATACCGCCAACGCGACGGCTTGTCTTCTTTGCCTAAAGATAAAACCCTGACATTGCCAGGCAAATCATATCCGCCCTTAAATAAACAAATAACGGTTACTTGGGAAAAATTGTTGGCGAATTCTTTAAGCCAATCATGAAAGAACCCGAGTAAGCCGTCGGCGTTATCTACTTTTTGGGTCAGGATTAATAATTTCAATTTTTTATTTTCTGGCGAGGGCATATAAATTTAAACCTAATTCAAAGCTTCCTATGGTAATTTTATCAGCCGTAAAACCGGCGGCAACAAGCTGCCTGAATAAATCTTGACGGCTATAGAACTGCTGATGCTCGTTAATTTCTTCCGGCGAAACTATCTTAAGCGCGGCCAGTAACGTCAATAAACCCTTGGTTTTGCCCCAGGGCGTCGTTACAATCAACAAGCCGCCGGGAACAAGCGCCCGGCAAGATTGGGTTAAAACATTTAAAGCCGCTGTTTCATCCAGATGTTCCAAAACGGCCAACATGGTTACAACGGTAAAGCCGCCGAGAGCAACGGGCAAATCGTCGCCGGATTTGAATTCATATTTTTTCAGATTGATTCCGGCAATCCCTTCTTCGTTCACCGATTTGTCTAATCCGACTTTGTCGGCAAACTTAATCTGTGTCAAAAAATAAGGATAAGAACCGCAACCAATATCAAGAATGGCTCCCGATCTTAAATTCGCGGGAATCAATCGGTCAACTTTTTGCGCCCGCCGCTTAGCCAAATATTTCTCTAACACGCCGTAACCTCTGGTGGGGGCGGCGGGACTGGTTATTTCCATAAATTAAATTTAATAATATACCAAACCGCCGCCAGGCCGTCTTTCCAATTAACCTTCTTGCCTTCCTCATAAGTGCGGCCGGAATAAGAAATGCCGACTTCATAAATCCGAAATTTGCCTTTGGCGATCAAGGCGGTAATTTCCGGTTCAACGCCGAACCTCTTGGCAGTCAAGCGGCTTTTTAAATAATCAATAACCGGACGATTAAACGCCTTATAGCAAGTTTCCATGTCAGTCAAAGTCAAATTGCTCATAATATTGGAAAAGATTGTCAAAAAAGTGTTGCCCAGATAATGCCAAAAAAAGAAAACGCGGTGCGGTTTGCTGGTGATGAAACGCGAGCCGTAAACGACATCGGCCTGGCCGTTAATGATCGGCTCTAAAATTTCTTGATATTCTTGCGGGTTATATTCCAAATCGGCGTCTTGGATGATCAGCAAGTCGCCGGTTGCCGCAGAAAGGCCGCGCTTAATGGCCGAACCCTTGCCTTCATTTTTATCTTTTAGGATGATCGTGCATCTATCTCTAAAATCAGAAATGACTTCTCTTGTGCCATCGGTGGAGCCGTCATCAATGATGATGATTTCTTTGGTTACGCCTGAAAGAGGCACCGCTTCAACCCGGCGCAATAATTCCAAAATAGTTTTCCGTTCATTATAAACCGGTATAATAACTGACAATTTCATAAAATATCATTAATATTAAACGCTTTTTATATCATCACCCGACCGTTTGGGCATAAAAAATGAAACCAGGGCCATAAAGCCGTCAAGCAAAATTCTTGCGTCAGCAAACGATCTGATGCTAAAAACTTTTTTAAGAACGAACTTCGGCCGAAAATAAAAACTGCGGTACATGATTTTATATAAATCCTTTATTTCCGCCGCCGAAAGATTTTCCAATCTCATGACCGGCTTGGCCAGATTAAAGTCGTCCCAGTTCTCGCTCAACAGCAAACCGCGTTCCTTGGCCCAATCAAACATGGCCGTGCCGGGAAAAGGCGTGGTGATATTGACGATCAGCAGATCGGGATTGATTTTTTTGATAAAGCGGATATTTTTCTCAATCACTTGGCGATCATCGCCGG
The DNA here is from genome assembly GCA_041666945.1 of Candidatus Buchananbacteria bacterium. GTDB lineage: Bacteria > Patescibacteriota > Patescibacteriia > 2-01-FULL-39-33 > 2-01-FULL-39-33 > CAISTG01. The sequence continues at coordinate 199,050 of JBAYFY010000001.1, read as the reverse complement.
GGTTGCCCACCATGAAAGCCAAACGGCACTCTATCCCCGCCTGCTTGGTCCATTTGACGGCATTAATCACTTGGGTTAAATTTATTTTTTTATTGATATTTTTTAATACGGCTTCGTCAATATTTTCCACGCCGTACATAATCTGATGGCAACCGGCGTCGGACATTTTCCGCAACATGGCTTCATCGACGTAATCCACCCGGGCAAAACATGTCCAGGACAAATCCATTTTATTCTTTAACAGCAGGTCGCATAAATCAATGACATTCTGGCGAAAGACGGTGAAAGTATCGTCATAAAACATTATTTGCCTGATGCCGTAATTAGCGGCCAAATATTTTATTTCGGCAAAAATTCCGGCGGCCGATTTGAAAATCATCTGATCACCCAGGGTCTTATTGCAAAAAGTGCAACGCCCCGGACAACCGCGGCTGGTCATCAAACTCATAGCCGGCAGCTTTTTGTATGAACCTTTGGCCGGCCGATATTTGTCAATCGGCAATAAATCATAAGCCGGCAAAGGCAAGTCGTCCAAATTGGCAATCCGCCGGCGCGGCGCGTTGCGGATTATCTGCTTTTGGCCGTTTAGCTCTTTCTTATACACCACGCCCTCAATCTCCCCGATATTTTTACCGGATAATATTTCTCCCAAAGTAATTTCTCCCTCACCCACTACCGCCAAATCAATAAACGGCTGATTAATAACTTCGTCAGTAACGAAGGTCGCGTGAACGCCGCCGAAAACAATCAGGGCATTAGGATAATATGACCGGCAAATTTCCGCGGCTTGATAAGCTTTTTTGATTTGGCCGGTGGTGGCGGTAAAACCTATCACTCTGATGTCTCTGCGGCGATTAATAAAATTATCCCTTAAATAATCGCCAAAAGCCCTGACTGAAGGGCAGGAAACCTCGCAATCGATTATTTCCACGGCCTGGCCCTGTTGGCGAATATAGCCGGCGATGGAAGCCAAACCCAAAGGAGGAAAATTAGAATTAATCTCCCGCCAAATATTATCCTCATCGCCGTAATAATCAGGCGGAGCGATCAACAGGCAATCCAAATTTTTTTGATTGTCTTGCGTCATACTTTAAAGAAATCTGCTGAAAAATTCCCTGAACCCGTCGCTGGTCAGCAACCATAAATAATCAATCAAAATAATAACGGCAACGACCGCGGCTCGGCTTGGGCAGCGGTGAAAATATTTTTTTAATCCGTTGATTGCCAGCAAAGTTAAAAGCAAAGCCAGGACAAAATACAGACGCGATGATACGCCGGTCCAAAGCAAAAACATAAAAGACGGCAAAATCATGCACTTGATCAGGAATTTTTGATCAACGGTGAACTCCCGCCAGTTGATCAGTCCCAGCGGCACCAATAACCAAGCGGCCAAATAAACGCCGACAATACTCTTAACGACGAAAAACGGCTGATACTCCGAACCGCTGGGAGCGCTGATACCTAACTTATACCAGTCCAAATACGAATAATGATAATTGAAATAAACCACGACCTGCCAGGCAATCAGGGGCAAACCGACCGCAACGGTGGATAAAAATATTTTTTTAAATTTCTCGCCCGCGGGCAGCAGCGGATGGAAAAATATCACCAAATACAGGAAAACCATGCCCAAGCTGCTGTATTCTTTCCACAGCATGCCGACGACAACCATCAGCGAAGTCAAAAATAAATTAAAATTATTCGGCCGCTTATAAAACCTGACAACGCCGATGGCGGCCAGAACCCAGAATAATTGCGCGCCCGACTCAGTGAATAAATCCAAGCCGTATTTAAGCAACGGATAGGAAGAAATATAAATCAATGCGCCTGTCAAAGCCAGCCACTTATCCTTAAAAAACAAATTAAACAGCGCATAAACGGCCAAGGCCAAAAAAATATAAAATATAATCGCTTCCGCCTCAAATGCCGCCGATAAATCGCCCCCGGTTAAGGGTGATAACCAGGCAATGCCCAACGGCCCCAACGGTTTCAAGATTCTGGAAGGAAAACTTTCCGCCGGCTGGTTCATAAACAATTTAGCCGTTTCCATATACTGATAGGCATCGCCATTGACGCTAAAACCGACGAAATCAAGCCGCATGAAAACATTTAACGCCACAACCGCCAAGAGTACCAAAACCGGCCAAAAATGTTTGCAGGTTTGCGGACCTTTCTTGTCTTTGGCGATTTGCCAGCTTTTTAAATAAAGCGCCAAATTCCCTTCGCGGGTAGGCAGGGCGTTAATCGCCAACTTAGCCGATTGGCCAAGCCGTCGGCGCAAATCAGCGTCCTGGATAAGTTTTTTCATGGCGTCGGCCAATTTTTTCTCATCGTCCAGAGGCACGACTAAAGCGCTCTCTCCGTCCTTGACCGCTTCGCCGGCGCAACCGACATCAGTCATCACTATGGGCAGGCCGCAACTGGCGGCTTCTATTGCAACCATCCCCCAGCCCTCGTAATTGGAACTTAAAACATAAACATCGGCCGAATTGTAATAATCATAAATACTGTCGGTCCAGTCAACCAGAAAAATTTTATCTTCCAGACCCGATTCTTTTATTTGTTTGGCCAATTTATCCTTTTCCGGACCGCGGCCGACAATAAGCAAGGCCGCGTCCGGCGACTGTTTGACGACAAGAGCGAAAGACCGAACCAGTAACGGCAAATTTTTCTGCTTCACCAGCCGCGCCATCGTTAAAAAAACGGTCTTGCCGGTCAAACAGTCAAAGATTTCCGGCTTGTTTCCCCCGGCCGGCCGGTCTGTTTTTACGTAAACTGAGACGACCACGATTTTATCTTCGGCTATCTGCAAATCCTTAATCAACGTATCTTTTATCCGCTCGCTGACTGCGCGCACGCTGTCGGCCCGCTTGATCAGCCAGCGTCCCAGATAGTAACGGCAAAAATTAATCGGATTCTCATTGCGCCAATGAGTCGTGCTGAAAAAATCGCCGTGCTCTTGGATGTTTAGGGCGCAATTGAATTTTTTGGCCAACAACAATCCTATCAGCGACAATTCAAAAGGATCCTGAACCGTTATCACGTCGTAATTGTTTTGACGGAATAATTTTTTCGCCAACCGGTACGTCTTGAGCAGAGCCGACAATCTGTTGTTGCCGCCCGTGCCGTAAGCGGTTACTTTTTCTGACAATTTATTTTTTTTCGGCTGTTTGTCGGGCACGATGATGTCGTAGCCGTCGGTCATGGCGCCATACTCAACCAAGCGCCGCGCCACAGGCGCTGACGGGACAAAAACGCCTTTATCCGTGCCTAAATTTAATATTTTCATGTCGATGATTATTTAGTGACAAATCTTTTGGCTAATTTAAATTCCAACGGCCAGGCAAAAAACTTTAATTTCCAGCGCAACTTGCATAAACAAATGAAACAAAATTTCAGCAATCTGTTGGAAGAAATAGTTGAATTCATCGCGCTTTTAAACGGCAGGGCGCCGAACCTGACATAGGCCTCCATTGATTCCACAAAATCTTTGTTTTTGACCCAAGGGAAATTCTTGACTGACATATAACTCAATTCATTTTCCGAAACTTTTTTCCAGTCCTCCAGCGATTGCGGTTCTTGCCAGCCGGCCTTAACGCATTCCTCGTACAATTCCGATCCGGGATAGGGGCGGAAGGCCTGCGGGCCCAAAATCTGGACTTCGTCGCTTAAAGCAACCAAGCGGTCAATCAGTTTCAGGGTATCCTGCATGTCGCTTCGCGTTTCGCCGGGCAAACCGATCATAAATGAATACTGGGGTATGATGCCGTGTTTGAGGCAAGCGGCGGCGGAAGCGACTATGTCATCGGCCGTAACATCCTTTTTTATCATTTTTAAAACGTGGCTACTGCCGGATTCAGCTCCAAAAGACAGCAAATAACAGCCGGACCGCTTAAGTTCGGCCAAAAATTCGTCATCTATTTTGCCCGGCCTGATATAGTCGGCGCGAACGGTGGTTTCCCATGGCAACACCAGATTCTCCCTGATCATTCCGGCAATAATCGCTTTAGCGCGACCGATATCCACAAAAAAATTCTCGTCCCAAAAACGCAGTTTTTTATCTTTGAAGTATTCTTTGGTTTTGATTATCCGCAAATCCTCAAGCACTTGTTCCACGGTTCGGGCGCGCCATTGATTTTTTAAAATCGCGTTAATGCAAAAGGTGCAGCGATGCGGACAGCCGCGCGAAGTCAGCGAGGGAATCAAATACAAGTGATCTCTGATTTCCGGAGGCACCAAATCCCAATTGAACAGCGGCATGGACTGCGGCCGATGCAGGGGTTGCGGCTGATTAATGACGACCGCGCCGGAATCGCGATAGGCAAGGCCTTTAACTTCAGCGTACGGCAGGCCCTGCGCCAATCGCAACATGGTTTCCTCCCCTTCGCCAAAACACACCGCGTCAATCAAGGGATTTTTGGCCGTCTGCTCAATAAAAAAAGTCGGATGCGAGCCGCCCCAGACAATCGTCGCGGCGGGATTAAGCTTTCTTATCAACTCGGAAACCTTCAAAGCATTGGAAATCTGCATGGTCATGACCGAAATGCCTACAAGGTCAAATTCCTTAATCGCTCGCTCCAATAAAGCCAGATAATCCTTTTGCCTGACGCCGTCTATTATTTTCACTTCCACTCCTTGGCTGTTTAAATACGTCGCGATACTCAACAGACCGACAGAAATAGAGCTGTCGTAATTATCTTTGACAATATTGAATTCGGGATTAACCAATAAAACTTTTTTCATCGCAATTTTTTCAATAAATCAACAGTTTTATCCACTGTTTGCCGCCAAGAAAAATCCTTTAACTTAATCGTCGCCGCTTCAGCCAATCTTTTGGCTAACGGCCTGTCAGTCAATAATTGGCAAATCGCTTCGGTTAACCGGCTTTGATCGTTATAATCTACCAACAGTCCGTTTTGGTTGTCAGTAACAACTTCAGGATTGCCGCCGACATTGGTGGCGATCACCGGGGTTCCGGCTTTTATGGCTTCCAGTAAAGTATGGGATAAACCTTCATAATTGGTGTTTAAAACGAAAACGTCGGCCCGGCTTAAATATTCCAAAACGTTTTCATGCGGTATGCGGTTAAGAAATTTTACCTGATCGGCCAGATTCAAAGACCGGGCTAAATCCTGCAAGCTTTCCAGTTCCGGCCCGTCGCCTAAAATAATCAAATAAACCCGGGGCAAACGCTTGATAATCTCCGGCATGGCCTTGATTAACTGATCAACGCCCTTCCATTTGGTCAATCGGCAAACCGTCATGATAATTTGGCCGCCCTTGGGCAGATCGGCGGCAACCGACTCGTTAACGCCGGTTTCATCGCTAAAATCAATCGCATTGTATATGACATTTATTTTTGCCGAATCAACGCCGATCAGCTTGGCCAAGTCGCCCATAAAATTACTGACGGCGATAACCGCATCAGCTTCCGTTAAAATCCGGCGGCGGCGCGCTTTCATTTTTTCAATCCGTTGATTATAATTATTTTTTTCAAAATCCGTGATGTAGTCGGTCGTCCAACCGTTAGAAGTGGCTGTTTCCCAGGCGGCATCGCCGGCAAACCTGACCAAATATTTTTTGCCGGTCAACTTTTTTATCAGATTGGCAAACCAGCCGACGCTGTAAATATCGGTTACATAAATCAGATCGGCGTCAAAAGACAAAAAAAACATAGCCAGAAAATAATGCAAGCGGCTGAAAATTCTGTTTTTCAACACCCGATAAACGTCTTGCTCTGAACGTTTTTGGCCGGAGTAAGTGATGACCTTGACGCCAAAACCCTCGGCGCGCAAAGACGAGGCCAGCGCTTCAAGCATCGTGGCCGGGCCGCCGATATCCGGCGGATAAATGCCGGTGGCGATTAAAATTTTTGTGTTATTCTTGTCCATTTGCCAATTTATTGAAAATATTTTTCATCTCGCCGGCTATTTTATTCCAATTATACTTTTCGGCTACTAATTTTTGGGCATTTTCAACCACTCTTTCAACTTCGGCTTTATTTTTTTCAGACAAAATGTAATTGATTTTTTCCGCGATGCTTTCGGGATTTTTAACTTTGCAGAACCAGCCGGTTTCGCCGTCAACCAAAAAATCAGGAATGCCACCAACTTTAGTACCAATTACAGGAATACTCATTGACATCGCTTCCAAAAAAACATTACCCAATCCTTCCGACAATGACGGGCGGACAAATATTATTGGTTTATACCAATAATATTTATACAATTTTCTAAAATCAATTTGACCAATAAATTCAACTCTATCTTTCAAATTTAATTTTTTAACTGTTTTTTTTAATTTTAATTTTAACTTCCCGTCACCAATAATTCTTAACTTAAAGTTATTTGGTAAAAATTTCATTGCCTGTATTAAATACACTATTCCGTTTTTCTTGACTAATCGCGAAGTAGTTATGATTAAATTATCACCTTTTTTCAAATTTTTATTTATCTGTTCTATTTCTTTCACAATAGTGGAATCAAATTCAGCAACAAATTCGGCATTATTTTTTTGTTTGCTGTAATCTTTTAAATCTACTAAATTTAATTCGATAACACCGCCATTCGGCACCACTTCAATCGGACATTTCGCGCCTAAACGCTTGGCGCGCTTGGCCAAAAAATTGCTGATCGCCTGAATATAATCGGCGCGGCGGTAAATCGCCTTGTAAATCGGCCGGATAAACCAAGTGCGCAGCCAGATATTCAGTTCGCTGTCCCCTTCTTGCAAAGTCAATAAATAAGGAATCTGCGGAAAACGACGCTTGAATTTCAAGGCGGCCAAGCCCGCCTGATTGGCCATCATCGCCCAAACCGCGTCATAATCGTTTTTCTGCTGCAACTCCAACGCTTTGTTGTACGCCAGCCAAGGAAAACGATACTTGTCAAATTTTCCGGCGCCTAAACGGTAAACCCGGCTGATGCCGTTAAAATTCTCAATTTCCTTCGGCTCATGGCCGCTCAAGTTAGCCGTAATCATGTCAAATTCAAAATCTTCACCCAGCCGCTCGGTGATTTCTTTAATGGCCACTTCGGCTCCGCCCACAAAAGGATGGTAAGCCAAAGAAAAAATCAGAATTCTTTTTTTGTTTTCCGCAGGCATGCGATAAATTGTTACGTAGCATGCTACGTAACAGGTTAGATAACAAACTATCTCTTAAATATCCTCGCCATAAACGCCTTTAAGCAAATCCAAATCTTTCTGGCTTTTTAACAACAACTCAATATTCTTTTTCTCCAAAGCGGAAAAAACCCAATCCGCCGTTTCATCGTTCAAATTCTGTTTGTAGAAACGCCTAAGTGCGGCTAAATCCTTGATAAAGCATTCTCCGCCGGCGCCCCGGCCGCTTTTATGCACCGGATCAATATGCATGTTGCCAATCCAGGGATCATTGGACATGATTTCCCTTAGCACTTCCCACCGGCAACCTAACTTCTTGGCCAAATCATAAAGCATGTTCATGTAAACGACTTTGGTATAAAAAAAGCAGTTCCGCAAATACTTGAATAATTCCGCTTCTTTGGCCGAAGTAATAAGAGAAAAATCCGCCTGGGGCAACACCGACATCACCTCTCGGGCTTTGGTTTTGTATGTTTCATTGTCTATGGGCAGGCCGACGATATTCCTCTGCGGATGGCGCGAATCGTCATAAGCGGTGGAAACAGACAAAAATTCCGGCGAATGGAACAAATAAATATTTGGATTTTCCGCTTGGATTGACTCTGTCGTGCCGGGCAGAATCGTGGACTTGATTACCGCGATCTTGCCTTGGCCGACCAGCTTCACGGCGCCTCTGACAATGGAATCATCAAACCCCGTCCGGGTAGTCGGGGTAGGCACGGCAATGAACACGATATCACACTCGCTGATTTTTTCTTTGTTGGCGAGATACGGTTCTTCCAAAGAATATCTGATTACCTGATAGCCCCTAACTTCAAAATCGTCGGCATAATTTTTGCCGATCCAGCCCTGGCCGATAAAACCGATTAATTTATTCATGGCGGTCTTGTAAATTGTCAAATAATACCTTAATATTATAGCAGAAAATGATTATAAATTTCAAGCTTCATTTGTTTTAAATTATGAAAATCCTTTATGTCATAACCCAGGGCGAAATCGGCGGCGCCCAACTTTATATCAGCGCCTTAGCAAGGGCCGCTGCAGGCCAAAATTGGGACGTTAGCGTGGCTGTCGGTGAAAACAGCGGTAATTGGCTTAGTCAACAAATTAACGCTAAAAATAGCCAATTTTTGACTCTAAAGCACCTAAAAAGAGCCATCTCTCCCCTAAACGATATTTTGGCTGTTTTTGAATTGGCTAAATTATACCGAAAAATTAAACCGGACATAATCCATTTAAACAGCTCCAAAGCGGGCGTAGTCGGTACTTTCGCCTTCTGGTTTTGCCCCAGATCAATCCGGGGCAAGCTTATTTACACGGCTCACGGCTGGGTTTTCAATGAACCAATGAATCCGCTTAAACGGTCGTTGTACCTCTGGCTGGAACGGCTGACGGCCGGAACCAAACATCGCATTATCTGCGTTTCCGAATACGATCGGCAAATCGGCATAAACAAAAAAATCGCCAAACCCGATAAATTAATTACTATCCATAATGGCGTAGATTTTCCTGAAGATTACTTTTGGGATAAAGAAATCGCTTCGGCCGAATTATTCAACCGCCAGCCAATAATCAACGGCCAACAGTTTATACTTGGGACGATTGCTAATTTTTATGCCACCAAAGGATTAAATTATCTGATTGATGCCATTAAGCTGTTGAACCGCAAGCCGTCTGCCCTAAGCTATAAGCTGATAATCATCGGCGAGGGAGAATTAAGAGGCGAATTGGAACGGCAAATCAAACAATTGGAATTACAGGATGACGTTATTCTTGCCGGCGGCAAACCGCAAGCCGCCAGATATTTAAAGGCGCTGGACTTGGCGGTCATGTCGTCGGTCAAAGAAGGCCTGCCCTATTTCATATTGGAAGCCATGTCCGCCGGCTTGCCGATAGTGACGACTCGTGTCGGCGGCATCCCGGAAATGATTGACGACGGCGTTACCGGCTATCTGGCCAAACCGCGCTCTCCCGAATCGTTAGCGGAAAAAATCAAGCTTTTAGCCGACGACCGGATAAGAAAACAATTCGGCGAAGCGGGACTGGCTAAGGTAAAGAAAGAATTCGGCCTAAGCGAAATGGTAGAAAAAACCTTTGCGACATATTTGAAATAAAAAACAAAAAATCAGTTAACTAAAAATCCCCGATTTTATCCGGGGATTTTTATATTACTTGATTGTTTCCAAATATTGCCTTAGCTCTGGACTGCCCGCCTTGGAAGCTATCAGCCAAGCCGCCATGCTCTTAAGCTTATCCTGCCTTTGCGCCATAATTTCTTGATCGGCGGATAAATTTGACCACCGGGCCAATTCTTTAATCACCTCTATAGAGGTTGAATTATTTATCGGCTCCTCGGCCAACAGTCGGGCGAAAATCGGAGCGGAGGCCGGATTGCTCTGCAAAGACAGAATAAAATCAACGAACTGGTCAAAACCCTCGCCCGGTCTGACATTCTTATTGGCTCCGCGCCAGAATAATGCCAGGGTTTCTTTGTAGCATTTTGCCGCTTCAACATCATTCTTGTTCATTAAAAAATAAGCGCCGAAATAATAATACGACATGCCCGCCACATAATACCCCTGCGGCCGGCCCGGACTCAAACTGATGGCTTGTTCAGCGATATCCGTCGCCTTTTGCAGCCGTCTCACGTCAAAATAATAGGAAATATTATAAAAACGGTTTAAAAGCAACCAATTAGTAACGCTATTAGGGTTCTCTTTCAGTTGCGCCTGGAATTGGCTTTCCATTAAGTTTGACCAATCGGACATTTGCTTGTCTTTCTCCGCCGTACGATTTTCCTGCTGGCCGAGATAATCCATTATGGTCTGCTCGTAAAAATTAAAATAGTGCCGGCGATATTCCTGATTGCCAAAAGTACCCCGGCCGATAACTTCTTCAAAAGCGTTTATTTTGTCCTGCAAAGTCGGCCAAGGCGTAGTCAGGGCCTTAATGAAATCTATATTGGCGTAAAGCGGCTTAAGATTGAAAATCCAAAGCATGGGCGCCAATAAAACAACCATTACCACGGCCAAACCCGCTTTGAAATTAAAATTGTCCAAAAAGGCGAAATTCCAACCCCGGCCGTACTGTCCGACAAAACTTAGAACCATAATCAGCGGGATATAAATCGCCAGGGCCTCAAAAATAAACATGTTCTGGATGATATAAGCCAGAATTAGAATGGAAAAAATTACGGGCGTAAGAAAACGCCTGGCCAAATGCTCTTTGTCGTCCGTCCTCTCTTTATATTCGCCCCAGTAATAGCGCCACATAAAATAAAAAGGCAGGAGCAATAACGCCAGATAACTCAACAGGCCGATAATGCCGCCGGTAGTGGCTCGATCAAAAATCATGTTATGCGAACGGTCAAACCATTGCTCGGTGTTTTTAGTGGTGTAGTATTTGTCAAAAATCTGATAAAAATTCTCCTGGCCCCAACCCAACAACGGCTTTTCTTCTACGGCCTGCAAGGCAAGCCCCCAAGTGATGAGACGGTTGTTGGCGGTGCCGTCTTTTAGGGAAATGGAGGAGATGCGGCTTAAAATCGGCTGTTGCCTGACAAAATCAGAATCTTTAAAAACAAAAATGGAAGCGAACGACAAAACGAACAAAACAATCAGCGAAACGGCGGCGATTTTCAGGTAGCGATTGCGATAATAAAATATCATCAAATAGGGCACGGAAATGCCCGCTCCGACCAATAAAGCCAGATAAGCGCCGCGAGTAAAAGTTTGCACGGCGATAAATAATTCTAAAAGCATCACTAAGACATACCAGGCCTTGGCCCACCACTGCGAGCGCTTTAAAGACATGAACAGGGCGGTAAAAATTCCAAACACCATATAACCGCCGACATAGCCGGAGTTGCCTATTGTGCCGGCCAAACGCGCGCCGTTTGACGACGGCATAAAATGATCCGACCAGGAACCGACGAAAGTCAAAGCCAAATATTGGTCTAACGCCACCAGAGCGACGGCGAAGGAAGCGACAAGGAACAAATCAAACACATAAAGCCATTCTTTAATGGAACGGAAAAAACCCGACAGCACCACGCAGAACAAAGACAGGTGCAACAAAAGCAGGATGCCGTCGCAACGCTCATTGTTGGACCAAAAAGAATGGTAAAAATCATTGCCGGAAAAAGCCGAGGCCACGGTTAAAATCACTAAGTAAAGAAGAATCAAAAGCACGGCGGGATTAAGCCGGATGCGGTATCTACCGTCAACCAGGCACAGCAACAGGAAAGCGAAAAACATTATTTCTACGCTGATTTGAAAAGCGAAATTTTTAGTGGTGATGAAAGGAAAAAAGAGATACGAACTGACATACAGGGCGGAGAAAAAAATAACGCCCAAGCAAGCCCAGATTACAGCTTTTAATGCCAACGCCAAAAGCGGCTTTTGATTCATAAAATTAATTAAATTAATCGGATTGACAGAGTTAATTTTACACTAAAAACAAGGCAGAAACAAGCAACCAGACAAAGACGGCAAATTAAAAAAACGCCTGGCGACTTGATTATTCCAAAAATTTATGCTATAATAATTTCGTCTTTAATAATATAACCCCCGGGACAAGCCCCGGGGTAATAGTGGAACTTGCGTACTAACAGCTCGGCAAGCCGAGCAGTATTTGACTATATTGGCGTCGCTCGCTCGGAATCCAGCGCTTTAAAGCGCTGGTTCGCTCGCTCACTAGCCAATAAAAGTAACGCTTTTGCCGCCATCGTCTAGTGGTTAGGACACCGCCTTCTCAAGGCGAGAACCGGAGTTCGATTCTCCGTGGCGGTACAAAAAAGAACACTCCTCCTACGGAGTGTTCTTTTAGCGGTCAAAATTATTTGATTATTATTTAACTGGATTGCCAGAAACAGCGGGCGCGCCAAGATCGGGATTAGCCGCAGCCGGACGAATCTGAATCGACTGGGCGACAATACTGCCATCGCTATTGGTTTTACCTGTTACCATGACATTCTGTCCGACAGCCAAATCACTAACGGTTCCGACGGCGAACTTGCCCACTTCCGTTGAAGTGGCGAAAAAAACCATTTTGGAACTGCCGTCGCGACCCTTAACCGTAATATTCTTTTCGTCCAAAGACAGGATATCGCCGTTAATCATTCCCCCGCCGGCATTGATTTTCCGGCCGGCCGCAGCGGCATCGCCTTGCTGTTGGCCCGGCCCAAAATTGCCATTGCCAAACGAGCTGAATCTCTTGGCTGAAGAATACTTGGTGCCGGCATAAAAGGATGCGGCGCCGACAAGCACGATTACGACCACGGCGGCCAGAATCATCAAAGGAAGGGGTAATTTTTGTTTCATAAATTATTGATTATTAATAATTGATAATTAATCTTAATTCCTACTGATACCGCAAAGCGTCAATCGGATTAAGTTTGGCGGCGCGGCGCGCCGGATAATAGCCGAACACGATACCAATGAGGGCGGAAATGCCGAAGGCCAACAAAACCGAAGTCCAGGTAACGCTTGTTGTCATACTGGCCAAAGCACCGATAACGTAAGACGCCAGCCAGCCGATAATAATGCCGAAGAACCCGCCAATAAAGGTCAGGGCCACGGACTCGGCCAGAAACTGGCTGCTGATATCGGAATTTTTGGCGCCCAACGATTTCCTTAGGCCGATTTCCCTGGTGCGTTCAGTTACGGTTGTCAGCATCATATTCATAATGCCGATGCCGCCGACCACCAGCGAGATGCCGGCGATCGCTCCCAAAAGCCAGGTAAGGGTGGACGAAACTGAAGACATCGTGCTTAACATGTCGGCTTGGTTCATAATGCGGAAATCAGCATTATCAACATTGCTAATGCCATGCCGCGACAAAAGCAAATCGGAGATTTGCTGTTCTACCGCATCCATCAAATCAGCCGAGGACACCTGAATGTTTATATTGCTGACGGACTTGCTGCCGCTTAAATATTGCTGGGCCACGCCAAGGGGAATATAAATCAAATCATCGGAACTGCCCAAAGCGCTGCCGCCTTTGCTCGCGGTAACTCCGATAACCGTGAATTCCTGGCCGCTGATGCGTATCTTCTGTCCTATAGGATTGGCTTCCTCGCCGAATAAGTCATCTCTGGTATCGGGACCGATTACGGCTACGCGGGCATTTGCTTCCACTTGCTGATTGCCGAATAAAGACCCGACATCGGTAGTTACGCTTTTGACAATAAAATAATTCTCATTGACGCCATAAATACTGGTATTGGTGTTGGTGCCTTTAGCCGTAACCTGTTTGCGGGAAGTTACCGTCGGCGCCACAGTGTCAATGCCGCCAATGGAATCATAAATCGCTTCCGCGTCTTCCAAGGTCAAAGTGGTTGCTTCACCCATGCCGCCCTTGACCAATTCACCGGCGCGGCGCTGCGAAGATGGCGAAACGACCAACAAATTAGTGCCCAAAGATTCTATATTGCTGGTAATGTTTGAAGTTGCTCCCTGGCCGACGGAAACCATGGCGATCACCGAGGCGATACCGATGACAATACCTAAAATCGTCAAAACAGATCGAGATTTGTTTGATAACAAGGAAAAATATGTTTCTTGTGATAAATCGTAAAACAGCATAAATTATCTGATTTTTTTATCGCTGGTAATCCGGCCGTCCTTGATCTCAATTATCCGATCGGCATGGCTGGCGACATTATGATCATGGGTAATAAGGATTATCGTATGGCCGTATTCGCGGTTCAAACGCTTAAAGGTCTCCAAAGTAATCTCCCCCGTCTTAGAGTCAAGATTGCCTGTCGGTTCGTCGGCTAAAATAATGTCGGGATTGTTAATCAACGCCCGGGCGATGGCCACGCGTTGCATTTGTCCGCCGGATAACTGGTTGGACAAGTGATGCCAGCGATTTTCTTCCAGGCCGACGGCTTTAAGGGCTTGATCGGCCAAAGCCAAACGCTGTTCTTTCGGCACTTTGGCATAAATTAAAGGCACCATGACATTGCGCAATACGGTAGAGCGCGACAACAGATTGAATGATTGAAAAACAAAGCCGATTTTCTTGCAACGGATTAAAGCTATCTCTTCATCCGACAAACTGAATACGTCCTGATCGTCAAGAAAATACTTGCCGGTGCTGGGACGATCCAGGGCGCCTAAAATATTCATCAGGGTGGTCTTGCCTGAACCGGAGGGACCGATAATGGCCACAAATTCCCCTTTGTTTATCTTAAAATTTATATCAGACAGGACTGCCAACTCGTTATCTTCGCCCATCTGATAAATCTTATTTATATTTTCGCATCTAAGCATAAATATTGGTTAGAACCCCATCATCATCCCGCTCTGGGGACGAGTATCGGAGTTGGAGCCGCTGGTCGTTTTAGCGCTGGATTTTCCCGCGGTAACGGTTTGCGTTACCACTTCATCGCCCTCGTTTATGCCGCTTAAAATTTCCGTCATAGTATCGCTGGCTAAGCCGACAACGACTTCTTTCTGCTGGGGCTGGCCATTGACTAATACTTGGACATAATTAATGCTGTTTTGCGTCTTAATGGCGGAACTGGGGACCTGCAAAGCATCGGCTTTAGAATCAATGACGATGCTGACGTTGGCGGTCATGCCCGATTTAATCAAATCATTTTGCGAATCAAAAACTATTTTTACGTCATAACTGGCCACGCCTTGAGTGACTGTGCCGATCATATCCACATCGGCCACCGATCCGGTAACGGTCAAATCGCTGACGGCGTCAAAAGTTATCGTAACTTTTTGACCCGTCTTGACTTTAGACACATCTACTTCATTAAGGGAAATATTGGCGATCTTTTGGTCGGTAATCAGGGTTACGGCGCTCGCGCCGGAAGAAACGGTGTCGCCCTTGGTTACGGCGACATTAGCCACCACGCCGTCAAAAGGAGCGGTTACAGAATAATTGGCGTATTGTTCCAATGCGTCAGCCAAAGAATTCTGCCGTTGTTGAACGGTCATTTGTTGCGCCTTAAGGTCCAAAGCGTCGGTTCCGGCCTCTAAGTTAGCCAGGGTGGCGGTTTTTTCAATAATAGTCCTCTCGGCATTGGCAATTGCGTCTTTATCCGTCTTTAGAGTTTGCTGAATGGCCAACAAGACAGTTACGTGATTGTTAATTTTACCGATGTCGGCGCTTAAATCTGTTTGATAGCCGCTAACCGTGCCAAAGATGGACCAATTGCTTTCCGATCTGTTTTCCACCCAAACATCAATCATGTTGTTTTCGCTTTTGGCCGCTTGCGCTACGGCTTTAACGTTTTCTATGGTTTCAGCCAGCAATGTTTCTATGGCTTGATTATCGGCATAACGATTAGTATTCTTAAAACTGTTGAAATTGTCCTGATATTTGGCATAAGCGGTTTTATAATCGCTTTCCGCCGACGATTCGTACCCTTGAAATTCATTCTGATCATCGGATTCCAAAGTATAAAGCAAGGCGGAAAGATTATCTTGATTGCTGCCGACTGATTTTTCCGCCGTACCTATCTCTTTGCTGTATAAAATGTTATCCAAATCGGTCATTATGGTCGGCAAATCCAAAAAAGCGTTGGATATGTCGTTAAAAGCGTCTTCGTAGGCCTTAGTCAAAGCGTATTGGGAGTTTTCTTTAGTTTGTTGGGCTTGAATCAAGGAATTCCGCGCTTGAATCAAAGACAACTCCTCGGCCGGTTGCTGCAATTTTTCCAATGACAATTTGGCGGAGTCCAAATTGGCCTGGGCGTCGCGAACCGATTTGGCCGCATCTTTGGCATTAAGCTGAATCAGAACGTCGCCGGCTTTGACCGCATCGCCCTTCTTCACTTTTATTGCCGTCACATCGCTTGCGGCCTTGGTTTTAAGCTCCACTTCATTGGAGGCGGATACGGTACCGCTGCCGGAGACGGTTGAAATGATAATATCTTTAGCGGCTTTGGCGGTAACATAACTCACTTGCTGTTTGTCGCCGAATAACGCCTGCCAGCCAAAATAACCGCCGACAATTATCGCGACTAAAACAATGCCGGAAATAATCTTATGGCCTAAAACTAATTTTTTAAATAAAACCCTGATCTTGTTAAGCATAATTTACAATTATTAAAACAGAAAGAATGAATAATAAATTATTTAATTGCCGGAGCAGTAATGGAATTAACCGGGGAATCAACAACGGACGCTCTGACAGGCGGAGTTGGCATAACCCTGATAAGCTTAGCGATAATTTGGCCGCTGGTGGTCGCCGGGTCGCCGATAATAACCACTAAATCGTTCAATTTAAGATCGCTGATTTTAATTGAATCGCGCAAGCTCCTGATGACCGTGTCTTCCTTGATTAAAACAGCCCTCTCTACATTATCATTGCCCTTAATAATAATCGTTGAACCGTCGATTTTTATGATTTGTCCGGCGCTGCCATGGGCATTGATCAAATCCTTGCCTTGAAAGGGCTCAGCAAAACCGCGTTGCGGTCCGGCGAAATTGCGCTGATAATTTTCGCTCCAATGATAGGAAAACTCGGCTTTCTTAAAACCGACAAAAACGCCAACCTGGAAAATCAAGAGCAATACGGCAAAAATCACTACGCCCAGAACGGCGCCTAAAAATAATTTTGATTGGAAAAACTTGTTAAAATCAATCATATGGTTAGTTATAAAATTATAAATATTTTCTTTGTCTTTAAAATTTATATTATCAATAATTCAGAGATCCCGGACCTGCCTGCCGATAGGCGGATCATAGCGAGTACGCCATAATTCCGGAATAACGGCTCTAAATTAGGCGCGGATAAGCGTTTTTAATATTTTTTACCAGCAATTTAAGCGATTCCATAAATACCGCCGATACGATTAAAAACAGGGCTAAACTGATAACCGGCAAAACCTCCAAAAGCGCCAAGACAAAATTTTGCCAATAAGCCAAGACCAAAGCGGAATCGGAAAATAAGAGTGAAACAAAATCCATAAACCCCGACTGACTGACATCCCGCCAAACAAACTGACAGACCGGAAAAAACGCCGTCAAAGAAGCGGCTAAAGTCAAAGAAAAAACCGCCAAACGGCGTTTGGCGCGCTTGGCTTGCTCCCGCTTAAGCCGTAAAGTTATTTTGTCCAACAATTCTTCTGACGGCTCGGGAGAGCGATAGGAGACAAAAATTTTCTCTAATTCTTGTGGCATATGATTATATTACGATTAAAAGACGCATTTGGGTGCATCTTTTATATTTTTCTTCTAAATTTAAACAATTTATTTTGTTGTCATTCTGACCGGAGCGGATCCTGCCTACCGGCCAGGCAGGCCTGCCTGGCCGGTAGGCAGGGAATCATTTTTATCGGCCAAAATATCCCTTAAGGCCAATAGGGCTCGACGCTGGCGGCTTTTTATCGTATTAAGCGGCTGACCGGTGATTTCTGCTATTTCCGGCAAAGAGAACCCGTCAACATAATAAAGCCGGATAATCGGCTGGGATTTATCCGGTAAACGGCTGACGGCGGCGGTTAACAAACTGCCTAAATCATGGCGCTTGAAAATTTCATCGGGCAATGGTTGCGGGTCGGCCAAGGTTTCTTCCAATATATTATCGCCTTCATCATTTTCAAAAAAGGAAAAATTAAGCGGTTTCTTTTTTTTCAAAAAATCCAAAGCGGAATTTTTAGCTATGGTAAACAGCCAAACTTTGAAATTCTTCCGCCGCTTGAATTTCCCAATCCCCCGCCAAACTTTGATAAACGTTACCTGGGTCAAGTCCTCGGCTTCGGCTTCATTCTTAACGTAACTGAAAACAAAGCCGTAAACGGCTTTAAAGTATCTGGCGATAAGCTCTTCCAACGCCTTTTCTTCGCCGGCCAGATAATCAACAACCAATTGTTCGTCAGTAATTTTTTTCATCGGATACCTAATAACTTAGCCACATAATCCTTGGCTTTAAGCTGTTCGGCTAGGGAATTTTCCAGCTCTAAAGCGATAAATCGCGGCAAATAATCTTTATAGCTAACGCAATAATCAAATTCGCTTAAATTTTCAAAACTATGGAGGTCATGGCCCAGGCCGATCTCTTCACCCTTAAAAACCGCTTGGGGTTTAATGGCGTTTAAATGCCAACAACCGACCGGATGCGTTTCAAGAATCCGCGCCACTTCGTCATAAAGCGGAAGATTCATCAGCCGTTTATTCTCCTGATGCGATACATCCAAACATAATCCGGCCCACTCGCCGATTTCATCGGCTATGGGGTAGTCGGCATTTTCCAAATAAATCAAAGGCCTGAACTGCGATAAATCATGCTTTAAGGGGAATTGTTTCTGGCTGTGGATATTAAACATTTCGGTGCCGTAATTATCCATCAAATACTTGACTTCCTCCGGCGACATATCGGAACGCAGATGCACGAAAGGTATGCTCTTGATGCTTGATTGCTTGAGCGCTTCATATGCTTCTTGGCGTTTAAAAGCCGACAAACAAGTCAAAAACAAAGCTACCTCGGTTATACCCAGGGAATCGCACTCGTTGATCATTTGTCGCCAGTCGGAATTGCCGCTGGTCGTAATGGAGGGTAAAATCAGTACCATACTGTCTTGGATAGTAGCAGAAAAAACTTTATTTTTCAATCTAAAAATAATCAAAAAAATCAGTCGGCTTGACATTTTTCCCGTAATTGCTATGATAAATAATCAAAAAGGCACTTTAAATATCAATTAAACGCCAATTACAACCAAAGGAGAACAGGACAATGGCCGATACCGATATTAAGCGTAAAAAACACGAGGAAACTCACTTATCGCACCAAGAATTCCTTAAGTTGTTGGAATTCAAAATGTCGCCTGATGACATTAATTTGGTCGATGCCGCTTATGAACTGGCTAAAGCCGGCCATAAGAAACAAAAACGCGATGACGGCACGCCTTACATTGAGCATTGCAAGAATACGGCGCGAATTATCATTCAAGAATTGGGCATTGGGGACAAGGATCTGATTATCGCCGCCCTGCTGCACGACTTCCGTGAAGACGCCCCGGATCTGTTTCTGCATTTAGCGACTCCGGAAATTTTAGCCGCCCTATTCGGCCGACGCGTCGCCAGATTGATAATCGGGGTCAGCAAGCCATACAAAAATGATCAGCGGTTCAAGTCCGACACGGAACGGCATCAATTTTATTTCCAACAACTCAATAAAGCCAACCCCTGGATCAAACTGCTTAAGTTGTGCGACCGTTTGCATAACATGCGCACCATCCATCACTGCGCGCCGGAAAAACGCGCTCGCAAAATCAAGGAAACCACTGAAATCTACATACCGATGATTGCCGCCATTGAGCAGATCAACGTGAATTTCTGCCGCTATCTTAGCCACGAACTGCGGGAAGCGATTGAAATCGCCAAAGCCGTGCCAACCGACAAGTTGGGGCCGCCGCTTATCGCCGACGTCGGTACCGGTGACGGGAAAATACCTAATCCCGCTGTCACAAATCCGCAAAAATAACTTCTCCCTCGGCATTTAGATCTTTACCCAAAACCTCCATTAACAATAATGGGGGTTTTTTAAAAAAACTCCCGCCTTGCTTTGAAGCGGGAGTTTTGATAAAAATCATTTTGGAGTAAAACCTATTCCGGTTTCTGCGACGTAGCAGTCAAGGAACCGACGGCGTTACCATGATCGTAATACCCTTCCCTGAAGCCGGTCTGAATTATCGCCGGTAGAGAGTTGCCATAAAGCGCGGTCTGGGCGGCCGTATCGGCCAACTGGTACAACTTGCCTTCAGTGCCAACGGCATAGATTATGGGACTGCTGTCAAACTTGACTAAACTGCCCGGTTTGACAATCAGATTGCCGCCGGTGGGAATGGCGTCAAATTCCGCTTGAGAAACGAGTTTGAGAGTGGCAAATTTATCGGCGGTATCGCCGGCATCTTTGCTCCAGGTGCTATAAGTAACACGATTGACAAAAAGATATTTTTTGCCGTCAATAACATAATAAACAGCCGGGCGATCTTTGGCATTAACTTTTACAATCTCTCCCACTGAAGATTTGACTGAAATGGAAGCCGGCGTAGCCGGAGTAGCGGGAGTGGCGGGCGTAGCCGGAGTAACATCAGGTACTGCCGGCGTAGCCGGAGTAGCGGGAGTGGCGGGCGTAGCCGGAGTAGCGGGAGACGAAGGATTTTCACTGCCGGTGCCGCAGGTAATCTTAGTAATTGAAGTGTCAGACCAAGCGGTAATTTCTCCTTCCGCATTCTTGCCCTTAACCCTAAAACTGTAAGAAGTATCGCATGCCAACCCGGTAGAAGACCATACTAATCCGGCGGTCCAACCGGAATTTGTCCCTGCGGTAATGTTTTCCGCGTAATAACTGGTTGCGCCCACATCTGCCCATGACACTGAAATCTTAGTCGGGCCCTGGACATTGGCGGTGGGGGCGGTTGTGGGAGCCGTAGCCAAAGTATAACCATTAACGGAAACGTAAGTTGAGGTCGCCACGCCGTCTCCAGCGGCCACTCTGAACCAATACTGGGTATTGGCTGTTAAACCGGTCCAAGTGGAGCTGGCGTTATTGCCGGTACCACCTCCCACGGGAGTTGAAGTCGCTTGCGTAGAGGTAACAAATGTTACTCCATCGGTGGAGGAAGCAAGAACGTAAACCGTGGAACTGTCAGCTGTTCCGCCAGACCAAGCAAAGGTCAAATAATCGGTTGAAGTGACAGAAATGTATAATCCAGTCGGAACCGGCGGCGCAGTCGCTGACACATCATTGGTCATAAAACCAACGGCAAAGACAACCGCGATTAACACGGCTAATGTTCTGGCCAGAAATAAAAACCGGCCGATTTTTGTACCTTCCATATTTTTTGTTTTTTTACTTTAAACCTTTTACCTTAAGTGTAAAGTAATAGTTTATAAAGATAACTTATTTATATAATAACACATTTTAGCCAAAAATAATAGCCGACCTGTGGATAACTAAATTAAACTAAATCCTAAATTTACTCTTAATTTGCAGCTTTTTTCTTGTCCTCCAAGTATTTAATGTAATCATTAAGGGTTTCTGACCATTCGGGGTTAAGCTGGATCATTTCCTTAGAGTAATTTATCGCCCGGTCATATTCCCCGCGATATTCATAAATTGACGCCAAAGATACCCTGGTTGGCAAATAATTCAGATCGGCCGGAATAGCCAAGTCGCGAACTATTCTCTCGGCTTCATTAATATTGCCGACGCTGAAATAATACTGCCCTAAACGGCGATAACCGTCCGGGGTGATGTTTTTAACCGCGGCCAAAAGTTCCCGGGTGTATTTATCCATTTCTGCTGTATTTCTTTCCTGCGAAAACATATTGATCAAGTTGAGATATTGGATTTCATCCCAATTGTTTATTGACAAGGAAATCTTAAGGTTTTCAATCGCCTTATCGCGATCGCCACTTAAAAAATAACCCTGGGCCAAAATATTATAGGTCTCTTTTCTCTGCGGCGAATCCTTAATGCTTTCCTCCATCAGTTTAATGGATTCACCGATATAAAAAGAATTTTCCCGAGCATAACTCTGGTAAAGCAGGGCTAAAAATATTTTAGCTTGGACATTTTGCGGATCGGTTTTTAAATAATCCAAAAGCGTTTTTTCGGAAAGTTCAAAATATTCTTTCTTTTTAACCGAGTCAATCTGTTCTGATTCGTTGATTTGGCGGTCCAATTCCGAAAATTGCAAAACCAACTCGCGATTGCCGTAAGTATTTAAAGCAATGCCCCGGTCAATATAACCAACTGCTTTCTCCGGCGATACGCTGGCATAAGCGCTTGACCAAGCGCCCAGATAACCGGCATAAGCCGGTTTTAGGACGGTAAAATAACCGATTAAAGCCAAGACGAAAAATACCACGCCGATTACCGCGAAATCAAACTTAATCAAAAATTTTGGCAACTCATATTCGCTATTCTCTTTTTTGGTTAAGTAGCCGACAAAAGATAAAACCAAAATTAACGGCAGCCAAGTGCCCAGAGTATCAAAGTTAAACAAATTGCTGACCAAGAATCCGGCCAGGGAACTGATTAAAACGGCGCTTAAGTAGTAATTGCGCTTTAAATTTTTGAACAACAGCCAGAAAGCCAAGCCAAAAATGGCTAAATATGACAATAAACCGATAATGCCGCTGGCCAGCAAAGTATCAAAAATAAAATTATGGGCGCGATCAAACCAAGTTTCCGATATCTTGGGGTCATAATGCTTGTTAATGCCATAAATGGCGTTTTCCGGGCCATAGCCCAAAATCGGCCGATCCAAAAAAGACCGCCAAGAAACCCGCCAAATCAATAAACGATTGGCGGTGCTGACATCATTAAGAGAAATTTGAGTGAACCGATACAGAAATGGCGCGCTCTTGACCCAAGCGGAATCCCTTTGCTGATAAGCCAAACCGCCAAACAGAATCAAAGCTATCAGTCCGGCCAATAAGCCGTATTTTATTTTTTTCTCCGCCCTGATGAACACGAAAACGCCCAAAACCAACAAGCCGAAGGCAAAACCTAAAATACCGGCTCTGGCGGCATTCAAAAGCAATATCGCTATATTTATGATTAAAATCGCCCCGCAAGCAACCTTCCATTTTTTGCTTTTTTCCACGCAAAGCAAGATAAAGCCAAGAAAAATGTTTAGCATCAAATAAGCGCCGAAAAAATCAACGTTGCCCAAAGTGGCGCCGCTGGTCGGCCAGGTAACGGGAAGATTGTGGCTCAATTTAACCAGAAAAGCATAACCGGCCAAGAGCGCCGAGCAAACTAATGAGGAGCGAAACAGCTTGAGCCAATCATCCTTGGTCTCAAAAACATTAATAATAATCAAAAAGAATAACATCAGGAAAAACAAAGTGAACCAGCCGCCCATGCGCTCAAAACTGCTGAAAAAAGCCGCGTAAGGATTGATTGCCAAAATCGCCGCGATCAAACTAACCGCCGCAAAAACCAAAAAAGTCAAAAAAATCTTATGATTAAAGAAATTTATTTTTTTCTTTTGTAAAATATAAACCGTAAACAATCCCGCAAGAACCGCCACTATTAAGCGGAAAAAGAAATTCTTGGGAGCGATATAGGGAAAAATCGCCTGGTTGTAGTAAACCATCGGCGCCCATAAAACCGCCAGCGACCCCCAAAGCAAAATATTCTTGATGATTTTTTGCCAATCCATATTATTTTAATTCAATAGTTTGCTCTAATCCTTGTTCCGCCTGTTCCGTCTTGCTGCCGACAATTTTTTCATATTCACGCTTGATCTCTTCATATTTAACCAAGTCCCTTTTTTGCGTCTGTAAATAAATCATATAATAATCCAGCACTAACCGCTTATCATCGGCACTCTTCCAGCCCAATTCATAAATCGCCTGGGTTTTTTCCGGCGCCTTGGAGTATTTGAAATACAAATCGGCCAGTTTGGTATAAATCATGGCGTTTTTGGGATAAAGATTAACCGTGTCATAAAACTTAATGGCGGCGCTCTGCGGCAATTCCATTAAAATATACAAGTCGCCCAAATTCATATTGGCGCGGTAGTCGTTAGGAAATTTTTCTATCGCCTTTAAATATGACTGTTCCGCTTGGTCGTATTGGCCCAAAATCGCTTGGCTATTGGCAATAATCAAGTAATCCCAGGATAAATCGGAATTGGCCGGATCCGACGGTTTGTTGTCGGCAATCGCCTGTCGCGATTTGGCGATTAAATTATTGTAACGGTCAGTAATTTCTTGGGGCGGCACTACGCCGGAAGCCGATTTTCTCTCCCGATTGGCAAAATCATTCTTGATTTCTTCCAGATTAAAGATGACTTGGCCGGACTGGCTGTCGGCCTTAGGGCCGAATAATTTCTGGTAGTTGGTAAAAATATAAAACAAACCGGCCAGGACTAAAATAATTGCGATAATGGAAATTATTTTTGCGAGGTTTTTTGAGTTTGACATACGAAATCATATTAATAATTACGGTATAATCATAACAAAAAAACAAAACAAAAACAATACCGCCCCGCTTCGCCAGTTGGCGTAATTGCGGGGCGGTATTTTATGTCAGATTGCCTGACCGATTGCTCTTAACTTAGCAGATAGAAACTATCTGGATAAGGTCTGAGAATCAGACGGCAAGGTCTTAACATAGTTGGAATCGCACCAGTCATCAGAGCCAGAAGCGTGAACGCCATCATCAGCAGAACCGGAACGATCAGACCAGCGGAACATTGTTTCAGCACCATTGTAGTTAGCATATGTAGTGCTGGTTCCAGCCGTATCCGAAGTACCGGAAATCTTCACGGTAATGGAGGTATTAGCGGATGAACCGGTAATATCGCCCTTCAAGACGTAGGTCTGGGAAGTGCCCTTGGTAATGGTCTGTTCATTAACAGTGTCGACTTCGATAATCTTGGCAGCGTTGGCGCTGGTAGAAGTACCGGTAGCATTCAACTTGGTGTTGTCGCCATCCTTATACAGATAGATGGTGCTGGCAGTAATCTTCACAGCATCAGCGCTGGTCGCGTAGACAAAGCCGATTCTTCTCCAAGTAACATCGCCGGCAGCGTCAGCTGCGATACTGAATTTAGAAATGGTTTGAGTGCCATCAGCTAAAACAGTGGTCGGCAAGGAAACTAAGGAGACGGTCGGCTTGGTCTTTCTGACAATCATCGGATTGCCAGTGACAAATCCGGTGTTGGATGAGAAGGTGTAGACAACTGAACCGGTTGACTTACTAACCGCCGAGAAGGTGGTAGGAGTAGAGCCATCGGATTCATTCAAGTTCAAGCGAACGGTGTCGCCAGATTTAGCGCCAGTGGCATCAGCCACCAAGGCCTTAATGGTTACGCTCGCGCCGACACCCTTCGGCACCCAGATGGATAAGTTATTGAACAAAGCCAGGCCGGCTGCGCTCAAGTAACCGGAAGCGGTCTTGGTTTCACCGGCTTCATTCTTATATTCCAAAACAACTGCGCCGATAGATCTAACGGCAGTAGTGTCGGTAGAAGAAACAGTCAAGTTTGTAATGGTATAAGAATCATTAGCAGCCATCATAGTGAAGGCGCTAACCGCGGTCGTAGCACCAGCCACGATAATCGCAGAATCCGGTTTATTGCTACTAGTATCCAAAGTCAATGAACCAGCGCCAATAGTCATAATTTGCAAACTATGTCCAACACCGGTAGCAGAAGTATTGGTGTTCGGCGTAGTACCGTCGGCATCAACACTTAAAGTAAGGGTTTGGGCATTCAAGTTTGAAGCGATATCAGCGTAGATGTCAACAACTTTGGTTTCGCCTTGCGCCAAATTCAACTTGGTGTTAACCGAGATGGTGGTGGTGGCAAGGGTGGCGGAGAAAGCCGCCTTTTCGCCAATGATTGTTGAGCCAACCTTCAAATTCATGTTGGACATCGCGCCAGAAGTGGCTCCGTAGACAGAAATATTCTCAATATTGACACCTTCGCTGGCCGAAGCGGCGATAGAGAAGGAACCAACTTTAGCTTGATTCGTCGGAGTCGGTATGGTCTGGTTGCCATAAGCGGCGTATTTAGCCATGGTGATGGTAGATACGGCGCCAACAGTCAAGGTGTTGCCGTCTTGAGAAGCCAAAGTGATGGCAGCTAAAGAAATAACACCCTGGGCGTCAGAAGAAGACGCGGTAACCTTAACAGTACCGGAAGTAATGGCTGTTCCAGCGGTATCTTTGATATCAGCATAGATATCCATCAATTTGGAAGTGCCAGCCGGAACAATAAAGCTGGAGCCGAAGGTAAAGTTAACGCTGGTCGTAGCTGTCAAATTCTTGGTAGAACCGACTTGCACGCCATCATAATAAATTTTACCGTTCTGCAAACCGCCAACCAATCCGGAAGGACCGGCATTAGTGCTTGCCATGATATTCATGCTCTTGACTTTGATGTCTTCACCGGTACCGATAAGCTTGAAGGTAGCCACCTTAACATTGGTGGAATTACCAGCAATACTGCCGGAAGGAGAAGAGGAATCTTTGGATAAAGTCAAAGTGCCTGAATTAATGGTGTAGCAATAAGTGGTAGCCGCACTGGTAACAGCGCTCCAAGTGGTAGCGCCGCTCGTGAAGGATTGAGAGTACACATTGTAACCCTTATCCTTCATAACGATATCGGAGGCATACTGGATGGAGAACTTGAAGGTTCTGGTAGAACCCTTGGAAACGTCAACTTTCAAAGACAATGTCTTGGAATTGCCCTTGGCAATCTGGAAAGGAGCGGCCGATAAGTCAAAATACAGCTCCATATTGTCATTGAAGGTGGCAGTGGCCAAAGTAGTACCACCGTTAACCAATTTGATATTCGTCAAATCATCCTTGCTGATGGAACCGATTTCGGTCAAGCGCAAGCCCTCTAACTGCATATCCTGATCGGTAGCAGTCAAAATGACTTTGTAGGCCTCAAAATCGGTTTCATTGGAGTTGACAGTGGAAGCGGCGGTCGGCACATTGCCGGAACTGATAACGGCATAGCCCATATCAGTAACCAAGGCGGTGCTCATCAAACTGCCGGTCAAAGGAGTACCAGAGACAGCAGAGGCGTTAGAAGTGACTTTGGTCAAATTAAAGCCAATGCTCTTGCCAGCGGAGGTGGATAAAGTCGTATCAACCTTCAACCAGACAGTTTTGGTCTGGCCGGCCGGAACGGTGATGATACCGTTAGAAGCGTTAAAGGTTAAAACCTTGGAAGAAATAGAACC
Source organism: Candidatus Buchananbacteria bacterium (assembly GCA_041666945.1). Classification (GTDB taxonomy): domain Bacteria; phylum Patescibacteriota; class Patescibacteriia; order 2-01-FULL-39-33; family 2-01-FULL-39-33; genus CAISTG01. The sequence goes on along the minus strand of JBAYFY010000001.1, from coordinate 172,251 downwards.
ACCTTCTAACAATTTTGTGGTGCCCTCATAAAGGTAGGAAGTCAGAACGTCGGTATCATTGGAGATACCGGTGCGCTCAAAAGCCATACCAGTAACTTTGACATCACCAGCCGAGGAAGCGGTCAAATTGACAGCAATCATCGGCACTAAGGCCTGGCTAGTATGGGCATCAGACACGATAGTGGCAGAAGCCGGATTAGCCGGGGCTAAAGTAACGCCCAAAGTTCCAGCAGAAACAACCGTTCCACTGGAAGCTCCAGCAACAACGCTGGAAACAGCGGCTTCCTTTACAGACAGGGCGGAGCCGGTGGTATAACCACTGACATCGCTGACGGTCTTGGCCCAGCTGGCCTTAAAGGAATTAGCGGTGAAGGCATCGGAAGACACTAAGCGTTTCTGTCCGCCTTCAACATAATAATAATCCGATCCACTCTTCAACAGAGTGCCATCCGGATATTTGGAAGTAGCGGTCAGGTCGCAAGTGGCATCCTTGGTGTAGTTGGCCTCAAAAGAGGACTGGATGACGATAGGAGCGGCGGAACCGTATAAAGCGGTCTGCGCGGCGCTATCAACCAACTTGCACAGTTTTGATCCCGGAGCGACAGCATAAACCAAGCCCGAGTTATCAAACTTGATTAAATTGACGCCCTGTCTGGCAGTGATGTTGCCGCCTAAAGGCAAAGCATCAAATTCAGATTGGGAAATAACCTTCAAACCGGCAAAATTGTTATTGGCATCGCCAACAGCATTTGACCAGGTCGTATAGGTTACGCGGTTGACAAAAAGATACTTTTTGCCACCCGTGACATAGTACACAGCCGAATATGAAGCGGTCTTGATAAGATCGCCGTCAGCCGGAGTATAAGCGGCGGCGGCCGGTAAAACGGCGCTGACACCCATAGACCAGGCAATAGTGGCTACGACTACGGAATAAGTTAAAAACTTTTTCATAGTTTGTGTTAATAGTTAGATTAAAACCTTATCAGTTCAAGGCGGAACACTGGGGATTATCCGTTGAAATTGAAATCAGCAACCGATGTAAAGACGCGAGATTGTCGCGCCTCCGCTGGCGACAAGCGCCTTAGGAGCCACCGCAATCGCGGCGTCTCTACAGGCAGCTTTTTCCAGCAACGGATTAACCAGATAATTTTATAAGCTGGGCGGTTGCCTCAACGACCTTTGCCGATAAAATTATGGAATCCCGAAGGCCGAAACCCTTGCGACAGCAAGGTTAGCCCTCAAACCCCTTAAAGTTTTAATTGTAAATTTCTTGTGCGCTTAATTGCGGACAAGGCGGATACTTCGTACCGGACGAAATATCTGCTTTGAACGCAAAACGACAAAATCGCCGATTAATTATTTGGTTGCCGGAGTAGTTGTCATAACCGAAGCGGTAGAACTGGTTATTTCGGTTTGGATCTTGTCGCTTATTAGCGGCGCTTTTTCCAAAGCGTCGGCGGCAATATTCTTGCTTTCCACGATTTTTTGCAAAGCGGAAATAACATCATTCTTATCCAGCATTTGTTTGGCCTGTTCAATCACTTCTTGCGCTTGCTTGGGTTTTTCGGTTACATCCTGGACCGCGGCCTTCAAAGTGGTTGTGGTATTGGCTTCGGTGCTGGAAACGCCGCTGATTCTATTGGTGCCATCACTGGACAAAACGACTAAATTAAGAATGGCCGGAGTGCCGGTAGCGATTTTATTGACTTCACCGGCGGCCACTTCCACCGCGGCCTCGGTGTTTTTGATTCTTTCTTGCACGCGATCAGCGATTTCCTTGGTCGGCACCGCTTGATTATTATCTTTAACCTGCTTTTCTTCTGATTTGGTTACCATCATTAAAAGCGCCTTGGTGCCGGCCTCTTCAGTGGTGGCAATCGCTTCTTTGACGTCCTTAGCCACGTCCTTTTTGACTTCCGTTGACAAAACAGTATGGGCATCAACGATGTCTTTTTCCACCTTTAAAGTTTTATCATCAACAACTTTAGCGGTACTGATTACCGCGGTAGCCGGAGAGGAAGCGGCGATTTTGTCCACTTTACCCTGAACATCCTTAACATCTTCAGTGATTTGCTTGACGGTCTGGGAAATTTTGGCGGATTTGGCTTTGGCGTCTTCCGGCTGGCGGGCAATCTGCTGCAATTCATCGCCGCGGCGGGATATAAAATCCATTTGCAACTTAACCTTGGCCTCATTGCCGATAGCCGTGACCAATTGAATCTTTTCGCCCAGAACCTTAACCGGATATAAGGCCTCGCCAGGCAAAGACGCTTTGGCGGCCAAAGTAAAAGCGGAATAAGTGAAAAAAGTGCCCACCACCATTAAAGCAACCAAAGCCGGCCGCAGTAATTTCTGTTGGAAGGCGGAGGAGACGAATTCAGTATAATACTTAATCGGAGAATATTCCACGGTCTTGCCCTGCGGGTTGATTTGGCGCAATAAAATCTCGCGGCTGTCAGAAACCCAAGAGGCCTCGGGCCGTCCAATGGACTCGAGGTTTTTGACCTTATTCAATTGTTTGATGAGATTTTTGTGAGACACACTATTGTTTGAGTGTTGCCTTAATGGCATTGAGCGCCCGGTAAAGCAAGACGCGCACCGAACCGGGGGACTTATCTAAAATTTTAGAAATTTCTTTGATTGAGAGCTCGTCCAGATACTTTAAGACGATAACTTCGCGGTATTCATCCTTAAGATTTTTTAAGGTGGCCAGCACTTCGGCCAGCTCCGCATCTTTGATTTTTTGAATCAAAATGTCGCTTTCATCATCAATAATGGTAATATGTTCATCAGCCACCCTTTCTTCATTGTCGTCGCGGCGAGAGCGTTCACGGTAGAAGTCAACCACGCAATTGCGCGCGATCATGTAAGTCAAGGCGTTTAAGTTATGAATCGGTTTACCGTCTTTAATGTACTGCCAAAGCTTTAAGAAAACCTCGGAAGTCAGGTCTTTGGCATCATCAACCGAACTGACTTTAAAGTAAACAAACCGATAAATCCGATCAACATAAAGATCGTAAAACCTGCCATAGGCCTCATGATCTTTGTTTTTTACCCGTAAAAACAGTATTTTGTCAGCAATGGGGTTCTTCATCTTATTAGACGGAAAAGTTGGCTAAATGTTACACTTAAATTTGTTAATAAATACAAAAATTTGCTAAATTTAAACAAATTATAATATTTTTAAACGACTTTTTTCTGTTTTTTTCACTTAAATAACAGCCGGACACAAAAAACTCACGATTATAATTAAATCGCTTATTTTAGATATTTTACTGTTTTCTTTAACTTACCCTGACCGCTAAGTTGAGTAAGAATGGATAAATTATAGCACTATTTACTTTGATCTGGCAAGCAGAACAAACCATTTCTCTTGGTCATGGTTTTAAAAGTTATCCACAACCGTTTATCCACAACTGCAATAAATAATAATTAGAATTAAATTGTCTCTGCGTTTCTTTGACATTAATCCCCTGCCGTGGTAAGATTTGTCCAGACATGTCCGGACAATTAATTACCGGCCAAGCGTCGCTATGGCAAAAGGTAGGAAGAAAAATATATCTAAATTTACATATTATTATGGCGGAAAAAGCGCCGGTTAGGGTAACAATTTCCCAAGCAGCCAACCTGTTTGGGATCAATGAAAAAACCGTTCGCCGCGCCATCGCCAACAGCGAGGTGCTTTATATCGTGGTTCGGGGCGTGTATAAAATCAATTTTGAATCCCTGCTCAAGTGGTCGCAAGGCCGGCCGAAACTGCGGCATAAACTGGAAAATGACGGCATTGGGCAATTTGTCGGCCAATGGAGGATAAAAAACAAGCTTTACTCCCCTAACCCGGAAAACTTAGCCAAAAAAAAGAATGGCGGAACGCTTGACAACGCCTAACTTAATAGTATATAATACAGCTATAACAAAGCTCCCCCGAACGGGGGTTTTAAAATACAAAAATTATGTCTTTCACCGACAATACAGCCAAATACCTGAAAGAATCCTACGCCGAGATGAAAAACGTTACTTGGCCGACCAAAAAGGAAATCAAGCAGCACACCATTCTGGTTATCGGAATTTCTCTGGCCGTGGCTTTGTTTTTGGGCCTGGTTGACTTCTTGCTGACAATAGGGCTGGAAAATCTTATCAGTTTTATTAAATAATCCATTAAATAGCACATTAAGTACGTAAAGTCCGAAGTCCGTAAAGTCATTTATAATATTTAATTAATATTTAACGACTTTCCGCTTTTGACTTTATAAACTAATTTTATGGCCAAACAAACATTACAACTTGGCAGGCGCTGGTACGTCATCCACACCTACTCCGGATTGGAGGAAGCCGTGGAGCACAACCTTAAGCAGCGCATTGAATCCATGGACATGGAAGACAAGATCTTCAATGTCATGATCCCCAAAGAGAAAAAAATCCGCATTAAAAACGGCAAAAGAAAAATCGTTGAAGAGAAAATTTACCCCGGCTACGTGCTGGTGGAGATGGTTGTGACGGACGATTCCTGGTATGTGGTGCGCAACACGCCGCACGTTACCGGTTTTGTCGGCTCCGGCAATACTCCGACTCCCGTTTCCGAAGAAGAAGTCAAATCCTTGCAGAAACGCATGGGCGTCAACGAACCGGAATTCCAAATTGACATCGCCGCCGGCGATCCGGTCAGGATTGTGGACGGGCCGTTCAAAAATATGGAAGGAAAAGTGGAAGAAATTGACGAAACCAGAGGCAAGATCAAAGTGATGATCAATATGTTCGGACGCGAAACGCCGGTAGAATTGGATTTCCTGCAAATAAAGAAAATTTAATAAATCGTAATAGGTAACAAGTAAAATAAGTAATAGGTAATAATAACGCCATTAAAGCTTCTCTTGCTTCAAACGCAAGTAATGGACGATAATTGAAAATAATTTATGGCTAAAAAAATCAAGACAATCATCAAACTGCAAATTCCCGGCGGAGCGGCCAATCCGGCGCCTCCGGTCGGTCCGGCTTTGGGTCAGCACGGCTTGAATATCGCCGAATTCTGCCAAAGATTCAACGCGGCCAGCAAGGACCGCCAGGGCGAGATCACTCCGGTGGAAATCACGGTTTACGAAGACCGCTCTTACGATTTCGTTTTAAAAATCGCTCCGGCTTCCGCTCTAATCAAAAAAGCTATCGGCTTGGAGAAGGGCTCGGGCAAATCGTTAAAAGAAAAAGCGGGCAAAATCACCAAAAAACAAATCCGCGAAATCGCCGAAAAAAAACTGCCTGATTTGAATACCACCAATGTTGAAGCCGCGATGAAAACCATTGAGGGCACTTGCAGACAAATGGGCGTGGAAGTTGTTGACTAACACGGCCGGTTTGCGAAATCAAAAGTAAAAAAAAATTAATTAACGTGGGAGAGTTCATTAAACTCGCTATAACCACTAACCGAAAATATTATGAAAAAAGTAAACCACAAGCCGTCCAAAAGATTTTTGGCGGCCAAAGAACTGGTAGACAATAAAAAATCCTATCCCGTCAGTGAAGCCGTTGATTTGGTCAAAAAAACCTCAACCGTCAAATTTGATGCCGCTGTGGAAGTCCATGTCAAATTGGGCACCAATCCCAAAAAAACCGAACAGCAAGTCAGAAGCTCCGCCGCCCTGCCTCATGGCACCGGCAAATCAGTCAAGGTGGCTGTCATTTCCACTAACGGCGACCAGATCAAAGCCGCCAAGACCTCCGGCGCCGATTTGGTCGGCGATCAGGATTTGATCAATGAAATCAAAAACGGCAAAATTAATTTTGACGTTTTAGTCGCTACGCCTGAAGCCATGAAACTGTTGGCGCCTATCGCTAAAATCCTGGGTCCCAAGGGTTTGATGCCTAACCCCAAGGATGGCACGGTAACCAATAATATCGCCGAGGCCGTCATCAACCTGAAGAAAGGCAAAGTTACTTTTAAAAACGACGACAGCGGCAATATCCATGTGGCTATCGGACGCATCTCATTTGAAACCGCCCAACTGGCGGAAAATTACCAGGCCTTCATAGACGCCTTAAACAAAGCCAAGCCGGCCGCCGCCAAAGGAACTTTCATCAAAAATATTACTGTCAGTTCCTCCATGGGCCCGGGCATCAAGGTTAGCGTATAACCTGCGGCTCGCAGGGCGTACGATTAAAAAAACCAATTATAAAAAATCCCGCTTTTTTAGCGGGGTTTTTGTTTATGGCAATACGGCTTCGCAATCGCCTTGACAAATTTAACGGTTGGAATTATAATAAGCCAAATGGTTAATTAGAACTTTAAAGAGTAAACCAAGGCAAAGGAGAAAAGCAATGGAAACCGCTCCAAGCACGCCCTATGTTCCGTCATGGGATTGTTTCTTTTTCCGGTTCTGCGTCAATCCCAGATATACATCGCCCGAAGATTACCGAATATACTGTGAGCGAATCGCCCGAATACTGGATAGCGAGGGTAAATTATTTGAAACGGAAACGGAAGGAAGATTCCAAATCGGGGCCGGCAATGATTATTGGATTAGAAGAGGCAAATTCCACAATGAGTTTGTAGTCAGCTGCCGTTATCCCGATAAGAACAGGATGGAAATCCTTCTAAAAGCGATTATTCTTTTGTTGGATCTTAAGCCCTATAATCAAATTGAAATCTGACGAATGCCATTAGCACACGCCCCGAATAAAAATCGGGGTTTTGTTTTATCCGACGAAAAATCTAAGGGTTGCGAAAAAAGCAATTTTTCTGTTAAAATAACAAATATAACAATCAATTATGCCTAAACGAAAAACCGCCAAAATCGTGCTGGGAATCGTCGGAGAAATCGCGGCCGGCAAAGACACGGCCGCCGCTTACCTGAAAAAAAAATACAAATCGCAAACCGTCAGTTTCTCCCAACCGTTGCGCGATATTCTGGATCGCTTGTATTTGCCGCAAACGCGCGCCAATATGGCTAACCTGGGCATAAGCTTGCGCGGCACCTTCGGCCAAGACCTCTTGTCTAAGGTGATTTATGAAGAAGTGACGCGCTCCCCCGCCAAGATTTTGGTTCTGCCCAATGTGCGGCTGGAATCAGATCTTATTTATCTTAAACACCTGCCCGGCTTCCGCCTGATCAGGATTGACTGCGATATCAAAACGTGCTTTGTCCGCCTGAAAAAACGCCGGCAAAACAACGATGATCGCACCAAAACTTGGAAACAATTCATTAACGATTTAAAGCTACCCACCGAAACACCCATCCGTCTCTTGGCCAAAAAGGCCAAACTTAAACTGGACAATAACGGCACCAAGCAAGAACTGTTCAAACAGATTGACGAACTGATGAAAAACATTAAAAAATAAAGAGGATTATGGCAATAATCGTCAATTTTGACTTAATCGCATCTATGTGTTAAATTTATTCAACAATTTAGCACATTTACAATACGATTTTAACTGTAAAACTAAAGCAAAACCGCCTAAGCCAACGGACTTAGGCGAAGCCGGAAAGGAAAAATATGATTATTTCTTTTGAGGGCATTGAATGCGCCGGCAAAGGCGTACAAATAAAAAGAACCGCCGCTTATTTGCGGGATTTTGGCCTGGATTCGGTAATTATGCGCGAACCCGGAGGCACGCTTTACGGCGAGGCCATTAGAAAACTGCTGAAAAACCCCGGGGAAACCGTCAGCGCCATTAACCAAGCGTTTACCAACCACACCGATTATCCCGGTCAAACCGCTCCGGCGGAGAATCAAGATTTTTCCCGCACTATGGCTTGCGAATTGTTTTTGTTTTTGGCCAGTCGCGCCGAATTCATGGATAAAGCCGTCAAGCCGGCCTTAGCTGCCGGCAAGATAGTATTATGCGATCGCTTGGGCGATTCTCCCGTCGCCTACCAGGGCGGCGGACACGCCAACGGCGATCCGGCCATAGCCAAATTCATTGCCGACGCCAATCGTTTTGCTTTGCAGGGCGATAGTCCCGACCTGACATTGTTTATTGATATTCCGATCAGTACGATGCAGGAACGATTGGCCAAAGAACATCCCGACAAGCTGGCTTATTTTGAACGGATGTACGGAGAAGAATTCTTCAAACGCGCCAGAAGCATGTACAAGCAAATCGCCCGGCAAGAGCCCGAGCGAGTCAAAGTGATTGACGGCACCGGCACCAAAGAAGAGGTGTTTGAACGCCTTAAACCGCACTTAATCGCCTTAATCGGCAAAAACTAAGGAGGGTAGGAATGAGAAACTCGGTTGAACTCTTAACCGTAAAAACCAAAGGACCGGAGATGCTGGATGCGACCGGACAACCGATTGACCAGCTTAAACTGGTGGAATTAGCCGGCCGAACCTGCTACAAGTCACAAGATAAAATCACTGCCGATTCCGCCGAGCGTTTTGTTAAAGCGCTGATAAAAAGCGGCCACGAGGCCATGATAGAATTCTCTTGGCTGACTTTCACTTTCAATAAAAAAACCTTCCCCGATGCCTGGAAATGGCTGCTGGAAGTCCTTAAATCTGAAGCCCATATTATCGTAACGGAAAAAGAAGGATGTTTCCGAGTAAGCGGTAATTTCCGCTCTTTCCGCGATTTGTCCAAGAGGATCCCCTATTCTTTTTCTTATCCCGAACAGCAGGCAATCTACAAGCATTTAATTGAACATTACCCCGGGATTCTTGAGGGGTTAATCCACATTGATTGCGAAACCGGAGGGTTTTGCCGAGACGGCCAAGGCAAGTATTACAGTTTTTATAACTTTGGCGACTGGCAACCGACCGACCAGGAAATGATCAAACATTATTTTGCGGCGGCCCGCTTTGTCGGCTCGCGCGCCTTCACTCATCAGTTGGTGCGTCATCGCAAATCGTCGTTAGCGCAAGAATCGCAACGCTACTGCGACGAAAGCGGCTTTATGGACAATGAATACTTCATTCTGCCGCCGTCTATTGAAGAAGCGGGACTGGGAGAACTCTACCTAACTCAACTGCAAGAAATCAACGCGATGCATCAAAAGCTTTTGGGCCTGATGGAACAAGCGGGACTGAAAGGCAAGAAACTCAAGGAGGACGCGCGTTTCCTGTTGCCCAATGCCGTCAAATCGGAAATCTGCATGGCCGGCAATCTTGAGCAATGGTTTCGGGTGTTTAATTTGCGTTTAGATTCCCACGCCCAGTGGGAAATCCGCGGCGTAATGGAAAAATTCAAAGACCAGTTGTTTGCGGCTATTCCTGAAGCGGAAAGATTGTATGAGGAATTTTTAAAAAATCCTTCTTAATCTCGCACCTTATCACCATCACCGGCAAATTTTTGCCGGTTTTTTTTAAATTTTCATTTACATACGAAGTGCCTTTGCAACGTCGCAGTGAAATTGCGGAGCATTACGGCCAAGCGCAAGACAAAGCTATTTTAACTTATTTTAAACATATTTTTACAAACTATTGACTTTTTTTGTTAGATATGCTATTATTTTATGTTAACCGAGTCCATTCCAACTAAGAGAAGAATAAAACCATGATATGCATTTCTGTCAACAAGCAAGGAGCTTTAAGCAATCACCCCCAGAACACTCTCCCTTTTTATCTCAAGAAAACTCCTGATGGCTACGAATGGGTACGCCATCCATCGGAAGCTCTTCAATTCGCTTCTCAAGAAGAAGCGGAAAAATACCTGTCTGATGAAAAAATCACCGGGGGAGGCCCGCTGTCTGTTGATAAGCCGCGCGTCGTAGAAATTTAACAAATACAATCGAGGTACAGCTCTACCTTAACTGTGATGGTCACAACAATAGTTCTTTATCAATTTATCAGCCAGAGGACTTATTAAGTACCGCTGGCTGTTTTTTATGCAAAAAAACCGCACAACTCGTTATGCGGCTTTTTTAAATTTTCGCTTATAAGAGAAAAAATATTTAAAAATTATTTCCGATAACGTTCGCGTAGGCCGAGCTTGATTTTTACGGCCGAAAAGCTTATGATATAAGAAATGAAAACCATTAATTCCCGTCTTTAACTATGGCTAAATACGTACCGGTCATCGGCATGGAAATCCACGCTGAACTCAACACCAAAACCAAAATGTTCTGCACCTGCGAGAACGGCTACAAACTGCAGGACAAGCCCAACGAAAATATTTGCCCCGTCTGCATGGGCCACCCGGGCATGCTGCCGGTCGCCAATCGCCAAGCGATTGACTGGACGATTTTAGTCGGTCTGGCTTTGAATTGTAAAATCAACAGCTTCACCAAATTTGACCGCAAAAATTATTTTTATCCGGACCTGCCCAAGGGCTATCAAATTTCCCAATACGATTTGCCCCTGACTTACGACGGCCATCTGCAGGTCGGCAACAAAGACGTTTCCATCGTGCGCATCCATCTGGAAGAAGACACGGGCAAACTCTCCCACACTTCTTCCGGCACCTTGGTTGATTTGTCGCGCGCCGGCACGCCGCTGATTGAACTGGTAACCGGGCCGGTCATTGACAGCGCCAAAGAAGCCAAAGAATTCTGCCAGCTCTACCAGCAAATCCTGCGTTATCTGGAAATCTCCGAAGCGGATATGGAAAAAGGCCAAATGCGCTGCGAAGCCAACGTGTCGCTGCAGGAAGACGGCAAGTTTGAAATCGTCAATAACGAAGTCAAACCGCTGTTGGATTACCAACTGAACCCTAAAACGGAACTCAAAAACATCAATTCCTTCCGCGCCCTGGAACGGGCGATTGAATTTGAAATCCGCCGCCAGACCAAGGCGATTGACGCCGGCGAAAAGCTGGTGCAAGAAACCCGCGGCTGGGATGACGCCAAGCAAGAAACCTTTTCCCAACGCATTAAGGAAACCGCGGCCGACTACCGCTATTTCCCCGAACCGGATTTGCCGCCGCTTAAAATCAGCGAGGAAAAAATCGCCCTGTTGCGCGCCACCCTGCCCGAATTGCCCCAAGCCAAACTCAAGCGTTTCGTGGCCGAATACCGATTTGATCCGGAAACCGCTTCAATCATTGTTAGCGACAAGGCCTTGGCCGCCTATGCCGAAAAAGTTATTTCAGAAATGATTGAATGGCTGGACAGCGTGCCCGAAGTTGAAGGCACGGCCGAAGAAATCAGGGAGCGCGAGGGCAAAAAAATCTCCAAGTTGGTCGGCAATTGGCTGGTCACCCACCTGTTCAAACATTTAAACGAGCATAAAGTCGCGATTAACGACTGCAAAATCACCTCGGAGAATTTCGCCGAATTCCTGTCATTAATCTACGTTTCCAAAGTCAATAATCTGGCCGCCCAGCAAATATTGGAAGAAATGTTTATCACCGGCAAAGATCCGACAGACATCATGGAAGAGAAAAACCTGGGCCAACTGGAAGATGCCGGAGAAATCGGGACGATTGTGGAAAAAATCATCGCCGCCAATCCCAAAGCGGTGGAAGATTTTAAGGCGGGCAAAGAGGCCTCTTTCAAGTTTTTGGTCGGCCAGGTGATGCGCGAAGCCAAGGGCAAAGCCAATCCGGCGATAATCAACGATTTATTGGCCAAAAAACTCGGTTAAAATTTCGCCGTAACATCGCGTCAAGTAACATAACGCCGTTAAATTTTCAATGATCCTTTTGCCGTTTAAATTTAAGCTAAACTGAAGAACTTCCAATAAAAACTCCCGTAAAAACTCCCATGCCCCTCCTCCAACAATCCCAAGCGCAAAAATACACGCCCAAGGAAATAAAATTCTCCAAACTCTACCAAACCAACGTCAAAAGCCGCCAAGCGGTTGGCGAATCCGTCCTCTGGAAAACCAAGGAGGCCTTAAGGTCGGCGGGCTACGATGACTCCGCCATCGGCAAGATCATCACCCAGGATCAGCCAGTCCCCGTTTCAAAAATGAAAGAGATCGCCGTCATCCTTAATCGGGCCGGCGTCTACGGCTTTGAAAAAAATCCGGCTTTCATCGTCAAAGAATACCTGACCAAGGAACGCGTTAAAGCGCAGAGCATCGCCCGCATCAGACGGGAACATGTCCTGGAGATGTCGGAAGAAGATCTGAATAAGGCCGGCGTAATCTCACTGAATCAAAAAGGCATCGGCCCCAACGCCGGAAAAAAACCCTCGCTGCTGCAACGCCGGCAAGAAAAAGCCACGAGTTTCATCGGTTCCCGCCGCCTTGCTTCTTCCCTGTCGGGCAAAGCCGGCGGCGGCGGTTTCCTCTCTGCGGGCAAACCCGACTCGTTCAAACCAAAATTTTAATATAATCTTATGCAGGAAACAATGAGAAGAGGTCCGGAATCAGCCGCTCCTGAAATAATTGACCAACCGGAATTGGATCGAGCCGACGCCATACGCCAATCCCGCCACGGCGGCGATCTAAGCGATCACGAAGCAGACCGAGCGGACATTGCGGGCGATATTGACCGAACGCCTGAAGAGTTGGCGGCGGAAGAAAGATTAAATAAAAACGCTCCTCTGGATGATTGGCTTAGAAAAATTTTTAAACAAAAATAATCGCGGATTATTGCGGATTATTCAATATTAAAACATCCATGTCAATGAATGGATGTTTTTGTTTCTCTTCCGATTTGTTTCTCTTCCGAAAGGAAATCTATTTTAAAAAATTTTCAACTTTATTTTGGGCGGCCGGATAATCGCTTACCCAGACGATATCCGGGTTGCGCTTGAACCAAGTCAGCTGGCGCTTGGCAAAATGATGAATTTCATTCTTGAGCCATTCCAGCATTTCATCGTAACCGATAAATCCGCGCAAATAACGCGACACGTAGCGGTATTCCAATCCGAATTCTTCCAACCGTTTCCAGCTCACGCCTTGCCGGCGGAGCTTTTTTATTTCTTTGATCATCCCCTCTTTAATCCGCGTTTCCAGCCGGCTGTCAATGCGGCGGTAAATCTCCTCAAGCGGAAACTTCAGGCCGATAACCAGCAAATTATAATCCGGCTTGACCAGCCGGTCGCCGACGGACTTTTTCCGTCCGGTTGCATAGTAAATCTCCAGCGCTCGCTGAACGCGGCGGCGGTTTTTCTGATCAATTTTTTTATAGGTTGCGGGGTCAATTTTCTTTAGCCGCGCCAATAATTGCGGCAAAGACAATTTATCCAATTTGTTTCGCAGGGCCTTAAGTTCTCCTTCCGCCAATCCTTTCGCTCCGCTAAACTTGTAACCCTTGATTACCGCGTCAATATACAGGCCGGTGCCGCCGCATAAAATCGGCACCTTACCTCGGGATAACACGTCGTCAATCGCCTGATAAGCCAATTTTTGGTACTTGGCGACGTTAAACGGCGTCATCGGCTGAATTATATCAATCAGATGATAAGGCGCTTTGCCGGCCGTCCGGCGGCCTAAAATAGCCCTTCCAGAACGGCCTTTGGGGCCTAAATTTGCCGATTTGAGCGATTTCACGGCCGACCCGGTAAAAACATACTCCCGCAGGTCTTTGCCCGTGCCAATGTCCATGCCTCTGTAAACCTGGCGGCTGTCGGCCGAGATTATCTCGCCGTTGAATTTCCGCGCCAAAGCTACCGCCAGCTTGGTTTTACCCGTGGCGGTCGGACCGAGAATTACCACTAATTGGCGGCGTTTTTTTTTCATCAAATCCGATTTAATTATTCTTGATTTCAAAAACAATCGGGTGCGGCAGATCGCGATAGCCGCCGGAATTATACAAGACAAAATCCGGCAAGCTTATTTTGCAACCGTTTTCCGTCATCTCCGAAATCACACCCTTCATCGGCACGCCCCAACTGGTGGCGTTTTGAGGAATATTGACGCTCTGGCCGGAAATTTCATTGTGAATCGTCCAGCCGGGCGTTTCAAATTTACCTTCGTTGGCCACCGCTTCAAAGGTGCCGTCTTTTGACACCGACTCGGCCGTCAAATCAAATTCCAAAGTATGGTCGTAGGAAAAATACATGGGGGTTTGCGAAATGCCGTAAACCGACTGCCCGGGCCAATCCTCGCGGTAATTGACTTTGACTTTCCATTTGCCCAAATAAGAATATTTAGCTTTGGCCGGCACCGAGCCGGATACCAACTCGCCTTCGGCAAAATACTTAACAGTGCCGGTGTAACCGGGATTAACCGCAAAGACCGGCTTAGAGACCATGGTTTCGCTTTGTTCAATACCGAAACAAGAATCGGCGGTTTTAACCTTGATATCGCTCGCTCCAATTTGGTTTTTCAATTCCGCATTGCTGAAAACTAAAATGATTCTGTCAAAATTTTCATCGGCCTTGTCAAAACAAAAACTGCGATTGTCTTTTTCGGTCCAGTCCTCAATATACGGCTGGCCGTTATTTTTGGGATAAACTATCGCCTTGATCGCTCCCTTGCCGCTTTTGCCGGTAAAATTTTTCAGATTTTTGAAAACCGCCTTGCGCACGCCTTGCATTTCGCTGAAAAATGTCTCAATCACTTGGGCTGTCAAGGGCTTTAATTCCTTAATCGTGACGGTGTTTTCGCCAGGCGCCAGAAAAGTCATGTCGTTGTTGCTGTGTTGGGAGGTGTCAGCGGGAAATTTTTTGCTTTGATCGGCGTTTTTGTAATAGTCAATCGGCTTTTGATTGAAATTCCACAAAGTAAACTCTCTCCAATTCTTTTTGAAGCCGCCATCAATGGTTTTTTCAACGCTATCCAAGGGATCGCCGGCGCCGACGCAACCCTCAAAAACTCTGGTTATAACCATTCGATCATACGCATTAGAAAGATAAAACGGAAGAACATAAGCGCCGTACTCAAAATTATCGCCGTTTTTAAACAAGCTGGTGTCTGGCTTGGGGATAAAACTCTCTACATAACCCTGTTCGGTGTTTTCTTTGGGATAAATCAGGTCTTCCGACCAGGTAGCCGTGCCTTCAATCCACCACCAATTTGCTTTCGCCAGTTTGCAGCCGAAAGCGCGTTGAAAAGCATGGAATATCTCATGCACTGTTGTCGTTTTTAAATATTTATCGTTTAAATTTTCTCTTATGATTATAAAACTGCTTCCATTAGTGGGGCCATCCGGCGCGTTAACCCCTTGAGAGGAAGAATTATCATTATTGAGCAATAAACTGTAACCGGAAGGCGCAACATAAATATCCAATTTATTATCGCCGCCCAAAGTTCCATCGCTGGGCGGAGTTTTCCCCAGCAAGCCGACAAATTGGGCATAAGCCCCGTCGGCATTGAGATTGGCTACGATTTTTTGAGCCGTGCCATAATAAATTTTGGTAATTTTTTCCTGGCCGCTGATTGTCTCCTTCTTTTCCAAATACCAAACCCTGACTTTGCCGTCGGCGGTAACCAAGCTGTCGTCCGACTTGTAAGACAGCGGACGATCAAAGGCCTGGGCCGCCTTGATTAGCCCCAAGCCCGTTTCTTGGTTCTGCGCTTCGCTGTTAAGCTTTTGGCTGATATAACTGTCCGGATCGTCGGGACGTTTAAAATAAGGCGCTAAGATTTCTTTGGCGGTTGAAGATAACCCGTCCCACTTCTCGCTGACTTCGGCAAACGTGCCGCCCTCTTCAAAGGGGAATTCTTTGGTAAAATATTCCTGGGGTAAAGTCGGGTCGCGGAAAACGAATTTCACTTTATAAATCAGGGCCGTTTCCGGATCAAGCTTTTTCTCGGCCAGGGCCTGATCAATCAGATTAAGGCCGGTCGGGCCGCTGTAATAACGCTGATCAATTGTCGGCCGGCTCTTCGGCCATAAAAACCAAGCGGCCAAAAACGCCGCCAAGACCGCCACGACGGCCATAACCAGAATGATTTTGCTCTTTGTTGATTTCATAAATTTATCTATTTTTGCTTGTTTATAGTTTACTATAATTCTACTAAAAACAAAAATCCCGCGTCAGCTCGGATTGGTGTTCATCTTTGTTTTGAAGGCATAAAAAATTTTAATATATTTTTCCGAATCAAATTCTGCGAAACAATAATAACGATTCACTATATTGACTGCTCTCGCTCGGAATCCGACGCATTCATGCGTCGGTTCGCTCGCTTGATTGTCAATAAAAAAGAGAGACCTCGGTGCTATGACCAAGGTCTCAAGTGTCCTAATATCCAATTATCCGAGGCAAAAAGCGCCAAGGATCCTACTTACTATCCGAGCTTCTCCACCCCCAGGAGCACGAAGCCGAGATTGCTAAGGCCATACTCGGGCCAATGGCGAAGGTCGAGCCCGGTAATCCCGAAGGAGCCAGCAATGAGACGACCGTTGCCGGGCAGGGTGTCCGACGCCATGTAGAGATGATTCAACGGTACACGTTCGCCCGTGTGCTTGAAATGCGCGAGAATGAGAGCGAACTGGAGCTGAATGCTACCAAACGTCGTGGCGTGGTCACCAGGAAGCTTATAGCGCTTTTTGAGTTCGGCGCGGTGCTTTTCCATTGCTCTGATATTCTTGCGCGTGCTATTCTCTGCCAAACGGGGCACCCAGAAAACCAGGCAATCATCGGTGGGATAGAAGCTGAAATCACAACCCTGGAGGCAGTCGAGATTCTCGTAGCAGGGGCCGACAAGCGGGGCCTTTGCCAAGGTGAAGCCCTGCTTGACGAGCCATACAACAGGCCCTGTGTAGCCCTTCAGGGCCGCTAATTTTCGCCACGGGGCGAGACGGTCTGCGAACTGCGGGTACTTCTCTTGAACCTCGGCATCGGACAGGGGGACTGCGAAGGTGTTCGCAATTTCCTCTTGCACGAGTGCGGCCAGGAATTTTTTCACCTTTCCAGGGGCGTTGGTGAGTGCGATCATTTCTTCGTCCGTGAGGATTCCGAGCGCCGCCAGGAGGGCGCTTGCCGTTGCTTTGACTCTCTTCATGGTGTGTGTCTTTCCGCCTCTGTGAGGCAGTATTCTCGACCACTATGGCCAAGAAGAAGCCGGGACTTTCAATAGTCCCAACTTTCTTTCTATCTAATTTATCCTAAATTAAACAAAAAGAAAGTCAGGACACAAATTTATCAACATGTTAATGAACTAATGATATATTATACAGCATATGATAAAATTTGTCAATTACTCGTAATGAGCCAATAGCTTGGCAACACTTACGGCACAATCAAAAGAAGGAGGCCGCCTATTTTCAAGGGAAGATGACGAATTTAATTCTTAAATGAGTGGGTCTTGACAAAATGCGGTAAATATAATAAAATAATAACGAATATTGTTTCATAATCGCACTTTACATTTTCAGTCAGACAAATAAAGATAACAACAAACAAGGAGAAATGCAATGAAAATCGGATACTTTGATAGAAACACAGGCAGAGACATGTGTCCATTATATAAATATGCGGAGGAGGAAGGAATTTCTCTTCAATATATTGATAAACTATCCTACTTGGGCGCCAAAGCCGAAGACGCGCCGGATGATCCGCTTGATCTTGATGTTTTAATTGTAAATCCGACACTGAATCGCGTGCAATGGGAAAATCTGCTGGAATGCGTACAAAAAAATCCGCAGATAAAGTTCATCTTTTTCCTGACACACGAAAGCGCCGAGGATTTCGAACAAGACGGTTTCAGCCGTTTTCCCAACGTCGAGTCCTACATTGAATTCAATGACAAATATGAGAGATTTAATCGGCTTTTAGAAGAAGCAAAACAAAGTTGAAGTTGATTATTATGCCGTTCAAATCATGAACACAAACGCCGAGAATAAGGAAGTTCTCGGCGTATTTTTTATCTTTAGATAAAAGAAAAAGAGGACTTTTAGTTCTCTTTTTCTTTTACTTATGGGCCGGGAGGGATTTACGCGCTCACTCGCCGCCCAAAAGCGGCGAGTTCACTTGTCCTGGGTCAGCGCCAGTTGCTCCCAGGGTCGCAACTGTCGGCGTTCAGCTTCATTCCTCGGCTTCCGCCTCGGAATTCGCTTCACTGCTGACCTGTTCGAATCCCACTCAACTCAGATAATTAAAATAGCAGGACTTATTGTCCTGCTATTTTAATTATTGGGCCGGGAGGGATTCGAACCCCCGAAGGCAGAGCCAAGAGATTTACAGTCTCCCCCAGTTGACCGCTTTGGTACCGACCCGAATTCATAACCTGATAATTAAGATTTTACCACCAAAGCCGTTGTCCGGGCTTGAACCGGAGACCTCATCCTTACCATGGATGCGCTCTACCAACTGAGCTACAACGGCAAAAACAACAAAACTATTTTAGCACACTTCTTACATTTTTTCAAGCGCCTCCCGGAATCTGGCCAATTTGGCATTCTCCGGATTGATTTCCTTCAGTTGGCGGTAGGTCTTCTTGGCCAACCCCTTGTCTTTGACTACGATAGCCAAATCAATAACCTTATCCAAATATTTCGGATTATTGGGTTCAATGGCATTGGCTTTGAGATAGTTGTCCAACGCCTTGTCAATCTTGCCTATGGCCTCATAGACCTTGCCCAAGTCATCATAATAACCGGCGATTTCCACATCCACATTGATCGTTTCCAGCATGGCCTCTTCCGTGTCCTCCAATCTTTCTTTTTGCAGCGGTTCAATCGGATTTTTTTTGCGGTACTTCAATGATTTGAGCTTGATCAAATACTTGATGACTTCCGCCGCCTGCTCATAACTTTTGCCGCGCCGGTACACTTCGGATAACAGCTCATAAGCGCGAATGTTTTTCTTGTCGCGGGAGATAACCTCGATCAAGTCCTTTTCGGCCGCCGCAAAATCATCTTTGGCCAGGAGTTGTTCCGCTTCCACGAATAAATCATTAATGCTTTTGGTTTTGGCTTCTTCCACTTCCCCGCGACGCTGGTATTTGTTTTCCAGAGTTTGCACCCGTTCCTGCAACCGGCTTTTCAATCCGCCCACGCCGGCCTTAATCGGCATAATCACTTTATCTAAACGCTGGCGCGTCTTGTCGCTTTGACGCAAAAACTTTGACTCCAAAATTTTGCTCTTGGTGTCAACGTGTTTTTCCTTAGGGATGGAACTGATGTCTAAAATCTTCAGTTCCGGCAAATGCCGCCAGATAATGCGAATCAGTAAGATTAAGGAAATTATTAAAACGATTAAAACTGTGATGTTTAACAGCATAAAAATTAACGTCCGCAACCGAATAATTTTATTAAGCGTTCCGTTTCAGCGGCCACGGCGTCAATGGACGGTTTTAGGATCTGACGCGGATCATAATGATTCTTGGGCGTATCTTTGATTGACCGCCTTAACGCTTGCGTAAAGGCGCGACGCACATCCGTGTCAATATTGACAATTCTGACACCGAACTTGGCTGCCGCTTTCAAATCGCTGTCGGACAAGCCCGAAGCGCCGTGAAGCACCAGGGGTGTCTGCGGAATCTCTTGTTGGATTTTTTTCAACCGGGGGAAATCAATCTTTTCTTTGCCCTGGTAATAGCCGTGCATGGTGCCGACGGAAACCGCCAGAGTATCCACGCCGGTACGGCGGACAAACTCCTTCACCTTGGCCGGATCAGTCATGTAAACGTTCGGATCCTTGGGCACATTCTCAAGCACCGTGCCCTCTTTGCCCAGCATCGCTCCCAGTTCGGCCTGAACCCAGACGCCGTGAGCGTGAGCGAAAGCCGCGGCTTTCTTGGTTAAGGCGATGTTCTGTTCAAAGGGCAAATCCGAGCCGTCAATATGAACCGAAGAAAAGCCCGCTTTGACGCAATCGGCTACGACTTGAAAGGTATGGCCGTGATCCAAATGAATGGCTATGGGAATCTTTCTGCCGTCGGTGGCAGCAATAATCTTAATCAATTCCGTGATATTGGTCAAGCCGGCGTACTTAATGGTTCCTTCGGAAACTTGCGCGATTACCGGCGATTTCCGGGCCGCGGCCCCGCGGACGATGCCCAGTGTCACTTCCAAATTGGAAGTGTTAAAGGCGCCCAAGGCATATTTTCCCCGTTGCGCGCCGCTAACGATTTTTTTGATGTGTATAATCATATTTTACTCCGCTAAAACTGCCAATTGATCGGCTAAATAACTAATGTTCTTGCGACTATTATTGATTTCTTGCTGAGGTACGGAGCCGCTTCTTATGGGATGAATTTTACTAGGCGTCTTAACAACTCCTCGACCATAATAACTATAAAAATAAAGTCCGCCATTATTTACACCGCCATATCTCAAATGCCGACGAAGTTGCGGCCGGGTCTTGTACTCGTCAACATCGTAATATAAAGAAACAGCGGCCAAATCAAAATCAACTCCCGCTCTTTGCAGAATATCAATTAACCTGGAAATACTGAAGCCGCTATCAATATATTCCGTAACTAATAATACTTTGCCTAATTGCTCCCTGTTCTTAGTAAAAAATTCTCTCAAACCATTCATTATCACTTTATCCTCATGCTGACCGCCGGAAGCAAAAAATGTTTTTACTCCCTTCTGGCCGCTTTTCTTTTTTTGCCGGTTAATTATTTTTCGAAAAAATAATGAGGGCAGGCGGCCGCTGGCATCATCGCTGATAATAGTATCATAATCAGCCAACTTATCTTTTAATTCTAAAATCAATCGCGCTAAATCTCTGACAAGCGCTAGCGTAAGTTTCTCGCCGTCTCCCCAATCGCGAGGCGCTAATCCGTCATTCTTCTCCATCTCATAATATTTTTTAGCCACTGCCGCTAAGTCAACTCTTTCCCCGATCTCTTCTTCTACTCTGTCATCATCAAGGCGTTCCGGCAGTATTAACTCACCCTTCTTGGCTTTTTTGGATTCATCCGGGACGGTGGCAGAAATTTTAAATTCCGTGGTTCCAAAAGGTTTGGGCTTCATACTTTTATATTAATTCTATAACTTTAGCCAATTCTTCCGCTTTCAAACTCGCGCTGCCGACCAGAAAACCGTTGAAATGATCCAATGAGACAAAGTCGCCGGCATTGGACGAGTCCACCGAACCGCCGTAAATGATGCGGACATTGGATTTAGCTACGGCCATTGGCATGTTATCAATAATCTGTTGCCAAATAATCCGGAAGGCCTCCTCCGCCTCGGCCGGCTCAATCGCCTGCCCCGAACCTATAACCCAAACCGGTTCATAAGCAACCACTAAATGTTCATCGGCAAGGAGATTAACGCCTTGCAAAGCGGAATTGACCTGGCGCAACAAAACATTGCCGGTCTGCCCTTCGCGGCGCTCGTCGTAAGTTTCGCCCACGCACAAAATCGGCGTCAAACCAGCCGCTAAAGCGGCCTTGAGTTTCAAATGCGCCATTTCATCGGTCTCGCCCAAATTCTGCCGCCGCTCCGAATGTCCGACAAGGGCATAACGGCAACCGGCATCGCGCAAAAACTTAGGCGACTCGCAACCGGTAAACGCTCCCCGCTCCTCCCAAAAAATATCCTGAACGCCCAAAGCGATTTCGTCTTTTTTAATTTCTTCGGCCACTAAAGCCAAAGCGGAAAAAGACGGCGCCAAAACCACGTCTTTTTGTTCCAAGACATCGCCGCTTAAAATTTTGGCCAAATCATGAGCCAAAACAACCGAGGCGGCCGGATTTAAATTCATTTTCCAATTGGCGATGATTATTTTTTTCATAAATTTTCATAAGCTATGATTTCTCACGGCATTAGTTTACCAGGTAAAATTGTTAAACACCCAATAAGCCAATGACTTGGTGTCGGTAAAACGGTCGTAAGTGGAGGAACTGCCCAAAACGGCGATTAACAGCCGTCGATCGTTCTGGTCTTTGACTTGGCTGGCGAAACAATATCCGGCTGACGGCAAAGTGCCGGTTTTGCCCGCTTCTAACTTATAAGAATCACCGCGATAGCCGAATTCCGCTTTGAGGATCTTATCTGTGCTGTCAATATGGCGCGATAATCTTTTGTTGGCAATCGGCACGTCGTAACTCTTTAAGCTTAAGGCCTTGCGGACTTCGGAATGGGAAAAAGCGACTCTGATTAATTTAATGACGTCTTCGGCGCTGGCTTTATTATCCGTTGACAGGCCCGTCGTTTCGTTGAAGCGGCTGGAATCCATGGCTAACAGCTTGGCATACAAATTCATTTGCCGGACAAAATCATCCGATTTCAGCCCGGTGGATTTGGACAGGGCTACCGCCGCTTCATTAGCGGAAGAAATCAGCATGGTATAAAACAAATCGCGGATAGTCAAGGTGTCGCCCACCGCCAAAATCGGTTTGGCGCCCGGCCGAAAATCATCAGCTGTCATAGTATATTGCTTGTCCCAGCCGGGATTGTGCTCCAAAAACACCAAAGCGGTCATCAGTTTAGTCAGGGAAGCGATAGGCCGGCAGTCCTGGGAATTCTTCTCATACAAAACCGCGCCCGTTTCCGGCTCCACCACGATAAAACTTTTAGCCGAAATCTTAACGCCCAAGCTTTCGCTGTCTATGGCTTTCTCCGGCAGGCGGGCCTCTATTTTCTGCTGGGCCAAAGGCAAAGAATTCGCCGGCATCACGGCGTCAGCGGGGTTGGTGGCCTGCGCCTGCAGAAACACCGCGGCTAAAAACAAGTTTAAAACAGTTTGGAACATATAATTTAGATTCAGTTGCCTTTTCGTCGTCCCGAGTGAAGCGTAAGCGGAACGCAGGAATCTATAAAATAATTGAAAATAATAATAAAAATTAAACAGCGAGATCGGCAGGAATATCCTGCTCCGCCGCACCGCCGGTCAAGCCGAGCAAAAGTTTTTCCAAATTATTGTTGCGGTTAAGCCGTTCATAATCCGGCAGTTCGCTGACCGAACCCAGGCCCAAATGCTTCAAAAAATCAAAAGTGATCTGATAGACGGTTACGGCCTTATCCTTATCTTCCCGAGATTCAATCAGCCCGCGCATCAGCAGGTTGCGCAAAATCAAAGAGCAATTGACGCCGCGTATCAATTCCAATTCCGCCTTGGAAACCGGCCCGCGATAAGCGATGATAGTCAGCGTTTCCAGTGAAGGCCGCGTCAGCTCGCCCGTTACCTCGGTTTTCAGAAATTTAGCGACGGCTTCCGACGATTCGCCGGCGGCGGCCATCTGGTATTTGTCTTCAATATTGATTATCTCAATGCCGCCGTCTTTCGCCCGATACTCCTCCTGCAACGATTTAAGCGCCGCTGCCACCGCCGCCTTATCGTTTTCCGACAGTTTGGCCAGTTCCGCGACGCTTAGCGGTTTATGGGAAATGAACAAAAGCGATTCAATTATATTCTTTAAGTTCATAATTAATGATTTTAATTGGCGTTGACTTTTTCCACTTCAATCTCGTCAAAGATGCCTTTTTGCTTAACGGCGGCTTCGCCGGATTTGATCAATTCCAGCAGCGCCATAAAACTGATGACTACCTCGTGTTTGGACTTGGCATTGGCAATGACTTCCTTAAAACTCATTTTTTGCGCCCGGCTCAAGGCCTCTCTGATGCCGCTGACCGTCTCCTGCAAACTGACCACCCGTTCCATGATTTTCCGCGGCAAACTGGTAACGTACTCAATGCGTTTCAATATCTCCTCAAACACCGCGGTTAAATCCCCAACGCCCAAAGACGGCGGCGGAGAAAATGCCGGCCTGAAATCCAACGGCAAACGCTCGCGGGTAAAAGAATATTTTTTTTCTGTAAGCAACGCTTCAATTTTTTTGCTCGCCGCCAAGTATTCCTTGTACATCTTCAGCTGGGCTTCCAGTTGCTCGGCGCTGTCTTCTTCCTCATCCGCCATTTGTGGCAAAAGCAATTTTGACTTGATAACCAGCAGTTTGGTCGCCACCGTCAGAAAGTCGGCCAATTCGCCGGCCGGCAAGTCCTTATTGGCGTCCAAATAGGCCAGATATTGATCGGTAACCTTAGCCAAAGAAACTTGGGAAATATCAAGTTCCTCTTGCTCAATCAATTGCAGCAAAAGATCCAATGGTCCGGAAAATTTATCTAAAACTATCTGATAATCCACGATTTATTAATGAATATTTATCTAAATTTAAATAAATTTATAAACTTTTTCAATCAACCTGATTCCTTAGGCCTTGACTTTTTCTCTATTTATGATATAATCTAAACAGAATTTGAACCGATGAACTAATGAATATCTGAATTATTGCAACAAAAGGACATTGACAATTATTAACAACGCGGAAAGGAACTGCCACCATGCTTGAACTCTCGCCGTTTTGCACAAGTCCCGCCGGAAAGAAGGCCAAATTGTTCGCCTTAGTTTACCAAGGGAGCACTCCGGAGCCGAGAAAAATCGATCTGGGAAACTGCCCTTTGACAAGCTACCCCGGAAATTCTGATCCTTTTGTCGCTATGTCGCCCGATTCTCTGATGGTCAAAGATCTGATATACGCCATTCATCGGGCCAACGAGAAAATGGCTTTCAGCATGTCCGGAATCAGCTTGGGTGATGATCCAATGGAACTGCTGTTGGGCATTCGCCGAGGGCAATTTGAACGTTTGTTCACTATCGCCATGGAACACGATCCGTTGGGACGGATTCTTTCCGAAAATGGATTTCTCACAGGGGCCTGCGTGGCTTTTGATATTATCACCCTGTGCGAAATAAGCGCGCTCAAAGTTCCGCCGATATCTGTTATCGTATCGTCCGGCACTAAGGAGTGGTCCTCAATAGCGAAAACGTTGGATCAGTTCCAGCCGAAGTTTAAAGAATTCGGCGTACGGATTATTGACGAGCGGGATATGATTAAGTCCCCAAAAAAACTTCTAAAATAACCTTGATCTTTCCCCTCAAGAGCGACTGCGTCAGTCGCTCTTTTTTATTTTCTCTTTTTATTTTCTCTTGGCCGGTTTTCTGGCGGATTTTTTGGGAGTTTTTTTGATTGATTTCTTCGCTTGTTTTTTGATTATCGCTTTCAAGGACTTTTGAGCGGGCTTGACCAATCTTTTAATGGTCTTAGGAACTTTTATCCTGGCCTTTTTGCCTTTCTTGGCCCGAACCTGCCTTTTGACCTTGTTCATTTTTTTCTTCGTCGCCTGGGGAATTTTGTAACCGCCTTTCATGGCGATATCGGCCAGGCGCGCTTCCTCGCTCTGCACGAAGTCCTTGACTTTCATTAGGACGCTGTCGGTAAAACTGCCGGTGGAAACCACGGCTTTCTTCACTCCGACCATGGCCTTATCCACCACCACCTCCATGTCATGCAAACGGCCGAATGACGATAATGTCCCCGGTTTGATTTTTAAGACCTTGATCATTACTTTTTCATCGGGAATGCGCACGCTTTTGGCGCCTAAGACCTTTTTGAGCTTGGCCATGTCAATTTTCTTGTCGGCCGGCAAAACTACCAGGACGTGGGTTTTGTCCGCTTCAATTAAAATCGTTTTGGCGATTTCTTTGAGCTGTTTTTTCAAGGTCTGCGCCGCGTCATAGGCGGTGTAGACGGTCTTGTGGGCCAGCTCTTCATAATCAATGCCCTTGGCGTCAAGGTATTTCTTGACTTTAGCTGGGATTGGCATAAATTTATTGCTATTACGGATTTAAAAATAAATAAATAAAATCATTGATTCATAATCAACGGCGAGATTATCTCGCGGCCGCCCCGCCTTTGATCGCTTCCGGCGCCGCGTCAATTTTAGACAGGACTATTTTTTTGGTGAAACACTGTCGGCCGGCGGCATGGTAATACCAATCATCGCCCTGCCAGCCCTGCGAATTATCCCGGGTCGCGTCAGTCAAAAATGTCGCGCAAAATTCAAATTCATTCGCCGTTTTGCGATTGTATTCTATTTTATCGGCTTTCACCGAATCAATGACATTCTTGTATTTGGCGGCGCTCAAATCAACCGGTACGGCGCCGTCTTGCTGGTAATCCGCTTCCAGCAAATAATTGATTTGCGTCAAATCATTGACCAATTGGTTGTCCAATTGCTTGTTTCTGGTTACGGCCGGCGAATCTATGATCATTATCCCCGCCGCCAAGGCGGCTAAAACTATAACCGCCAAAACAATGGCAAAAACCAGGGAGGTCGCGCTGTATTTCTGATAAACCTTGCGGCGCAAGTCATAAAAATAATAACTGAATATTCCGGCGGCGATTACAACGACGGTCAGAATCTTCAAGGCGATGCGCCAGGTTTGCTCGCCGTTTAAGAAAATAAAAATCAATCTGACCAAAGCGCCGATAATCGTCAGCGCGGAAACCAAAAGCATCAAATAAGTCAGCCAGCGATAAATGCCGCTGTTATGGTTTAGGGTGTTCTTCTTATAATTGCGATGCAGAAGGTTAATGGCCAAAAAATACACCGGCACCACGATGATCAAGGAAGCGATGGCGTATTTGACCACTTCTTGCGAATACATCGTCGGGTAGTAAGCTTGGAGCTTCAAGCTTTCAGCCAAATACTTGTTAATCAGCTGAAAAGCGACTCCGCCGAGCGCCCAGGACATCCAACCCAAAGAAATAAAAGACAGCAGATTGAGGAAGGCGTCTAAAGCGCCCTTGCCCCGGTATTGGCTTTTGTCGTTTGGCATACGTTTAAAAGTAATAGGTAATAAGTAAAAAGTAATAGGTAATAAGTAAAAAGTAATAAGTAACGAGTAATTTAAATTCGTAACATCGGCATGAATTCTTTGATTGGCATCATGTTATGACAGTTTAAAATTATTAATGATTAAAACGAATTTGTAGCCCAAAAATTCCGCGGCCAGGCGGCAAAAACTCATGCGTTCGGAAAAAATTTCAAAATAATCCATGGGTTTGGCTTCCTGCGTGTCAATTTGAATTTTCAAGACAACCTGTTTGAGCAAACGGTTGACTTTTAAGCTGTTACCGGTCGCGGCGTAATTGACCCGATCATGGATGTCCCCTTCAAGGCCGCGGGTTTCGCGGCTGACGACGCGGCTGCGATGCACGTCCGACTTATCGGCCAAAACCAGAATCGCCGAAATCTTGTCAACTATTTTCAATTCGTCTTTGTCGTGGCTGACGATCGCCTGGGTGATGCGGGCAATATCATCCGGGTCAACACCTTGAGGGATGAAAATCTGGGAAAACAGCATGGCCGCCCAATAGTGATGCTGGGTGCGCCCCAAAAAATTACCCAGGTCATGGCAATAGCCGGCAATGGCGGCCAGTTCCTGATCTTTTTTTGTCAGCCCCAATTGCCTGGCCAAGCCGCGGCAACGCTCCGCCACAATATTAACGTGCCGATAGCCATGATCAGTGTAACCCAAGGCCACCAAATACTTCTCCGTTTGGCGGATAAAGTCATCAATATAGGGGTTGGCCTTGACTTCCTCCAGAGTCAAATTTTTCATAACGTTAATTTATTAAATTCATGTTTGGCTAACTTTTTTCAACTTCAATAATTTCCAATAATTCGGATCGTTAACTCGTTCATTGATTTTATTATTTGTATTTTTTGAAATATTCTTATTTTTTTTATCCTCAACAACTTGTTTTTGTTTGATTATTTCAATCTTAGCGTCTTGCCCGAAAATAGTCGGGGTCTGTAAACCGACTTTATCTTTTATAGTTGTCAAATAATCGGGATTAATTTCATAACCCAAGGAACTACGTTCTAATTCTCTTGCTACTTTTGTTGTTGTGCCACTGCCTAAAAATGGATCTAACACGGTTTCACCAACAAAAGAAAACATCTTGATTAATCTTTTCGGCAATTCCTCGGGAAACATAGCGATATGGCCGCCACCTTGTTTTTGACCGGCAAAATTCCAATGTCCGGCAAAATATTGCCTCCATTCTTCGGTAGTTAATTTAGATTTTTCTTTTATTTCCTTGGATACATTATTGGGCGCAATTCCTAACTTTTTGAATAAAAGAATGAATTCGTAATCAATCGTTATTAGGCCATTTCTTGGATACGGGAATGAACCCATGATCGAAGCGCCGCCTGTCGTATTCATAGTAGTAACTTTCTGCCAAATAACCGCTCCCATGTAATCTAATCCGATTGATTCGCAAAATCTTATGATTTCTTCACGTATAGGAATAATTTTGTAACGACCATAAGTTACGGCGCGAGCGAATTGATCGCCAATATTAACGCACAAGCGGCAACCGGGATGCAAAACGCGGTTGCATTCGCTCCAAACTTTATTCAAATTATCAATATAAGATTCATACGAATCATTATAACCGATCTGTTCGCTATGACCATAATCCTTTAATTGCCAATACGGCGGCGAAGTGACAATCAAGTGCACAGAAGTATCTGCTACTTCTGCCATATTCCTGGAATCACCGATGATAATTTTATGATTAGTTGCCATGATTTTTTTTAATCTGTTTCTATTTCTAATCCGTCTTTAACCTTTTTGTAATAAATCATTTTAAAAGGGATGTTTTCCGGCAATCTACTTTCTAATTTGTAAGTTTCCGGCTTAATGGAAACCGGTTCATCGCCAATAAAGCCGTCTATACCCTTTGATTCCTCATGCGGTTCGGCTAAACGATAGGTTGTATTTTTTATTGATGCTATTTTTTTCAAAATCGCCTCTTGAAATCTTAAACCAACAAAGGTTTTTTCCAAAACTAAATCCTCAACCCATCTCTTAATTAATTTCTCATCAATTAAATTCACCGCTTCTTTCATTTTAATCAACATCTCGGATATTTTCTTAACAGCGTCATCAATGGCCGTCGGATGCTGCGCCAAATACCATTTTTTCCAACCTTCATAACTTTTCTCCGGGCATTCTTTTATCAATTCTGTTAATTGACCGACGACTCTGGGACGAGTTCCGCCGGCGTTTGAATTCACTAAATTCAATAATTGAGTCGTATATTTGGGGAAATCATTTGTTTCCCCCACTAACTCATTAATTAATTCTTGATTTTTTATCTTAAGCATATTAACTAAATCATCTGTTCAAACTTTCCCCCTTCCGGCAAGTGCCGTCATAAAAAGCGTCAACCGGGCACTTTGAGCCGTCGGCAAAAACGCAAACGGCATTGGGAACGGCAGAAGTTGACCCGCCGCTCCAAGCGCATAATTTCTGGGCATCAGTGTCAAAACCGGTCGTCTTGACGCCGCCGGCCGGACAGTCGCCGCGCATCAAAGCCCATTCCTCGCAAGCGCGATTGTCTTCAAAAAAACATAAGCCATACTCTCCGCCATCCGCGCGTTTCTGAATAATCAGATTACCGCCTTTTTGCTCGCAATTCACCGAAGCGGGATTAGCCAAGTTAATCGGCCGGGGCTGCCCGTCGCCAGCATTGGCATCAGAAACCGGACACTGCGCAAATTCGCAATTAGGGCCGCTGCGGCCGACAGCCGAGCCGTCCGGACAAATCTTGGCTTCCAAAGTGCAAGCTGTTGCCGCCGGTTTTTGGCCGGGCAAAGCGCAACCGGACAAAATAACAACCAAAGAAACTAAAAATAATAATGGCGCGATTTTTTTCATAAAATTAATTATGCTTTGTTACGTAGCAAGCTACGTAACAGGTTACGTAACATAAAAGTTTCATCATTGCCTGAATCTGAATCGACGTTGGCCGCGAGCCAGGCATTAAGGCAGGCCGTGGAATTAAGTTAGTTGCGGGTCGTGGAATTAAGCTGAACTTCCTATGTCGTTTAATCCGCGGTCTGCGTCTGCTCGCCGTAAAGATTGACGCCGTCTTTTTCGGCGCGCGCCACCACGCTGTCGGCAATGCGAATATTGGCCTCGCGCAAAGATTTCAAGCTGGTGTAACTCGGCGCATCCATCATCGGATCTCGGGCGTCGCCGGTTTTGGGGAAAGCGATTATTTCTCTGATATTCGGTTCATTTTGCAAAATAGCGACTAACCGATCAATGCCCGGAGCAATTCCGCCATGAGGCGGCGCGCCGTATTCAAACGCTTCCAGCATGTGACCGAAGCGTTCTTTGATTTCTTGTTCACCCACGCCGAGAAGCTCAAAGACCTTCTGCTGGATGTCGCGCAAATGGATTCTAATTGAGCCGGAAGCCAATTCAAAACCGTTTAACACCAAATCATAACTGTAAGCGCGCCACTTCTTGGGCTCGTCCGGATATTTTTCCAAATCCTCTTTCTGCGGCATGCAGAAAGGGTGATGTTGGGCGACCAGTTTCTTTTCCGTTTCACTGTATTTGAACATGGGCGCGTCAATAATCCAGCAGAACGCCAGTTCGTCCTTATCATTCTTGTCTTTTCTCAAATCCGGCTTGTCTGAACCGTATTTTTTCATGGCCTCGGCAAAAGCCAGGCGCGGAAATGGCGAAGCGGTCAATTTCTTGTCCGGATAAAGAGCGGCAACCATTTTAATCATCATTTCCTCCACCAAGCGCAACACGTCTTCCTGTTCCACAAAACTCATTTCTATGTCCAATTGAGTGAATTCAGGTTGGCGGTCGCCGCGCTGATCTTCGTCGCGGAAACAACGGCTGACCTGAAAATATTTTTCCAATCCGGCCACCATCAAAAGTTGCTTGAATTGCTGGGGCGACTGGGGCAAGACATAAAACTTGCCCGGCCACAAACGAGATGGCACCAAATATTCGCGCGCGCCTTCGGGCGTGCCTTTGGTCAAAATCGGCGTCTCAATTTCCAAAAAGCCCTGATCGCTCAAATAATCGCGGAAAAATTTATTGACCTGGTGGCGTTTGATAATATTATTAGCCATGCGCACCGACCTCAAGTCCAAGTAGCGATGTTTCAAACGCAATTCCTCGTTGACGTCGGAAGTATCCTGATCAATTTCAAACGGCGGGGTCTTGGCTTCATTAATGATTTCCAATCCGGTTGCGAGCATTTCCACCGCGCCGGTCGGAAGTTTGTCATTGACCATATTGGCCGGCCGCTCGTTGATTTGGCCGGTAATAGCCACGACGTATTCGCTGCGCAACTTCTGGGCCAACTCGTGCGCTTCCTTATTGGACGGAATAAAAACGACCTGCAGCAGGCCGCTGCGGTCGCGCACGTCAATAAACACTAATTTTCCATGATCGCGGCGCGTATGCACCCAACCCTTGATCAACACTTCTTGCCCCGCTTTTTTTGTTACCTCCGCTATCGGCGTTCGTTCCATAAAATTTGCTTATTTTTGAATTTCCCCCTCACCCACTGTCATTCCCGTGTACCTTGCCTACCGGCAGGCAGGGGCGGAAATCCAGAATTTTAATTCTAATAATAACCTGGATTCCTGATCAAGTCAGGAATGACAATTTTGGTGTTTCTAATCTAATATATTATAACAAAATCAGATTTTTAATGCAAACCATAAAATCCTATTAATGCCCAACTATTGACAATTGATTTGAGACGTGATATAATGTGATATCAAGTTAATACGGAATCAAAAAAACTGAACCTTTAAAATAAACCAGGTAAGCAAAAAGGAAGGGATTGAACATGAAAAAAATTAGCAGGATAATCTTGGCTATCATTAGTTTTATCAAAAATTCCGGCAGTTTTATCAAAAACATCGGCATCTCAATCTGGGAAATTTCCATGACTATTCTTTTTACTGCCATGGTATTTGCCGCCGGAGCGGTTATCCTATCAATACCTTTCTACGGTTGGTACTTTAGCATTATTGCCTCGGCCATTGTGTTCGCCTTACAACATCGGATCAACCGATTCTTGCTGATTGCAATATTATTATTGTACGGACCGATTATCGCGTTAGCAGGCGCTCTCACAATCTGGCAGGATCTTTTGATTGTAGCCATAATCCAAGGCGCGATTTGCTGGTTGATTTTTTTAGGTCTTTTTTTACTGACCTGGTATTTAGGGTACTCCGAGCCGCGGCAAAAGCAAGCTCAATTGCCTCAGTAGCAAAAAAGTAGCAAAGATCATTTCTCCGTCCCGACATTTTATCGGGGCGGATTTTATTCTAACAAAAAACCGTGCCAGACAATGCCGACACGGCGTAAATGACAAAAAGAACAAAATTAACAAACTACTGAACGTAGACCCAGATCGTTGCCCGGATCGCCGGGATCGTACCAGTCGACCCGAAACCCGTCGCCGCGCCAGTGCACACTCGGGACGCCGGCGACGGCATTGCGAGAACCATCGCAACGAGTGATCTTCTGCTTGTTGAAATGATCCTTTGTTTCCCTGAAATACTTACCTTCTAATAGCAAGGGTTCAAGCAGAATCGTTCCACTCAAGCCGATGGCTCGTGTTTGATTCGCGGTCATAGCCACTTCATCCGGCTCCACGTCGCCGCGAATCCAGATGGCGTAATGGCGATTCGGCTCGCGGTCGTTGCGTCCTTTGACTGCCGCGTCCAGATCATCGGTCCATCGCCAGCACGGAAACAGTTCGGCGTTTTTGGCGAAGGCCTGATTGCAGGTCATGCCTTGCGGCACAACGATCAAACGCTTGGTCCAATCACGACGAAGCGGAATGAAGATGCCGGAAAAATCAACCGACAGTCGGAACACATCACGGTAGTGGCGTTCCCAACCCTCCAGTTGCGCGAGGGTGTCGGAGTCGTGTTGAAGCGCGGGTAGAACCTGCGGTTGTCCGGCTGGCGGTATCAAAAGCCGCCGCACTCCGCGGTTGAGGCCGCGACGATTCGCCATCCACGAGTCATATATGTCCCGCGGCATATCCGTGGGAGTTGCGGTAATCATTGCTCCATATAACTCGCGCTGTTGTTCTGCATTTAAACCATCTTGGACATTCCCAACCTTTTTCTTAGGCATGGGCATTTCCCTTTCTTTGTTGAGGTGCATTTGTCCTTGTGGCGTTATGCCGCTCCGGACTGAGCGAAATCCCGATTTTCAGGATTATCAATTCATTATAGCACACTTTAATATTTTTGTCAATAGATTTATCCACATACAATAATTGATGATTAATTAGTCATATTTAGTACTTAAATAATGTCTAAAATTAGACATTATCTTAAAAAAATTTCTATTGTCAAAAAACCAAAAAAATGCTAAAATTAAGGTGTGGATAAATGTCTAATTTAAAGCTTAGATTCAGTTTTCTTTTTGTCATTCTGAATGTAATGGAATGTAGCGAAATGAAATGAAGAATCTGAAATTTAAACATGAATCCACTTGATTCTGTCGAAACTTTTCGACAGTTGTTTAACTTTAAAATTACTACTTTTTGTCATTCCGACCAAGCAAACGCAGTGAGCGCATGGAGGAATCCCTCCTTTTTATTATTCAAAATATCAAAGGGATTTCTCGACTCCGCTACGCTACGCTCGAAATGACAAACACAAATTAACAACTATCAAATATAAATAGCTATGGCGAAAGACGACAAAAAGAAAAATTCCGGCGCGTATGGCGCGGAGCAAATCCAGGTTTTAGAGGGCTTGGATCCGGTCAGAAAACGCCCGGGCATGTATATCGGCAACACGGCTGAAGCCGGTTTGCACCATTTGATTTGGGAAGTCGTGGACAACTCCATTGACGAAGCCATGGCCGGCCATTGCGACACGATTAAAGTCAAACTTTTGCCTGACGGCATGGTCTCCGAGGAAGACAACGGCCGCGGCATCCCGGTGGAAAAACATAAGGTTACCAAAAAATCCACCTTGGAAACCGTCATGACCGTTTTGCACGCCGGCGGAAAATTCGGCGACAGCGGTTACAAGGTCTCCGGCGGTCTGCACGGCGTCGGCGTTTCCGTGGTCAATGCTTTATCCATTTACACCAAAGCCGAGGTTAAACGCGACGGCAAGCTATGGGTGCAGGAATATAAAATCGGCAAACCGCAAAAAGACGTCAAAGCCGTGGGTTCGGCCAAGGGCACGGGCACCAAAATCACCTTCAAGCCCGATCCGTCAATTTTTACCGTCTTGGATTTTAATCTCAAAACCGTCTTGGATCACTTGCGCCAGCAGGCCTACTTAACCAAAGGCATCAAGCTGATTGTCTGCGATGACCGCGACGCTGATCCGGTCAACCATTTATGTTACGTCTTTTATTTTGAAGGCGGTATCAAATCCTACGTCAGGCATATTAACGCGCACATCTCTCCCCAGCATCCGGATATTTTTTATATTGAAAAAGAAACGGACAATATCAACGTGGAAATCGCCATCCAATATTCCACCGAATACAACGAGACCGTCCTCCCCTTTGCCAACAACATCTACAACCCCGAGGGCGGCATGCATGTCATGGGATTTAGAACCGCTTTAACGCGCGTCATCAATTCTTACGCCAGAAAAAATAATTATCTCAAAGAAAAAGACGCTAATTTAAACGCCGAAGACGTGCGCGAGGGCTTGACTGCCGTTATTTCCATCAAGATACCCGAACCGCAATTTGAAGGCCAAACCAAAGCCAAATTGGGCAATGTGGAGGCGCGCGCGGCCGTAGAAAAAGTCATGGGTGAGGCGTTTGAAACATTTCTGGAAGAAAACCCCAAAGACGCCGAAGCCATCATGGGCAAATGCATCCTGGCGGCCAAAGCCCGTCTGGCGGCTCGTACGGCCCGTGAATCGGTCTTGCGCAAAGGCGTCTTGGACGGCTTCGCTCTGCCCGGTAAATTGGCTGACTGCTCGTCTCGCGACGCCAAAGTGTCTGAAATATTCATCGTGGAAGGCGATTCTGCCGGCGGATCGGCCAAACAAGGACGCAACCGCGAATTCCAAGCCATTCTCCCCCTGCGCGGCAAGATTCTTAACGTGGAGCGAGCCCGCCTGGACAAAATGCTCGCTAACAACGAAGTTAAATCATTGATTATCGCCTTGGGCACCAATATCGGCGAACAGTTCAACATCGCCGATTTGCGCTATGACAAAATTGTCATTATGACCGATGCCGACGTTGACGGCTCGCACATCCGCACCCTGCTTTTGACATTGTTCTACCGCCATTTCCCTGATTTGATTAAAGAGGGTCATATTTATGTGGCTATGCCGCCTCTGTATCGCGTCCAAATCGGTAAAGACGTCAGGTATGTGTATAACGATGAAGCGCTGGAAAAAACCAAGGCGGAAATGATTGCCGCGGCTTCTGCCGGCAAATCGGCCAAAACGGAAAGCAAAAAAACAGCCAAACAAACAGAGATGGTTGAGGGCGCTAACGCTGAAGCGTCAACCGAGAGTGATTCCGATGTGGGTGAAGTGGAAGAACTGGGCGGCGGCATCAAAGTCAATATCCAACGCTACAAGGGCTTGGGCGAAATGAATCCGGAACAACTCTGGAACACCACCATGGATCCGGGACAACGCCAGATGAAACGCATTACCGTGGCTGACGCGGAACGCGCTGATGAAACCTTTGATATCTTAATGGGCGCCGATGTGGCTCCGCGCAAACGTTTCATCCAGACCCACGCCAAAAGCGTGAGAAACTTAGACATCTAAAAATAATAGATACAAAAAACACTCAGCTTTTATAATTAATTTGTATTCCAAAATGCGAGCATAACAAAATCTTGTGCGACTTTATGCGAGAACGACCAGAAAAGTTTTGTAAGCCTGCCTGCCGGCAGGCAGGCGAAGCATAAAGTTTAGCCATGATTTATGCTTCGCTCGCGACTCTTTGGTGATACTTTTCTCTAGAGAAAAGTATCATAAAAAATTATAACCTGGATTCCCGCCTTCGCGGGAATGACGAAAGGAATGCGGGAATGACAAGAAATCTGGATTCCCGCCCCTGCCTGCCGGTAGGCAAGGTACGCGGAAAAATGACAACCAAAAAAACACACTCATTTTACCGAGTGTGTTTTATATTTGAAAATATTATTCAATATGATCAATGACGCACTTGATGGCGCCGGCCGGAACTTTGAGCTCAAATTCATGGCCGATGCCCTTGCCGATAAATGCCGAGCCCAAGGGCGATTGATGGCTAATGCGGCCGTTAGCCGGATCGGCCTCGGAGTGGCCGACAATCTGGTATTTGACTTTCATGCCGTTGTCGCAAGTAGCGTGAACGGTCGAGCCAAGCTGGACAGTATCTGATTTCTTGTTTTTGATAATGACGGCGTTTCTAACCTGGGCCTCCAATTCTTGAATGCGGCCTTCGATGAAACTTTGCTTTTCCCGCGCCTCGTGATATTCGGCGTTTTCCGACAAATCACCCAAATCGCGCGCTTTGGCGATACGGTCAATAACCTCGGGGCGGTCAATTGTTTTAAGTTGTTCCAATTCTTCCTTAACCTTTTTCAAGCCCTCGGAAGAGATATAATTTTCTGACATGTATTTGTATTTTAGACAATTTAAAAACTCCTCCATTAAAGATGATTTGAGAAATTTAGAGTGAATTTATAGTAATAATGATATCACAGCCGTTAATCCCTGTCAAGATCAATATGGCGATAATTAATAAAAACACGTTAAATAAGGCAAAAAATGATTAGGCCTTACGGATGCTGGGTAAACCACCATTGCATAATATCTTTGGCGATAGGCACGGCAATAACCGAACCCTCCCCGCCCTCTTCCACTAAAACGGTAATGCAAAAATTCGGATTATTATAGGGGGCAAAACCGGCAAACCAGGCGTGATTGGCTTTATTCGTATGCCATTGCGCCGTACCGGTTTTTCCGGCTGCCGCAACCGGCAAAGTGTTCAAACTGGAGGCGGAACCGGCCGTTACCGTCTCGCGCATGCCTTCGCGGACAATCGCCAAATTTTCCGTTGACACGGGTATTTGCCTGATCAGTCCCGGTTGGATTTCTTGTTTGCCGCCATCGGCTTTAATCACCGCCACGGCCAGATGCGGTTTGATTAATTTTCCGCCGTTAGCCACCGCTGCCGTATAATTATTGACTTGCAGGGGCGTTACTAACAAATCTCCCTGGCCGATGGAAAGATGGTAGGTATCGCCAATATACCAAACTTCATTTTTGGTGTCTTCTTTCCATTTAGCGTCAGGCACGAATCCCGGTCGTTCGCCGGGCAAATCAATCCCCGTCACCTGTCCCAGACCGAACAGTTTAAAATATTTCACCAATCGCTCCAGACCCAAACCGGAAAAATCGCCGTAACCGCCGCCGATGTAATAAAAAAAAGTGTTAACGGACCAGGCAATGGCTTTAGTGACGTTGGTTACGCCATGACCACCCGCCTTCCAGTCGGGGAAAAACCACTGGCCGACATTAAGGCCGCCGGTGGAATTGACTGTGGTGTTTTTGGCGATGATTTTTTCCTCCAGAGCGGCGGAAGCTATCACCGGCTTAACCGTTGAACCGGAAGGATACTCGCCAAAAATGGAACGGGTAAACAAGGGATTGTTGGGATCGTCCAATAATTTTTTATAATCTTCCGCGCTGATGCCGCCGGTGAAAAGATTATTGTCAAAACTGGGATAATCAACCAAAGCCAGAATTTCCCCGTTTTGCGGATTGGAAACGATCACCGAGGCCTTCTTGCCCGGGATTCTGGCTTTTAACACTTCATAAATCTTTTCTTGCAATGGCGCGTCCAACGACAATATGATATTATCCCCTGACACCGATTGATTTTGAGAAATGATTTTTTTCTCCCGGCCCAAAGCGTCAACCTCAATGCGCTGTTGGCCGTTAATGCCGCGCAAATAGCTTTCATACTGCTGTTCCAAACCAACCTTGCCGATGTTGGCGTCCATCAAATAGTCATCGCTTAATTCCTGATATTCTTGCTGGCTCAATTTGCCGATATAACCCAAAATATGGGACAAGGACTCGCTTCTGGGGTATAAACGCCAAGAATCAACGTCCAATTCGGCGCCGGGCAAATCATCGGCCTTAATCTTGATAATCATGGCTTGCTCATAAGGGATGCCGACACGCAAAGTTACCGGCTGATAATAATTTTTATCGGCCCCGGCCAAACGCGCCTTAATCTCCTCTTCCGGCATATCAATAATTTCCGCTAATTGCTTGATTTCTTCCGCCTGCTTAGCTTCATCCTTAGACAATTCGGCCGGCAGCAAGGACAGCGAAAAACCGAATAAATTATTAACCAGGGGTTGGCCGTTGCGATCAAAAATAATCCCGCGATGCGCTTTGACATACTCGGTTTTGATGCGGTTGCTCTCCGCCAAAGAAAAGTAATGTTCGCCGGAAACTATCTGCAGCCAAAAACTTTTGGTCAAAAGCACCACTAACGCCAAAGCTATCAACAAAAAAAACCAACGGATTTTTTTGCCGGACAAAGATAAGTTCAAGTAACCGATTTCCACGCCGCTCTCCAAGGAGTTGCTCAAATCGCAGCTGTCCTCTACCCAGCTTAAACGGCTTTTGCGCTTGATTTCTATCGGTTCAATTGGAGCGAAAGGATTGGCCATATTAACGCGACAAATAATTGGGACGAAAACTGTTGGACCAACGATCGATAATAAAAAACACAACGATTAACAACACGGAAGTCAAAATCAGCTCTTGAGCCGTCTGCAACCAAAAATTCCAACCGATCGTAGCGTCGGTAAAGCCGAAAAAAAACAACCCCTGGGTAAGCAAGGCGAAAATCAAACGGTAAATGACTAAACCGATGGCGCCCAAGCCGACCAGGGAGTAAAACGACCGATTGGAAAAAATATTGGCGATTAATATTTCCATGGCCGCCGCGGCTAACAGCAAGCTCGCCGCCGTCAAGCCGAAGGGCAAGCCGGAATAAATATCCAAAATTATTCCGCTCACGACGGCAAAAATAAAGGATTCGCCGATGCTGCGCAAGTTAACCATTACGACTAAAGCGGCAAAAATAAAATTGATAAAAGCCAAATATTTAATGACTCCGCCGGACAAAAGCAGATTAATAATCACCGCGCCGATTAAAATAATCACAACTATCAACGGACGCCAATTGTTTTTTAGCTTAAGGTATGATAACAACGACATAAGACAGATTGCTTAAAGGAATGATCGGCTGGAGAATGGCGGTCTTGAAAATTTCCGACTCAACAGTTTTGACGCTTTCCACTTTGGCAATCAGCAAATCTTTCGGTATCTGCCCTTCCAAACCGGACGTTACCACCAAGTCGCCCTGGCGGATATCCTGATTCTGCGGAATATTGGTCATGGCAAAAGACAGGCCGTATTGGCCTTCAACCAAACCGACGGTATGATCCAAATTCTGCACCGTGGCGGCCACCCGGGATTTATTGTCCGAGAGCAGGGTTACTTTTGAATAATCATCAAACACCTCGGAAATCTTGCCCACCAACACGCCCCGATCGGCGGAAACGGCAAGCCCCTTGACAATGCCATCCTTGGCGCCGCGATCAATAATAACGGTCTGCGACAAAGGGTCGGACACGCCGGTAATGATGCGCGCCGCGACGAATTGCTTTTTATCCTCGTCAATAAAATTTAATTCTTTTTTGAGTAAGGAATTTTCTTCTTCCAAGCTTTTTATTTTTGACTGTTCCAAAGACAGCTGCTTGATTTCTTCAATCAGTTTTTGATTTTCCGCGATGATATTCCTCTTGCGCAGCCAGTAATCGGAAAAATTCTTGGTTTTCTGCGATAATTCATAGGCGCCGCTTTGCAACGGCTTAAGTAATAAGATAAATAGATTTTCCACCGGACTAAGCCAGCCCAGGTAATGAAAAAACACGGCAATAAGTATTGCCGCTAAGGAATAGATTAAAGATTTTAACAACCGATCTAACATTAATTAAAAAATAACAATTAATAATTGAAGCAATAAAAACTCTTGATATTTATTTTAATTATTAATTATCAGTTTAGGAATTCGGCACCATAATGTCTTTCAGCAAGGCCTCGTCGTCCAACAATGCTCCCAGACCGCGCACGGCGCAAGTTTGCGGATCTTCGGCCACATGCACCGGGATATTGATGCCTTGGGAAATATAATTGTCCAATTCCTTTAATTGAGCCGTGCCGCCTGTCAGATAAATTCCTTTTTGGTAAATATCAGCCACCAATTCCGGCGGAGTGGTTTCTAAAGTAGCTTTAATGGTGTTTAATATTTTTTCCAGCGATTTGGCGATGGCTTCGCGGATTTGCGTATCATTAATTTTAATCTCCCTCGGCAGGCCGGTCATCACGTCGCGGCCGCGCATCGCCATTTCCAGTGGCTCTTTAAGAGGCAAAGCCGAGCCGATTTTTTTCTTAATGTCTTCAGCCACCATCTCACCCAGAATCAGGGAAAATTCTTCACGAGCGAAATTAATGACATCCTTGTCCAAAGCGTTGCCGGCGACGCGGGAAACTTTAAAGTTAACGATGCCGTCTAACGATATAACCGCGGCTTCGGTCAGCCCGCAACCGATATTAACCACCATATTGCCGGTCGGATCCTGAATGGGAATGCGCGCGCCGATAGCTGTAGCCATGACATTTTCTACCAAATAAACTTGCGCCGCTCCGGCTGACATAACCACATCAGCCACCGCTTTTTTCTCCACCGCCGTAACATCCAAAGGCACGCCTACAACGACGATGGGCATCGCCGAAAAACCCACGCGGCCGGCGCGGACTTTATTCATGAAAAACTTCAGCATTTTCTCGGTAACTTCAAAATCGGAAATAATGCCGTACTCCAGCGGCCGAGTGGCAGTGATATGCGGCGGCGTCTTGCCCAGCATTCTTCGGGCTTCATCGCCGATAGCTAAAATCTGATCGGTGCGATTATTGACCGCCACGACCGAAGATTCGGTAATCACAATACCGCGATCCTGCTGATAGACCAAGGTATTGCCACTGCCCAAATCAATGCCCAGGCCGCGATTGAATTTTCCGAAGAATTTTTTAAACATTTGACAGATTATTTATTTTTTGCTAATATTTTTCAATGAAATAAGGATGCGGCAGCGCGGTATTATCTTAAATTATTTTGGTCCTGTTGAAAACCAAGGAGGCAATCATGACAACATGCAAGGTGGGCCGAAGAGTGTTCGTTGACCGGCCGAGCGGACAGGGCGTCAAGCGGGTTTCCGGTTTTTTTAAGAAACGCAGTCGGGGCTGCACTCACAAACGGGCGCGAGTCAGCGCCAAAATGCAACGCTGGCTCAAAGCCGGCGGCTACAACAACTGCCACGGTTTCAAACGCAATGATCCCGAATCGCTGCTGCGCGGAAAAACGCTCTGCAAAAAGAGCCATGTGGTTCTGCCGGAAGACGAGGAATTCCATCAATAGTTCATTTTAGCGGACCGATTTGCTCGGTCCGTTTATTTTTTGAATTTTTTAATTGCTTCTTCCACTGTCATTAACTCCGTTTTCTCTTCGCTTCTCTTCTTGCTTTCTATTTTTTCTCCCGTCTTTTCGCTTATAATCAAACGCCAACTAATGCCCAACAAGTCGCTATCGGCGAATTTTTGGCCGGCGGAAATATCACGATCATCATACAGTACGTCAATGCCGGCTTCAATCAATTCATCATAAACCCGGGAGGCGCGGTCATCAGCTTTAAGCGACAACAAATGGACGGAAAAAGGCGAGGAACTTTCCGGCCAAACAACGCCTTTATCGTCATGATACAACTCCACGATTGTCGCCACCAACCGCGAAATGCCGATACCATAAGAGGCCATCAAAATCGGCAATTTTTTGCCTGATTCATCATTGACATAGCCGTTCATATCCTTGGCGTACTTATCGCCGAAATTGAAGATATTACCCACCTCTATGCTCTTGCCTGCTTTGACCGGCAAACCGCATTTAGGACATTTTTCTCCGGCTTTAACCGTCGCGATTTCCGCGTTTTGCGCGAAGTCGCAACCATCACAATAAACAATCTTATCTTCGCCGGACTCGGATACCACTTGGAACTCATGGGAAAAATTTTTGGTAAAAACACCGCCGGACGCCTCTACGACCTTGGCCTGCAAACCCAGGCGACTGTACACTCGTTTATAAGCTTCAATTTGGCGCTGGTAATACTGATTCAAATCCTCTTCGCTGAAATGAAAGCTATATAAGTCCTTCATCATGAATTCCCGTCCGCGCATCAACCCGCCCTTCGCTCTAAGTTCGGCGCGAAATTTATTCTGGATTTGATAAACAGCTAACGGCAATTCTTTGTAAGAAGAAATTGAGCGGCGCACCAAATCATAAATGACTTCTTCGTGCGTGGCGGCCAAACCCAATTCTTTGCCTGCCGCATCTTTGAATTGATACATCACGTCCTGCAAGCTACCGCTCCAGCGGCCGGTTTCTTCCCAAATACCCTTGGGTTGCAAAGCAGGCATAAGCATTTCTTGCCCGCCTGCCGCATTCATCTCTTCC
Organism: Candidatus Buchananbacteria bacterium; assembly: GCA_041666945.1. GTDB lineage: Bacteria > Patescibacteriota > Patescibacteriia > 2-01-FULL-39-33 > 2-01-FULL-39-33 > CAISTG01. The sequence goes on along the minus strand of JBAYFY010000001.1, from coordinate 130,318 downwards.
CGCACAATCTGTGTAATTTTCTGAATCACGCGCCAGCCCAGTGGCAGATAAGTGTACACTCCGGCTTGAAGCATATCCACATAGCCGCCTTGCACCAATAATTTATGACTGGCGGAAGACGCATCCTTGGGCGGATTTTTGAGTGTTTTGAGAAAAAATTTAGATTGTTTCATATTTATTTACTGGGCTTATTTTACCCTTATAAAGGTTTAAAGTCAAACTTAGAAAAACCGGCTGAAAAACCCTTTCTTCTCCTCTGTTTCCGCCGCCGCCGGAGCGGCTTTTTCCGCCACCAATTTTTGCAAACACTCGGCGATCCTGCGACCTTCGGCCTCTACGGTATCGCCTTCATATTCTCCGCTATGCGCCGACGCGCCTTCATAAGACGCTTGTTTCTGGTCCAGATGGAGATTGATCATATAACCGGCGCCGGTTTGATTTATATAAGCATGAAAACGCGGATAAAGGCCGGTACCCAGCCGGCGCGCAAAACTTGGCTCGGTAGCGCGGCGATCCAGAACCTGGCCATAACCGCAACGCCGGATAGCGTCTGCAGGATTAATATTATTAGGCAAATTTATTTTCATATTTTAAAAAAAATTTAATAATATTTCTTGTCATTCCGACCAAGCAAACGCAGTGAGCGCATGGAGGAATCCCTTTTATTGGCAACAAAATTACTATATTACTAATAATTAAAGCGATTTCTCCGCTTCGCCGACGATTACGACGGCTCCGGTCGAAATGACGACGATTTGACAAGGTTTTTAATTTATGATATGATGCTTTATTAAGTTTTTAACTTAAAGTCCCTTAAAACCGTAACTTTAACCATAAGGAGACGCGGATGATTGACACCTTGGACAAAATAATTATCGCCAATGGATTTCTGAAAGCACTGATTGATCTTTTTGTGCGTGAGGATCTTTTTGATAATCACGGTATGCCGGAAATTGAGGGTATTAACGGTAACAGATCAGGAAAAAAACTTTCTATTTTCGCCGAGGCATGCATTAAACATCTTAATTGTTTTTGCGAATTAAACTGCTCAACGGAAGCTCCGACCATCCAGCAAATTGATCATCTGATCGATGAGAGTCAGAAGATTATAGAAGCGGCGGGGTCATTCATGCCTAAAACTTCAACCAGGAGGGAGGAAAAATCATGATTACCACAATGGATCAAGTCAGGTTGATAAAATGGTATATTTTCCGTATACGGCAACTGTTTGTCGCTGGACAATTAATAGAGAAAAAGGATGCTGTGCAACAATACACAAGTGAAGCTTTTATTATTATTAACCAATTGGAGGACATGCTTGGTAGGAGTAGTGATGGCAAGATAGCTTGTAGTGAATGTTTTCTAACCTACGAAGAACACACTAGTGAAAACTTCTCAAACTGGCTTAAGTTTATCCAGCCCTTCATCGACGCTCTAATTCCTATACTGGAAGAACAAAAAAATTAGCCGATAATGCCGGTTGAAAGCCGTATTAAATCTTCAACTGAAAAGGAGAAAGAATCATGATTATCACGAAAGATCAAGTAGTAATCGTTCGCCGGGTTCTGGATGCCCTGCATAGAATGAGAACTCATCAACTTACTCATGAAAATCAAGAATTGACGGATCGGAATAAACTAATAACTTCTACTGGGCAGCTATCAGAAAAGGCATTTCTGTGTGTCAAATTTATTGAAGATGTACTGCTGACAAATCAAGATGGGAAACTAATCAAAAAGGGTCCATGGTCTGAAACGATCACCAGTATGGAAACTTTTGTTCAATGGGCCGAGCAAGTGAGTTGGTTAATATCAATTATGGAGGGATACAAACCAGATATCTACTAATAGAACTTTGTAACAGTCCGACGACTCACCTCGTCGGGCTTTATTTTTTTAAAGTCCCACGCCGCGTTTCAGCGCGTCGATAATCTTGGCGCCATACCTGATGATATCGCGGTAAGTGATTATTACAATCAAAAGCATGAGCAGAATAAAGCCGACATTATGCGACAAATTTTCCCATTTGCTATTGACCGCCTTGCCGCGAAACTTCTCTGCCAGCAAAAACATAATGCGGCCGCCGTCTAAAGCCGGAAAGGGCAAAATATTGATAATGGCCAGATTCAAAGACAATAAAGCGGCGAATTGCAACACGTAAACCCAGCCCATTTTAGCCGCTTGGCCGGTCATAACAGCAATGCCGACCGGACCGGCAAAATCCAAACCCACAGACGGCCCGCCAAACAGTTGCCGCACTAATCCCACTACCGCCAAAACAATCAACACCAACCATTGCCAAGTCATCTTTAATCCTTGCCATAAAGCCAAATGTAACGGATAACGCACCACGCCTACATCCATAATGCCGATGCCGATGCCGGTAATGCCGTCTTTTTGCACAATGGCGATGTCTTTTTCCAGCTGCGCGCCATTGCGCTTAATCGTCAGTTTGGCCGTTTGACCGACTAACTGGCCAAAATTCTCCTTAAGCGCTTGAGAAGAAGCAATCTCTGCGCCATTAACTTTGGCGATTATATCCCCCAGTTTAACGTCGTTTTGGACAGCCGGCATATCTGGCAAGATTTCCGTAACCTGCACTTCCGGCGGAGCAATAAATTTGCCGCCTTGATTATCTTCCACGGCCGAAGGCATACCGACGGCAAAACCCAGCGATAAAAGCAGAACGCACAACACGACATTCATGGTTACGCCGGCGGCCAGAATCACGCTTCTTTGCCAAACCGGCTTGTGACCGAAACTGTCGGCATCGCCCGCCTCCTCGCCGTTCTCGCCCTTAATTTTGACAAATCCGCCTACCGGAATCCAATTTAAAGAATAAATCATGGGTTCATCCTTGACCACTTCCCGATTACCCCAAACAAAACGCCAACTCTTGTCCGTAACCGGCGTATCAATTTCCACGGTTTCCCGGATAACAGTTTCTTTAATCAGCTCCTGGCCGGAAGGCAATTCATCAGCGGCCATTGCCACGCTGACTTGTTCTTGTTCCGCCAATTTTTCCCAACCGGTTTTTTTGATTAATTGCCAACCAACAATGCGCGGCGGCAAGCCCATGCCGAATTCTTCGCATTTAACGCCGAATCTCCTGGCAGTCAAAAAATGTCCCAATTCATGGACAAAAACCAGCAAGGACAAAATTAAAATGAATATTACAATTGTTAAAAGCATAAAAATATTGTCATCCCGAATATTCCAACGGTTATGTTACGTCGTGATTCCGGGATGATGAGTATTGATTATTTTTCAATTTCTTCTATACTGTCATTATTTCCGCTTCCTTTTTCTCCACCAAATCCTTGACTTCATCGTTGTATTTGCCTACGGTTTTATCCAATTCCGTCAATAAGCGGAATCTCTCATCTTCGCCGAATTCTTTGTTTTCTTCAGCCGCTTCCACTTCTCCCTTGATCTTATCGCGTTCCAAACGAATGGCGATCTTGGCTTGTTCCGCTTTCTGATGCAACAACTTAACGGTGTCGCGCCTGGTTTCTTCGGTCATCACCGGCAAAGAAATGCGAATCCTTTCGCCTTCATTGGCCGGCGATAAATTCAGATTGGACTCCAAAATCGCTTTCTCAATATCTTTCACCAATCCTTTGTCCCAGGGTTGGATCAGAAGCGACCGCGCGTCGCCAATAGTCACCGAAGCGACTTGGTTTAGGGGCATAAGCGCGCCGTAACTTTGCACCCGGACGCCGTCTAAGATTGCCGGATTGGCGCGGCCGGTCTTCAGCTGGCCCAGCTCTGTTTTAAAATGCTCAACGATTTTAATGAATTCCCCCTTATGATCGTCAATGATGCTCATAAATGTAACTGCGGTATACGGCGCATGGCTTACGGCTTAACTGACAACCGAGGCCATAGAACCGATATAACTGTTATTTAATTAAGATGATTTCTTTTATTCTTGCGCTGATTTCGTGGCCAAATAGACCGTGGCCGGAGTATCCGGATTAATGACAATGGCCGTAGTCAAGCGGCTATACGGTAATTTTCTTGATGACCAGGTCTTGCCGCCGTCAACCGATTTTACCAAAGCGCCGGCTGTCGCATAATAAATTTCCTTGCTGTTTTTGGGATTGACCGCTACCGTCAAAATCGTAGCGGAACGCTGCGCCGGCAACAGATCAACAATACCCCAACTATTGCCGCCGTCGGCGCTTCTCAACATGCCGAATTTAGAAATAAAGATCAAACCGTTGGGTGTGGCATTATCTATCGCCAATTGTTTGTATTGCTGACTGCCGATATACGATTTCAAACCCTCGCCCAAAGACACCCAGGATTCGCCGCTGTTAGCGGTTTTATAAATTCCTTCTTTATCGGTACCGATATAAACCGTTCGGGAATCGCGCGGGTCAAACAAAATATCTTTGACGGAACCGCCGGTAATGCGATAAGAAGTTACCCAGGCCTGGCCGCCATTAACGCTTTTTAAAATTTCCCCGACGCTGGTGCCCATAAACATAATATTGGGGTTGGCGGGATCGATGCTAATATCGGTTAAAACCACGTTGGCTTTCTGGTGATAATAAACGTTAATGAAGTCGCGGCCGCAATTATCGGTTTTAAACACATAAGTGTCCAACAAAACATAAAAAACGCATTTATTCTGCGGACTGACCACGACTTTTTTTACTTGATCATACTTCAGTTTCTTGAACTGCTGCCAGGAGGCGCCGCCATCCAAGGAATAAATCACGCCGTTTTTTTCCGTACTCAAATATACGGTCGTCGCGTCTTGAGGATCAAGCGACAATTTGCCGATATCCACCGAAGCGATGGAGGCGATTTTGCCTTTGGTCGTTAAAACATCATTGGCCTGCGACCAGGTTTTGCCGCTATCGGTGGATTTCCAAATACCGCCGTCCGCGGCCTTGGTGGTGGTGCTGACCGGGGAAGCAAGGGTGCAGCCGCCCAAAATAACAGCTAACGCCAAGAAAGGAAGAAATTTTTTGACAAGCATATTTTTATATTAATTACAAATTTTGTTTTATTGTTATAAGTTTATCACCAAATTCTCCAAAATATTTCTGGAACTGATGTTGTTGTTAAATAACTGCTTTAATTCAGTGATTAATTGATCCGCGCTCAAAATTCTCTCCCAGCTGACTTTATCTTTAATTTCATGCAATAACGGCAAAGACGACAAATTGGCCATGTAATATTCGCTATTCAGTTTAAGCAACAGCAAATCCCGCAGAGTCATTTGCCATCTTTCCATTAAATCATGGGCGCGGATTGAGCTGACAGCTTCATCTTTGTCCGCCTTAAACACTTCGTCTAACAATTTTAAACGTTCAATCAAAGACAGGGGGAAAAGCTTTAGCAAAGAGTCAATCTGCTCCTGTTCTTCATTTAATAATTCCGGATTATCGGCCAGGGTGATGGCTCGGCCGGGACGACCCAAGGCCAAACGCGCCGCTCTTTCGGCAATATCTTCTTTCACTTCTTTTGACAGCAGATAATCTTTGATTTCCTGGCGGGCGACCGGCAAGCAACTCAAAACTTGGCAACGGGAAGCGATGGTTTTGGGCACGGCTGAAATGTCGCTGACGATCAAAATGATAATGGTTTTAGCAGTCGGCTCTTCCAGAACTTTCAAAAAAGCGTTAGCGGAATTAATATTGAGCAGTTCCGCCTCGGAAATTATCGCCGCTTTCCAACCGGAGAGAAAACTGCCCTGCGACAGTTTGTATTTCAATTCGCGAATCTGGTCAATAATAATGTCACGTTTCCATTTGCCGGTTTTCTCATCTTGAATTCGGCCCAAGCGGAAAACATCGGGGTGCGTCAGGTTATTGATCTGCCGGCAGACGGCGCAATCATTGCAGGGTTTGGTTTCCCCTGTTCCGACGCACATTAGCGACTTAATGAATTGATTGGCAATGGTTTCTTTGCCCAGAGCGTCCGGTCCAGTAAAAATGTAGGCGTGGCCAACGCGGTTGTTTTTTATGGCCGACTTCAAAAAATCAACGACTTTTTCCTGGCCGCAAATATCCCAAAAATACTGTATCTGTCTACTTCCGTTCATAAATATTATAACACGATTTTATCTAACCCCGTTAGATAATCCTTTGGCTTGATTCTGTTTAGGCGAAATTATTTAATAGGGTAAACCCCGATAGCGCGCCTGACTTTTTCCATCTTGGCTTCGGCCGCCTTGTTGGCTTGTTTGGCGCCGTCAGCCAGAACACCCAAAACATAACTTTTGTCTTTCAGCAACTGCGCGCGTTTCTTTCTGAAAGGCGCTGTGTACTGCAGAATATTATTAAATAAAATCTCTTTGGATTCCTTATAGCCAATGCCGCCCTCTTCATACCTCTGCCTTAACTCCTTAAGCATGGGTTGGGAAAACAGTTTATGGAAAGCAAACACATTATCCTCTTCCGGATTTTTCTTGTCATTAACGCCTTTGGAGTCGGTCTTAATGGACATGACTTTCTTCTTCAGCGTTTCCTCCGGCTCAAACAGCTCAATGATATTATTCTTGCTCTTGGACATCTTCTCGCCATTAGTGCCGGCAATCACCATTTCTTTCATAATCAGCGGCTTGGGCAGCTTAAATGTCTGGCCCCACTGATGATTGAACTTGTTGGCCAAATCAATCGCCATTTCCAAATGCTGTTTCTGATCCTCGCCTACCGGCACCACATCAGCATCATACATTAAGATATCGGCGCCCATCAGCACCGGATAGCAGAATAGGCCCATATTGATTTCTTTCTTTTTGGCCAGCGCATCTTTATAGGCATGGGCGCGCTCCAAATACGGCTTGGGCAACAGGCAATTAAAAATCCACTGCAACTCGCACACCTGGGGCGCGTCTGACTGCTTGAATAATACCGTCTTCTTCGGATCCAAACCGATAGCCAAATAATTGACGATCAAATCGTGAGTATATTCATTAAGTTCCTTGGCGTCTTTTACTTGATTGAGCGCGTGGTAATCGGCGATAAAGACATAATTGCGGTAATCATCCTGCAGATCCACGAATTGCTTCATGGCGCCGAAATAATTCCCGATATGGACGCGATTGGTCGGCTTGACGCCGGAAAGTAAAATGGGCTTCATATATTTATAATTGAACTGATAATTAATAATTATTGGCTAAACTTTTAATTGCTTGATAAATTTCTGCGGCGGTTTTCTGCCAAGAGAATTCCTTGACCCGATTAAGCCCGCGAGCGATCATTTCCTGCCGTAAGTTACTGTTAGTCAAAAGCTGGGTTATCTTGTCAGCGATATCTTCGGCCGAATCGGGCTTGGCGTAAAGCGCGGCCTGGCCGCCGACCTCCGTATGCGGCAACTGGTTAGAGGTTACTACCGGCACACCAGAAGCCATGGCTTCTAAAATCGGCAAACCGAAGCCCTCATACAAAGTAGGAAAAACAAACACGGCAGCATTGCTGTATAGAGCCGGCATATCTTGATTATCAATGTAACCGGTCAAAATAACTTCGTTCTCCAATTTGGCCTCGCTGATAATGCTTTTTATTTCCTCGTACTGATTGCCCGAAGCGCCGGCTAACACCAGCTTCAAATCTTCCTGTTTCATTTTGGCCAAAGCAAAGGCCTTAACAATATTGCCGATATTCTTTTTCTTTTCCAATCGTCCGACATAAAACAGATAGGGCTTAACGATGCCGTATTTTTTTAAAATGTCATTCTGAGCCATCCCCTCCTCATTGTCATTTCGACCGGAGTCGCCTTCAGGCGACGCAGTGGAGAAATCGCTTGCATTTAATGAAAGGGATTCCTCTCCGCCAGTTGGCGGATCGCTCGGAATGACATCAGCCGAATGATACTGCTTGGCGTCAAACCCCAAATAAACCACTTTGATTTTTTCCGGCCTGACGCCATAAAGCTCAATGATTTCTTCTTGGGAGAACTTGGAGATGGTGATAATCACATTGGCGCGCGCCTTGATGCGCCGCATCGTCAGATCGTGATACCACACCTGGATCGGCTTATACAATTCCGGACTGCGCTTGAAACCGACATCATGGACGTTAACCGCCACTTTGACGCTGCGAGGAATAGGCAAAAGCGGGATGGTGTGCGCCGGCACGAGCAAGACGTCCGGCGGATTGATTTGCAGTTCCCACCACAAACGCAACTGCGTCCATAAGTATTTGGGTGGCCAAGACAAAATCTTAACCTGCCAGTTCTGGGGCAGGTTATCCAACTCGCCATTAAGCTTTTCATTGGTATAAAGGACAACCTTAATATCAACAGGAACAATCTTCTTTAGTTCCTGGATTAAATGCCAGCTATACCATTCAGTGCCGGTTTTGTCATTTTTATTGGCGCGCGATGCGTCAATGCCGATAGTCATATTTGCCTAAATTTACTGCATTTTTGGACACAGTGGATAAGGGATTTCTCCACTCCGCCGGCAATTATGCCGGCTCCGGTCGAAATGACAAAAAGTGGTCTCCGAAAAAATAAAAAACCTTATTTGGTCGCTAAAATGCTTCGCTTGTAACTATCCAAATTCTCCAGCGCGATGCCCGTGCCTTTGGCCACGCAATACAGGGCGTCTTCGGCCACATAGGCCTTGATGCCGGTTGCTTGCGTTATCAGTTTATCAATATTGCGCAGCAAACTCGTGCCGCCGGACATGGTAATGCCGTTAACCGTTACGTCAGCCGACAATTCCGGCGGTGTCTCGCTTAACACCGCTTTAATAGCCGCCACAATGCCTTCCAGTTCGCTCTGAATGGCTTCGGTGATATCATCGGAAGAAACGCGAATGGTTTTGGGCAGGCCGGCGATAATATCGCGGCCGCGCACATCCATATACATCTTTTCTTTCAAGTATAAAGCCGAGCCGATATTAATCTTGATTTCTTCGGCCGTACGTTCGCCTATGGCCATGCCGTATTTGCGCCGGACATACTCAATAATCGCCGTGTCCAACCGCGTGCCGCCGATTCTGACCGAAGTGGAAGTTACCACGCCGCCCAAAGAAATCACCGCCACCTCGGAAGTGCCGCCGCCAATATCAATAATCATATGCCCGGACGGCGAACCGATGGGGATATTGGCGCCGATGGCGGCGACAATCGGTTCTTTGATAATGTAAGCGGCCTTGGCGCCGGCGGCGATAGCCGCGTCCACTACGGCGCGCCGTTCAGTGGAAGTGATGCCGGCGGGAACCGCTATCATTACTTCCGGACGAAGCAAACGAATGCCGCCCAAGGCCTTATTAATGAAATACCTAAGCATTGCTTCAGTGGTTTTATAATCGGCGATCACGCCGTCGCGCAGAGGCCGTTGGGCGATGATCGTGTCCGGCGTGCGACCCAGCATTTCCTTGGCTTCAATTCCGACAGCAATAACTTTGCGGTCCAAGGCGGAAATCGCCACCACAGAGGGTTCGTTTATCACTACTCCTTTCTTGGGCACGTAAACCAAAATATTGGTCGTACCCAGATCAATGCCGATTTTTTTAGCCATAATAATCTACGGTCAACCCTCCTAAAACTTTATAATAAAATCGCGATCCGTCAATAAATCAGTGTCCCAAAACAAACTTTGGCCCAGCACCTTTTGAGGCATTATTTTGGAATAATAAGCGGTAATGCGCTGGTCAAATTTTAAATCAATTTTTAGTTTATGTCCAGGCGTGCCCGGTTGCTTCTGAACACTTAATTTGTACAGGCCGTCTTTAACTGATTGCCTCACCGTTTGGGGTAGGCGGTATTCCAAAACCAAGGTCTTAGCGGCTCCCTGATCCACGGTCAAAAAAATGCCGGCATAGCGCTTGCCTAACTCGTTTTTTATTTCCACTTCCTTATCCAGCGACAAATCCTGCACCCCCTTGCTGTCTGTAAAATACGCTTTGGTAAACCAACTGCCTTCCGGCACGTACACCCGGGTGTAACTGCGGTATTTGGTAATTAAGGCCGGCACTGATCGGCCGGTATGCTGATAAGTTATTTCCACTTTGGCCGACAGATCGCCGCTGTCAGTGGGACTGACACTGTAAGTTATCGCCCGTTTCATCACTTGATCGGTTTTTAAGGCAGCCAAGTTGGCGTCAACGACATATAAGTAATCCCCTTCTTCCTGTTTCATCTCTCCCGACCAATTTTCTTGCGCCAAATAATCCTGCAATTGCGAATCAGTCATATAAGCCAGGACTTGTTTTTCGTCAATGTTTTTTTTCATAGCCAACCAAACCTGGAACAATTCGCTGGCCTTGGCTTTGGTCACGCGAGCGATAATGTCTGTGGTCAAATCGCCAATAATGTCTTTGCGGTTGGCCAAATCTATGCCTTTGGCCGCATAAGCGAACTCCACTTGCTGCTCCAATTGGTAAGTGAAATTATCGCTGGTAAAAGTAATGCCATCAGCGGTAATCGGCCCGGTAACCGCCAAAAAATTAGCGATAAATTCCGGCGTAATGGCGATAATGCCGTCTAGGGGCAAAGGCGGCAGTCCGGCGTTGGCTCGCTCCACATTCCAAAACCATTCAATCTGCCGCGCCGAGGTCGGCCAATCCGGCGACCAGTTGGCGTCGCGCAAAAACAGGTACTTCTGATTGTTATAAACGGTCATAGGCCAAGGCGCCGGCACCTGCAATTTATCTTTAGACCATTTATCCAAATTATAGATATCATCGGTATGCATGGCGATAATGTCGCCATCTTTAATGGTCACTAAGCCATAACTGCCGATGAATCCGCCGGTCGGCCTGAGTTCGGTATTGTTTTCAAACAGAATCAGATAATTTTTTGCTTGATTATAACCGGCGAGTTCCGGCAAATATTTGAATAACGGCAAGGCCGTTTCGCTTTGCTCCACCACTTCAGACAACAAGCGATTGGCGGCGATTACTCTGCTCTGGAAAACGCCGGTCAAATCATTGGCATTAACCGAGTTTAATTCGGCTTTAGCCAAAGCGATTTTAGTTTTGGCCTCTTCCAGCTTGTTCCTGTTTTTAACAATGGAAGCTAACAGCTGACGCTTGGATTCCTTGAGGGAAAAATCAAACACCACTTTTTGCTCTTCTGTTTGGGAAAACAAATCAGAAAAAACCGACAACATCTCCTGATAACCGGCCAATAAATCACCGGTTGCCAGCAGCATCTTATCGCCGGTCCGCGCGGTTTTGGCTACCGCTGGAAACCAGAGGATCGGCCCTAATTTTTGAACCTTCCCTCTTACTGCGGCCAGATCTTCACGCGTCGCTGTCAATTGGCTGTCAATAGCCGCAAAATCACCCCGCGCCGCGGCTGCCATCAGCGGTTCTACCCGGTTATTAATTGCCATCATTCGCGCGTAAATCTGGCTGCCGTTTACCGCCAAAGGAACGATAACGGCTGAAACAATCGCCAGCAATAACAAAATCGGCGCTAGAAATCTCCACCACCTCCTTTTGGGTTTCCCATTAAAAGGGCTTGCCTGGAGCAGCTGCTCCAGCTTGTTTTTCTTCTTAAAAAACATATCTGAGTCAAAAGTTCATAAAGTTATTTGAAGTCAAAAGCCCAAACAAAATTAACCGCCCTAACTGTTCCGATAATACTTCAATAAGTATTTGATCCAATCACTGATATGAATCCAAAAAATCTTGGAGAATACCCCGCTTTCCGCCGATTCGCGTTTATGATAATGGATGATATCGGCGCCGGCAAAATAATACACCGGCAATCCCGCCTGCCAGAATTTCCGACACCACGCCACATCGCCGAAATACAAAAATAATCCTTCATCCATGCCGCCGATTTTCTCAATCGCGCTGCGGCGCACCATCTCGCAGGCGCCCAGAATCCAATCAACGGGTCGCGTTTCATTATGACTGAAATCCTCCATCAAATAACGACGCAATTCTTCTTGCGCGAATTTGAATTGACTAAGTATGGTTCGGCGATAAAACGGGGTCAGCAAATGCGGAAAACGCAAACAAGACATTTGGATAGAACCGTCGGGGTTCTTTAACCGCGGGCCGGCCAAAGCGATTTCCGGCTGGCTAACCATAAACCCGTACAGTTCATCAATGGCGCCGGCCGATACGGCGATGTCGGTGTTTAAAATCAAAACATATTTGCCGGTGGAATTTTTAATGCCTAAATTATTGCCTTTATGATGGCCGAGATTTTTATCTGAGGCGATTAAACGAACTTGCGGAAAATTCTCTTTAACTAATTCTACGGAGCCATCTTGGCTATTATTATCAACCACTACGACCTCAAACTCCACGCTGGGCGGATTGGCATATATCCCCTTCAGGCACTGCTTGAGCAGGCCGCGGGTTTTATAATTATTAATAATTATTGATATTTCCATAATTTTAACTAATTTATCCACTTCCTTATGTCTTTTGCCGTTAGTTTGGCGCGCCGGAAAACTTGGCGGCGTTTGGCGAGCGTCTGGGGAAACATTCCAATCACCTCAATAATCGCCCTTAAATTCCTGATTTCAAAAATTAACAAATAACATAATTTTTTTAGTTCATGCCAAATGATAAACGGCGAATAAATCAACAAATTGGACAAAAATTCATTACCCAAGAGCACCAAAAAATGATTGCGGTAAGAATAATAGCGAGCCAAATCGTTCTGGTGGCGGCGATTGGCTATCACCTCGCTCAGACGATTCTTTTGCGCCGCCGGAAACGTCCGCAAATGATAAGCCACGGCCTCGGGGATAAACATTGACCTAAAACCTTGAAGGCGCAACCGCCAAGCCAAATCCACATCTTCTTTATAAAAGAAAAAATTACTGTCTAAAAAATCTCCCGTGTAATGATATTTGTCCTGAATGGCGGCCTGTTCTAATAATTCCTTGCGCAACAACACTAAAGCGCCGGAGTGACCGAACACCTCTTGCGCCTGATTATAATCGGCTGACGGCCGGCCCGCGCCCAATTCCACAAAACGATGATTCTTAAGTAATTGTAAACCGCAGGAATCAATGATTTCGGTTTTTTCTGTTTCGCCTATTTCCGAGTTGATCAATTTCAGTTTGAGCAATTTGCCGCCGAAGCTGGCGCAATCATTATTCTGCTCCAACTCCGCTATGGCCATGATTTTCATAAGCCAATCCGGCTCTAAAATTATATCCGGATTGCAGAGCAGGAAAAACGGCGACTTAATCAACCGAATGCCTTGATTGTTCGCTTTGGCAAAACCGGAATTTTTATTGTTAATAAACATCCCGGCTTGCGGATAATTGGAACGGACAAAATCAACCGTACCGTCATGGCTGTCATTATCAATAATTAAAACCTGAAAATCGTGATAGGTTTGGGCATAAATAGAATCCAAACAAGACGCCATGAAGCGTTGGCTGTTTCGGGTAACTATAATTATGGTAACCTTAGGGCTAATCATAGATATTAAGCGTCATTCTTTTCATTTCTGTATTTTTTTCTCCGTCACCCAGAAACCCAGGCGGTATTTGCCGCCAAGCAAAAGACGGGTCTGCGATTCTATGGCTGGAATGGAACCGAAAATAATCATGGTAACAGGAAATAACACCCACTGCAAAACCATTATCAACCAATTAACGATTGACATGCGATTAGGACGTTCCGGCAGGGTCAGGGTGTACATAATCGCGTTTAAGATCAAACCTACCATACCAATGGTCATCAAACTTTCCAGGGTAACGGGGGCATTTTGAACAAAGGCCGAGGCCTTATCCGCGCCGGAAATCATGGCTAAAGGCAAGCGACCGACAACCAAAATCAAAATCGGCGCCGTCGCCCAAGAATACATGCCTTCGGCCTGCACCCAGAAATATCTCAAACGCACGCGTAAAGGAATATTGACATTTTTATGAGCGCCAAAAAAATGATCCCACATCCAAGGGAAGTGCTCTACGCCCCAGGCCCAGCGCCGCATCTGTTTGTATTGGTTCTTCAGGGACTGCCAAAACTTGCCGATATAAACCGTATCCATGGACACGGTGATAAACATGGGCACCACTTCATAATCGCCATTATAGCGATCAATGGCTTGCAGACAAATGCGTGAATCCTCGGAAACAATGGTCTTTTCGTGTCCGCCCACATCCACAATCATCTTAAAACTCATGGAGTGACTGGAAAAAGTCAGTAAACGCTCCGGCCGTGACATATCGGTTAACAACCAAAAAGTTGTGGAAGAAGCCACGACGCGGATAATCGGATTAGATTCCCAGACGTTGTTGTTATAAAGCACCAGGGGCTGATAACTGGCATGGGTCGGATTGGGATGAGTCAGGTATTTATAAGCTAAGCAGGCAAAATACTGCGGGTGAGGCAATGTCTCCACGTCAAAACAAGAGACAATGACGTTCTCATAGGGAATATTTTCAACATCAATATATTCCTTGAGTTTTTTCTCCATGTAATTGACGTTGGCGCCCTTACCGGGCAATTCATCGGGCCGCCGAGGGTGTACTGTAATAATCAATTTTTTAAAATTGCCGGCAAATTTAATTTCAATTTTTTTGGCTATAGCCAAAAAACTTTCTTCATCGCGGTCTTCTCCGCCCAAAACCACAATCATCTTTTCCAAAGGATAATCGCATTTCAGCAATGTCTCAAAAGTCCTTTCAATTACTTCATACGGCTCCTTATAAGTCGGCAAAGTAATTACCTGCCAATAATCAAGATAATTCTTAGGCAATGTTTTCAACTCTTTAAGCCAATTCTTCTTAATATCGCGCCGGAATTTAATCCAGGAGGAAATCAGCCACCAGAGCATGTAAAACAAGCGGACAATCCAATAAACGGAAAAAACCAAAATAAAATAAACCGCCCAAAGCGGCTTAATTAGTGACAAAGTTATGGCAGCGATAAAAGTTAACCAGATACTGGCAGCAGGAAAAATTTCCGATAAACGTTGTTTAGCGGCTTCTTTCATATATTAAATCATAACATAAAACAGTAAAAAAAATCAAGTGCTAAAAAACGCCCTAACGCGGGCGTTTATCCTGGCTAACGGGTATTATTTATCTTCTTTTTCCAGGTACTTAACCATTTTTAATAAGATCTTATTCTGATCCTGAAGATGATTAATAACCCTTTTAATCTCTCGTTCGGCTTTTACGTTAACTCGGAAATCACTTTCTGCCCGAATCTCCGCATGATGGGCTTGCAAATTCTGGCCGACCATGATTAATGGCAGCAACATGATCTGGATCATATTGGAGATGAATAACCACAAAACAAAAGCGGGAAAAGAATCAAAACGCCAGGCGTTGGGAGCAAAGATATTCCAGGTCAGCCAGCAAAAAGTCCAACAAAAAATAACCAAAAAAAATCCAATGGTCCCGACCCTCTCCGTGATGAAAATCGCTAATTTATCCAAGGGACTCAAACGATTATAGTGTTCCCGGTTAACATCATTAATCTCCTTGACGCTTTTTAAATCGCGTAATCGTTTATGGTATCTTTTCATAAAAACTATTTAGCTAATTTTATAAATTCCCGTTCGTTTATAATTTTAACTCCCAACTTCCGCGCTTTATCAAATTTGGAACCAGGATCCGTTCCGGCTACGACATAATCAGTATTTTTACTGACCGATGATGAGACATCACCGCTTTGAGAACGGATTAATTCCTTGGCTTCAATGCGGGAAAAATTTTCCAATTCACCGGTCAAAACAAAAGTTAATCCCTTGAGTTTGCCAACCGTTATTTTTTCCGGGTTCTTTATTCTTACGCCATTAGCTATCAAATCATCAATTAGTTTAAGATTAATTTTATCTTCAAACCACTCTTTGACACTCAAGGCGACCTTCGGTCCGATGTCCTCGATCTGCTGTAAAACTTCAATGGTGGCGGTTTTTAATTTATTAATGCTGCCAAAAAATTCAGCCAAAGCAATAGCGGTTTCTTCTCCGACATGACGGATGCCAAGGGCGTAAATGAATTTGGCCAAGGGCACATTTTTAGCTTGATGGATGGCGGCAATCAGATTGGTCGCTGATTTTTCGGCAAATCTTTCCAGCGGCGCCAAATCCTCTTCGGTCAGTTTAAACAAATCTGCCGGCGTTTTAACCAAATCGGCTCGTTGCAGTTGTTCCAATATTTTTGGCCCCAGGCCGACAATATCAAAAGCGGTGCGGGAAACAAAATGGCTTAATCTTTCTATTTGTTGGGCATAACACTTTTTATTAGTGCAATAGTAAGCCACTTCGCCGGCTTTTTTGGTAATCGGCGAACCGCAAACCGGACACTTCTTCGGCATGATAAATTTTTTCTCCCGGCCACTGCGCATTTTCGGCAATGCTTGCACTATATCGGGAATGATATCGCCGGCTTTTTGCAAAATCACCGTGTCACCCGTTCGCACATCTAAACGCTCGACTTCATCCGCATTATGCAAAGTGGCGCGCTTAACTATGGTGCCGGCTAATGGCACGGGCCGTAAATGAGCCACGGGCGTTAATACTCCGGTCCGGCCGACCTGGACTTCTATTTTCTCCACTACTGTTGTCACTTGTTCAGCCGGAAACTTATAAGCGGCGGCCCAACGCACTAATTTTGCCGTGCGCCCCAGTCGTTCCTGCAATTTCAAATCATTGACTTTTAAAGCAATGCCGTCTATTTCATAAGGCAGGGACTCGCGATGTTTGCGCCAATATTCAAAATATTCGGCTGTCCCGGCAATATTTTTAACTATTTTCCAATGGGGATTAACTTTAAAGCCCAATCGGATCATTTTTTCCATGACCTCTCTCTGGGTTTTTAAACCCAATTTGAGCGGTTCATAAATCGTCCACATGAACGTATCCAGCTCGCGATCAGCCGCCACCTGCGGATCAAGCTGACGCACCGTTCCCGCCGCGGCATTACGCGGGTTGGCAAACGGCGCTTCGCCTTTCTTTTCCTGTTCCCGATTAATCTTGGCTAACGCTTGTTTGGACAAATAAACCTCGCCGCCAACCTCCACATCAATGTTTTCTTCCAATTTCAAAGGCACGCTGCCGATTGTCCGAATGGCATGAGTCACCACTTCCCCGGTTATGCCATCGCCGCGGGTAACGCCCCTAGATAATAGGCCTTGTTCATAAATAAATGACAAATTCAAGCCATCAATCTTAAGTTCGCAGCAATACTCAATGTCTTTATTCTCTGGCCAATCTAAAAATCTCTTGACTTTTAAATCAAACTCTTGGACCTCCGCAAAAGAAAACAAATCGTCAAAAGACCATTTAGGAACAGCGTGGCGATACTTGTCAAACTTGCCTAAGGCCTTGCCGCCAATACGCTGGGTCGGCGAATCCTTAGTGATCAAGTCGGGATATTGTCGTTCTAATTTTTCCAGCTCGTCTTTAAGGGAATCTCGCGCCGCATCAGAAACAATCGATTTATCTAAGACATAATAAGCATAATCGATTTCTTTCATCTGCCTTTTGATCTTGTCTATTCTCTTTTTTGCCTCTGTCCTGTTCATAATTATTCTTTCGTAATATCCTGTTCCGAAAACAACACAAAACCAAACAAGCCGGAAAGCGGATTAAGCGGCGGAATGTGAGCAACGATCATTTGTCGGTTATTATTGAATATCCCCTGCGATTTTAAGGTCAAATTGGTTACGCCGTAAGTCGAGGTAGCCAAACAATCGCTATCGGAATAAGCCATAACCGATAAACGATCAATATTATCCAATTCTGTCGAACCTAAGGCCTTTAATTCCACCACATAGTCAACGGGGTTGGTTAAGGCCTCGCAACTGTCACTGTCAACAACATTATTAACATTGCAATCGCGAAATTTATAACAAAAAGTTACGCCGTCAGCCGAATCATCGGTCTCAATCACGTTATCCTCGGCATAATAAACCAGGGTTGGCGAAGTTTGTTCGTTTTGGTAAAGTTGAGGCATTAATTGATTGATGGCGACTTGCATCTTTAAAGTGTTGGAAGCTCCTAAAGATCCATACCAAGTCAAGCCAAAACTTTTAGGATCGCCATCCTGGCCTTGACGGTTAAGAAAATACAATTTGACGCTTTCGCCGTTAGACAAACGTTGGCGAAAAAAATTCTTTTCAAAATCAGAGGAATCATTAATATCCCATTGGGCGCCGTTAGTCAGGGAAAAAACTCCGCCGACGCCGGAAACGTCTTGATTATAAATGGCGCGCAAGGCCGAGGTGGAGGAAGCGGCTTCCTGCTTTTTGATAATATACAAGGAACGCTCAATACCGGCGTCAGCCGCATAATAAGCCACCGTGGAATTATCAATAGCCCGCGCCTTTTTGATATCCAAAAGAATAAAATAAAAAAAACCCAGGGCGATAGACAAAAGCACGCCCAAAAGTATCAGGGTAAAAACAATAATAACGCCGCGTTCATCTTGTTGTTGCCTATAAAACATAATTAGTGATAAACTTTGGAAGAAATCGTGGTCTGCAATCGCAGTTCTTTATAATGGCGACTTGAAGTATTTTTGTTGTAGAGCGTCATCAGCACGGTTATCTCCGGCTGATAAACATAATCATTGAGCGTATCATCGTCATAAGGATTAAAAACCGGGCTGACGATGAATTGCAGATTCTTTACGCCCACATCGGAAGCGTTAAGTGAAGCGGAAACGGTATTGTTAGGATTAACGGTGGTGATGAATATTTTGGCGGAAAAATCTTCCGCATCATAAGCCAACTGCCAAATTTCTCCGGCTTCGTCTTCTTTAAATACCAGCCGGTCCACCTTGCCCTCGGCGGACGGCAAAGTTGCTTCATAATCCAACTCACGGCCGCGGATTTCCCGACCCATCTTTTCCACCATATATCTGCCGTCGTTTTGCAATTTTTCCATATTGGCGGTCTGCTGTTGAAGGTTATTGACATTGATAAAAACTCCGCCAACCAATATTGAGGTAATAGCAAACAAACCGGCAGTAATCAGCATTTCTACCAAAGTGAATCCTTGATTTTGTCCGGGTTTTAATTCCATAAATCAGCGCCAATTAAATAATTGATCCTCCACGACCAGTTGGCGCGGCTGGCCGGAATAAGTCCAAGTCACGCGGGAATTTACATTAATACCGATTTTAATGGTATTGGCGGGACAACCACTATCGTTTGTAGTGAAAAAGTGGGACGTATCATCGCATTTCAAATCTTCCGGATCGCTATCATAACAGCAAATGGAGGCCAGTGTTACCAAGCGGGAAAAAGGCGAGGAATTTGCCGTGGCTGAAGATGAATAGTAACCGTCGGCATCAAAAAACAACTTACCGGCCTGGTTATCGTCTTCTAAAACAAGCAGACCATTGCGGTAATCAATAGTGTAAATGCCGTCAGCCAACCCCCTATCCCAAAGCCATAAACCGGAAGCGGCTCCAGAATCGGACAGATTCCTGGCCATTCTCAACCAATTGCTGTCGCGAATATTTTTAACTATTTCAGCGCCTTCACGCGCTAAATTAGCCGCCACAATCCGCATCTCCGATTCCTTAACGGCATTGAAATTAACTAAAAATAAAAACCAAACGGAAAACAAACCGATAGTAATAACGGCAATAGAAACAATGAGTTCGATTAAACTTTGGCCGGATTGATTATTTTTCAAACGTTTCATAAATTACAGGCAATTTCCTTTAATCTCCTCTACCTTACCGGAAACACTATTGACTTGGATGCAAAAAGCGGCCGAATCGTTGCTGATTTCTATCTTAGCTTCACTGGGATTATCGCCTAACAGAGTCATGCGTCCCCGAGGCACGGCAAAAACGATTGCCAACTTGTTACTGGTTTCATCCTTAATGGTAATATTAACTTTCTCTAAATTTTTTTTAACCACTTGCTGGTCCGGGTCCTTACCGCTGATCTCATAAAAACAGTTGCTCTGGCAATTACTGATAGCAAAAACAAATTGCTGGGAATAAATATTGCTCGGACCGCTGCCAGCCAAAGACAGATTGCGCGCCTGATCAATGCCGGTTAAAACCAAATCAGCTTGTTCTTTGAGCAGGCGAGCGTCTTCGTTACCGGCAAATTTAGCCACCATAAAAGAGGAAAGCAAAGTGAATATAGCAATGGCAACAAGCAACTCAATCAGAGTAAATCCTTTTTGCGCTTGATGTTTAAGCATAAAAATTATGACAATAAGCCAAAATACCAATTGATTATTTTTTCTCCCCAAAATAAGGCAACGAGAGTGCCTAAGGCCAAAAAAGTGCCAAAAGCTATCGGCGTTTTGGCTTGGGCTTTGCCAGAAACCAACAAAACAACGGAAACCGCCGCGCCGACAATATAAGCGGCCAATAATCCGACTATAAGAAGCGGCCAGCCCAAAGCCGCGCCCATTAAGGCGCCTAAACGCAAATCGCCTCCCCCGATCCAACGGCCGGAAGAAACCCAGTATTGCAAGCCGAAAAAACCAAAACCGACTAAGACGGCAAAAACCAACGACCCTAAACTTTGGCCCAAAAGCAAACTGAAAACGAACAATAAAACAATGGAAGGAATAGTAACCTGATCCGGTATCAATTGCCAGCGCAGATCATAAACAAAAATAATAGTTAACACGGAAACTAAAAAAATGTCCCTAAAAAATTTCAGTAGTTGGGTGGGGGTTGCGGCTGGAGCAAAAAAGATATCGCTTGATTGTAAACCAATAACGGGCAATTGTAAATTGACAAGGTAAACCAAGACAAACAACAACCCCGTCGCGAGTTCCACCAATGGATATTGCCAAGAAATCGGTTTTTGGCAATAACGGCATTTGCCGCGCAAAACAATAAAACTAACCAGCGGCACCAAATCTTTAGCTTTTAATTTAGTTTTGCATTGAGAGCACTGCGATCGGCCGGAAATGATTGACTCATTGGAATGCAAACGCCAAATCACGACATTAAGGAAGCTGCCGATGATAAGTCCGATGATAAAAATAAACAATATAATAAGCATGCTTTATTTATTTCACTCCGTTTTTCGTCCAAATATAACCGCCGGCCTTAAGACCGCCGATGCCTCGCTCCAAATAAAAATTAATTTCATAGTCGCTTTCGCCTAAAGCGCCGACAAGATATTTATAATTGCCTTGGCTTATGGGGTCAAGCGGTGTGGTTTGGTTGGGAAAACATTGGCTAATAATCATACCCGAATTACAATCAACGACTTGATAGGTATTATATTTAGAAAAATATCCGGCCATAATATCTTGCCAGGTTTTTAAACCTTTGAGACGTTCAAAATCCCTGGCTTGGCCGCTATAAAACCAAACGGCTAAACCGGTAAAAATCAACCCTAAAATAAGCAACATGGCATAAACGATAATTTTGTACGATAATCGTCGCATAAGTTGTCTTTATCTTAATATTATACCATAACCGAGACAACAAAAAAACCCTCTCAATTCAATGGGAGGGTTTTATTCAAGATTCTTAATTGGCATTACATTGTCCGGCAACGGCGGGGATAGCCGTATTTGCTCCCCTAAAACCATTGGTGTCGGCGCAGAAATAGGAGTCACTGGTACAAAGTTGCGCATAATAAGCGACAACAGAGGCCGTAGTGGAAGCTGAAGCGGTCCAACTTACTTTACCGGCAGCAGTGCAAGGATAAGTGCCTAACTTTGCAATAACAGAATTACTATAAGTGTCAGAGTCAACACTTTCGCCATTAGCTCTGGCAATCTCCGTCTGGGTAGAAGCAGTAGCGACGTTTGATTGAACTTTAGCGTCATTGGCTTTATTTCTGGCATCCTGCAAATAAACGATAGCAACCGAGGACAAAATGCCGATGATGGCGATGACGACCAATAATTCGATTAAAGTAAAACCTTTCTTATTCATAGGTTTATGATTTATATTTAACATTTTAATTTCACTCGCGAGTGAATAAAATTATGCTGTTTTTAAGCTTTTTCTTCGACCTTTCCTCTTTAATCTTGAGGGATATTTTGCTTATCCACAGCTATTTTATAACATAATTATAGCACAAAATAGGACAAAAAAACAGAAAAATCAACTGTTAATAAAAATCAGAAAGCCGATGACAATTGCCACATCGGCAGAAGAACCGCGATAACAAATAAAGCCACAGCGATTCCTAAAAAAATCATGATAATCGGTTCAATCAAATTAGACAAATTCCTGACGGAATTATCTATTTCTTTAGAATAAAAATCAGCGGCTTTGTCCAACACTTCTTCTAATTTACCCGATTCCTCGCCAACGCTGATCATATTGGCCACGATTTGCGGTAAATAAGGACTGGCGGCTAAGCTTTCAGAAATTTGATTGCCCTCATTGACGCTCCCTATCGCATTATTGATCATCTCTTCAAACATTTTATTATCCACCACTTCCTTGACTACCGCCAACCCCTGGGCAATGGGAACGCCGCCTTTAATCAGGGTGGCAAAACTTTGAGCAAAACGCACAATGTAAATATCTTTAAAAATAGCGCCAAAAATGGGAATTTTAAGTTTAACCAAGTCCAGAAAACGCCGACCCTCCGGTGTCCGTCGACCGACAAAAAATATAATTAATAAACCGACAGCCGTAAGAACCACTAACCACCAAAAATTCCTTAAGAAATTGGCTAAATTCATCATAATTTGGGTAATCAGAGGTATTTGAGCGCCTGATTCTATCAACATCTTGGTAATTCCGGGGATAACGAAGGCCACAACGATGAAGCCGACCACGCCCAAAACCAAAACAATCATAGCCGGATAAATCATCGCTCCCCTGACTTTTGATTCCAAATCATAATCCTTTTCCTTCTGATCGGCCAAATAATTCATCACCTCGGACAGGCGCCCCGAAGTTTCACCGGAACGCATAATATTAACATAAAACTTGGTGAAAATATCGGGATGGACTTCCAAAGCGGAGGAGAAACTTGACCCGCCTTCTACTTCATCAGCCACTTTATCAATCACGTTGCGCAAATAGTCATTTTTGGTTTGTCTGACCAAAATACGCAAACCGCGCACCAAAGGAATATTGGCCTCTACCATCACCGCCAGCTGACGGAAAAATATCACTAAATCTTTATTACTGACTCGATTAAAAAAAAATATTTTTTGCCAATACCAGACACCTGAAACGACTTGAGGCCGGATATCAATGATGGCTAATTTTTTATCCAACAAAAAATTGGCTACGGCCTCAGTGGAAACCGCATCCATGGCTGCTTCAATAATGTTGCCTCGGCGATCCTTGGCTTTATACTTGTATACCGACATGAATAAAATTAATTCTTTCCCAAACCCTTAGAATCGGGGGAATGCTCTTGCGCTTCTTCGTAAGTGATCAAATTGGCCTTTATCGCCTCATTTAAGGCCTGATTGAACGATATCATGCCCTCACGGCGCGAGGTGGCGATAATGTTGTCTAATTGATTAAGATTGCCGCTGGCTATGGTTGATCTAACCGTATCATTGACTAAGAGTATTTCGCAAATTGGGACTATCCCGCCGCCGATTTTAGGCAAAAGCTTCTGGCAAACCACGGCTTTTAAAGCGCCGGACAACAAATCACGGATTCGTTCCTGATCAAAGGCCGGAAAATAGTCAAGGATGGCAGTCAGTGTTCTGGTGCAAGTATCAGCGACCATAGTAGTGACAACCAAAGCGCTGCCACGAGCTATTTCTAACACCGGCGGAACAATGGAAGCGCTGTTCAGCTGTTCCAAAAACAATACATCTCCGCTTTCTTCTTGAAAATAACTCAGGGCATCAACAAAACTTTTCGTATCCTGACCAACTTCACGTTGCTCAATAACGCTGTTCTTGTTGGCAAAAATATATTCAATCGGATCTTCAATGGTAATAATATACTTCTTTCGGCTGATATTTATCTCCTCAATCATAGAAGAAGCCGTGGAAGTCCGGCCCGAACCGAAAGCGCCGGAAACGATAATCAAACCTCGATTCAATTTAACTAATTCCTTAACCGCCGCCGGCAAGCCCAATTGATTTAAAGCCGGGATTTGCATCGGGATATAACGAAAAGTGGCGGATAGAAAACTTTTCTGGTAAAAAATATTTATTTTGAAACGAAGATTTTTATCAAAATTATAGGTTAGGATTATTTCCCTATCCTTAGCTAATTTTTCCTGTTGGCCCGGTGTCAACAATGTTCCCGCCAACTTAGTCATGAACTCTCCAGTAATAATCCCCTTGTCTTCCAGATAATGCAATTCGCCGTTGACTTTGATAATCGGGAAATGGCCAACGGTAAAATGCCAGTCGGACGCGCTGGCCGTTATTCCTTCAGTCAATATTTGTTTCAAAAATAAGTCCTGGCCAGTATCCATAATTACGCAATTAATTTTTTGATCTTTTCCACCACTTCGGACGGCATAAAATGAGCTTTAATCAAATAATCCTTGGCGCCCATTTTTAAACCCTTTTCCACATCTGATTTTTGGCTCAAATTGGTTAATAAAATAACCGGAATTTTCTCTAATTTGCTGTCGGCCTTAAGCGACTTAAGGATATCAAAGCCGCTCATTTTGGGCAGAATCAAATCCAATAAAATAATATCCGGCGAAATTTTCTTCGCTGACTCCCAACCCTTTTCACCGTCATAAGCCACAGTTACCTTAAATCCCTCCAGGGTGAATTTGGTTTTATACAAATCAGCCAAAAAAACATCATCCTCCACAATCAAAATATTTACTTTCTTGTCTTTAGTCATATAAAATATATTAGAAATTATAAATTAAATAAACTATCTTAATAGATCAAGGGATTCCTCGGTTCCACTCCCGCTTCGCTTACGCTGCACTCGGAATGACGATAAGGCAACTGAATCTAAATATTACATTTGCGTCACCTGCATCACCTCTTCAATGGTTGTCAATCCCATCATTGATTTCATTATCCCGTCCTGCATTAAAGTGACAAAATTCTGTTTCTTCAATTCAGCTATGACTGCCTCATTAGAAAAATTCTCTTTGGCGATAAGTTCCCGCAATTCCGGGGTAATGGCGATAATTTCACTAATAACCGTACGACCGACGAAACCGCTCTTGCCGCAAAGATCACAACCTACTGCCCGATAAAATTTGGCTTGCGGCGCATAACGCTTAAGCAATTCCGGCGGAATCTGCTGGATTTCGCTTTCTACTTGCTTAAGTAAGGGACCGGGTAAAGACACTTCTTGGCGGCAACTGGAGCAGATTTTTCTAACCAAGCGTTGAGCCATGATTAAATTAAGCGTAGAGGATAGCAAAAACGGTTCGGCTTTCATATCAATCATGCGCGGGATAGCGCCCCAAGCGTTGTTGGTATGCAAAGTGGAGAAAACCAAATGTCCGGTCAAACCGGCATGAATGACTAACTCCGCCGTTTCACTATCGCGGATTTCTCCCACCATAATCACGTTGGGATCTTGGCGCAAAATTGCTCTCAAGCCGGAAGCGAAGGTAAAACCGACATCCGGGTTGATCTGGGATTGATTAATGCCGGCAATAGAATACTCAATCGGATCCTCCAAAGTAGTAACATTGCTATTTTCGGTTTTTATCTGGTTTAGAATGGAATACAAAGTAGTGGTTTTGCCGGAGCCGGTCGGACCGGTTAAAAGAATCAGGCCAAACGGCTTATTGGCATTCTGGTTTAACAATTCAACTTCATTATCAAGAAAACCGAGTTGAGACAAATTAGGCACGCCGGCAGAAGTATCCAGAACGCGAATTACCACCTTTTCTGAATTTAGCATGGGTAAAACGGAAATGCGCAGATCCACTTCCTGGCCGTCTATTTGCGACCTGATGCGGCCGTCTTGAGGCAGGCGCGTTTCATCTAATTTTAGGTTAGCCATAACCTTGATGCGCGATACCACGGCGTTATGGATGTAAGTGGGCAAGGTCAGCGAAGTATGCAAAATTCCATCCACGCGATAGCGTACACGGCTTTCACTGCGTCCCGGCTCAATATGGATATCCGAGGCATTGCCTTCAATGCCATGACGGATAATTACGGAAACAATCTTAGCAACGGGGGCAGCTTTAATTTTTTCTTCCAAAGCAGCTCCGCCTTCCAATATTAGTTCATCTTCCTTCTCCGCGTACTTCTCTTCCGCTGACTGCAAAGCAGTACCGATTTCCTTGGTAAAACCGCTATAATTCTTAATAAAACGACGAAAATCTTCCAATAAAATTACAAAATAACTAATTTGAAAACCCGAGGTCTTAGCCCAGAATTCAATCGCTTCATTAGCCATAAAATCCCCGGGATCAACTAAACCAATGCTGACCTGCTTATCTTTCTGGGCGAAGACAATGGCCTTATAATTTTCCGCCACTTTCTGCGATAACAAATTAAGAATCTCCGGCTTAATCTGACTGACCGCCAAATCAGCTACGGGTAAGTTGAATATTCCTCCCTTGATTTTTAGCAGTTCATCACGATTGAAGACATTGCGTTCCGTCAATTCCTCTTCAATTGTTCGCTTGCCCTTATTGGCCGCGCTTAAGGCCTCATCTAAAATAGAAGGGTTAACTAAGTTATGGCTAGCTAAATAATTTCTTATTTTTTCATTGTATTGAATGTCGGGCATAATTTTATTCTCCTAATTCGCGGCAACGAGCGGTTGAAGTATTCACTATCGCGTTAACATCGGCGATTTTTCGTTCAAAAGGATTACCTCGGCCGGAACTCAACTCCACTCCGGTAATCGGCCAATCATTGCATTGATTAAGTTGACTGATTTCTGGAAAAATATCCCGATTTATCTTGACGAATTGACTGCCTAAATTAACCAAATCCTGCTTCTGTAATAAAGAGAAAGGCCAAAATTTCTGCCAATAAGCCAGGGCGCCATAAGCAATGACAATCAAAATAAACAATAAAATGTATAAACGCCAAGAGGATTTTTTTTCTTGTTTTTCCATATTCAAAATCGCTTTTATTAGGGACGATAATAAACGGCCAAAGAAAGATCATAATCCTTGCCATCATCGGCCATACTAATGGAATTAATGTCAGCAATAATGGCTGATTTTTCCAAAAAACTCAAAAATAACTTAAAAGAATTATAATCACCGCCGGCCAAATGCATTTTAACAATTATTTTTTGTACGCCGATGACTGTTCCCGTATTACCGGGCAAAGTACTAACGCCATCGCTAAACGATAAATTACTGACGATAAAACCGGCGCGTTTGGCTAAATTGGTAAAATGCACAATCATGCTTGGCGTATCTGGCGCTGCTGGCAAAACCAAAGACAAAAGGCGTTTCTCTTCCGCCGTTAACTCAACTATTTGAGAAGCGTTCTTTTGCGATTCGCTCAATTGAAATTGAGCAATGGAGATTTTTTCCTGCAATTCGGCTTGTACCTGGCGGCTATTATTATAATTTGTCCACTGTGGATTTAAAACCAATAAATAGCCAAATAATAAAACCAGGATAGCGATTAAGGCCAACCAAAAACGCTCATATTTGTTCCAAAATTCAACTAAAGTATTTTTATAGCTCAAATCAGGCATAAATTATTTGGTCAACTGACGAAAAACGCCTTCGGCCAAGGTCAGGCGTAAAAGGAAATCAACACCGGTAACTCCGGCTTTAGGATCGGCAGACACTTGCATGCTGGTGGTTCTGGCATCCTTGACAAAATCACCGGCGTTCCTTAAAACCACAAGTTGCCGCGCCAAAGTTTCGTAGTTATCAGCCGCAGCCGGCAAAGAGATAAGTCCGGCAATATCAGCTTTGAATTCCTTGAAATACACTCCGTCCAAAGTATATTTCTCCAATAAAACAAAGAACTTGCTCCAATAAATGCGATTGTCCAGCAGTTTTTTTAAAGTAATGACGCGATTAGCTGTATCATTGTTAATTCTCGCCCGTTCATTATAGTCACCGACGCTCTTTTGTAATTGTGTTAAATCTTTTCGGCCGGTTGATATCTTTTGATTAATATCACCTTGCAACCAATTCATACCCAAATAACAGAAGAATACCAATAAAGCCGGCAAAATCATGGCTAAGACGATTCTCAACCAACTAACGCCTCCCGCTTCTCCTCTTAATAATTCAGAGGGTATGAGATTTATATAGGTATGACGATTATGTTTTAGCGGAATAACAGTATGGTAACCGCCGGATTTTTTAGGTTTGCCCCCTTTCCCCGATTTCGCTTGTTCGCTGCCCGGCTTGGATCCAAACTCCGCAAAGTTTACCGGCGCCGCCGCCGATATTGCCGTCATTTCCGGCGCTTTAGCCAAGCGGATCTCTGGTTCTGATTTTTTGGAACGAGAAAACAAGTCCGACAAAATATGCCACCAACTATTTTTTTTGACAGTCGGCAAAAATATGCCGGGTTTTGACTGATTTACCAACGAAGAAACGGCGGATTGGGACGCCATTTGAGATTTAATCGGCCTATTATTTTCTGTAATCGGCATTTTCATTGCTTCTTTGAAAATCGGGCGGGGGAAATTATTTTTAGATGGTTCTTCGTTGAATGGCAAATTAGCCGGAACCGAGGATTTAAAAGTCGGCAAAATAACTGCCGGCTGATCGTTGACCGACGGCTGATAACGGGATGAAGAAACAATAGGTGAAACCGGTTTGCCAAATACACGACTGAACCAATTGGCTTTTTTTGCTTCTTTCGGATTAGTCAGAGCAATATCAAAACTCGGCGTTTGATTCGTTCGCCGCTTTTGTTCTTCAGTTTCTTTTTTTCTTAATTCTTCCGGCAACAAGTTAACATCTGACATGTATTAATATTATACCATTTTTTGTTCTCCAATACTAATAATTATTCTATCTCCCGCATCGCCAAACCGACAGGAACGGCAAAGCGCGCTCCGACACGATCCAAAATCGGCTTCAAGTCAACAGGATAAACCACCCGCGCCCAGGGATCGCCGATAACCGTATTAATATTAAAAGTATTCGATAAATAACCCGGTAAATGCCCCAAAAGAGCCGTACCGCCGGTTAAAATCAATTTATCAATCTTAGTGTTGTTGCTGTCTTGATATAAATTAATCGTGTAACTAATTTCATTCAAAATAGGAGCGAAGGCCTTTTCTACGGTCTGAGGCAAAGAATTCTCGCTGGTTTCCGAATCCAATGACAAATCTTGCTTAAATTGTTCGGCTCGTTCCAAATTAACGTTTAAAGCCAAGGAAATGGCCTTGGTCAATGCCTGGCCGCCCAACTCTAAAGAACGATTCAAAACCGGCACGCCCTTAGAAACCACGACTAAACTGGAGGTGGCCGCGCCCAAATCAATAATCATCACCGTTGATTTATCATCGCCCAAAAGCGAACGAATCAAAGCGAAACTTTCCGTTTCCAAACTAAGCAAAGTCAGGCCGCATTTAGCAAAAATATCAATGTATTTCTTAATTAATTGTTTACTGGCTCCGGTTAGCAATACGCGAACGTTTTTCTTGGGCCTAGAAAATATTTTTTTCAACGGATTAACTTCCTGATTCAACTCTGGTAATTTTTCCGCGCCGCCGCCTCCGCCCGCTTCAAATTCTTCTACGATCTTCCAATCCAAGATTATTTCTTCCAACGGCATGGGGATGATTTTTTTAGCTTCCCAGCTTATCGCCGCCGCCAAATCTTTTTTTGATAACGATGGCAAAGTCAGAATGGAAGTAAAAACGGAAAAATTAGGCAAAGCGGCTACGGCTTTATTGGCGGTTACTTTTGATTTTTTACAAACTTCCTTAAGAATGGCGGCAGTTTCTTCAATATCGGAAATTATTCCCGATTCTGAGATATTAGTCGGGCTTTTTTCGGTAAAACCATAAGTAATCAACCGCGGCCGGCCGGAATAATTGGATAATTCAACTACTTTAACGGAAGAAGACCCCAGATCGACACCGAGATAATTGTTTTTCTTTGATCCAAGCATAAAAATTAAAAATTAATAACCGATAATTAAGCATTTTTTCATTAATTTTAATTACCAATTATTGATTATTAGTTGTACTTTAATACTGATAATCCCTAATCACCGGCAGATTTTCAGCCAAGGCCTTAAGTCCCGGGGGCGGATTAGCGATCAAACGGCCATCATAAATAATTCTTTCCGAACCTTGAGACAATTTAGAATAGGTGCGACGGAAATCAAAAGCCCTGGCGATAATCAAGCCCAGCACCTCCAACTTATTTTTGCTTTGGTTGGAGAAGAACACTCCGCAGCCATTGGCGGCATATTGAGGATAATCATCAGAACCGCCGCTCCTCTGGCAAACGCTGACGCCGTCTTTGCCTAAAAGCATAAAAGCGCCGGCGATATTGGTTACGGCGGGATCGACTATAACATCCCCCTTGATAACCCAAGCTACGGAACCTAACTTTTTCAAATCATCGGGCAGGCCGGAATCATAACCGAAATTGCTATTAATATTCAGATTGCCATTGACTACCACCAAACCATTGCCCCTTTGATTGCCTGCCGCATTGGCAATATTGAAGCCGCTGCCAATAACCAGATCGCCATTAATGACGTAAACGCCATTATTAAGAATCTTATTATCATTCCAAGTGGCGTTAGCGCTGATATTTAGCACCTGATCATATTTATTATAACGAACATTGCCTATTTTTTTATATTCGGTAGTTAAGCCAACCAAATCAATCTGCCCCAAAGCATTTTTATAAACGCCGTTTTGCTCTGTGGGGAAAGCGATGGAAACATCGCTAAAATAAGGTATCTGACAATTGACAGTCGTAAAACTGTAAACATCCTTGGCAAAAATACAATAAGTGGCGTTACGGCCCTTTTCAAATCTTTGTCTGATATAGTTAGAACCGTAAACTGAACCGAATTGCGTTTGCAGCCAAGGATAGACAATTTCAGCTGCGCCATTAAATTCCACCCAACCGGCGCCGACTAATTTAGTGTCATCACCGTTCCAGCCCCAACCCAAAATCGTGCCATTGGCGCCATTAACTGCTGTGCCGTAACTTTTACAGCTTTCACAGCCGGAACTGCACACAATTCGACCAGCGCCTAAGGCGTTGGTTGAGGTCTGACAACCAGTGCAATTGAAACAAATTGAGCCGCTGCCGCCGACGGTGGAAGTAACATTAGCTTCCGGTATATTTTCGCCATCAAACCGAACGCGAGCAAAACAAGTATGGCAATTCAACGCCCCCTCTTCATTATTAGTATTGCAATCGTAGCAGGTCTGACCAACGCCATTAATCAAAGAGCCGCTGCCCGCTAAAGAACCGCCTAAATATAAATAACCATCGCTTTTTACCGAAACGATACCAGCCCAGCCGGAAACTTTTTTGGTTATTGGGTCATAATTGGCGCTCCAACCGCCGATGGGAGTACCACCAATACCCGAACTGGAGCAAGTGAAACCGAAACAAATCCAGCCCACATATTCCGACCAACCATACCCAATCAGATTATTATCGCTATCTAATTGAACTCTGTAAGCCCTGGTATCCCCGCCTTCGGATAATTCCGCATTTTGATAATGCAATGATATCCAGCCGTAATTATCGCTCCATAGCCAGCCGGCAACATCATAAACTACAGTTGCTTCTTGCATGAAAGCTAAGCGGCAAGCTAATACCCCAGCCAAAACAATAATGGCCGTAAGCATGGTCAGTGATCCATATTTAAAAACACGATTAGGCATGATTAAGTTGACGAAATTAAGGACAGGTTTCACTGGTTAAGAGGCCATTAGTAAAAACTAAATTGCAATTAGCGCCATTGCTTCCTTTGACTCGCACCGTTCTGCTTATGCCGGTGGCCGAACCGGCCATAAAACCAGTCGCTCGAACCACGCCGTTAACCTGGAGTTTCTGCGTCGGCGCAGTTAAGCCGATACCCACATTGCCTCCGGTGCTTATAATCATTTGATCGGCATTATTTTCTCTAAAATATATATTCCTATCAGAAGGACGATTAATATAAAGGTTGGTATTATCAGGCGATGACAACAAGTTGTAATTACCTTGAGAGATTTCATTCCCTGATAGTTGCAAAGCCATCCATGAACCGCTTTGCGTACTATCCGGCCAGGCGCCTATGATTGCATAACCTCCGGCTTTTTCGTTGAGAGAACGATTAATTTTTAAACCTTTTCCCCCGCTAAAAGTACCTGACAAACCGCTATTCTCGGTAGAATTTCCAGAAATTGCTGCGCCGCTTTCCGTCCAACCCTGCACCCCCTCTCCTCCGGAACTACTGCCATACAAACCAATGCCCGTATCACTGGCAGACATTCCTAACACTCCTGCCGTATAACCTTCGGCTATAACACCAAAAGAATATTCCAAGCCGGAAGTAATGTGAGTATTCTTAACATAAACAGTGGCGCCATCGGGCTGAGCAATACCATAACCCGTAGTGCTATCACCAACCACACTTAGGGTGGAGGCCGGGCTACTGGTTCCTATGCCTACTCTTCCATCGGACAAAAAGGTCATTACGCTATTAGCGGGGTTGTTGTCGCCGGTTGCTAAAACCAAATTAGTGGAATTAGCCGGCCGATACAACCACCACAAATCTTGGCTGCTGGTCGACGGACCGACAGACCAACGCAAGCCGTTATTATTTTCCGTTTTATAAGTGCTTAAATCCAAAAAAACGTCTTTATTGGCTATTGTTGGTCTCTTCCAATAAATACTTTGGTTGGATATGGATAGCAGAGAAGTGGGATTCCAATTTCCCACGCCGACATAACCATTGACGCTTTGAATTTTCACGGCCGTTAAACCGTTGCCCCAACCAGCAACACTGCTGGGGTCTGTCCGACCGACATAAAATTCCATGCCGCGCGCCGGATCATTTTTAGGGGCGTCATAACCGATCCCGCCGCCCTCGCCATAACTATCCGTATTCGCAATAGTATCAAATTCCATAGCCGCTCCAGCGGCAGGATTCCAAGGTGTGGCCGGACTCTCTGTAATCGCTAATGCCGAAGCCGGATAATAAGTTAAGCCCGGACCTATATGCAACCTTTTCTGCGGAGTATTGTTATTGATTCCGACAAAGCCATTTTGGGTAAGAGTAACACGATCCCCACCGTTATCGGAACCTTTGCTCCAAATATTTAAACTGTCTGCTGTATCGGGGTAACCGGTAATCCCCGCATTGCGATTATATATTGACCAATGTTCATTACTGGTGCCATATTGCAATTGCAATTCCGGATTATTCACAGTATCGGTAATACGCACCCTGGCCGTTTTGGCGCTGGTGGGGGCTGCTATTTCTAACATTTCAGCCGGAGTGTCAACACCAATACCCACCATAGAGCCCAAAGCTGACGTACCAAGATCAACAATTGATAAAAGCGGTATATTGCCGCTGGAATCCAAAATCTTCATCGCATAACTCAAAACACCGGCCGATTTAACTAGAAAGCGATGATTAGTCGCTGGAGCCGCGCCTAAACCAACCCGATTGTTGGCATTATCAATGATTAAAGCCGAGGTGCCGGTAACATTCGTGCCATTAGCCGGATAATAGGCAACTTGCCCAGACAAACCGTAATTAACACCGCCGCTTCCGCCCGATCCGATACCGCAAGCCGCGGCAGTGGCAGAAATTTGGCCGGTAGCGCTAGTTTGCAAGCAACGAACCCCGCTGCCGACTAAACTGCTCGCTCTTATTAAACCATTAACTTGCAAACCGGTTGAACTGACCGTGCCAGCCACATCTAATTTGGCAACGGGAGCATTTTTGCCGATACCGATATTGCCGTTTTGCAGAATAGAAAAACGATCATTGCCGCCGCCCCAAATTCTAAAAGCATCTTCGGTCTGATTATTATAAATACCCCAATGGTCATTGACGCCACTGGAATATTGCAACTGAATCTCGGGATTAGCCGAGGTATCATGGACACGCAACCAAGTATTGGTAGCCCCCCCGCCGGCTCTTTTTATCACTAAAGTAGCTTCAGGAGTCACATCGTTTATACCGACATTGCCGTTGTCAAAAATAGAGGACTCACCCAGCGTGCTAGTGGTGATAAATTTAGACAAGTAATTGACTCGGCCGCTGATCCCTCCAGAAGTTGGCGAAGTGGAAGTGCACGCCAATTTAGTGCCGTTCCAACCGACTAAAGAGGCGATACTGCAGTTATCGGGAGTAATTGTTAACGTATTCCATCTGCCGGAAATAACATCGCCGCTGAAAAGCGTGGATTGATTAAGCGGCGCCGCGACATTGCCATTAGGCGGATCATCTGTCGGACCGGTCCAGGATAAGGCAGGCGCAGACAAAATTAAAAACAAAGACAGGCCGCTTACGACGAAAATCGCAACCTGAAAAAACTTGATGGGCTGTTTTACCAGCATATTTTTGTCACCTTATTTGCTTGTGAAAAACCAACTTAATATTATTATATTACTGATTTCCGATAAATTTTGACTCGCTCTTTTAAGCTCATCAGTGATTTTTGGGAATGACGGAAAAAATTGGCTGATTTATAACTTATCCACAAGCATTAACTATAATTTAATTATACAACATTTTAGCTATTTTGAGAAATTACTATTTTAATTACAACATAAAATCTATCTTTAATGCAATCCTGTACCTAATCAAAGCTTTGCGTTGATTCTAAAAAACCATCTTTGCGCTATCACTGCCGATTGCCTGCAGTCAAAAAAAAATTGTTAAAATGGTCAGAATAAGAAAATCGTCGGACAGAAAAAAATCATAGTCAGCGACATTTTGTGATTAAAGGTAAAAAATGGTATAATAAAAGTGTAATTATTACATCTTTATTATGGCGGATGATGAACGGGTTATAATAGATGAGGCAAATATAGCCAATCAAATAAACAGCCAAAAAAACGCCAAGCGTAATGAATTGATTCGCGCTGATGATTTTTCTTCGGTGGATACTGCCTTGGGCCGCCGTTCAGCCGCGTTCGGACAAACAGAAAACCAACAAAGCAAAAATAGCCGATCCAATTCAGCTTCTTCGGATGATAATCAGGCCGACATGCTTAATTCTGAAAAAGCTCAAGCCGCCAATACTGCCGCTAAAGCCGCTGAAGAAACCAGTGAAGCGAAACAAAAAATCCAACAAGCCGCGAAAACCGTCAAAACAGTCAGGTATGTTTGGATGGCCTTGACTTTTATCGCCGGAACTTGGTGGCTTTGGGTAGTTATTCTACTGCTTCTTATTGTTATTATGATTGGCGGCAGCATGTATTACGCTTATGAAAAATGCGGCTGGTCATTCTATCTTAACGGCGCCATAAGCTACCTAATCAATGACCCGGAAAAATTAATCAGCGGGAGTTTGGAATGCGTTCAGGAAAGTAACACCGGCTCCCCGGCGGCTGCTCCCGCCGCCTCGCCGAGCGCTCAAGACGCTGGTCCGCAACCGTCAAGCGGCGCTACTGCCGGCGAAAACGAGGGGGAAATTGAGGATGGCGGTTAATAATAAATATCACATATATGAATCTTGATTGGAAAAAAATTGGGGTTTTCGCCCTAATTATCGGCGCCGCCGTTTTATTGGTGTTTTTTATTTATTGGTTTTTTTGGCTGCCTTTCTTTGCTCCTGCCAGCACTCTGCCGACTGAACAAACTGCCACTACCACCATCGGCCAACTGCCTGAAGCCGGCGCCGGCAATCAGCAAATAGCGGCGCAATCCGGTTTCCTGCCCCAATCTCCCGGGCAAATTACTGCTTCAGTGCCTGCGGTCACCAAAACAGCTCAAGGCGGACTAACGGCTGTAAGCGCTATCGTTAAAGATCCGGCTTATTTTTCTTTCATGACCTCCGACGGGACAATCAGTTATTATAATTCTAAAGACGGCAAATTTTATCGCGTGGACAGTAACGGCAATATCACTGCTTTGAGCGACCAAATATTCTATAATATCAGTAATGCCACTTGGGATAGCAAGGGTAATAAAGCTATATTGGAATATCCTGACGGTTCCAACACTGTTTATGACTTTAATACAGAAAAACAAATCACTCTGCCCGAGCATTGGGAAGATTTTGATTTTTCGGCCAATAATGAGCAGATACTATTCAAAAACATGGCCCTGGACGTGGAAAATCGTTTTTTAGTCGCCGCCAACTATGACGGTTCCAATCCTCAAATTCTAGAAAGTATCGGCGGTATTGAAAACCAAGTCCAACCTAATTGGTCACCAAATAATCAAGTGGTAGCAACTTTTAACGAGGGTAAGGATCTCAACCGTTCTGAAATTTATCTCATCGGTTTAAATGGTGAAAACTTCAAATCCATGATTGTGGAGGGCCGAGGGTTTCAAAGCGAATGGTCGCCCAATGGCGAACGCCTGCTTTATAGTGTGCACAATATGACAGATTTCAAGCCGCAACTGTGGATTTCCGACGCTCATGGTGATAATATCGGCACTAACCGCCAAGCGCTTTCCTTAAACACTTGGCCGGACAAATGCTCTTTCGCCGGCAATGATACGCTTTACTGCGCCGTTCCGCGCGATTTGCCCAATGGCGCCGACATTGATCGTAGCGTGGCCGATACTCTGACTGATGATATTTACCAGATTGATTTAACGACAGGCCAACAGACAATTATTGCCACGCCAACCCGCCAAGGTAGTATTGCCAATATTATGTACAACGCTTCTTCGCCCAAATCATTATTTTTCACTGATGGTTCCAATAACCGCATTTATAAAATTGATTTGCCATGAACAGAAAAATCCCAATCTTAGCGATTATTTATTTTGCCTCTTATCTTTTGCTTTTTCCTTGGATTGCGGCTCAAGCGAATTATATTGATGATTGCTTAAAACAACAGCAAGACCAACTTGATAACTGCGAATCTGATGATACGGCCTGCCAACAACAAGCCGCTGACGATTTTTCCCTTTGCAAAAACGAATATGAGGCGGCGCAAAATGCGCAATTAGCAGCATCAGATGCCGCCACTGCGGCCCAAAGCGGAGATTTAATTCTCAACGTGCCTATCGGCGCCTTTATGGGCGGTAATGTCAACGAAAATTTATTGGGTAATTATATCAAGGCCTGGTATGACTTGATGCTGGGGGTAATCGGCATTGTGGCTACGATAATGATTATGTGGGCCGGATTCAAGTGGCTTCTGGCGCGCGGCGACAGCGGCAAAATTACCGATGCCAAATCCATGATTTTTTCCGCTTTGGCCGGTCTGGCTTTGGCTTTATTGTCTTATACTTTGATATCCATCGTTAACCCCGACCTTAGCAATATAAATTTTGAGGGCCGGGAACCCATAGTGCAAAATTACACGCCGTTGACTGATGCGGAATTAAAAAAACTTTTTCAAGACCAACTGGGCAAACAAATCCTGCCTGAAACCGAACAAAAAGTCAGAGCCACCTTAAAAAAATCCGGTTTTGAAATTTATAAACCATATTGCAACAGCGAAAACGCCGCCACTCTGCCCGCGAGCGCCGAAATGGGGTCTTGCCTGCAATATGAATTGCTCTCAACTCAAGAAATAAGCGATTTGGCCACTCTGGGCACCACCTTGAATAACCTTAGTTTGGGCCCGTTGGAATTAAACCAACTGGCTAATAACAAATTCAGCATTTCCACCAATCCTTTAGCCGCTGACGAAATGTTACTGATGGACACCTTAAAAATTTCTCCCGACTTGATTGTCGGCGGAGTTTATCAGTTGGAAGGCATGAATATGCCTTTGCGTTTAACCAGTATGAATCAAGAATTGGTGGAATGGGAGATTATGAAAAATTGAATTATTTTTTATATTAATAATTATGAGATATTTACTGAAAACATTTTTAACTATTGCTCTGGTTTTTAATCTGTTGCTGCCGGCAGCGGTTTTGGCCGACAACAAAACTGAATATCAGCAATGCCTTGATGGTTGTTACGATTCAGGAGCGGATTGGACTCAAGAACAAATCAGCGGCTGTATTCACCAATGCTCCATCACCTATCCCAATGGGGCGGCGGAATGGGGCCAATCAACGCCTTCCGACACCACTGTGAACATTGGTTCAACAAAAACCATTGATCAAGATAGTGGAGCGTCTTTTACTTTTACTCCTAACGTGGCCATCGGCGGCCTTTTTACGGCCGGCGCTAAAATTCCGGTTAATGCGGATCTTCTGCCCAGCTACATTAACACCTGGTACGCATTATTATTGGGAACAGTTGGCATACTCGCAACGATTATGGTCATGTGGGGCGGATTCAAATGGCTTCTGGCGCGCGGCGATGGCGGCAAAATAACCGATGCCAAATCCATAATTTTTTCCGCTTTGGCCGGATTGGCCTTGGCCTTGCTATCTTATACGTTAATTAGTATTATTAACCCTAACTTGACGGTTATAACCGGACAGGAATTTGAACCGGTGATTCTTGCTGGTAATGCCGGCATCTCCACGGAAACTCAACAAAATAACTTAAAAAATCAGGGCAAGCAAATTGCCCCCGATAAGAACGATCCTTGCCTTAGCGCCCCCAATGGTACGGCTTGGGATTACAAAAAAGACGGTGTAAATAAGCCAATGACTTGCTCCAATTGCGACGCTTACGATTCGCAAATCAAAGCCGCCGCAGCCGCAGAGGGTGTGGATCCAAAACTGTTAAAAGCCATCATGTCTCAAGAATCAAGCGGCAACGCCAATGTGGGCACCAGTAAATCAAATGCTTGCGGTATTATGCAAATTTTACCGACAACTGCCAGCGGATTGGCCGGACGTAAAGTAAGTTGCGACGAACTTAAAGGCCAGGCCGGGGTGGATTTGAGTATTAAATTGGCCGCTAAATACGTAAAAAATAGCAACGAAAAAGATCTTACGCGAGCGGCGGCGGCCTATAATGGCGGCAAGGGCGCTGTCAGCAACAGCACAAATTGCAAAGGATACCTAAGCTACCAATGCTGCCAAAATGCCGGTTACGGGCAAACCAGAGATTATGTTAATAAAGTAATGAACTATTATAACGGCAACAGCACTCCATAAACAATTATGCCAGCCAACATCAAAACCGTCTTTTCCTGTTCCAAATGCGGCGCCCAATACCCTAAGTGGCAAGGGCGCTGTCTTGATTGTGGCGCTTGGGGGACTTTGTCTGAAGAACGAAAAAAATCAGAAAATTCGGCTAATACGGCCCGAGCGGAAGAAACTATTGACTTATCAACCATAATCGGGGGCAAAGAAACCAGAACCCTTACCGGCCTGAACGAAGTAGATCGCGTTTTGGGCGGCGGCATTGTTAATGGCGCTTTAATGCTTTTAGGCGGCGACCCGGGAATCGGCAAATCCACTTTAGCTTTGCAATTGGTTGGCCAACTTAATTCCGTCTTGTATGTTTCCGGCGAGGAATCGGCGGCGCAAATAAAAATGCGCGCCGAACGCTTAACTAATGATTTGAGCAAATTAAAATTTTTGCCGCAAACCGATATCGACGCCGTCATCGCCACGGCCACCGCGCTTAAGCCGCAATTATTAATAGTGGACTCAATTCAGACGGTCTACACGGCTGACTCTCCCGGCGCGGCCGGCAACGTGGGGCAAATCACGTCCTGCACCGCCAAACTGATGTCGCTGGCCAAAATAAACAACATCGCCGTCCTAATTATCGGCCATGTCACCAAAGACGGCCAAGTCGCCGGACCGAAAACTTTGGAACACTTAGTGGATACGGTGATGTATCTGGAAAATGACGCGCAAAATAATTTTAAAATCTTACGAGCCGTCAAAAACCGTTTCGGCGCCGTGGGCGAAATCGGGGTTTTTGAAATGACCGGCGGCGGACTAAAAGAGGTCAACGATCCGGCGGGAATTTTTGCCGATAAAGAACTGTCATCGGGCAACCCGGGCATCGGCGCTACCATGGTGCTTGAGGGCACCAGGCCGTTTCTCGTGGAGGTACAATCGTTAACCGCCAAGACCTTTTTCGGTTATCCGCAACGCAAAACCACGGGCTTTGATCTTAATCGCCTGCAGATGCTTCTGGCGGTTATTGGCAAATACAATAAAGTTAACTTAAGCAACCAGGACGTTTATCTTAATGTCGCCGGCGGCTTAAAAATAAAAGAACCGTCAGCGGATCTGGCGGTGGCTGCGGCAATTGTTTCCGCTTTTATGGAAAAGCCCTTGCCCGGCAAAACCTTGATTTTAGGCGAGGTGGGACTATCCGGGGAGATCCGTACCGTGCCGCAATTAACCCGCCGGCTTAAGGAAGCGGAGCGCCTCGGCTATATTAAAGCCATTATCCCCGCTCGGCAGGAAGCAACGGCGGAAAAACTAAAACTTCTACCCGTAAAGCATGTTAGCGAGATAATGGGACTACTCTAAGTGTGCCGTCAAACCGAACTGACTGACCGCTTCGGCTAACCGAGGAAAATCTTCCAATTTGAATTCAGCCGTAAAATCTTTAGCGGCATCGCGCGCTTTTTTCGCTAAAGCCAAATCGCCGGGATCGGCGATTTTTAAATTATCAATAAAGCCCGATTGCTCCAGGCCGAAAACATTGCCGCCGCCGCGTTGTTTCATATCGTATTCAGCCAAA
This sequence comes from Candidatus Buchananbacteria bacterium, assembly GCA_041666945.1. Taxonomy (GTDB): domain Bacteria; phylum Patescibacteriota; class Patescibacteriia; order 2-01-FULL-39-33; family 2-01-FULL-39-33; genus CAISTG01. The sequence continues at coordinate 89,903 of JBAYFY010000001.1, read as the reverse complement.
GCAAAACCGTCGGTGGTTTGCGACAAATAATTCAATCGCGCCAAAGCCCGATCCGAGGGATCTTCAGAAAACAAAAAACAGTACGATTGACTCTCCCCTCGCCCCACGCGACCGCGGAATTGATGCAACTGGCTCAAACCGAATCTTTCCGCGCCTTCGATCATCATGACGGTAGCGTTAGGGATATCCACCCCGACTTCCACCACTGAAGTGGAAACTAAAATTTTTACTTCATTATCCTTAAACCGAGCCATCACTTCCTCTTTTTCTTCCGTCTTCAGTTTTCCATGCAGTAACCCTACCGGGAGCTGCGGGAAAACTTCTTTATCTAATTTATGGAATTCTTCGGTAACCGATCGCACACCCAGCTTATCCGAAGGGTCAATTAAGGGGCAAATCACAAATATCTGCCGGCCGGCGGCCGCTTGTTTGCCAAGGAATTCATAAGCCAACAGTCGTTTATCCGGCGGTACCACCTTGGTTATAATCGCTTTCCTGCCTTTGGGCATTTCCCGAATGATGGACAAATCCAAATCGCCGTAAACTATCAAAGCCAAAGAACGCGGTATGGGCGTGGCGGTTAAAGATAAAAAATGCGGAATTTTATTGCCGGCGCCCTTCTGCTTTAATTCCTGTCTTTGTTTGACGCCAAAGCGATGCTGTTCATCTACGACGACCAGCCCCAGTTGTTTAAAAACCACCTCTTTCTGAATCAGGGCATGAGTACCGACAATCAAATCTATTCCCCCGGCGGCTATTTTATTTAAAAATTCTTTTTTACCAACCTCTCCATTATTGAACACTTTTTGTGTTCGGGTCAATAGGCCGGTATTAATTTTATAACCGGCTAACAGCCGGCTTAAATTTTGATAATGCTGATTAGCAAGGATTTCGGTCGGCGCCATCAAGACCGCCTGTTGGCCGTTTAAGATAGTATTATACATGGCGATCAAAGCCACTACGGTTTTTCCCGAACCGACATCGCCTTCCATCAACCGATTCATGGGCTCGGTCTTAGCCAAGTCCTTGATAATTTCCCAAGCGGCGCGCTTTTGGTCCAACATCAATTCAAACGGCAACTGCGCTATGAATTCTTTTATTTTCGTTTCCTTGAATTCAATCGCCGGCGCCTGCAACTCTTTCAGATTGCGTCGCAGTATTTGCGACCAGGTTTGAAGTAGAAACAGTTCATCAAAGGCCAAACGATGACGCGCCGCGGCCAAGGCGCTGGCATTTTCCGGCCAATGAATATTAATCAGAGCGGATGACAGATTGATCAAATTCTGCCGTTTAATTATCTCAATAGGCAGATAATCGTAAACTTTTGCCAAAAGCGGCTTAAGCGTGGACAATAAAAAACGCAATTGTTTATTGCTTAGACCGGAAGTCAAAGGATAAACCGGCACAATTCCCGGAGCGATAGCGGTCGCGCGCTCATAATTGGGGGAATTAAAATGCAAATTAAACATATCCCCGCTAACTTTGCCGTAAACCCTGACAATTTCCCCGCCAGTTAGGGTTTTGCCCACCCAGGGCTGATTAAACCAAACGAGCTTAATGGAGCCGCTATCGTCAGTCAAAACCGCTTCAGTGATGATTTTTCTCTGCCGGTGGCTGCGGCGATTGGCTACCAATTCCAAACGTCCGACTACCGCCGCTTCCAAGCCCTCGCGCAAATCAGCTATTTTGGACAAACGGCTGTAATCTTCGTAACGAAAAGGATAATAAAAAATGAGATCCCGAACGGTCTCAATGTTTAACTTCTTTAATTTATTAGCCAACCGCTTGGCGTAAGGGCTAATCTGGCTGATCTGGCTATCAAGTGATAAGTTCATAGAAGGAAGTCGGATTAGCATCTAACTTTATGGACTTTCGACTTTATAAAATTTTAACTAATTGTGTACCCGACAGGATTTGAACCTGTGGTCTCCGGCTCCGCAAGCCGACGCTTTATCCAGCTAAGCTACGGGTACATGATACTAATAATCTGTCCCAAAAACAGCTTTTTGAAACAGATTCATATCTTATCATTTTTGCCGATATAAATCAAGTCCTACAATCTAAGCCAGCGCCTTAATTGCTCGGAAAGAGGTTCGGCTTCCCGTTCCAGATCTTCCGCTAAATGTTGCAATAAAAAATCTCTGACGGCCACGGCATTCTGGCCGACCAGCGGCACAATCAAACGGCTGCGCAAAGGATTGCGGAATTCCAAGTAAAGATTTTTTACGCCTTGCGCCTGGTAAACAACATAAAAATGATCAATATCTTTGAAATAATAAAAATTGTCGCCTGATTTTACCCCGTCTTCCGTGATAGTAAAATCAATCATTTCCGGTTGCCGGCTCTCATAAAATATAACCAATAAATAAAACAACAATAAGAAAGCGCTGAATAAATAATTCTTGTCATAAATCGTCCAAGCCAAAGCCAAGACCAATACTATAAGCGAGATGACATACCAACGCTTATCTTTATGATAGACGACAAATTCCGGATACTGCCAGGAAAAAACCACGCGACTAAGCTGTTCTAAGGTTTTTTCATTTTGAGGCATATACTATATGTGATTAAATAATTGCAGGTGCTTTTATTTCGGAGAGGGCGAGATTCGAACTCGCGGTCCTTTTAAGGGGACTTCAGTTTTCAAGACTGACGCATTCAACCGCTCTGCCACCTCTCCATCTTTGCTTCTTTTCTAAGATACATAAAATACAATGACGCAGCGGCTGCTGCCAGTCACTCCCGCTCTTTTTTTGGTTTAGTCCTGATGCCGGTACTTAAACGACTGGAGTTACCGGTTCTTCTTTCTTCTCTTTCTTGCCGCTAAAGGCGTAAATGTACAGGATTTCCAAGATACCCAGAGTGTTAACCAGTAAGAGAACAATAAACCAAGCAGTATCGCCACGACGAGCCGATTTCCAAAGCGCTAAACCTTTCCAAGGAATTGTCCAAAGCGCCAAAACCAGCATCAGGACTATAATCCATGGGTTTTGGGAATAGAGTTGTGAATACATATTTTATGTTAATTATATTGTAAAGTTTACCCTTTCAAGAGTACATTCGGAGAGAGAGGGATTCGAACCCTCGGTACGCCCATAATAGACGTACAACGGTTTAGCAAACCGCCGCCTTCAGCCACTCGGCCATCTCTCCAAACAACGCAACCTGCTTATTCTATCATAAAAGCATGTCTTTTGTAAAGCCCCCGTCCATCATGTAGCCAAGACAAAACCGCTAATTTCAGCGAATCCAGCGGTTTTTAAAACTTCGGCGCATTCGCTTAAAGTAGAGCCCGTGGTTAAAACATCATCAACCAAGATAATACGTTTATTCCAATTATCGCTTAATCGCTCCAAATTGATCCGGAACACTCCTTGCACGCTTCTAACCCGATCTTTTTGTTTTTGTCCGACTTGCGGCTTAGAGTAAATAACTCGCCTAAGCAAATCCGGACAAACTGACCAAGAAGAATTAGCGGCCGCCAGGGCTTGTGCGATTATTTCCGCCTGATTAAATCCGCGCCAAAGATACCGACGACGATGCAGGGGCACTGGAACTAAAACTGTGGGATCATTGCCTATTTGTTCTGTCAATTTTACTTCACTCACCAAACGATGAACGGTTCGCGACAGATCAAAGGCAAAATTATATTTTAAGGCGGCGATAATCTTGCCCATCAGTAATTGATCATAATCAAATAAAGCCGTAACTTCTATTCCACCAACACCGACCGGCAAAAACAATTGCCTTTTTCCGACCGGCAAAGTTATCAAGCACTTCTCGCACAACCACTCACCTTCCCGCCGACAGCTTAGGCAGTAACGCGGAAACAACAAATCGGCGATCTGTTCTTTAATATTGTTTATTGCCATTTCGCCTGATTCACCAGCCATTCTGTGCCGGATTTAATAAAAGTTAATTGCAAGTTGCGATAGTAAACATTGGGCGTAATGCCGTCGCCGCTGGTTTGCGTGACTTGGGTTTTGACTAATACTGCCGCTGAATCGGTTTTTACGCTTTGCAAATCGGCAGAAAGCGCTTTGACCGAGTAACCGGAAAACCCGGCCGCGCCGATAACCGGCGTTTGGGCCAAAGACGTTTTATACATTGTCACAGTCATAAGCGATTCCAAATCCTTGATATTTTTTTGCGGTTCGTCAGTGGAATAACTGCCATAGCGTTCGGCAAAAGACATGGCTAATTGCTTTAAGCCGATGGGATAATCGTTTTCCTGTTCCAAACGCTCCGGCGGCGCTGCCGGCAAGCCGAAAGTAGCGGCGCTGCCACCTGTCTCCACCTGCGGTGTCGACCCGGTTTGTTGATTCTGGGGTTTTTTTTGAGGTCCGAATATCAACCATAAAGCTACTGCTAAAGATAGCACTATGGCAATAGCTAAAATAATCAGTACCAATCGTCGTCGATCTTCAAGCATATAAAAATTTAGATTATTTTCTTCTTTTTGTTATTGCCGTTTAGCCGCTGCTCGCCTCTTGGTTGCTAATTATTCTGCGACAGCATCGCTTCGGCAAACTCTTTCTTGGCCGCCTCAATTTCCAATAATTGCCGCGGGTCGGAAGTAATCAATTGGTCTTCGGAATAGGAAGCCACAACTTTAACCGCCACATGTTTGGCGCCGGCAAAGAAAATGCCTTCGCCTACCGCGCCCTCCAATAGCAAATATTTTTCGCCCTCGGTTAATAGGAACGTTTTTTGCACCAAATCAATGGCCGCCGGAGATTGCTTGAGCAGCAATTGAATGGCGGAATTATTGACGATGGCTTGGCCGTAGGGAGAAGTCAGAAAATCATTGACATCCTGGGTGATAGTCGTAACGCCCAAGTAATATTTGCGGCAACGCTTGACTAAAGCAAAAATAAATTTGGCCGAATCCTCGCGTTGCATCAGCCACCAGGCCTCATCCACCACCAAAATCCTTTTCTTCATTTCCGAACGGACAATATTCCAAATATAATTGACAATGGTGTAAATCGCCAGCGGCTTTAGTTCATCTTCCAAATCGCGGACGGAAAAAACCACCAGCTGATTATTCAATTGGACGTTAGTCGGATGATTGAGCAAGCCGGAGAAAGTGCCTTCAGTGTATTTCTTGAGCCGCAAAACAATATTGTTGCCGCCTTCCATGCCCTCCAGGATATCCTGGAAATCCTGCATAATGGGCGGCTCCACGGTGCGTAAATCGGCATCGGGCGTAATATCTTTCTTGGCATAGGTCTCTAATAGCGCGCGGTCAATAATGGAGTCCTCTTCCGGCGTCACATCACCAATCATTAATCGCACCAGCCCCTTAACAGTGATAACGGCATTGCGGATAATATCCGCCGGTTTGGCGTCTTCGCCAATAGCGCGAGGCAGATCAAAAGGATTGATTTTGCCTTCAGAATTAAGCGAGATGTCAATGTAAGTGCCGCCAACAGCTTCGCACAAATGGTTATATTCGCGTTCCGGATCAATGATAATCACATCGGTGCCGAACATCATGCTGCGCAAGACCTCTAATTTAATCGTATAGGACTTGCCGGCGCCGGAAGTGGCAAACACCACGGAGTTGGCGTTCTGCAGGGAAAAACGGTCAAACAGGATTAAGCTGTTATTGTGGCGGTTGATGCCGTACAGAATGCCATGATCGGAAGTCAAATCGGAAGAAACGAACGGGAAGGAAGAAGCGGCCGGTGAAGAATTAAGGTTGATATAAACCTGGAGTTCGTCATACGCCATGGGCAAAGTGGAATTGAAACCTTGCTCGGCCTGATAGAATACCCGGCGGGAGAAAATCAAAGTGCCGCCGAAAAAATTCTCAATGCGTTCCGAGGTCTTATCCAATTCCTCCAGTGTTTTGGCATATAGCGTCACATATAGCGAGAATTGGAAAAAATGCTCAATGCCCTGGGTCAGATCATCGCGCAACTTTTCCATATCGCGCAAAGCAGTTTCGGCCAGAGGATCGCGAGGCGCGCCTTTTTCCGCCGCGCCAATAATTGTCGCCTCTAATACGCCGACTTTTTTCTTTAGCTGCTTTAAAATGACCGCGGCTTTGACCGGAAAAAAATACATGGCCATGTCCGCCTCAATATCCATATTGATAATCGGCGCAAACCAGCCGACAGCGATATAACGCGGATATTCAAAAACAAAGATGGTCCTAATGTAAAGTTCACCCAACCTGATATGATCGGAATTGACTTCCAAAGCGGCCGGAGCTATTAAATCCCGGACGGAAACGACGCCGCGCCGATAAATTCTCTCCTCTTCTAAAACTTCACGCGCCGTTTGCAACTCTTTGAGTTCTGTTTGTTTCTTTTGTTGCGGCGTTGGCGCTGGCGGCGGAGCATAGCCGACCGGCGGCGGGGTTGTTTGTTTGTTGATATCTTCGGGAGTAAACATAAAATTAAACGAGGTCTTCGGTTCTTAATTTATTAACGTCAACCAATTTTTCACTGCGAGAAACAGTCGGATTGTAGGTGTTATAAAAAATTTCAATTAATGATTGGGTGTCTAAAACCTGGGCGCGCAAACCCATGCTGGCCAAACCGGTTAAAACCCTGTCCACTATGGTTAAAAGTTCCCGCTGTCTTTGCATGAATTGTTTTTGCCCCAAAGATAAAACTTTTGTCGGCGACAGGATATCGCCGCTCCGCTGCCAAAAATTCCTGGTTTTTGACCGGAAGGGCTCGTAAGGCACCACGACCAAAAATCGTTTAGTCATAATATTGCCCAATTCCACCAATTCTGTGATATATTGCCGATATTCGGCCATTTGCATTTTTAGCAAATCATTTGTTTGTTTGGTTTCGGCATCTTTTAAAAATTCCAGATATGATTCCAAATCCAGTTGACGCGATTGAATGATAATCTGCAGAGGCGTATCCAAAGAATTCAAAAAACTGACATAACCGGAAATAATGGCGTTCTGTTCGTCTTCGGATTTAAGCGCAAAATTAATTGAGGACACCAAAATCACTGACCGCAAAGTGCCGTCTTTCATTACGATAGTGTCGTCCCTGATCTCCGCTATCTGCAAGAATTTCTGGGTTGAGGGGGTGGTTTTGGTGGCTTGTCGATTTTTAGCCATACAATAAAATTCGGTTTATAATCCGCCCGCCGGCGGGCTAAGTTTAATTTAATCATTAACTCCGTTTTCTCCCTGGTAGACACCGCCGGTATCAATGACCAAAGCGATTTCCGACAGGCGGGATTTGCTGACGGGCTGGCGCGCGGCCATCCGAAGCGGCGGTTTTTCTTCTTTGGGCTTAATTAAATCGGCTTTTATTTCATCCAGGGTGAAAAATTTACGCCAAACTTTAAGCTTGGGATTTTTTAAGGTCTGGATAAAATTAAGCAGGAATAAATGAAAGGGCTGGCCGTTAATTTTGGCGAAGGCCACGATTAAAGTTATAGCCAAAACTATCAAACCGGAGACGATAAACAAAGAAAAATCAAAAATGCGATAAAAAATCACGATAATTAATCCGCCGACAATCAACTCAACAAACTGACGGACGGAAATCGGTCCGATAATTTTATCCTCAACATCCAAAAATTGCGGCACAACCACTTGTTGCATAATTAATAACGTAAATTACGATTAAGCCCCATAACGGCATGGAATTCATCTAACGACAAAGTCGGTTTACCGTCAGTCAGGCGCTCTTTGATTACCGTTTCAATGCTCTTGCCTTCAGCCATGGCCGTTTGGCCCAATAAACGATAAAATTTACTGACTTCATTTTTGTGCCAAGCCGCTATACCATCGATTTTTTTGCCAAAATGCTCTTGTTCCAATAAATCAATTTTCTCCTTAATTTTGGCTGTTACCGCAACCGGATCGGGGGATAAACGGCGGAAATCGATCAAGGTCATACTCTCCAATTCTTCAATCGGTCCCATTAATTTTTTATTGAATTTGACATCATCCAAGTTCGGCCGGCCGGTCGAACGCGGCATGGCCAGATTGCCGGTAAAAGTTTCTCTGGCCGCAAACGGCTGGGGTTGCGGCAAAGGCAAATCCTTGGCTGTCTTAATTTTAACATCTTGTGCGGCTGTGGGCAATTGAGGTTTCTTTCTCCCCTGCTCGAAAGACGGCGTTAAGCCGAGTTTCTTTTCTAAAACAGCAGATTCATCCCGCGGCCTGATCATTAAATCATCAGGCATCCGAATTACCGGCAAGCCGTCTTCCATTTCTATAGTGGGAGGAGCGGGGGAAATTCTTGGCTGCTGTTTTTCAACGGGCGGCGTTATTGTGTCGGCCTCTTCATTGGCCGCTAAAATTTCTTGCAATTCCTTTGAAACCGCTCCGGCGTCAGCCGGCGCGGCCTGCCCGGCAACAACTGATTTGATAATCTTCAATATTCTGTCGGCATCGGCTTCAGGAAATTCCATACCTCCAACCTTGCGGCTTTTCATTAAATTCTCCTTGGTTTCCAGTTCATCGCGAATATCTTTGAGTCGGGCGATAATGATTGAGCCCAGACGCTTAATCATCACTTCATCACTGACCGGATAACCAAAAGACAGGATAATTGAGGTGGCGGCATCGGTATAATCGGTAATCCGCGGCGTCGTTTTAACCGACTCAATATATTTTTCAATTTCCTCTTCATCTTCGCGGGAAAAAGTCATAACTGTGGAATTTTGCGGTTTGTTTAAGGCGTCAAGAATCGGTTTTCTGCTTTCTTTCGCCGGGAGGGCGGCCATTCCAGCTGGCCGGCCGTAATAACCGACTTCATTCACTACTTCCCTAACGCCATTGGCTACTTGATGCGCCAAATAATCATTAAAACCGTAATCGGTCTTCAATTTATCCGCTAAAACTCCGGTAGTCACTTCACCTAAAAGAATACTGATTACCAAAGAGGTGGATTTGATGCCGAATTCTTCGTCCAAAGCATCCAATTTAGACAATATCGCATCCGTAGACAGTTTGTTTTTGACTGTTGGCGGTAAAGATTTAAGTTTGTTTAAATAATCTTGGGGCATAATAATTTTGTCGCCACCCTTTGAATTTCAGAAGGATGGCTGCGTGACGATTATCGGATAACGGGGATGATTAATTACTCTTCAAATAATCTTCCAACTCCTGCCGGCTGACGCCTAATTCTTCCAACAGCAAACGGCGTTCCAAGCCGGTGGTGGCCGACCAGTCATACTGTCTCAATATTTCATCCCGGCTGTTAACCGGTTTGACTAAAGCAGAAACAGCCGGCGAAGGCGGGAGGTTTTTTGTTTCCTTAGGAGAGCTGTTTTCAACCACAGGGGAGACGACACTGTTCCCGGACTGAAAATTATTGATAAAAGCGTCAACATCGCCAAGATCGTCTTGAAAATCCTTAAAACGGTTTTTGGCAATTTCTATAATCAAACGTCGTTTAGCGGCGTCATCCTTGATAACCGCTTTCTGCAAAGCCAAAGGGAATTCTTCTAAAGTCATGTCGCCCCAAATCACCTGGCCGATCAAATCAATAACCGCATAAATCTCGGGATCAGACAACTGAAAAGAGTCGATCCAAGGATTGAACCGTTTTAACTCGGCGATTGCGCCCAACTCTTTTGTCATTTGATCAGCCATAGTTTATGCTTGTTCTTCAAAATCACCGCCCTTTTTCTTGCCCTTAATCGCTCGGGCTTTTTTATCCCAATCGGTCGGCTTAAATTTCGGGCGATCTTCGTTAATATCCACGAAGAATCTCTCGTTTTCTTTTAAAAATTTTTCAATGGCGTCATTTATTTTCTTTCTCTCTCCTTCAATGCCTCTGGCTTGATCGCCTCTCAATTCTACCCGTCTTAGCATTAACGCGTTAATATCGTTTTGCAATGTCGGATCGCCTTTTGCCTGCAAGCTCTTTAAATCGCTCTCTATTTGCTCGTCTTCGGATCTTAATTTTTTAGCTCGCTCAATCAAATCATCGTACCCCTTTTTCACCGGGTCGTTTTCCACTTCGTCAAAAATTCTCTGTTTGACGCCTTTTATTAATTCATTATTATTGCCTCTGGCGCCGATTACCCACAAGGTGTTGGCATCCATGCCTTGAGCTACCGCTCTCTGATCGGCATCGGACAAACTGCCCCACTTGATTTTTTCCGCTTCTTCGGCTTTAAGCGATCCGACGATATTTGATTTGTTTTCCGCATTGACTTGCCCGGTGATGCCTTCAAACGACCCCTGGGACAACAAATACTTCTTAATCATTTCTTCGGCGTCTTTCAAATTCTTTGCCGCTTGATCAACGGCCTGCTGGGCGGCGCTTCTGCTTGCTCCAGTGGCAACGCTTAATCCTTTTCTGGCTTCTGCCAGATTGCCATTCAATTGGCCGAAATCGTAAGGGCTGATGTTTCCGCCATTACCGACAATCGCCTCTCTTAGAGCAGCTTCCATCTTACCCGAATGTTCCTTGCTGCGATCGCCGAATTTCTCCTGCAATTCTTTAGGCGAAACCAAATCGCCGAAATCGCGCATAAAATCGGCCGTCATGCCGTCAGAGTGCATATTCTCCAAAACCTTATTGCGATTCTCGCTGAAATACTTACGCGCTTTTTCTTTTTGTTCCGGATCGCTGCGATCATAGGCCTTGGCCACGTCATATTTCGTTGACAAATATTCTTTGCGCAAATCTTCGTCATAAGCAGCCCTGCCGGCGGCGTCAATAATATTATTGCCTTGGGCGTCCTTTTTAATGAAAGACGTGTGAGAGACCCCGGACCAGATGCTCTTCTTGACTTCCGAGGACATGGCTTTATCCAATTTAGATAAATCGCCGGCGCCATGCTTCATTAAAAATTTAGCCAAAGTATCGTCAAATTGTCCGGCGTCATTTTTTTTGCCGCCCAACGCTTCATTAAGATTGGTTAAGGTCGCGGGGTCCATACTGCCCATAATCTTATTCAAATCAACTTTGCCGGTCTTAAGATCCGACTCCAATTTCTCGCGATTAATCTTGCCTGCCCTGGTATACATGGTATTCATGGCCAAATTGGGATTGTATTTTCTCAAATTCTCATCAAACTCTTTGCCTAATTCCGTCCCCTCCAAAGCGAGACGCGCTTGATTAACCAAATCAATATTATTGCGTTTCTTGCTTTCATTGATTTCATCATCTCTGATTAAACCCTTCTTCATCAGGGCCTGAATAGCGGCAATCTTTTCATATTTAGCGCCGCCGGAAGCTAAATCGCGCAATTGGTTCTCATCCTTTTTATCAATTTTTGCTCCCTGGGCCACTGCTCTGATTCTTTGATTAAACCTCTTGGTGGTGCCCGCTTCCAGCGACTCTATTTTGCCGCCCAGGGCCTCACGCGCGAAAGGTATGTTTTTGCCGCCGACTTGGTAGAGGCCGGAATACAACCTTTGCCTGATGCCCAATCTGTCATCAACGGCCGTGCTAATGGCTCTGGGAGCTTCTTTAGCTGTACGTTTGGCCAGATTAAAGCCGCTGAAACGCTTGCCTTGTTTAGTTAAAAATCCCATGCCTTTGCCGGCCCAGGAACCGCCGGCCGTACCCAATTTTTGACCGATTACCAAAGAGCAAACAAGCAAACCGATCAATAAACCGAAATTAATAATTTTTTCCACTGTCCCCATTTTAGATAAGGCCAAAATAGTGGAATTCTCCGTACTAAGCCCGGTCGCCACCGCCGCTTCTTTTTGCAATTCCGCGCTGCCGCCGGTCCCGGTAGTTTGCAAATCATAGGAAATCGTACTGTCAAACTGTTCACCATTTCCAAGATCCTTAAGCGTAATCAGGGAAATATAAATAAAAAACATCATGGCCGGACCGATAATCAGGTATTTGACCAAATCGCTTAAAATTTGATTGGTATGTTTGCCAGCGGCAGGAAAGGCCCAGCCGAAAAAATATAGGGGCGATAACACAACCAGAAACATCATATAAACAACCCGGTACATCAAAACAGCAGTGATGCACACGATCACCACTAAAGCGATAAAAGTAAAAATAACCGCAAACAACATGGCTGCCACCAAATTCCAAGTGCTGAAACCGACTGCTTCCAATTGAGCGGCCACGCCGCTTAAAGACATTAAATCAGGCAAGCCCAGGGCATTCAAAATCACATTATAGCCGGTGCTTTGCGCCAGCGGAGCGGCAAAAGTCAACATTAAAATCTGCGAGGCGTCAATCATCAAGCCGAAAAACATTTTGGAAAAATTGATAAGAACCGCCGCTAACAGGATCTTGGGCATCATCGTGCGAAAATCGTAGTTTTTCTGGTGCAGAATCGTGCCGACAGCGGAAACTAAGAGCAAAATAATGAAAAAATTATTGCATACGTCCCTGATAATTTTCCAACCGACAGTGGTTACCGTGTGATTGGTAAAATTATTAAAAGTGGAGACGGCCAACATGGCTTTAGTGACTAAAATCAAAATCCAACCCAAACCGTAGGTTAAACCATAAAGTATCCAGGCCAGCATGCGGGCGATTACATCGGAAAGAGCGGATTGAGCACCGGAGGTCTCTGTCCTGGTTCCTGCCGTTGCTTGTGATTGAGATTTTCCAGTATTAGGATCAACCAGATTGCCATTCTCATCGGCGAGCATAGCTGTATCCGCATCTTGCCCGGCAGGATTTACTAAATAATATTCGGGCGGATTACCAAACCGCCACACTTGATATTCTATATTTTCATTGCCAGTCAATCGTATTCTTTTATCTGTTAGTTGTCCCGCGCTTTGTATATAACTATTAGTATATGCGTAAGAACAGCTGATAAAAACACCCAAAACTCCGCCTCCCACTACGGCGGCTAATAACAGAGTTAAAATTATTCTTTTGTGTTTTTGGTAAGGCATCACAAAAATTCAATAAAATAAATAAAAAGAGAATTAATATCCGCAATTGCCATAACGGTTACAGAGACGAAAATTCAAAGACGGTGAAACATTCACTTGAGCCGCCTTGTAAGGACGGGACGCGTCTTCTTCGGTATTCAAGAAAGTCGGCGCTCTATCCTCTCCGCCCACATGCAAAGCCACATCATACAAACTGGCTTCAAGCGGCTCGCCAGCCTGCGCCGAATTGGTTACCATCCTTAAAACCACCCGATCGCCGATTCCCACTTTATCAGCCGGACCGTTGCAAGCTTGACTTTGGCAAACCTTAAAATAAACATCGCCGTCCGTTCCGCAAGTATCAAGGTAAGCTTTCCAATCTCCGGGGTCTGTTCCCCATAATTGCTGCCACCAATTCGGCTGTATTTTGTAAATATTCAATTTTATCGGGCTGATTGCGGGAATTGACACGGCAGTGGCAGGATTAACAGACGATACTGTCGGACAATTATTGGAACCGAAACCGTAAACGCCCTGGAAACAAGGCACCAAACGGAAAATATCGCCGTAACGCAATTGTTTGTCGTTTTCCGTATCATTGGGAGCATAAACCAAATCAAGAAAGTATTCGGTATTGCCGCTGGCGGCATAGCCGGAAAAAGTAGCGGCATCGGCGTTAAAGTTAAAATTGCCCTTGCTGGCGCCGCTGCCATCATTAAATTGAGTATCCGGAGTTCCGCCGCAACCGCCGCCGACGGTATTTACCGCCATAAACGCCTGCCAGTCATAACTGTCATGGGCTAAAGTAACCAAACTGCCTTGGCCTAAAGGACAATCAATGTCATCATCCAATGACTTGGTTTCCGGACAGATGCCATCGGCATAATCAATCGGCGTAACATTGGATACGATATTGCCGCAATCATCCGGACTATAATGTTCGGCATTGGCATCGGTGGCCTGTTCGCCCAGATCGCAATAACCGTCGCCTATCTCCTGGCACCTGCGCCAACCGCCGAAATAAGTGGCACAACATTGCTCCGTATTAACTTCTTCCGCCGGCCGCCAATAACAAGCGGCTGAACAGCAAGGATTGCCGCTGGCGCATTGCTGGCCCAAAGCTGAACTGTAACTGGTCGTCTTGCACTCGGCAATGGCGTCTTGCTGTTCCGCATCATAAGTATCGCGTCTTAAAACAATCAAATCCTTAATCGTTATTGAATTGGCTGAAGCCCAATTGTCTCTCACAGTCAATTTAATCGGCACATGGAAAGCAGAGGCATTGGGAACCGACCCAACCGGTTCTTGGCAGGCGCCCCGAGTCAAATCATCATTGAACTCTTCAATTGTTTCTGTCGTGCCGTCGCCCAAAACCAGAACACCGGCTTTGGTCTCGCATTCCCGCAAATTTTTGTTGGCTAAACTGTCATAATTATAGAAATGATACAAATCAAAAGTATTTGAGGAGGTAGGACGGCTGGCCAAAGACAAACCGGCATAAGATGAGATGCTGCCATCGCCCCAATCAACATCATAAGAACGGATAGGCACTTGATCCGGATCAATTTTGGAATTAAAACTGACTTTGACCGCGCCGATGCTGTTGACAATAGTGGGGCTGACTTTGGCTAAAGTGAATTCCGGCTTGACCAAACAGAATGACAGATAGGTGTTAGTCGGACGCGAATTATTGGGACAATATAACGTGGGCAAACTCCAAACCGAGTTATTAGACCCGGTCGTGCCGGTAACGTCGGCATAATGGCCGATCAAGGGATCGCTGGATTTATCCGCTTGCCACTGCCATAAACTGTAAGAACGGCCGAATAATTGCAATAAATCCGGCTTATTAACGGAAAAATTATCAATATAATAGATGGAGGTGCCTGATTTCTGCCCGGCGCGCGCTTGATAGGGCGGATTTTCTCCGCCGGGGAATTCATAGAAAATCGGCTGATTGCCGCTGGAATCAGGACGCGTGTCCCACTCATTGGGATATTGGCCATTTTCCGGCGCTACCAAAGAACCGAAGGGTTTGTAATCGCTGGTATAATTATAACCGACGGCCGCGTAAACACGGCGATAAATAAGTTTCTTTGATCTCCAAACTCCTGTGGCCCCGAAACTTCTGTCATTGACGCAGAAGTATTTATAATTAATCTGGCAATCACTCATGGTGAGCGATCCATTTTTGGCAAAGCTGTGAACCTGAAAATAATCATTATCCGAGGAATCGGTAGCGGGACGGGAATTATAGGATATCTGGCAGTTTAAGGCATTGGCTTGATTAAGATAAGCGGTGCGCTGTCTGCCCTCCAGGGAAATATCTTCGGCACAATATAATTTACGCGTGGCATCATCAGGATCATTGACTCCCCTGCCATCGTCAATACCGATAAAATTCTGGCACAAATTCAAAGGGTAAAAGCCCAATAATTGACCGGAGGCGCTATAAAGACGACGGCTTTCCGCCAAGCAATAAGCGGAGCTATAGAAACAACCGTCGGAAAATAATTCATCATTGCTGGGCGTAACAATACCCACGCCTGAAGGAATGGCGTCGCCGGAAACCGAACTGTCTTTGACGCAATCCTTGCCCAAATAATCCAAATATTGCGAACCGGGAGATAAGCGACTGGCCCAGGCCTTATTTTCATCGCCAGAGTTGACAACTTGGACTAATTTGGAACAATATTCCACGACTTGTTTGCCGGCAAAATTTCCCACCACGGTTATGGCGCCCATTTTATCGCCCATGCCGGCCGGCTTATTAAAGTCCAAAAACTTGGCAAACCCCAGAACGTCTCCGGTTACTGTGGGATTGGGATCGGTTAAATTTTTACCAAATTCCGAATCCTCATCCGTAATAATCCTTAAACCGAAAGTGGAAACCCCTAAATCCACGCCTGCCTGCTGAATAATCATGCCGGCCAAGTTGCCCAAAACCCCTCCGGAAGTGTCAAACTTCTTGGCAGTATGCCAAGGCAACTCCACATGCAAAACGATATTAACCGGTACGAAACTTAATAATTGGCCGTAACCGGCGATGGCTACCGCTCCCCAACCGCCCCAAGAATCTTCAGCGGCCAAATTAAGCGAATTGGGAGCAAAAACTATATCCAATAAATTACCCAAGGTGCTGAAAATAGAACCGAAAAATTGTTTAATGCCGCTCCAAAGTTTGGACCAGAAACCGCTGCCTGAATCGTAACCTTCGCAGGGATTTTCGTCGGAACAATTCTGATAAGCGTCATTTAATGATTGGTTTTGCTGGGAAATCGTTTGCGCGACTCCGGCCGCTCCGGCGGAAGCGCCGCTATCAATAAACACTTTGGCGCATTTATTAGTGCCCGAATTGGAGCAATGAACTGAATCTTCGCATTTTCCTTCGGCGTCAGGAGCGGCGCAAGAACAGGGCTCGGCCGTAGTTTCGCAAAGATAAGTGTAATCACTGATGGGTTGAGTATAATCCTTGGCCAAATCAGCGGTAATGCAATTATAGTTCGGCGAGCCGGCGCCGCAATTGTTTTTGCTTTGGCAGATGCTATCGCTGATTTCATCATTCAATTTTGCGCCCTTGTTTTTCTCTGCTGTTGAATCGCATTCGCAACCGACCGGACTATTGGCATCAGAATCCTGCAGGGTGGCCAAAACGGAAAATTCACACACCCGATTACTGGGGTTGTTTTGAATCCAGGCCTGGATTTCCTCTTGAGCCGGAGTAGTTATGGCCCCCGCTTCATCCGATGAAGTAATCAGATTATTGCCGATCGGCACATAACAAACCGGCAAAGGAATGATGCCCAGCGGCTTGGCGCAAACCAAATTTTTCCACATGCCGACTGACAGAGCGCCGCCGAACAAAGTATGGCTGGCCGTATCGCCGATAGCGATAAACAAACCGTCAAATTGGAATTTGTAAATGAAAGGATAACGGAAAAGCGGCGACCAAGTCGGACTGATATTGAATGAAGTGGCTTTGGTCTGTTTAGCGCTTTGGTCAAACTTTAACGATTCCATTCCGGACTCATTAACGCCCTCGCCGAACAAACCGAAATTGCCAGTGTATTGAGACACGTCCAAAGTAATAGTTTTCTTTTCCAAACAATAATACAAAGGATAACGCTCGCTGTAATAACTGGAAAAATCGCTTAAGGTCTCGCCGCGAATAGAATCAACCGGCCACCATTGCAAACACTGCTGGCTATTGGCAGGATCCGGCGTCAGACAATAACCGTATTGGCCGTAAAAATAATTATTGCCATTATTATATTTGCAAGCCGGGGCGTTCATACTGGGGTAAACGCGACAAGTGCGATCAATATAACCTGCGTTATTGGATTTAAGCAACGGCTTAAGATTAACATTATCCCAAATGGTATAACCGCCGAGCTTGCTGTTGTCTATGCCTTTTTCGCCATCCGGATTCATATTAAACAAAGCGAATTGCACGCCAGAAACATTGTCACCGGTGGTAAAATGCACAACTACTTGCTGCCAAGGCAAACCCGTGGGTATTTGCATAATTCCACCCTTAACCCAATCACCCTCATAAGTACCGCCGTCAACGGTAGCCAAGCCGGGCCGTGGCTGGCCTTTGGAATTAAGGAAACGCAAACGCAATTCCGCGTAAGGCAAGCGACCGCCGGCGCCCGGTCCTTGCAAATCCTTGGTATGAACCCAGGCGGATAAGAAATATTCCTGCTTAGGCAATATATCAACCGATTCGGAAATAACCCCCCAGCCGGAATTGACTTTCAAATATCCCACGCCATCCTTGGCTTTGGTGCCATCGCGGCCGACGGTAACGTAGCTGGCTTGCCAATTTCTGTAAACAATATCGGGATTGCCGCTGGCGCAATTGGAATTGCTGGCGCAATAATAAGTGGACAGCTTCCAGCCTAACGGCTGAGTGGTGGCGCCAAAGGTCTCTTCAAAATTGCCATTAACTATGTTGGACGATTGGCCGACCTGCGTCATGGCGTCAAAAGAATAATAACCGACGCGTGAAAAGCCGGATTTATTGGCATCTGACGAAGGAGAATAAGTATCGCTGCTTACGGCCTCATTAGTCAGATAATTATTACAAATGCCGTTGTCTCCCAAAGAATTGCAAGCGCCGACTTCCAAACAAGAATCTTGATCGCTGAAAAAATACGGGGCCAAAGCCGATGACTGGCCCTCCTTTTTCTTTTCAAAAGTAGAGCAAGTCAGCCAACTGGCGCAAGCGCGATTGGGCTGAGATTTTAAAATAATATTGGCATCTTTAGGTTTCCCGGCGGCGGCCGTCGCTATTGGCGATACTGGTTGAGCCAGGCCGTTAATCCCCTGCGGATAATTATTATCCCGAGTCAAACGGCTGGAGAAAACCAAGGAGGTGGTGGCGCTATTGATCAAATTGCCGTAATCCAACTGACTGCGGTCATTAAACAGGATGCAACCTTTGTGGTAATCCACCTGGCCGTTGCAATCTCCGCCGGTAACTTTTGAATTTAAAACATAAGAAACGCTGCCCAATCCGATCTTGTCTTTGATTAAATCTATCGGCGAGCCGTCTTTGGTCTGGAAAGTTACACGGCAAGTCAATGACTTGAGATTATCCGTGGCCAAATAAAGGTAATGACCGAGATCATCGGAAAAATTATTACTCAAATTATCAACATCGCTGCAGATTACGCTTCCCGCTTGGATATTATCGGACAAAACATACAGGATGTTTTTCTTAATGGACACATCCGCGCAAATATTTTTGCCTTCGCAACGTTGCGGTATAAGATTGGACGCCAAATTGTCCAACGGATCAATATACTCGCTGCAGCCGGATTGTTCGGCTGAACACGATCCCACCCAGCCGCTATAAGCCGGATCAGCCGGTTCTTGCAAAGTCACCGAATTAATCGGGCCGAGCGGTTGCAACTTGTCTGTCGCCGCCTTATAGCTTAAGCCCAGCGTTTGTTGATAGGTGGTGGGGCAGGTTTCGGCGGTATCGGACTTGACCCATTTATCCCAGCTGTTGGTGTTATCGGCGGAAGCGAATTGACAAACTTTGCCGTGCGGATCTTTAAAGTAAATCAGAGTATTATTGCCGGTCCATTCCTCGCACCAAAGATTTTCCGCGGCGCACAAATCGGTAGAGTAACGATCCGGGTCATTCTCAAGATAAACGTCGCGGTAGCCGGTAATCTCATCCCACTTGTCTATGAGGGGCAAGCCATAGCGAGTGCAACCCTTATCTCCTTTGGCGCAAGCGTATTTGTCATCATTAACCAAATAAACCAAAGTATCGGCGGCAACGGTGACATCGTCATGATTGGCGCCATTGGTCCCGTTAAACGATTGGGCTTGGGGCGCGCTGGAATTGAACGTGTCAATCAAGGCCTCGCAACCGGCGGCTTCCGGCCGGCACAAAGAAGCAAACGATCTTAAATAGGACGTTTTGTTACTGCGATCCAGGTAGCCGGCGCAACCCAGCATCTCGCCAACCGAGCAACGGCCCGATTTGGCGTCCTGGCAGGCATTTTCGGCTTTGGCCCGGCTGCCCTCCGGATCATCCAATTTGTTATCGCAGGAAACGGGCGTGAACCAGGAATTTTCTATGGCGTAAACTTGATTGGTGATTTCTTTTAAGATGACATTATCCAGATAAACAATCTGGCCGTTCGGCATGGAAAATTCCAAATAATTGCCATCGCCGGGCTCCCAAGTTACAAACAACGGCCCCAGTTCATAACGCTTCCATTCCGCCGTCAATTGCGTCCGCGGGTTAATCAGATTTTCTCCGACTAAGCGGCTGGCGGAAAAATAATTATCACCGTTAGCGGCGGAATTATCATCCCAATTAGCGCCACTCTTTTCAGCAAATCTGATATTGTCAAAATAATAAGCGGCATTGCCTTTGGCCCAGAACGATAAAGTGTAGGCCTTATTTTTGGCAATGGTTATCGGATAGTTTATAGTGGAATTGTCGGCTTTATTAGACAGGGAATTGCCGCCGGGGAAAGTTGATTCGGAAGAAATGAACAAGCCGTTTTTACCGCCGTTCTCGTCTTCCCACAAATCCAAAGCGGTACTGCTGGCGGTGAAATTAATCACGTTAATGGCATTCTTAACATTATTGCCCCGATTGCCGGTATAGGCGCGGCATCCTTGAGCCGTGGCCGGACAGGTCTTGCCTTGGCCGGGGATGGTCATGTAAATACATTCATTGTTCCCATTCCACCAACCGCTATGGCTGGTGCAATTGGTTTGGGCTTCAGTTAGCGAGGTCTCGGTCATGGTGCGGCGGTACGGATGGCAATTATCGGAAACGGAGACAGTGCGAGACAATAAACGATAATGAATATTGCCGTCCACATCGTACAATTCACGACAATCCGGGTTGCTAACCATATCATCTTTGACGCAGACGCCAAAATCATAACGATCATTCCCCGGGCCTCGGGCATCTGTCGGATCGCTGCAAATGGCGTTACCGGAAACATTGTGAGCCAAGTTAGTGCAAGGAGCGCTACCTTTGCCGGCGCCGGTGATTTCCGGATCGCTGGCAATCTGCGATTTTTTCAAACTGAAAGCGACCAGCTGATAACCGGTGATATCCGAACCCTCCCAAGTATAATAGGCGCCGTCATCAATGGCTGGTTTTTGGCAGGCCCGAATCTGGCTATAATATTCTTTTTGTTCTCCACCCTGGCCGGCAGCATCCAGATTGGTGAACTCATCGCAACCGGCATAACTGGCCGAACAGGTTTTAAGTTTCTTATCGGCGATAAATTGCTTGAAGGTTTGATTAATGAAGTTGGTTTCTTCCTGATTGTATAATTGGTAGCCGGCGCATTCCTTGGGACAAGCGTCAAAATCCTGCGCCACACCCGGGATGGACGGATCGCCGTTAAGCGGCCGGTATAATTCACAGCCGACTTCTTGCGGCGTGCAGACACCGGAGTAATTGGAACAATTAGCGTTTTTATTTTTTAAAACACCGGTTAATTCTTGTTGATTTTGCGGCCATTGCCAACCGATGATTTCCGGATAAGCATCATAGCAATTGTAGTAAGCTGGGGCTTTCTTAAGATAGGATATTTGTTCGGTCGGCCGAGTTGCCGGATTGTAATCGCTGTAATTGCTGGGATAAGTGGCATTAAAAGAAATCGCTTCAATTTTAACATTGTCAATAACCGCTTCCTGGCCGCTAATTCCGCTGGACAGCCATAATTCCATTTTAACGGCATTATCCGGCGCTTTGAATTTGCAAAAGAAGCGACTGGAGGTGGCATAAGAACCGGGAGTGAACCTCAAGGCCAGGGTCTGGGGAACGCTGCCGTCTTTTTCTTGAGCCCACTCGCAAGTGGCCGAAGAAGTGGCAACCTGCAAAACAGCATTGGCTTTGGATTTGAATCTTAAGAAAGCATCAACTTCCGCTGTTTGACCCGCGGAAGCTTGATACCCGTCAAAAGCCAAAAAATAATATTGGCCGGGGGTAACCTGAACTGATTTATTGGAACTGGCGCTGTCCAAACTGTTAATGTGGGTGATTTTTGCTTTGGTATTTTCCGCCAAACTTAAATTGCTCCAATCATATAATGCGCCGTCAAAGCCGCCGTTAATGACAATATTGCCGCCTAAGTTGGACTTAGTGCGGATAAATTGGCTGCAACCGTCGCTTGCCGCCGAACAAGTTTTGGCATCACGATCAAAATACATTTCAGTCGCGCCTTCGCGTGAAGAAACAAAAACCGAGACGGCGCCGGCGCCGCAAGCGGTGCTAATGGGATAAAACTCAAAGTCATCCAAATACAAATCAGCGTAAACACCGGCGGAGTTACGCGCTACCAGAACGACTTGTTCGTTATCGCCAGAATTAAAATTGAAGTTTACCTCGCGCCAACCCGTTGAGCCATCAGTTAATTGTAAATTGTTTAATAAAGACGGCCAGAGATCACTGTTTTGGCCAAAAGACAGACCGTCTCCATCACCGGCCCTAACTTCCACATTAATACTGCCGTTAATTGATCCTTTATAGTAGAATCTGACATTATAATTGGTATTCTTTTCCACCGGTATAGCCGGCTCATAACTTATAAGATCGGCCGGCGCGTACAGCGTTTTGATGAGAAGCGAAGCGTTGCCGCTATGTTTGTCAGCAGTAACGCGCAAATGGCGATTGCCGTTATCAATAAACGCCAAAGTCCAGGAAGCGGCTTTCCATGTTTCCTGGCCGTTAAGCGCCCTTTCTAAGCCGAGGTTGGGCGTATTTTCTATCTCGGCAGCATAAACATTGGCAAACAATTTGGGATCATTGCACAAGCGTAACTGGCAAGACACGCCATTGTCCGGGACATTGCAAGAAGGATCTTGAGGGATGTAACCGGTTGCGCCAGCGGCTTCTGAATATTGGAAACTGCAATAATTTCCGCCGGTGGTCTGATGGAAAACGCAACCTTTACCGGTGGCATCCAACTTGCACATCTCCGAAGAGCAGGGCGAGGCCAAACGCAAACGGGAGTTGGCGCTGACTTGATGCCCGGCCTGAACCCACCAATCCCTGTTGCTTCTGCTGAAAGTGATAACCTGATTGATGACCTCGGGCGAGGTAAACTGCGTGCCGCCGCCCAAATTAGTCCAAGTTTGGCTGGACGGATTATAATCAACGGCATACCAGCGACAACCGGCGACTTGCGCATTGCAATTTCTAAAATCCAAAGTATTGGTTAAATAAGAAGCGGCGTTACCGGCGCGCGAAGTATAGGTCTGGCAAGAATTGGCCCGAGCCGGGCAGGTCTTGCCCAAATCCCAGATACGGCGCTCTTCACTGCAATAGCCATAAGCCAAACAGGCGCCGTTTTCGTCTTCCTGCAGACATTGCTGTTCATCGGAGCAGTATTCCAAACGTCCGATAGTGCCGCTTTGATCATCTTTATTCAAATTAAGAGCGCCATAACCCTGGCGGCGGCAGCTGGTTTCATACGCCTTAAGCGTCCAGTAAGGATCAACCATGCCTTTAAAATTGTTGGTGGTGCAACCGTTTTTGCCTATGCCCTCATAGCAATTAATCAACTCACCTAAAGTGTACTCGCGATTGCTGTTGGAGTTCCTGATAACATCGGCGGCCTCTTCCCAACCCACGGGCACGATGCGATATTGGCGCAAAATCAAAATGGAACGATAAGGAATGGCTGTCTGCAAAGAATTGGATTGCTCGGATCGAGGAGAAAAAACGCGATTTTTAATCTGATCAGGCAAATCAATTACGTAGGTCTTACTCTTGACTGCCTGCGCCAAAGCATCATCCATAACGCAATCCATGGGTCCGGGATTGGTTTTGGCCGAATCATCGCAAGAGGAAAGCTTAACTATCAAATCAATTTTCCCTCCTTGCTGACCCTGGCTGCCGGAGATGGCATTATTAATTCTGGCCTCTGCGCCTTTAGTGCCTTCGGTGATTATCGGACTGGCCGAGGGATTGAATAAAGCGGTTAAAGCGCCGGAAAGAATGTTAGCGCCCTGGCTGGCTAAATTACTGCTACCGCCACTGGAAGAATTATTGCCATAAGCTGATTGTTCCAAAGAGAACAAGCCCTCTTTCAATAATCCCAACGACTCGGCCACGACCGTGTCCATAAATTCAAATGGCACGGCCATCGCCGTTTCCGTCCAAGTAATGGAATATTGCGAATTGCCCTTCTTCAGCATGGCATCGGTCATCATGTCGTGCAGTAACGTTCCGGGAGTCAAAATCTTGCCATTAAGCGTAACCTTGCTTAACCAGCCCTGATTGGTGCTGGCTTCATAGGTTTTAGCCGTAACTTGCTGATTGACCGCCATGTCGCGCAAATCCAAAGCTAACAATGAAGCGGTAATATCATTTTCTCCCGGCCGCAAAGCCAGCGTGTATTCCAAAGGAAAAACAGGATTGGTTACGGCTTCCTGCCAATTGCTCATAATTTCGGAAAAGGTACACCTGACGCGAGGAGTGGTTTGGCTAAGTTGCACATTAATCAATAACTGCACCGACAAATCGGGCTGGCAAATATCCATGCCGTAATGCTGACTGAAGTTATCAACAAAATCGCCTAAAGCCGAATCGGCGGCGTTAATCAGATAAGCATTCCAACCTTCCGTAATGTAAGCCGGCTTCTGACCCTTAAGCGCGGTGAAAGCGATCTTGGTGGCTTCGCGCGTAACGCTTCTTAGCAAAGTATCCAAGGCCTTGGAGGCCGAGGTGCTTAAGGCGTTTAAAAATTGAATTCTTCTTTTTTTGCTTTTTATGTCTCTTTCCTCCTTAGCCAAATCCGCGGCCATCTGTTGGCCTTCCACGTAATATTTGCTGTAGGAATCGCAGGCCTCATGATATTCGGCGATTTTTACTTGCACTTCAGCCAAACAAGTAAGCGATTGAGGACCGGTGCAAACGGCGGCAGAGGATTGAGCGGCGGCGTACATCGCGGCGCATTCAGCTAACTTTGCCTGGGTTTTGGCGAATATTTCGTTGGTACAATCCAGCCCCTCTTCTCCTCCGACTGCGCCGACCGATCCGGCTGACGCGCAAAATTTTGCCGCTTGCGCCTGAACTACCGTTTCGTCTATTTCATAAATCACCCCCGATTGCGCCAAAACGATTTTCTGGCCGACAACAAACAATCCCAGCATTAAAGCCAGGGCGCTGAAATGTCTTAACCAAAATTTATGATTATTTACTCTCATGATTTTTATTGACTAGTGCTGGTGGCTGTTGAAGAAACAACGCGTTTTTCTAATTGACTGATGAATATCTGTCTTAATTCGGCGTCACCGACAGCGTTTAATATGGCGGCATCGCCGCCGGATTTGATCAAGATCTGCCTAATTTGCGCGCCGGATAACTTTTTGAAATCAGCCATAGTGGTAACGCCGAATGACTCCAAATTAACATTGGCCCAGCCACTTGCGGCGGTACTGATCGTTTCTGAAGTTGAACCGTTTTGATCAGTCAAGTCAGCCGAATTATCGGCAATGACCGAATTTCCGCCCAGCGCGTAAGAAGAAAAAACCGTGGGATCAATTAAGCCGTATTGCTGCAACTGCTGCGCCATGGTCGGATTATTTTGTAAATACTGGGCAAAAATCTGCACCAATTCTTCATCGGTAGTATCGGCTAAGTCCTCGTCGCTTATACCGCTGTTTTGCAACATTTGCCTGATGACCGACGGGGTCAAAGCCGAATAATTGCTGGTTGTTTGCTGAATGGCGGTTGCAGACGATCCGGTGGAAGTGGCCGAACCGGAGGACAATGCACTGCCGGTCAGGGGGCTGGCAGTTGAGTCCATAGTGGGCAAGCCCGTACACTTCTGGCCTTGCGGACAATTGGGATCGGTGCCTCTGTCTATTTCCATTTTATCATCCATGCCGTCAGAATCGCTGTCTTTCAGATAAGGGCTGGTATGGTAAATGCTTAATTCCAGATTATCCGCCAGGCCGTCGGTATCAGTATCGCGAGTCATCATGTCCTTAATTTGCGCCTGCTGTAAAGCCAATCTTTCGGCGCGGGATTTTTCACCGGCTTTAACGATATCCTGAAAGGGGTTTTGACTGGCGAAAAAAAACTGCCAAAAACCAAAACCAAGGGATAGCACCCCGATTATCGCGATTAAAACTACATGCATTTTTTCCTGGCCCGTAAATGATCGCCCGACACCCGAATTTTTATCTGCCGTTCTATTGCCGCTGACTTCTAAATTCTTCAAATAATCGGGTTGGTTATCTTCATTAACCGGCTGGAATTGTTCACTACCTTCCATTTAGAGGTGTGGATAAGTTATGTATTAATTATACCACAAAATCGTTTTCATAAAAAGATTTATATTAGAACATTTCCACGGCCCATAAATCAACAAAAAAATAAAGGGGGTACGGAAGCAAAACATAGCTTGAATACCAATCCTTTATTTCTGAATTTATAATTTCTTTGCTTATTGGAAGCCGCTTTAATGCCACAACTTTCGGAGTAATTATTGAGGTTTGACTATTATTTTATTTTTTATCTGTTTTTATCATCTACTTCCCTATTTTTTCGGCTAACTTTAACCAATTATTTACGCTCAAATCCTGCGCGCGGATTTTTTCGTCTAACCCCAATTCAACCAAGGCCTGACGCACCTGCTCTTCCGGCAAATGCAATCCGCCGGCTAAATTATTCTTTAATTGTTTTCTTTTGGCGGCAAAGCCGATGCGCGCCAAACGAAAAATTTGTTTGGCTCCGACCGGCGCCGGTTGTTTTAATTTTATTTTGATTACCGCCGAATCCACGGCCGGCGCCGGCCAAAAACAGCCGCGACCGACTTCAAACAATATTTGCGGCTCGCCGAACAATTGAGCCGACAGACCCAATAAAGACATTTCGCCCGGCCGGGCTATGAGCCGTTTAGCCACTTCTTTCTGCAGCATTAGGATCATCTCCGTCGGTTTGGGGCCGGTCTCCAAAAATAATTTTAAGAATGCCGCCGTAATTGAATAAGGCAAGTTGGCCACGATGCGGTAAGTAAAATCGGTAAATCCGGCGGCAGACAAATTGACTTGCAACACATCACCTTCAATCAAGCGGACTTGGGGAAAGTTGGCTTTTAAATAAGCGATGATTTTTTTATCCACCTCCACCGCCGTCAAATTATCAGTAGCCCGAACTAATCCTTCAGTCAAGACGCCCAACCCCGGCCCGACCTCCAGAATTTTTTCTCCCGGTTCAATGGCGGCCGCGGCTAAAATTTTCTTGACGATGTTGGCGTCAATTAAAAAATTCTGCCCCCTGGATTTGGCCGGCTTGATATCATACTGCCGGCATAACGATTTAACATCAATCATAGGCGGTAAAACAAATAAAACAAAGTAAAGATGGCGCCGACGATAAACATTGTGTTCCAGCCCGGCGCCACCAGTTGCAAAGCCAGAAAACAAACAAACATAGCCGCAATTTTGCCCAAAACTAAAGACATTTCAAAAAATACAATCGTATTCATGACCGAACCGTCCTTAGCGTCTTTGTAAGTAAATGCGGTGATTGGCACGGTTAAGGAATCTTTGGAAACGCGGGAGAATATGTCCAGAAGCAACACTCCCAACGGCAAACGCGTAACTAATTTTAGCAGCCAGCTTAAAAAATAGAAAACCGTACTGTAGCCGATAATTTGCTGGCGGTCATTCTTGTCGGTCCAGCGGCCAATGAATAATAAAACAACCAATGAGACCAGAGTGGAAGCCGCGGAAAGGATGCCTAAATTGAGATAATTGCTGACGACCAGAAAAATAAAAATCGGCCAAATAACCAAAACTATCCATTCTTCGCCGAAGCCCAAATTAGCCCAGAGCTTGAGCCGATGTTCCCGAGTGAAAACGCGTCTGAAGGCCTCGCGATAACTGAAAGATTTCGGTTCAAATTCTTCTTTGGTGATCAGCATGGGAATATTGGAAGCCAATATCAATACTGCGGCCACCACGAATAAAACCTTAAAACCGTAAAATTGCAAAATCAAACCGCCGACTAACGGACTGATAACGTAAACCACATTCAAAATAGCGTACAGATTTCCGATTTGCCTGCCCTGTTCGCCTTCAGCGGAAAACTTGGCAAAATTGGAATGGTAGGACGGCCAATAAAGCATTTTAAAAATAACATAGGGTATGACCGCCAGCCAAACCGCCGGCGCAAACTGATTGGCAGAAAACAGCAAAAAATACATCAAGACCAAAAAGGGCGTGGACAAAGCAATGGAATTCTCGTAACCGAAACGGCGGGCGAATTTGGCGCCCAACGGCACCAAGAAAAAATACGGGATGTAAACCAATAAGTAAAACAAGGTGATCAATTCCAACGTATCTTGCAAATTGTGGGTTTGCGAAAAGAAAACATACAAAAAAACCGGTTCAAAAATACTAACCATGCAAGAAGCGAAATCCAAAATAACAGAAGAAGCATAAAGCTCCCTCACTTGGCGGGTCAACCGATGAGCAAAAAAAGATGACAGAATGTTAAACGGTCCGTTGCTCATGATTTTTTGATTATTCTATAAGCAAAATATAACAAAGGATTAACAGCCGAATCATAAGCGCCGACATATTCCGCTAACGGCTGCCGGGGGGCAAAGCCGACTTTGAATCTGGTTACGCCCGGCCATCTATCGGGGTCAGCGCCAAAAAAATCATAATGTTTGCAACCGCGTTTTTGCGCTTCCCTGATCATCTCCCATTGCAGCAAGTAAGGCGCCATTTTTTCCCGCGCCTCATAAGCGGAAGCGCCGTGCAAGTAGTAACACCAATCGCCATAAAAAGCCATGATGGCGGCGGCGATTCGGCCTTCGGCTTGAGCAAAAACTAATTTTATCTCCGGCTGTTCCAACATTTTTTGATAATAACCATCCGGATGAACGGCGATATTGTCACGCCGGGCCGTTTGCTTCATTAAAGCCAGAAACTCCTTGAATTCTTCTTGCGGTCTGGCGCTGATTGTTATTTTTACGCCGTGTTTCTGCGCCACCTTGATATTATAACGCGTCTTGGGTTTCATGGCGGACAGCAATTCTTCCGCGGATTTGGTTAAATCCAAGATCAAAGTGCTTTGGGGCTGAACCTGTCCGCTGAATTTGAATTTATTGGCGGTTAAATCGTCGGCTTGACGCCAAGCCGGATCCATTCTGACAAATATGGCTTTTTCTTTTTTAGCCAGCTCTTTTATTTCGGCAATTAAATAATTCAATATTCCGCTTTTTGCCGTTTGCCGTTTGCCGTTTGCCGTTAACACCGGTCCGCGCGGCAGATAAAAATAACTCCACCCCCCGGGCAGCGGTTGGCGGATAATCAGGGCCGCGGCCAAGATTTCACTCCGGTCAGTCAAGGCCAAACGCCAGATTTTTCGTCCGTAGGATTGTTGGAATTCTCCCCAATCCCAGGATTGCAAAAAACCGCCGTCAGCGGCATTGGCCGTGACGAACTCCTCCCAAGAAGCGCGATTAGGATTGAAATTTTTTTCCCATTTCATCAAATATATCATAACATAAAAATCAAAAAACTGCGAAAAACGGCAAAATAAAAAACATTTGGCCTTGACAGGGAGAACAAAAATATTATATGATATTGTTTTGTCTCTCAATAACTGATACTATAATTAATATGTCTGATAAATTACCGCAAGTAGCCATTGTCGGCCGAGCCAATGTCGGCAAATCCACTCTCTTTAACCGCCTGATAGAACAGAACAAGGCGCTGGTTTCTTCCGTTGCCGGCACTACGCGCGATCGCAACATCGGCATAGCCGAGTGGCGCGGCGTCAAATTCACCCTGGTAGACACCGGCGGGCTGGATGTTGACTTGATTGAAGGCGCGCCCGAGGAAATCGCGCTGGGCATTATTAAGCAAGCCCGACAAGCCATTAAAACGGCTAAAGTTATTATTTTTGTCATTGACTTGAAAACCGGCATCCTGACGTCGGATCGGGAATTGGCCAAATCCTTGCTTCGCCAAGGCCTGCGTTCAAAAATCTTAGTGGTCGGCAACAAAGCGGAAAGCGCCAGATATGAAAAGCATTCGGCCGGCGTGGAAAGATTGGGCTTAGGCCAGCCGTTGTTTGTTTCCGCCGCCTCCGGTTCCGGCACCGGCGACTTGCTGGATGAGATCGTCAAAAAACTCCCGCCGCAAAAAAGCGCTGAAACAGCCGGACAAGAACCGATTCGCGTCGCCCTCTTAGGCAAGCCCAACGTCGGCAAGTCATCTTTGCTTAATTCAATTTTAGGCGAAGAGCGAGTCATCGTCAGCCCCCTGCCGCACACCACGCGCGAAGCGCACGACACTGAATTTGAATATCATGACCGCAAATTCGTTATTATTGATACGGCCGGACTGCGCAAGAAAGCCAGGGTGGAAGGCGGATTAGAAAAAAAATCCGTTGCCAAATCGCTTAAAGCGCTGGCCGAATGCGATGTGGCCGTGCTCGTCACCGAAGCGGACAAAAAAATCGACGTGCAGGACAAAAAAATAACCCAGGCCATTTTAGAATCGGGCAAGTCCGTGATTATCGTGGCCAACAAATGGGATTTGATCGGCGACAAAGACACGGCAACGATTGACAAATTCGTGGATTACTACCGCCTGTCATTTCCTTATCTGTGGTGGGCGCCTTTGATTTTCGTTTCTGCCAAAGAAAATTTGCGCAGCAAAAAAATCTTAGACGTCATTTTGGAAATCATTGGCTCGCGCTTAGTGGAAATTTCCGATTCGCGTTTGGACAAGTTCTTAAAATCAAAAATCAAACAGCACCGCCCCAGCCGCGGCAAAGGATTGAAGAATCCTTACATTTACAGCATCCGCCAAGGCGGCACCAATCCGCCGCGCTTTATCATTAACGTGAATGATCCGGCGACTTTGCATTTTTCTTATCTGCGTTTTTTGCAGAATAATTTGCGCGACACCTTCAAAATCATCGGCACGCCGATACAGATTGAGATGAAAAAGTGGGGCCAAAACAAATTACAAAAATAACTTTGCGCATTTATATGTATTTAATAGCGGGCTTGGGCAATCCCGGCAAAAAATACGAACAAACCTGGCATAATCTGGGCTGGCTGGCTGTCGAAAATTTTCGACAGTTGGCGGTTTTGCCGAAAATGAAAAAATCCGCCAAATTCCTGGCGGAAATCAGCAGCGGCGCGATCAACGGTGAAAAAGTCATCGCGGCCAGGCCGCTGACCTACATGAATAATTCCGGAGCCAGCGTGGCCAAGCTGGCTAAGTTTTATAAAATCAAAAATGAAAATATCATCATTATCCACGATGACAAGGATTTGGCTTTAGGCAAATTGCGCCTGTCGCATGATTCCTCGGCCGGCGGCCATAACGGCGTCAAATCAATCATTGAACATCTGGCCAGCCAAAAATTCTCGCGCGTCCGCCTGGGCGTCAAGACGCCGTTGCTGGATAAAATCCCCACCGCCGATTATGTGCTGATGAAATGGAGCGGGAGCGAGAAGGCGATAGTCAAAGAGCAAACAAAAAAAGCCGCGGCCGCGGCTTTGGATATTATCATTGACGGCTTGCCCCGAGCCATGAACCGGCATAATTAAGTCAAAAGTCCATAAAATTCCCGATAAAGATAGTTTGTTTATTTTATAAGCTGGGCTTTAGGGGCTTTATAAAAAATGACGGATATAATACTGTCTGCCAATAAGCGAAAATTGTCAGGAGGGGGACAATAACCGCTAGTTAACAGACAGAATTATGGCCGTCATTTGATGCTTCGCTTAAAATAATACCCTTTGTTTTACGACCCCATCTTAGCAAACGGTCATAGATCTGTCAAGGCCTCAGGATAAAAATCAATCAATCATTAAAAATTGAGGGTTCTCTCAATTTTAATTTTTCATCAACCATGCTTAACGCGTCATATCTCATAGCCCTGTCACAAATAAATTTTTTGGGTCCGGCTCGCTTAAGGCGGCTGCTTGGCTTTTTCCCCGATCCCAAAGACGCTTGGACCGCCAAGCTGCCGGAATTCTTAGCGGCCGGTTTTAATGAAAAAGAAGCAACGGATATTATTTTGAAACGCCAGGAAATACAACCCGAGGAGGAACTTAAGCGGCTGGGCCAGGCCGGCGTTAAATTCGTGACTTTTGACGAGGATGATTATCCGGCTTTGCTAAAAGAAATCTATAACGCTCCCCCGCTACTGTATTATCGCGGCGCCATTGGCTGTTTAAACGTTTCTTGCCTGGGCGTGGTCGGCGCCAGAAAACATACGGCTTACGGCCAGCAAGCGGCGGAAAAAATCATCGCCGGCATTGCTCAAGCGGGAATCACCGTGGTTTCCGGTTTGGCTTTGGGCATTGACGCTCTGGCCCACAAAACCGCTTTGGACAACCGGGGATTAACGGCGGCGGTGTTAGGATCGGATTTGAGTTGGGATAATATCGGGCCTAAAACCAACTTTCATTTGGCCGAAAAAATCCTGGAATCAGACGGCTGTTTGATTTCGGAGTTCCCTTTGGGCATCAGCGCCAACCGAGCCACTTTTCCCCAACGCAACCGCCTTATTTCCGGCTTATCTTCGGGCGTATTGGTTATTGAGGCCGGCGAAAATTCCGGTTCGCTGATTACCGCCAATTACGCCTTAGAACAAAACCGCGACGTTTTTGCCGTACCCGGAAATATTTTCAGTTCTTGCTCCGCAGGTACCAACAATCTAATCAAAAAAGGAGCTAAACCCGTAAGCGACGCCGCGGATATTATTGAAGAATACGGTTGGCAAAAGTTGCCTCAAATAACGGCGATCGCCGAAGAAAGCCAGCCGACGGAATTGGAAAAGGAAATCTTGGGATATCTCTCCGCCGAACCGCTTCACCTTGACAAAATCGTCCAGGTATGTAATATTAGAATCAATGCCTTATCGTCTTTGCTTATGATGATGTCCATAAAAGGACTGGTAAAAGACGTCGGCGGAGGAAATTATATCAAAATCTAAAGTCAGAACCAATAATTACTGCTAATTTTTATGCCACGTAAACTATTAATTGTTGAGTCCCCGGCCAAAGCCAAAACCATCGCTAAATATTTGGATAACGAATACACGGTCAAGGCCTCGGTCGGCCATATTCGCGATCTGCCCAAATCCAACAAGAACGCCATTGATATCAAGGGCGGTTTTGTGCCGCATTACGAGATTGTTCCGGGCAAGGAAAAAATCGTCAGCGAACTGAAAAGCTTAGCGCATAAAGCCGATGAAGTGGTGTTAGCCACCGATCCGGACCGCGAGGGAGAAGCGATTGCCTGGCACATCAAAGAAGCCATCGGCTTGAAGCAACCCAAAAGAATCGTCTTTCATGAAATTACCAAGGAAGCCGTTCAGGAAGCTATCAAGCATCCGCGCAACATTGATGAAAATTTAAAGGAAGCGCAAGAAGCGCGCCGCGTCTTGGATCGCCTGTTCGGTTACGATTTAAGCGCCCTAATCTGGCAGAAAGTCCGTTACGGCTTGTCCGCCGGCCGCGTGCAATCCCCGGCTCTGCGCATTCTAACGGAAAAAGAAAAAGAAATCCGCGCTTTCGTGCCGGAAACCTATTTTGTTCTGGAAGCGGAATTTGAAACGCCGCAAAAAGACAAAGTTAAATTCAAATGCAGTAAACAGCCCAAAACAGCCAAAGATTCGGAGGACATTCTGGCTAAAGCCAAAAAAGCTGATTGGCAAGTCAAAGCCGTAGAAGAAAATGAGGCCACGCGTCGCGCCAAAGCGCCGTTTACCACCTCAACTTTGCAGCAATCTTCCTCTTCGCGCCTGGGCTATTCTCCCAGCCAGACCATGCGTTTGGCGCAGAAACTCTATGAAGCCGGCCACATTACTTACATGCGTACCGATTCCACCACTTTGAGCGGCCAGGCCATGAAAGAAATCAACGGTTTGGTTATAGAAAAATTCGGCAAAGAATACGCCAAACCGCAGAAATTCTTAACCAAAAGCAAAAACGCGCAAGAAGCGCATGAGGCCGTCCGCCCGACGCATTTCTCTGTTACCGAAGCCGGACATACGCCGCAGGAGAAGCGACTCTATCAATTGATTTGGCAAAGAACTGTCGCCTGCCAGATGGCCGACGCTAAAACCCTAAAGACCAAAGCCATTGCCGTCGCTAAAAACGAAACGGAAATGCCGGAATTTGTCGCCGAAGGCAGCCGCATCACTTTTGCCGGCTGGCTGAAAGCCGATCCTAAAGCTCGCGGCGAGGAAGTAGAACTGCCCAAGATGACGGCCGGAGAAAAATTGGAACTTCTGGATATTTTGGCCGAAGAAAAGCAAACCGAACCGCCGCACCGCTACACCGAAGCCGGCTTGGTCAAGGAATTGGAAAAACGCGGCATCGGCCGTCCTTCCACTTACGCTTCTATTATTGATACCGTCATTAAACGCGGCTATGTCACCAAAGAGCAAAAATCGCTCAAGGTAACGGAGGTGGGCGAACTGGTTGATGATTTTCTGGAAAAATATTTCGGCGATTATATCTCCGACACCTTTACCGCGGAAATGGAAAATCAACTGGATGAAATCGCCCGCGGCCAGGATACTTACATCAAAACCCTGAAGGATTTTTACGGCCCCTTCACTGAAGCGATCAAAAGCAAAAAATCCATCCCTAAAATAACCGATTTAGGTGACGCGCCGGCCGACATCAAATGTCCGGAGTGCGGAGCGAAAATGAAAATCAAACTGGGACGCGGCGGCAAATTTTATTCCTGCGAACGCTTTCCCGATTGCCAGGGCGCCTTGACTATGGAGGGAAAAGTATTGCAACCACCTAAGGATACGGGTGAAATCTGCCCCAAATGCGGCAAAGGCAAATTAATTGAACGCGAAGGCAAATATGGCAAATTCATCGCTTGTTCCAATTATCCCAAGTGCCGCTATATCAAAAAAGACGAGGCGGCCGAGGCGGAACGAATGAAAGCGGCCGATACCGGCGTGCAATGCCCGGAGTGCAAAAAGGGCACCATGATAGAAAAACGCGGACGTTTTGGCGTCTTCTACGGCTGCAGCAATTATCCGGAGTGCAAAAATATCGTCAAAGCCAAGCCCACGGGCGAACTCTGCCCGCAATGCGGCAAACTGATGATGGCGGGAACTAAGACGATTCCCGAAAGATGCTCGGACAAGAATTGCCCCAACCATAATCCGCAGAAACTCAAAAAATAATTTATGTTACGTAGCTTGCTACGTAACACATGCGTAGCAAAATCCCGCCAGCCGGCGGGATTTTTTAAAATTAAAAAAGACGCGAAGACCGACCGAACCTGTCTGCCGACAGGCAGGGCCGTTCCTTCTCGCCTGTTTAGACGACCAGTTGCAATCTCGGATGCCCGTTAGACAGCCAACTATTTATCGTTTATAATAATTATGTTGATTATGGCCAATATTAATCCGCAAAAAGAGTTTGATAAACTGCTAAAAACCGTCCAAAACAAACAAATCAACGGCGATTTGGACATGTTGAGGTTGGCTTATGATTTCGCTTTTGAGGCCCATAAGGGGCAAATGCGCGCCTCCGGCGATCCTTATATTGTTCATCCGCTGGCGACCGCCCAAAAGTTAGCGGAAATAAACCTGGACTTAACGGCGATTATCGCCGGCTTGCTTCACGATATCCCGGAAGATACCGAGGTGCCGCTTTCGGAAATAGAAAAAAACTTCGGGTCGGAAACAGCCAAATTGGTTGAGGGCATCACCAAATTGGGCAAACTCAAATACCGCGGCATGGAACGTTATGCCGAAAATCTGCGCAAAATGTTCGTGGCCATGTCGGATGATATCAGGGTGATTTTGATTAAATTCGCCGACCGTTTGCATAACTTAAAAACCTTAAACGCCTTGCCGCCGGACAAACGTTTCCGCATCGCCAAAGAAACGCTGGAGATTTACGCGCCGATTGCCGATCGGCTGGCCATCGGTCAAATCAAGGGCGAACTGGAAGATTTAGCTTTTCCTTACGTTTACCCCGATGACTATAAATGGATTACCGCCATCATCCCGCGCGAATATAAAATAAAAGAAAAATATTTGCAGGAAGTCAAGGACAAAATCAGGAAAAAATTAGTGGAGGGGGGCATCACCATTGATGAGATTTCCATTCAAGGCCGCACCAAGCATCTTTACTCGCTTTACAAGAAGCTTTTGCGGCCGCATATTAACCGCGACCTGTCCAAAATATACGATTTGATCGCCCTGCGACTGATTGTGCCGACTATTACCGATTGCTACGCCGCCATGGGCATTTTGCACGGCATCTACCGCCCTATGCCGGGACGCATCAAGGATTATATCGCCAATCCCAAGCCCAACGGTTACCAGTCCTTGCACACCACCGTTTTTACCGATGACGGCGAAATTGTGGAATTCCAAATTCGCACGCGGGAAATGCACGAGCAAGCCGAATACGGAATTGCCGCCCACTGGAATTACAAGGAGGCCGACGGGAAAACCGCCAATGCCAACTTAAAATGGCTGAACGAGCTGGTGGAATGGCAAAAAAAAGTCAAAGATAACGACCAATTTCTGCAGACCGTCAAACTGGACGTTTTCCAGAACCGCATCTTTGTCTTTACGCCCAAAGGCGACGTGATTGACTTGCCGGAAGGCGCTACGCCCGTGGACTTTGCCTATCACGTCCATAGCTCCTTGGGCGACAAGTGCGTCGGCGCCAGAATCAACGATCAGTTGGTCAGTTTGGGGCATCAGCTCAAATCCGGCGACATTGTAGAGATTATCACCGACAAAAACCGCAAAACGCCCAATGCCGACTGGATAGAAACCGTCAAAACCTCTATGGCCAAAGGCAAAATCAGAGCGGCCATCAATAAGCTGAAAAAGTAAAGACCGCGTTAAGCGGTCTTTTATGATGAGTCGGGAATAAATTTCAAAGCAAACTAAGAGATTTTTTTGATTATGTCGCGCAACTCTTCATTGGAAAAAAATTTAATGGCGATTTGCCCCGCTCCGCCGTGGCGCCTGATTTCCACTTTAGTGCCCAGGGCCGAAGCCAAACTTTCTTCCATTTGCCGCACCTCCGGATCAAACGACACTTTGCGCAAGTTTCGCTTGACGACAATGACTTTAGCCGCCTTTTCGGCTTCGCGCACGCTCATTTTGTTTTCCAGGATCCGTTTCAGGCCGTCGGATTGTTCATCTTGCGGCAAGCCGGCCAAAGTGCGCGCGTGCCCTTCGGACAGGCGGCCGTCAACAATCGCTTCTTTGACTTCCGGTATCAGATTAAGCAAGCGCAAAATGTTAGCCACGGAAGAAACGCTCTTGCCGACTTTTTTGGCCAAGTCAGCCCGGCTAAGATTGAATTCATCTTCCAATTTTTTGTAAGCCATGGCGACTTCAAGCGAATTCAAATCCTCGCGCTGGAGATTTTCAATCAGCGCCAATTCCATTTTCTTCTGTTCGCTCACTTCGCGGATAATCGCCGGAACGGTTTTAAACCCGGCCAGTTTGGCGGATTTAAGACGGCGTTCGCCGGCAATCAATTCATAATTATCGCCTCTTTTAGTCACGATAAGCGGCTGGATGATGCCGTGTTCCTTGATGGACTCGGCCAAATCATTTAGAGCGTCAAGATCAAAACTCTGCCGCGGTTGATGCGGATTGGGCAATATTTTTTCTACCGGCAACTGGTTGATCCGCTCATGGCTTTCAATCACTTCCTTGATTGTCGGATCAATCAAGCCAATGTTAGCATCGGCTTTTTTGCCGGTCGGTATGAGCGAACCCAGGCCGCGGCCTAAACCGGAAGGACGGGACATATATATAAAATTACGAATAAAAATTACTAATTATTTATATTGCCTTCAGTCAAATACACGAATTCGCGCGCTAAGCGTTCATAGGCCTTGGCGCCTCGGGATTTGGGATCGTAATGCAGGATGGATTGGCCATGACTGGGCGCCTCGGACAAACGCACGCTGCGCGGAATCACCGTGCGGAATATCTGATTGGGAAAATAATTATACAATTCGCTTAAAACGTCGTTGGCCAGCTTAAAACGACTGTCATACATGGTCAGAACCACGCCCAAAATATCCAACTCCGGCTTAAGATTCTCCCTGATCAGTCCGATCGTATTAACCAATTGGCCCAAGCCCTCCAAAGCGAAATACTCGGCTTGCACCGGAATCATTAATTTATCGGCCGCGGTCAAACCGTTTAGGGTCAAAAGCCCCAAAGACGGCGGGCAATCAATGATGACATAATCATAATTGTTTTTAACTTCCAGCAGATTATCATACAACCGAAATTCACGGCGATCCAGATTGACGAATTCCACATTAGCGCCGGCCAGTGAAGTGGTGGACGGGGCTAAATGGTAATTCTCATGCCCCGTTTCTACGGCCACGTCGGAAAAAGAATAGGGGCCGGTCAGAACCTCATACACTCCCTTATCCAAATTTTTAGCCACACCTAAATGCGAGGTGGCGTTGGATTGCGGATCAAGATCAATTAAAAGCACGCGTTTCCCCAGGCGGCTTAAAAACGCGGCTAAATTAACGGAGGTGGTGGTCTTGCCGACTCCGCCTTTTTGATTGACAACGGAAATTACTTGTCCCATAACGGATTAATTATAACATAAAATTATCGGCGGGGCAAAATTAAGCAAAAATAAAAGCCAGCATAATGCTGACATCCTATTTCAGTAGCAGGGGTGGGAATTGAACCCACGACCAAAGGCTTATGAGTCCTCTGCTCTACCACTGAGCTACCCTGCCGAATTAAATTTGTTGACTGGCTTGGTTGTGAACGAGCCAATATCAAGTATTATAAGGCATTTTAAGGAATTTGTCAAAGGCCGATTTGAGGCCTCTCGGTCTAGGGCAAAATGCGACAAATGCGACAGTACTTTGGCACTCTCAATATGAGACAAATGAGACACTAAAACTAGGTTTTTAAATTAGATCTAAAAGTGAAATTTATATCTAATTTTAGATTAAAAGTTGATAAGACAATTCTAAAATGGCTGTCTCATTTGCTAAATATATTTTTGATGCCTTGACAAGCAGCCAGTTATGCTATATAATTAAGGTATCACTATGAAAAAAACCCTTATGCAGATCCGTCTGCATCGGGGGTTTTTTCTTTTTGGGCGACTGGCTGGGAAAACTTGTGGTAATGGTCGTTAAGGAAAATAAGCTTGATGTTTTTATTCCTTAGGAGGATGGAGCACTTCTTTTCGGCCGGGGCCACAACAGCGGCGAGAGCCGAGTTTTGGCTTAAAAATTCCACCAGGCAACCGAAATCACCATCGCCGGTGATGAGAATGCAACCGTCAAACATTTTGGTGTAATAATCGGAAACCGTCTTCAAAACTAATTCAGCGTCGCAATTGCCTTTAACCGTGCCGCTGACTGAAATGGTCTGTTTGAAAATCAAGATAAAGCCGCACTCTTGCAGGTATTCATAAAATTTCGTCCGGCTGGGCACTAAGCCAATAAACAGATAAATATTGGCGGCCTGGAATTTTTGGCTGAGCCAGCCGTGGAATTTTTTGTAATCAATGGCGAAGCCCAGTTCCTGGGCGCTGCGGTAAAGATTATTGCCGTCGATGTAGATATTTATTTTGGGCATGATGTTATTCTACCAAATTTTGGCTAAAAATAAAATTTTGAGTTGGCCATCATAATATTTAATAATCCTATTCATACACTCTTGACTTTATTCCGTTGTTGTGATACCATAGTAATACAGTGATACAAATATGGAAAAATTCAAATTCAACAAATCAACTAATTGCTTATTTGGGGCAATTTTAATGCTTAAATCGACTAAGGAAGCCGAGAACTTTTTTCGTGATTTATGCACTATTGACGAAATTAAGGAAATGAGCGAGCGCTGGGAAATTGCCCAATTACTTAATAAGAATTGGCCTTATCGCAAAATAGCTGAGAAATTAAAGGTTAGCACAACTACTGTTAGCCGTGTTGCTATGTGGTTAAATAACGGCACAGGCGGCTATCAATTAATACTTAAGCGCTTGAATCATCATCACAAACTATCTTCCGACGGGAAGGGTTTGCGTTGATATTTATATTTAACTTAAATATAAACCCAGCCCCTTCCCAATTGGGAGGGGTTTTTGTGAATTATCAACTTAGTGCTTTAACAGCAGAAAGGAGAATTCGGCATGTCTATCGTTTATCTTCAGCAGGACAAAAGTAACTTCAATGAGGTATTGGGTATAAAATGCGCTCAATTATACTGCCGTATCTGGAAAGAAGCGCCTTGGTGTGAAAATTTTTGGACACCAGTAAATGTATTAGCTAAGCTTCAACAGCAATTAGAAAAATCACAAGCACTATGCTGGTTAGCTCTTTCATCACCGCCAAAAATAGTTGGATTTAGTTGGGGTTTCGGAGTTAGTCGCGACGAGCTGGCAGAAATTGCCAGCGGCCATATGTTAGATAGTTTCTTTAGCGAATCAGCAAAGATATTCTACTTCAGTGAGTTGGGCGTTGATACTAGAAAGCGTCATGGAGGTATTGGAAAAAAACTAACAGAAAAACTTGTAGAACACGCCAAAAATTGTGGTTACAATAAAATAATGTTGCGAACTGATATCCGAGCAACAGCAGCCCGAACTCTTTATGAACACCTAGGATTTAAAGAATTGGGCATAAAAGATGCACAATTTTCCGAACGCATTTATTATTTGTTAGAACATTAATATCCACAAAATCTATGAGCGCAGACCAGTTCTCTGCGCTCCAACTCTGAATTATTATTCAATAAAATATGAAAAAGAAAATTTTACTGGTTGTCGCCACTCATGGCGATGAGACAATTGGAATCGAAGCGATAAAGATCTTAGCCAATTACAATTTAGAAAAATATTTTGATATTTTAATCGCTAATCCCAGAGCATGGAAAAGTAATAAGCGATTTATAGACATTGATCTGAATCGCTGTTATCCTGGAAATAAAAAATCGCGACTCTACGAGCAAAAAATAGCCGCGGAAAACTTAGCTTGTGCAATGAATTATAAATATATTATTGATATCCACGAAGCCAAAGCCGGAATTGATGATTTTATAATTGAACCGCGAGAAAACATATCTACTAAATTTCCGCTTGATTTTCTTAATTTGAAAAAAGTCTTGCTTTGGCCAGAAACCAATTATTTCAATTCTAGACGCAATCTGTTAGGGGAAAAGCCGTCGGGTCCACTCAGTTCCATTTTGGCTAATGCGGTTGAATTAGAATTTGGCGTAAATAATAGAAATCGTAAAAAAGCCGCGGCTAAAGCTGCTAAAATTATACAGAATTTTATTTGCAATATTTATAATCTTAAAGGAGTAAGGATAACACCAGATAAAAAAATTTATTATGTTTATGGCCAGCTGCTGGTTGATGACGTGGGGGCGAAAAATGTTGATTTTATTGATTTTAAAAAAATTACGCTTACTGAAGAATCTTTTTATCCCCTATTAACTGGACAATATCTCAAAGATGGAATAATTTGCTATAAGATGAAGAAAGTAAAATAACAGTTAAATAAAAAAACAGCCAGTGAAAACCGGTTGTTTTTTTAATCAAAATGGTTAATAGAAATTTTTTTTGATTCGAACCATAGGATTAAAATCCTACAATCATTGATGCCTCTCGGTCATTTGACTTAGCATAAGCGTGTTGCGGGGGTTGGATTCGAACCAACGACCTCTTGGTTATGAGCCAAGCGAGCTGCCGGACTGCTCTACCCCGCGATAATGTTTATTTTCCTTCTCCCCTAAAAGGTGAGATTGGTGTGCCCGAGGAGAGACTCGAACTCTCACATATTGCTATACACGATTTTGAGTCGTGCGCGTCTACCAGTTCCGCCACTCGGGCAATTTGAACTTTATTTATTTTATACTATTTTCCCCAAATTGTCAAATCCCGAGGGAATTGATATAATTGAATAGTGAATTATTTATAACTTATGATCCATAAGTTAACCAAATCATGAGCTATAACCGCATACCATAAACTAATCATATATGTTTATAACCGCGCATGCGGCCGCTTCGGCCGTTATTGGCAAAGAAATCGCCAACCCCCTCCTCGCTTTCGTTATCAGTATTGTCTTGCATTTTGTTTTTGACATCATTCCGCACGGCGACAGGGATTATTGCAAGAGATTTTTCGGTTTGCAATTTAAACGCTTCAGCGAAGAAGAAAAATTCAAATCCATGGCCTTTTACAGCTTGATTGACACCGTGCTGCTGGTTTTTTTCTTGCTCTATCTGTTTAAGAGCTTTGCCTGGGCCAAGGACGACAGCGTCATCTGGGCGATCATCGGCGGCATTATTCCTGATTTCATCGTGGCGATTTATATGCTGACCAAGTCGCGCTGGCTTAAAGGTTTCTTTAACTTCCATCATGAAAACCATAGCTTGATCAAATGGGACTTCTCGCTCTACGGCGGCATGGTTTTTCAAGCGGTGATTTTCTGCGCTTTGGTCTCTTTGCTTTATCTGCTATAATCCTTCTAATAATTCCCGCGTCTGTCGTGCGCATTTATCCCAAGTGAACTCTTGGGATTTTTGTTTGGCCGCCAAAGCCAAATGCTGTCGAAAACTTTCGTCAGTAATGACTTTTCTTAGCGCCTCATACAGCTCGGACTCTTTTAGCGGATCAATATAAAACACCGCCTCGCCGCCGACTTCCGGCAAGGAACCGGCGCCGGAAGTTATAACCGGCAAACCGTAGGCCATGGCTTCTGCTACTGGCAAGCCGAAGCCCTCATACAAGCTGGGGAAAACAAAAACTTCGGCCCGGCTCAACAATTCATGCTTTTTTCCCGCCGAAACATATCCCAAATATCTTATTGCTTCTTCCTGTAATTCGGTATTGACTTGTTCCAGCGCCGCAAACACCTCTTCGTTCTTCCAGCCGTTTTTGCCGGCCAGAAACAGTTTTAAATCCCGCGCCGCCGGTTCCTCCTGTTTTAATTTTTTAAACGCTTTTATCAATCTGACTAAGTTTTTCCGCGGTTCAATCGTACCTAAGTATAATAAATATTTTTCATGATTGTTGTTATTCTGAGTGGAGTGAAAACGCAACAAAGAATCTCCGGTTTCACCCTGTGATCCTTCGCTTTGTTCGGGATGGCAGGTTAATTCTACCCCCTCGTAAATCACCTCTATTCTGTCCGTCGCGATATGGAACAATTTGATGATGTCCCGCTTGGTGTTTTCTGAAACGGCAATAATCCTATCCGCTCGCCGCAAGGATCGCGGCACTAAATAGCGCCGATCAAAATTAATCAGCCGATCAGGAAACAATTCCGGATACAAATAAACCGCCAAGTCATGGACCGTTACTACGGCCCGCCCGCGGTAACTGAAAGGAATGATATTGGCGGGGAACAGGCAGACATCGACTTTCTGACGATTAATGAATTCGCCGACGAGAAATTGCGAGTAAAAAAACGGCAGATAGCGGCGATAACGGCTTAGAGGATATCTGACAATCTTCACCTTAGCCGACTGGAAATAATTTAGATCGGTAAATCCAAAATCAAAAAACAGGACATACTGATTCTGTTTGTCCTGCAACAGCAAATTTTTCACCAAATTATAAGTATAATGGCCGACGCCGGCCAGTTCGCCGCCGGCCGGATTGAGCATGGTGCGGCAGTCAATTCCTATTTTCATATCATTTGATTAAACGTCGCAATCTATTGGCATTCAAATTGGGGCCGATTAAAGCCAAGCAGGCGCGCTTTAAATCAAAAATGTCTTCCGCCACCCGCCGCACGTCCTTGGCCGAGACCGCAAAGATTTTTTTTAACTTTTGCTCCGGCGTCATTAGGGGTTTGTTCATCAATTCCTGATTGACGTAAAACTGCGCGATAGACATTGAATCCTCCAAATCCAAAGCGGTCTTGCCGGCGATGAATTCTTTGGCGCGATTGAGTTCTTCGGCAGTCACGCCGCCGGCCGCAATATTTTTTATTTCCAGAATTATCGTTGCCAGAGCCAACTCCAACCGCGCTTTGTCCAAACCCGCCTGAATCACCAGCGATCCGGCGTCTTCGTATAAATTCGGCCAGGAACGGATGAAATAAGCCAGGCCTTTCCGTTCTCTGATATTGATGGACAAACGCGAACTCATATTGCCGCCCAAAATAATCGCCAAAAGATTCAAGGCGTAAGCGCGCTTGTCATGAGTGGAAAAAGCGGGAAAACCCAAAGCCAACTGCACTTGTTCCGTGGCTTTGTTCTTAATTTTTATTCTTGGCGCCTGTTGTTTTACGGCGGGGCGCTTGACGGTTGACTTCTTGCCGAGCGGCAGGGAAAATTTAGCCGAGATTTCCTTAATCTGCTTGTCGCTGAATTTGCCGGCCAAACCGATAACGACATTGGCGCCGTTATAATAATTCCGCTTGTAGGCCAAGAGTTTTTTCCTGCTGATTCCTCTGACTGTTTCCTTGCTGCCGGCAATCATATGGCCCAATTGGCCGCCGTCAAATATCAGTTCCTCCAGCATCGCTTCCGCGTACATCAAAGGATTGTCCTCATACATGTTGATTTCCTCCACAACCACGCCTTTTTCTTTTTCCAGCTCGTCAGCATCAAATTTGGAATTGATGACCATATCCGACAGCATGTCAATAGCCAAAGGCAGATGCCGCGCGTCGGATTTGATGTAATAACCGGTCATGTCCTTGCCGGTAAAAGCGTTATATTCGGCGCCGATGCCGTCCAATTCCTTGGACAAATCCAAAGTCGTCGGACGTTTGTCCGTGCCTTTAAACATCATGTGCTCAATAACATGGGAAATGCCTCTAAGCTGTGGCGTCTCCTGTCGCGAACCGACTTTAAACAAGACCAGCAAGCTGGCGGTCTGGGTGTCATGAAGCGGCGCCGTAATCAATCTGATGCCGTTTTTCAGGGTTTGCTTTTTATACATAAATTATCTTAACGATTCAATAACTCAATCTTAACAAAAACCAGGCAAAAAAGCCAACAAAAAAACTGCCGGCCAAAGACGGCGGCAGTCAAGGTGCGAAAAATTCAAGAGACGTCGGCAAAAATTTCTTTAACCAAGGGCTCGGGCAGAAAGCTGATCAGAAACTCGGCGCTCGGTTTAAGGCGTGGCGATTCTTTTAAACTCCTGTTCCATTCTTCGACGGCGCATTCCAAATTGTTTTTGACCAAAACGATTGCATCGTCAATATCGCGTTTTCGCGCGCCCTCTTCCGGT
The DNA here is from genome assembly GCA_041666945.1 of Candidatus Buchananbacteria bacterium. GTDB lineage: Bacteria > Patescibacteriota > Patescibacteriia > 2-01-FULL-39-33 > 2-01-FULL-39-33 > CAISTG01. The sequence continues at coordinate 45,371 of JBAYFY010000001.1, read as the reverse complement.
TCAATAATCCACTTAAGCGGCTGTTGGTCAAAACGATCATAATAGTCGTAATATCTGGCATAAAACAATAATCTGATTTCCTCTTCCGATAAGCCCAAATCCACCAGCTTTTTCTTGCCGTCATTCTTGATTTCGTAAGACGGCCCGGAACTATGCTCGCCATAATGGCATTCATAATCCTCATGCCATGTGAAAACAAGCTTGTGGCGGCTTTTTTTCATCAATGCCTGGACCTTCAGAAGCAACGCGAGCAACTCGGCGATAGCCAAAATGAAAAGTAATTGCGACAGCGTCCATTTCTCAATTTTTTTCTCAAAAAAGTTGCGTGATTCGGTCAGTTGCTGAAGCGACTCGGACTTTATCATTTTTTGCTCCTTTATTTCATCGGTTGGTTGCGTCTAAATTGATTGCGGCTAAAATTGTTAAAAGTGCTTGATTGGGCAAGTTTACCGCCAAATACAGTTTTTGTCAACATAAAATCAGCGGATTTACCTGCGGCCGTTTAATATAATGCTAAAATAATTATAAAATAAAAACCCCGCGACAGCCAAAAGCCAACGCGGGGAAAAATACAGAACAAAGAACTAATAAAAAGACAAAACCCCAAACCCTAAGCGCTAATACTTGCGAAAACCGCAGCGGGGTCGTGGCCGGTGAAGCCGCTATCAAGCCAGAGGTAGTTCACATACCACTGGCTGCCGTCCCAATACAAGCAACGGACGCAGAGATCGCCATCAGAGCGGCGGAAAATTGTGTCCCAGAAAAAGATAAGGATAATATTTCCTTTTTCATCTTTTTCCTTCCACTCCTCTGGAATGTACTCCTTATTGGCCATAATAAAGTCCAGAACGCTTGCCGATAGTACCGGCTGGCCGTCAATGTCTTTGCGCAACTCATAGCCGATGATACTGGATTGACCGATCTGGCGCGTTGAGCGGTACAGAACAACTTTCTGTCCGTCAAGGTACAGACCGTCAAATCTCTTTTCAATCGAAATCTTGCCCTGGCGGGCATGTTTCTCAATTGTTGCGTTAGCAAAAGGCAGCCGTGGATCATTGTTCGTATCAATTACCGCCCGAAGGATCGGCGTTGTTTGGCGCAGAAATTCCTCGCCGATTTCCTTAAGTTTCTTAACAAAGAAACTCTTGCCCGGACCGGTCGCCCAATCAATCACTTCGGCGCCGACCTTGATTTTCTTCAGGGTTACGGTTATCACCGAGAATAGATTGACGAGCGCCGCCACAAACTGCCCAACTTCCTTCCAATTCAAACTCTTTTTCGCCGACATCTTTCACGTCCTTTCTATCTCCCCATTACTGGCTCCTGGCCAGCTCCGGATTGATATATTGAACTTCATGCAACAATTGGCTCTGCCGAAATGACAGTTTGCCAATGTACTATTGTATCATACATCTATAATTTTGTCAAGGAGTTTATTCACTCTGCTAACTGGCTGATTATCATCTAAACTTAAACAAAAAATCACCACTATCTATTGGGATAATGATGATTTTTAATTAATATCCGGTTTTATGATTATTTCAATTTCTTTTTCACCCATTCCTTCAATTCCTCCACCTTAACCAACTCTTGCTTCATGGTGTCGCGATCGCGGACGGTAACCGTGCCCTTCTCCAAGGTATCAAAATCAACAGTCACGCAGAATGGCGTACCAACTTCATCCTGCCGGCGATATCTCTTGCCTACGTTACCATTATCATCAAATTCACACTTAAACTCATTACGCAAATCGTCAAATATCTCCCGCGCTTTGGCCACCAATTCCGGCTTGTTTTTAAGCAACGGGAAGACCGCCGCTTTAATCGGCGCAATCTTGGCCGGAAACTTCAACACCACCCGGGAATCGCCTTCGCCCAAATCCTCTTCAGTATAAGCGGCCGATAAAGCTACCAATACCGAGCGATCCAAACCGAAAGTCGGCTCCAAAACATGGGGCAAATATTTCTGGCCGGCCGGCTGGTCAAAATATTCCAAATTGGCGCCGGAAAATTTCTGATGCTGGCTCAAATCAAAATCGCCGCGATGCGCCAAGCCGAACAGCTCGGAGAAACCGAAAGGAAAATTATATTCAATGTCCACGGTCTTGCGGGAATAATGCGACAATTTTTCTTTCGGATGCTCGTAATGCCTTAAATCCCCTTTCTTGGCTCCCAGTTCCAGAGCGAATTCTTCTTGCGCCTTCAGCCAATCCTTAAACAACGATTTCCACTCGGCATCCGGGGAAATAAAATATTCTATCTCCATCTGCTCAAACTCGCGCACGCGGAAAATAAAATTGCGCGCCACGATTTCATTGCGAAAGGCCTTGCCTATTTGGCCGATGCCGAAAGGAATCTTTACCCGGCAGGAATCAACCACATTCTTAAAATCGGCAAAAATCGCTCCGGCGGTTTCCGGCCGCAGATAAACCGGCCCGTCAATGCCGTTCATTTCGGTCTTAAACATCATATTCAAAAGCCGCGCCTCGGTCCAATCCTTCTTGCCGCAATTCGGGCAAGAAACTTTCTCGCTGATTATTTTGGTCATCGCGGCCAAATCGCCTTCCAAATCCTCGCCGGTCGCTTCCATGACCAAATGATCGGCGCGATAGCGTTTTTTGCATGCCTTGCAATCAACCATCGCGTCATTGAAACCGCTCAAATGCCCGGAGGCCTCCCATAACTTGGGATGCAGCATGATCGGACCGTCGATTCCCACCATATCGTCGCGATCGGTAACGAATTTTTTCCACCATAAGGCCTTGATATTATTCTTGAGTTCCACGCCGTACGGACCGTAGGAATAAGCGTTGGCAAAACCGCCGTAAATCTCGCAAGCCGGAAAAATAAAACCCTTGCGCTTGCATAAAGCCACGATTTTCTCCATCTGATCGTTTTTTTCCGTGTTATTTTTAGCCATAGTATTATTAACTTTATTACGAATGTTTAACCGCCATTCCGACTAAGCGGACTGAAAGCGAACGCATAGGCAGGCAGAATCCGGTCGGAATGACAAAAAAAGAGGAACGTTATGGTCGGAGTAAATCTTAACTAAAATCGCCGGTTTAGTCAAAAACCGGCTTGCTCCATTTCTCCGGCCACCCGGCCGCGCCGTTTCAGCAGATTGTATTTAATCAATCGCTCTATTTTGTGAGTTATAATCTCGTCATTGATTTTGGCCGAGACGGTTTGGCTCACCAAGGATACCGGCGCCCGATAAACCGCCTGCGCGGCAGGAATAAACGTATAATTCAAAAAATATTTGGAACAATAAGCCAACAAATAGGAATCGCGCGGCAAAAAACTGACGGCCAAACCGGTTACAACCAGTACTGTTACCGTTATCAGCGCCGCTTCACCCGCCAGATGGCGCCAAAAAAAACTTTTTTCCCTTACCGGCCTTAAACGTTTGGTTTGCACCCAAACTGAAGGACGCGGCTGCCGCTCCAATTCTTTTTCCAGATGCTTATGGATGTCGGACAAAAATTCGGCCAGACGCTTGGATTCGGTGTACCATTCTTCGCCGACCTTAAAGGCCTTGATTTTACCCTTAACCGCCAAATCTATCAGATATTCCCGGCGGACGTTAAATTTTACGGCCGCGTCAGAAAAGGCCACCAGTTCGGCTTGCAATAAGTCGGTTAATTGTCGTTTTAACTCTTCTGTCATGGTTATATTATAGCATAAACGAACAGCCGCTGACAAAACAAAAAGCCGTCCTTGGCGGGACGGCTCAACCGTAAAACATTATTTGGTAACGGTGGTTTTCTTTTGATCGCTGATATACTTGTTGATGGCCTGAACCACGCGGGAATCTTTCTTTAATTTTTCCGTCAGGATAATCACGTCGCGGTTAATAACCATGCGATCGGACGGCCCATGAATTTCGTTGCCTAATTTTATCAGGGTTAATTCCTGCTGGGATTGATCATTGGCGGCCGCGGTGCTTTGCTGGGTCTGCTGTAAGGGTTTGGTAACGACTTGCAAATAATAAATATCAGTTAAAGTCAAAGTTTTTCTGCCTACCGCGGTAACTTTGCCAAAATAAACCTGGCCGTTGCTTAAGAAAACCGCCTGCCAATCGGCCGTCGAAACATTGGCGATGGGATCGCCGCCCAAAAGCGAGCCGCCCCAACGCATAACCGCGCCGACCGCCAAAATAGCGATGACTAAAACAATAATAATGCTGACAAGCGCCTTCCAAACGCCTCTTCTTTTGCGTCTGGGCGCCGGCATTTCCGACGACATGCTCATTTCAGGCATATCATCCATGGAACGAAATTTTGTGTAAGCCATTTTATTTTCTCCTCAAAGCGACAAGGATAAAGTCGCGTTAATTACTTAATATTTTATTTAATTAATCTGTTAGCGGAATATTTCTCAAATATCCTGTCTCCGTTTGCGATGTTCCAGATAATCGCCCAAGCCCACGCCGATAGCCGTGGCTACGGGCACTGATAAAATAATGCCGAGCAAACCGCTTAATTCAAAGCCGATCATCATGGCAATAATCGTAATCACCGGATTAAGACCGATCGCCTTGCGCATGATTTGCGGAGTGATAAAATAATTCTCCAATTGCTGAATGGCGACAAACAAAATCAATGCCGCCAAACCCAGCCAAAGCGACTGCGTGGAAGCGATAAACACTATCGGAATGCCGGCTATGAAAGGTCCGAGATAAGGAATGATTTCCACCAAGCCGGCGAGTAGAGCCAAAACCCAGGCGTATTTGACTCCCAAAAGCAACAGACCGGCTAATGACATGACAAAAATCACTAAGCACAGCAAGAGCTGGCCGCGCAACCATAAGCCGATTTTTTCTTGCATGCGATCAACTAAATGATCAAAATAATCGCGATGCTTGGCCGGCAGTAAGCTCCGGGCCCCTGCCTTCATCTGCCGATCGTAGACCGCCAAATAAAAAGTCATCACCAGTATCACCAGCAAAGAAAAAAGATTGCCGATAAAAGAAACGATGCCGCCGATTAAATTGGTCGCCAGTGAAGCCAATCCGGCCTGCATATTTGATAAAGCGTCTTCAATGCTCTCCTTCAAACCGTGGCTTTGGGAAAACGCCTCCAAACTGCTCCAGCCGGAAGAAATTTTTTGCCAATAGACGGGAAAATCATCGGATAAATTCTTGACTTCCAAACTAATGGGATCAATCAACAGGAAGAACGCCATAAACACCACCCACAGCCCGATCAGATAAATTATAAGAATTCCCAAGGCGCGCGGCACTTTGTTTTTGCCAAACCAGTCCACCCAGGGCTTGATGGCTGAAGCCAAGATCAAGGAAACAAAAACCATCAGTAAAATTTCGCGGATATAAAACAATAAAAACACGGCCAAACACACTGCCACTATTTTCAGCAATGTGGACAATTTAAAGTCAATGGTGATTTTTTTGTTATTGATCAGCATGGGCGGGGTTGTAATATCCCTTAGATATATTATACTATGAAAGTATCAAGAGTGCAAAATTAATTATTTTTATTATGCCGGTGATTATCAAAAATAAAGAAGGACTGTTCGGCTATGAGGTTATTGACACTTGGCGAGCCGGCATTGTTTTGTCCGGCCCGGAAGTCAAAGCGGTGAAATTGGGACAAATCAGTTTGAAAGGCAGTTTTGTTCAAATTGACAATAAAAACGAGGCCTGGCTGGTCAACTGCCATATCAGCCCGTACAAACCGGCCAAGGGCCACCAAACCGGCTATAACCCCGATAAAAGCCGAAAACTGCTCTTAAACAGGAAGGAAATTGCCTCAATTATAGGCAAAAAGGCCCAAAAGGGGTTGACAATTATACCCATTTCGGTATATACTTATAAAAGATTAGTCAAGGTGGAAATCGGACTGGCCCGCAGCCGAACCAAGATAGACAAGCGAGAGATCATCAAGAAACGCGAGCAGGAACGGGAAATCAGCAGAACGTTGAAAAAGTAAACTAAGCCAAAAGTCCATAAAATCAAAAGTTAATTTCATTATTTTACTTTCAACTTTGGACTTTCGACTTAATTTTGGGGATGTTTTGCTTTGATAGAAGTAATGTTTTCCTATTGGCAAACCGAGCATGGCGGCAAACTCGTTAATCCGTCGCCACAGGCAAAATGCCAAAAACATCTTAGCTAAAGTCCAATCCGCTTTCAGCGGCCTGGCTTTGGCTCCTGTTCTCGCTTAATATCGAGAACCATCGCCGCGCCCATTCCCGGTAAGCGCCAAGCGGTGTTATATTATCGGGATCGCCACTGGCGTCGCCAGAGCGCCCATGGTCAAACTTTTCTGGACCGCTTAAGGATTTTTTGCCTTTTTCCAGTTCTTAAGCCAGAATTTAAAACGGCTAAGTTTGTATCACCTTAGGGAATAATTTATTTCTAGACAGGGGCTCATTACCCCTCATCTCCACACAAAAGTAAAAAGTCCTTAAAGTCCTAAAGTCAAAAGTCAATTTCATTCATTTCGACTTTATGGACTTTCGACTCTATGGACTAAAATTAATACCATGCGTAAATCATTCAGAGGACATCATCAAAAACCGGAAGGCCCCAAGGAATTCCGCGTCAACGAAAAAATCTTTTCTCCGGAATTGATGATCATTGACGAAAACGGAGCCAATCTCGGAGCCATGAGCCGCGACCGGGCGCTTAGCGAAGCGCGCGAGCGCGAGCTTGATTTGGTTGAAGTTTCGCCCAAAGCCAATCCGCCCATAGCCAAATTCATGGACTACGGCAGTTTCAAGTATCAGCGCGAAAAGCAGGAACGCAAAGCCAAGGCCAAGCAGAAAACCACTGAAACCAAAACAGTCAAAATCTCGCCACGCATCGGCCAGCATGATTTGGAAGTCAGGGCGACGCAAGCTGCCGGCTTTCTGACCGGCGGCGACAAGGTTAAAATCGAACTGCAACTCCGCGGCCGGGAAAACCAGCATACTGATTTGGCAAAAGAAAATATCCGCGAATTGGTTAAAGCCGTAAAAATAAAACTGACTGAAGAAAAGGAGGAGCGGCCGGTTAAAATTGAATCCGACATCACCAAACAAGGCGGCCGCCTGTCCATGACGATCACCCTATAAACAAAGGATAAATACTATTTTACAATATGCCTAAAATCAAGAGCAAGCAATCCATCGCCAAAAGATTCAAAATCACCAAAAAGAAAAAGGTTATCAAGCGCTCCACCGGCCAGGATCATTTCAATGCCCGGGAAACCGGCAAAGCCAAGCGCGCCAAAAGATCCGATATTTCTTTGCAAGGCAAACAGACAGCGGCCAACATCCGCCGACTTTTGCCGTATAATTAATTAATAATTAACAATCCATAAAGTCCGAACCCTGCCTGCCGGCAGGCAAATCCGAAAACTCAAAGTTAAGAAATTTTATTTTCAACTTTAACCTTTCCCGGCTTTGGGGACTTTCAACCTTATTACCATATGCCCAGAGTAAAACGCGGCGTCATGCATGCCAAAAGACGAAAAAACTTATTAAAAGCCACTAAGGGTTTTGAACGCGGCCGGAAAAAATTGATCAAGCTGGCCAAAACCGCCTCTATTAAAGCCGGCGCTAACGCTCTGCGCGACAGGCGCGCCAAGAAACGCACCGCGCGCGCTTTGTGGCAAATCCAGCTTAACGCGGCCGTCCGCGAATACGGCTTGTCTTATTCCAAGTTTATTGCCGGCCTCAAAAAAGCCAAGATTGACTTAGACCGCAAAGTGCTGGCTCAACTGGCCCAGAAAGAACCGAAAACCTTTGCCAAGATTGTGGAGAAAATCAAATAACCCCATATCAAAATTAAAACACCATTGGAAACATTCAATAGTGTTTTTTTGATTAAAAATTAATAGCGTGCTAGCAAAAGCCGGCACGCTGCGAAAAGTTCAAAGGTTATTCATCAAAGTCCAAATTTCCCAAGGATCCATATAGATCCAAGAAATCAAGACCTAGGCGCTAATACTTGCGAGAACCGCAGCGGGATCGCTGCCGAGGAAGCCGCTATCAAGCCAGTAGTAGAGCTCATACCACTGGCTGCCGCCCCAATACAAGTAACGGACGTAGAGGTTGCCACCAGAGCTGCGGAAAATTGTGCCCCAGAAAAAGATAAAGATAACATTTCCTTTTTCATCTTTTTCCTTCCACTCCTCTGGAATGTACTCCTGATTGGCCAGGAGAAAATCCAGAACGCTGGCCGACAGCACCGGTTGGCCGTCAAGTTCTCTGCGCAACTCATAGCCAATAATGGATTGACCATTAATCTGACGCGTTGAGCGGTATAGAACAACTTTCTGTCCGTTAATGTATAAACCGTCAAATCTCTTTTCAATCGAAATCTTGCCCTGGCGGGCATGTTTCTCAATTGTTGCGTCAGCAAATGGCAGTCGTGGATCATTGTTCGTATCAATTACCGCCCGAAGGATCGGCGTTGTTTCAAGATTTATCCGCATTTGCCCCTTCAAGATCGCTTTGATAATATCCGTCCGATCTTTTGCAGGAACCGTTGCAAATACGCGGTTTAATATTGCCTCATTTTGACCTAAAGTCAAGATACCATACTTGACTGGCTCACCCTCGGCTTTGGCGATTAAAGCTCGGGCCGCGTCTTGACCCAAATACTCAAGCAGGGTGTAAACCTCATATAATGTAAAAGTTCTACACTCCTTCTTTCCGTCTTCCATCCTGTTCTCCTTTCAGGCGATAGGCCCGATTGATGGAATTTTTCCCCTACCCGGGGACCAGGGCAAACTGGCAATCACAATGCCAAGCCAACAGTTCATTGTACTAAAGATAGTATGGTTTGTCAATAATATTATCAATAATAAAACCAATCATACTGCTAAATTTAGCTAAATCCATCCCTAATATTGACTTTTTACCCCTGTTTGGTATAATATCTCTACAACTTAACCCTTTCCCATTCCCCCTTTACGGGGCTCTTAAGCGCTAAGCGACTCAAGAAAAGGCAAACAACCACGATTCTTACAGAGGATCCCGGGCTTGCCTTGGGATTTTTTTAATGCCCCCGCTTGTCATTCCGAGCGTAGCCGATCATGCCTGTCGGTAGCCAGGCAGAATCCGATCAAAAATCACGAAAAATAAAAAAATATTTTAAAAAATAATTAATCTATGCAAAACTACGAATTGCTTTACATCATCTCCAACCAGTACACCGATGATGAAGCCGCCAAAATCAAAGCCAAAATAGATGACATGCTCAAGGGCTTCGGCGCCGTTATCGGGCTGGAAGAAAACTTAGGCAAGAAAAAATTGGCCTACCCCATCAACCGCGTCGCCCACGGCTATTACTTCCTAAACGAGTTTGAACTGGAAGACGCCGCCAAGGTCAAGGAAATTAACAATTTCCTGCGCTTGGACAAAGAAATTTTGCGCGCGCAAGTCATCAGCAAAAAAAAGCTGACTCCCGAAGAAATTGAGAAGCAGAGAAAGCGCGAGCAGGCCGCGGAAGCTCATCGCGCCGCCGCCGGCGAGAAAGCCGAGGAAAAAACCAAACCGGCGGAAGCCAAGAGGGAAAGCAAGAAAATAAACATCAAGAATCTGGATGAAAAATTGGATGAGATTCTAAAAACCGACGATTTAGTGTAAACTAAAAACAGTTAAAAGTCCTTAAAGTCAAAAATAAAACAAAAACTTTAAATCTAAACTTATAAACTAAACGTATGAATCTCAACAAAGCCATTATCATTGGCAATCTCACCGCCAATCCCGAGGTCAAAAAGACCGCTTCGGGCCAAACCATTGCCAATTTCTCCATCGCCACCAATCGCGTCTGGACCAACCAGCAGGGCGTTAAGCAGGAACAAGCCGAATTCCATGCCGTCGTCGCTTTCGGCCGCCTGGCGGAAATTGTCGGCCAATATCTGGCCAAAGGCCGCCTCTGCATGGTAGAAGGCCGCATCCAAACCCGCAACTGGATGGATACCAGTAACGTCAAGCATTGGAAGACGGAAATCGTCGCCGAAAACATCCAATTGGGGCCGCGCAGCGCCGCGACCGCCAACAGCGGTTACGGCCAAGACCGAACAAATAATTCCGGCTATGAAGCCGCTCCGGCTTATGAAGCCGAACAAGCGGCCGCCGCTCCCGCGGCTAACGATAACGAGGAGGAAATCAAAGTTGAAGACATTCCGTTTTAAACTACCATAGTCAAAAGTCGAAAGTCCTTAAAGTCAAGAATCATTAAAACTTCATTGACTTTTAACTTTAGATTTTGGACTTTATAAACCATTAACACTATGATCCAAAATAAAAAAACCACAAGCGCCGCGACGCCGCAGAAACGCTATTGCCATTTTTGCGTCCACAACGTCCGCGACATTGATTACAAAAACGTCAATCTCTTGCGCCGTTTCATCTCTTCTTATTCCAAAATCGTACCGCGCAAAAGAAGCGGCGTCTGCGCTTTTCATCAGCGCAAATTGGCTAACGCCATTAAACGCGCCAGAATCATGGCCTTGTTGCCGTTTGTCACGAAATAAACTTTCACTGTTACCATATTATGTCAATTTCCACTTTAAACGATATTAAAAAAGGCGTGAGTGTTATTTATAATGGCGAACCCTATGTCGTCGTTGAAGCCAACTTCGTCAGAATGCAACAGCGCAAGCCGGTCATGCAGACCAAATTGCGCAACCTGCTTAACGGCAAGGTGGCCGAATACAGTTTCCATCAGGGCGAGCGAGTGGACGAAGCCGATATGACCAGAAAAAAGGTTGACTACCTGTATAATGACGGCGCCAGCTATTACTTCATGTCACAAGATGATTTTGAACAATTCGCCTTGTCCGGCGACAGTTTGGGCGATAAAGCCGGCTATCTGAAAGAAGGCGACAAGGTTGACGCTCTGTACTGGAACAATAATCCTGTTTCCGTTTCCCTGCCGCCGAAAGTTGAATTCAAGGTCATTTCCGCTCCGGAGGGCGTTAAGGGCAATTCCGCCCAAGGCCGCGTTACCAAAACCGCGGAGATAGAAACCGGACTCTCCGTCCAAGTCCCCTTATTCGTCAAAGAAGGCGACATAATCAGGATTAATACCGATACCGGCGAGTACGTGGAACGCGTTAACTAAATACTATATATAAAAACAGCTCCGAAATAATCGGGGCTGTTTTATTATAATTTTATTCCTTCATCTCCGGCTCATCTTCATAACCGCCGTTACCGGTCGGCGGCGGAGCCATGCCCGCCTGTTCGGCTTCTCTAAGTTTTTTCACTTCTTCCAAAATCTGCTTTCTGATTATGGTCATCAGCTTGGGGTTGGCCCTTAAATAGGCCTTGGCGTTTTCGCGGCCCGTGCCTAATTTTTCTTCGCCGAAAGTATAGGTGTTGCCGGCTTTGCTAATGACATTCTTCTCCAAACCGACATCCAGCAAATCGCCGGAAACGGAAATGCCCTCGTTGTACATAATGTCAAATTCGCAGGTCTGAAACGGCGCGGCCACTTTGTTTTTGACCACCTTGACCTTGACGCGATTGCCGATGTTTTTTTCGCCTTGCTTGATTTGCGCGGCGCGCCGCACTTCAATGCGCACCGAGGAATAGAACTTCAAGGCGGTGCCGCCGGTGGTGGTTTCGGGGTTGCCGAAGAACACACCGATTTTCATGCGGGTCTGGTTGATGAAAATCAATACGGTTTTGGATTTGGAAATGGCGCCGGTCAATTTCCTTAACGCCTGGCTCATCAAGCGCGCCTGCAGGCCCATGTGAGAATCGCCCATGTCTCCTTCTATTTCCGCCTTGGGCACCAAGGCCGCCACCGAATCCACCACCACGACATCAACGGCATTGGAACGGATCAGGGTTTCCACAATCTCTAAGGCCTGCTCGCCGGTGTCGGGCTGGGAAATGAACAGCTCATCAACCTTCACGCCGATCTTTTTGGCGTAGTCCGGGTCTAAAGCGTGTTCCGCATCCACAAAAGCGGCCACGCCGCCCAATTTTTGCACCTCGGCCACGATATGCTGGGCCAAAGTGGTCTTGCCCGAGGCCTCGGGGCCGAACACTTCAACGATTCTGCCTCGCGGCACGCCGCCCACGCCCAAAGCGATATCCAAAGACAAGGCGCCGGTGGAGACGGCGTCCACTTCCATGGCTCGGGCTTCCCCGAACTTCATAATGGCTCCGTCGCCGAAACGGTCTTTAATCTGGCTGATGGCCGATTCTACGGCCTTAAACTTCTCATTCCCTTCCTCACTGGTCTTTTTAGGCATAAATATGAAAATTACTGGTTAATCTCGTTGAATAACACGCGGATGGTCGCCTCGGACTGCCGGCTGTAGCGTTTCTTCGCAGTTATTTTAATCAAATTCAAACCCTTTTGCAAGTCAACGGTAGTGGAAAAATTTCCGCCCGTATCCACAAACACCGTTTTGTTGTTAATGACGATTTCCGCCTCGCGCGAGGACTTGCCCGTCACGTCCAATTGGCGATTAACCGTAATCAGGCCGTCAGCCGGACGGGATACGATCAGTTGCGGCGGCCGGAAAATTTCATTGACGCGCCAAATCAAAAAAGCCAGAAGCGCGATAATGCCGATGATAACGGCCGCCTGGGAAATAAAATTGGACCAGACGAACAGATTCTTATTTTTTAATGACTTATACGACAAGAACTGCAAGCTGTCGGCGACGGTTTGGCAAGCGGAGTAATCCAGTCCCAAATAATCGCAATAGGTCTTAAGAAATTTAGGCAAATAATCCGGACCGGGCAGGAGCCAGGGCTGATTCTGTTCCAATGCTTCCAGATATTTGGTGGCGATTTTGGTTTCGCTTGACGCCTTAAGCAAACTCACGCCCCTTTTCAGGCGCGTTTCTTTTAAATTTTCCCCCAAGTTTTCAATAAATTTATTTTCCGGCATAGCAAACAACTATTCCATAAAGTCAAAACCTGCCTGTTGGCAGACAGGTCTCCATAAAATCCGTAAAACTGATATTAAGCATCTAACGGCTTTAGATTTTACAGATTTGATCTCAACTTAAAAGTTAAACCCATTCGTCATCGTCAAAATAATTTTTTGACGGCTTCTTTGTTGATTTTTCGGTTTTAATTTCCTCTTCCCCCTGTTCTTCTTCTATTTCTTCCGGTTCTTCTGCTTCTCCCGGGCTGTCCGATTCTTCCTCCGGATTTTCTGCTTCTGTCGCAATCTTCTTCGCCTCGCGGTCTTTCTTCTTTAACTTTTCCTTTTTTTCCGTTTGGGCCGGCTTTTCTTCTTCTTGAGCTGCCGATTCAAATTCTTCCACTTCGGCAAATTTAGCCGGCGGCAATTCTTCTTCTTTTTCTTCCTTGGCCGAAACTTCCTCTTCCGCTTCATTCAATTCCTTCTCAACGAAAGCCGGCGACTCCTCGTCTTCTTCATCTGCCGCCGATTCTTCCTCCGGCTCCGCGGATTTTTCATCGGCCGCAAACAAATTATCATCTTCATCTTCCGGCGGACGGAAAGCGGTGAAACTCGGCTCTTCTTCCGCGGCCTCGCCGGAATCAGCTGATTCAATAAAAGGATTATCTTCTTCTAAAGGCCTTAATTCGCCGGTCAAGCCGTGTTCGCGCGCAGCAAATTCTACCGGATCGACTCCGCCCAGCTTGTCCAGAAATATCTCCCGCGGCTTGGCGCCGTCAGCCGGACCGATCACGCCCTTGTCTTCCAATAAATCCAAAATCCTGGCCGCTCGGGCATAGCCCAATTTCAAACGACGTTGCAATAATGACGCCGAGGCCTTGCCGTTCTGTTTGATCACCTCTACGGCTTCGCCCAGAAGCGGCTCATCGTCGCTGTCAAAGCCGCTGCTGCCGCCGCCGCCAAAACTGCCGCCGGTTGCGGCCAAGTCCTCAACATAATCGGCCTGGCCTTGTTTCTTGATATAATTCACCACATCGCTGATTTCATGATCGGACAAAAAGACGCCTTGAATGCGTTTGGCCTTGGCGAATTCCGCTCCCAGATACAGCATGTCGCCGCGGCCCACTAATTTTTCCGCGCCGGTTCCGTCCAAAATGGTGCGCGAATCAATGGAGGAAGCCACGGCAAAAGAAATGCGCGTCGGAATATTGGCTTTAATCAGACCGGTGATGACTTCGGTGGACGGGCGCTGGGTGGCCAAAACCAAATGAATGCCCACGGCGCGAGCCATTTGCGCCAAACGCACGATACCCGCTTCCATATCATTGGGATTGGAGGCCATCAAATCCGCCAACTCGTCAATCACTACGACGATGTAAGGCATTTTCTCGGCGTGAGTTTGGTTATAGGAAGCGATATTGCGGTTGCCGAATTTGGCCAGGAGTTCAAACCGCCTTTCCATTTCCGTAATCAGCCATTTTAAAGCGCTGACGGTTTTTTTGACATCCGTCACGACCGGAGTAAGCAAATAAGGAATATTGTTATACACCGGCATTTCCACGCGCTTGGGATCAATCAGAATAAATTTCAATTCATCCGGACTGTTCTGATACATCAAAGAAACAATAATGGAATTAACGCAAACTGATTTGCCGCTGCCCGTCTGGCCGGCAATAAGCAAGTGGGGCATGCGGCCCAAATCGGCAAAAATCGGTTTGCCGGACACGTCTTTGCCCAAAGCCAAAAATAAATTATTGTTTCGTTCCTTGAATTCCTTGCTGGCCAGCACTTCGCCCATGGTCACCTTGGCCGCGGTTTGATTGGGGATTTCTATGCCCACCAAGGCCTTGCCGGGGATGGGCGCTTCAATACGGATGGGATGAGCGGCCAGAGCCAAAGCCAAATCGGCGTTAAGCGTTGTCAGCCGAGCCAGTTTGATGCCGGCGGCCGGACGCATAGTATATTGGGTAACGGTCGGTCCGATATTGACTTCGCCCATCTCTACGGCTACGCCAAAGTTAGCCAGCGTGCGTCTGATGACTTCTTGGTTGGCCTTGATATCGCCCGAGGTAGGTTTACCGGATTTGGCCGATAATAAGTTTAACGGCAAATCCAAGCGGCCGAATTTGCGACGCTTGGCTTCCGGCGTGAACTCGTCTTTTGCGGCCGAATCGTTTAAGGGCTTATGGGTAAAATTGGGATTGTCTTCATCGGCGGAGACGGCTGTTTCCTCATCAGTGCCGTTTTCCGCTTCGGCCGGGTTATCAACCGCTTCTTCTTCGTAACTATCCTCGACCGCCAAATTGGCCAGCTTGCGTTCATTGCGCTTCAACCGGAAATAAAAATACCAATCCTTGAGTTTGCCAAAAACAAATTTAAAAAGCTTTATCGGCCACATCAAACCGTAAAACGATGTTTCCAAAGCCAACAAAATGCCGACTAAAAGCAGGGCGATTAAAACTACCAGAGCGGCCCAGAAATTCATCAGTCGCACCAACGGCAAAACGATAAGCGCGCCAAGATAACCGCCGCCTTGGCCGGCCTTAGCCATCTCCAGCGCCTGCCAGGAATCATATTGCAAATGGAACAAGCCGCACAAACCGATGATTAAAAACAAGGCGCCCAGATAATTGACAAAACTGATGGGATATTTTTCTTCATACAGCAGGAAAAAAATCAAAGCGGCCAAAAGCGCCGGTATCAGCCATCTTACATTGCCAAAAACTATTGACAGCACATAAGCCATGACACGGCCCATTTGGCCGGAGAGATCAAACAAACCCAGAACAGTCAGGGCGGCGAAAACAAACAGAAAAATAATAAATATCCCCTTTTTGGTTTCAGGAGACAAATCGCGCCAATAATCAAAAAAATTAAAACGCGGCGACGCGTGACGGCCGCGATTGGCTCGGCCGCGACCCCAGGAGCCGCGGTTTGTTTTCCGGTGATAACGAGGCATGGTGCGGTGAATTTTTATGGATTCTTGCCATTAACTACTGGCAAATCTTAACTCGTTAAAGCTCGCCGCAGATTTTCAAGAATGACAAATAAAGGCGGCTTCTTTTTTAGAATTATACCATAAAAAACAAAAAAGCGCCAAATGATTCTGGCGCTTTTTACGGCCGGTAAGACGCTTTGATGATAGCAGAGTTCAAAGCGCCCAAACCGCCAATATCAGAAGGGGCACGACAAGCCAAATTAAATCAATCAGGGCCTTTCTCGGATCCTTGCGTTTCTGGTAAATTTCAATGCTTAAAAAAGTCATAATCAATGGCGGAAATGCTTCTTTATCTCTCTAATGGTTAGGCGGCGGCCGATTTGCAGCCGCTGGATTTCCTTGAGCCGCTTTAAGGCCCGGGAGCGGTCATACAGGCGGTAGCCGCCCGGAGATTGGTCGGCGAATTTAAGCAACCCTTCCCGCGTGTAGTAATGGATAGTGGAGGGTAAAACCCTGGCCGCTTGGGCCAATTCCCCGATTTTCAGCAGGTTGCGCCCGCCGGATGTATCCTTAACCATGAAGTATGAAGTATAGAGTAATGAGCTATACTTTATAGTTTATATGTTACAGGAGATTATTTCTTCTGGCAAGAGACGGTTATCCACAGGGAGAAAAGCCGGCGGCGGGTGATGAAAACAATCCTGCGGCAAAACCGCGAAGCATTAAAGTGACTTCCGATAAACGACAAAAAACCGCTCCCCCGAAGGAGAGCGATTTTATATGATAAAGCCGATTTAATTTTTTTGACCTTAGAGTTTGCCGTAAACGAAACCGGTGCCGGCCGGAATCTTGCGGCCGATAATGATGTTTTCTTTCGGCCCGCTCAAATCATCGGTTTTGCCGGTGATGGCGGCGTTAATCAGCACTTTGGCCGTCTCTTGGAAAGAGGCGGAGGCCAGCCAGGAGCGGGTGGACAGAGACACCTTGGTGATGCCCAGAAGCAACTGCTCGAATTGCGCCAAATTTTTCTTCTGCTTCTTCAATTCGTTATTGGCGTTGGCGACATCCACGTATTCCACCACTTCGCCCGGCATGAAGTCGGAATCGCCGGAATCCAAAATATAAACTTTGGAAAACATCTGGCGCACGATTACTTCCACATGCTTGTCATTGATCTTCTGGCCCTGGCTGGAATAAATATGCTGGATTTCTTTCATGATATATTTCTTGGTGAAGTCCGCTTCTTTGAGCTTGTGCAACTGATGCAAATCCAGCGGGCCTTCAGTCAGCTGATCGCCGGCTTCCACTTTGGTGTTGTCCTTAACCATAATGGATTTGACCGAGGCCACCAAGTACTCTTTAACGCCCAGTTCGTTGCCCAACAAAATCATAGAACGCCCGTCAATCTTAACGGTGCCGGCAAACGGCGCGAAATACTTGTTTTCGCCGTTTTCATACAGGATCTGGCCGTCTTTGACTTCATCGCCGTCTTTGACCAGCAGCACGACTTTCTTGCCTTTGGGTATGTTGATTTTCTTTTCCTTGTCCTGATTAAAGACGATTTCCAAAATTCTCTCTTTGCCCGAGGTCTTGATAAGGGGCTGGCCGTCCTCGCTGATGATTTCGCGCTGACGCGGTTCCTTGATGCGCACGGTGCCGGAAACATCGGCGATAATCGCCTTGTTTTTGGGTGTGCGGGCCTCAAAAATTTCTTCCACGCGCGGCAAACCTTGCGTGATATCGCTTTCCGAAGCCACGCCGCCGGTATGGAAAGTTCTCATGGTCAGCTGCGTGCCGGGTTCGCCCACGGATTCGGCGGCGATAACGCCCACGGCCACGCCCAATTCCACCGGCTTATTGTAAGCCAGATCATAACCGTAGCATTTGGCGCAGACGCCGCGGACATTTTTGCAAGTCATGACGGAACGGTAAGTCGCTTCTTCAATTTCCGCCGAACCGATCTTAGACGCCACTTCCTCCGTTACCAAGTCGCCGGCTTTGGCCACGACTTTTTTGCCGGCCAGCAAATCCTTAACCAGATAGCGTCCCAGCAAACGGTTAATCAGCTTGTCGCCCATGACTTCCGACTCCGCCTTAGTAACGGTCAAACCGGTAATATCATGGCAATCTTCATTATTAATGACTATTTCTTGCGCCACGTCCACTAAGCGGCGGGTCAAATAACCGGCGGAAGAAGTGCGCAAAGCCGTATCGGACAAACCCTTTCTGGCGCCGTGGCTGGAAATAAAGAATTCCAAAACGTTAAAGCCGCGTTTGAAGTTATTCTTGACCGGCAATTCAATGACTTCGTAATTGGGGTTGACCACCGGGCCTTTCATGCCGATCATCTGCGATAACTGCCCCCAAGAACCGCGGGCGCCCGAATCAATCATGGACAAGATGGAGTTGCCTTCGGTCATGCAATGTTTGACTTTTTCCAAAATCTGGGTGTTGATGCGCAGCCAGTTCTCCACGATTTTTTCATGGCGTTCATCTTCGGTCAAAAGACCCATCATATATTGGCTGTCAATGGCATCGACTTCCTTATCGCCCTGCGCCACCAACTCGTCGCGGCCTTCCACATTGACCAAATCGTCAATGCCGAAGGATTGGGCGGACAAAGTCAAATATTTGAAACCGGTGTCTTTCATGGCGTCTAAGGTCTTAACGGTCGCGTCCGGACCGAACTGGTAAAGCACATCGGCCAAAATTTTGGACAGATCCTTTTTGCCTACGCGCTTATTGATGAAATCAAACTCCTGCGGCAACACTGAATTGAAAATAATTCGCCCCACCGAGGTTTCCAGCAACTCTTTCTTGGCGCGCTTGTCGGTTCTTCTGGTATATAAAACCTTAATTTTTGATTGCAAAGAAATGATGCGCTTATCCACGGCCAAAAGCGCTTCGTCAAAAGAAGAAAAAGCGCGAACCGGACGGCTTTCATCCAGAGTGGTCAGATAATAACAGCCCCAAACGATATCCTGATTAGGCGTAACGACGGGCTGGCCGCTGGCCGGCTTCAGCAAGTTCTTGGAGGCCAGCATTCTTTCAGCCGCTTCCCTGTTGGCGTCTTCAGATAATGGCACATGGACGGCCATTTGGTCGCCGTCAAAATCAGCGTTGAAAGCGGCGCAAACCAAAGGATGGATTTGGATGGCCAAACCTTCGATTAGAATCGGCTTAAACGCCTGGATGCCCAAACGATGCAAAGTCGGGGCGCGATTAAGCAAAACATGCGCGCCTTTGACCACTTCTTCCAGAATATCCCAAACCTCGTCATGTTTGGCGTCAATATAGCGGTTGGCGCTTCTGATATTATGCACGATGCCGCGCTCGATTAATTTGGAAATAATAAACGGCTTGAATAATTCCAGGGCCATGATTTTGGGGATGCCGCATTGGTCCAAACGCAATTTGGGACCGACAACGATGACTGAACGGCCGGAATAATCAATGCGCTTGCCCAGCAAGTTCTGCCGGAAACGGCCTTGTTTGCCCTTGAGAATGTCCGCCAGCGACTTAAGCATGCGTTTTTGGCCAGTGGAAGCCACCACGGTCTTGCCATGGCGCGCGTTGTTGTCAATCAAAGAATCCACCGCTTCTTGCAACATGCGTTTCTCGTTTCTGGTGATGACTTCGGGCGCGTTAAGCTCCTGCAGCTGTTTCAAGCGGTTGTTGCGGTTGATAACGCGGCGGTACAAATCATTCAAATCGGAAGTGGCAAAACGTCCGCCGTCCAGCGGCACCATCGGGCGCAGATCCGGCGGAATAACCGGCACAGCGGTTAAAATCATCCATTCGGGCCGGAGATTATTCTTGATCAAATTGTTGAAAAATTTAACGCGGCGGATAAGCTTGTCTTTTTTGGCGCCGACGGTCGCCAGGATTTGCTTGTCCAACTCTTCCACGGTTTTGGCCAAATCAATGCGCGACATCAATTCGCGAATCGCTTCCGCGCCGATGCCCGCCTCAAAGATATGCCCGTACTTCAAGGACAATTCATGAAAAGTATGTTCGGAAATAATCTTCAAAGGACGGATTTCCTTAAGCTCGGTTTCCGCCGTCAAAACGGTTTCTTCCAATTCCTTCAATTTTTCATCGCGCAATTTGGTAAAACTCTCCAGGGCCTCGGACTTTTCCGTTTCCTTGTCGCCGGCCGCGTTCAACTGCCTGACTTTATTGTCATAATCGGCCTCAATCTGCTTGCGGTATTGCTTGTATTCGCCCCGCAACTGTTCAAAGGTTTGCGTTTTCAAATCCTCGTTGACGTTGGTGACGATGAAGTCGGCGAAATAAATGACTTTTTCCAGATTCTGAATGGACATGTCTAAAGCCAAACCGATTTTTGACGGGATGCCGCGCAAAAACCAGATATGCGAAACCGGAGACGCCAAATCAATGTGGCCCATGCGTTCGCGGCGCACCACGGCGCGCGTTACTTCCACACCGCATTTGTCGCAGACGATGCCTTTGTAGCGGATCTTCTTATATTTGCCGCAATAGCATTCCCAATCCTTAATGGGACCGAAAATACGCTCACAGAATAAACCGTCTTTTTCCGGTTTCTGCGTGCGGTAATTAATGGTTTCGGGACGAGTCACTTCGCCGTGCGACCAGGTATGAATATCCTCGGGCGAGGCCATTTTTAACCGGATGGAGTCAAAATGGATGTTGGGCACTTGTTCTTGGTTGAACATATCTAATATTGAATATTGATAATTAATGACTGAATAATTAATGCTTAGGCGTCGATTTCCTCGTCGTCTTTGATCATGCCGGACTCAATCTTGTCATCAACGTTTCTGATCGGCTTATTGTTCTCCAGCAATTCCACGTTAAGCGCCAAACCCTTAAGCTCGCGGACCAAGACATTGAATGATTCCGGAATATATAAATTGGTTATCGGTTCGCCCTTAATGATGTTTTCATAGGTCTTGGAACGGCCGACCACGTCGTCAGATTTAATGGTCAGGATTTCCTGCAGGGTCGCGGCGGCGCCGTAGGCCTCCAAGGCCCACACTTCCATTTCACCGAATCTTTGTCCGCCGAATTGCGCTTTGCCGCCCAAGGGCTGCTGGGTAATCAAAGAATAGGGGCCGATGGAACGGGCGTGAATCTTATCTTCCACCAAATGATTCAGTTTCAACATATAAACCATGCCGACGGTGGATTTCTTGGCGAACGATTCGCCGGTGCGGCCGTCATACAATTGAATGCGGCCGTCTTCCGGATAACCGGCGGCTTTGAGTTGCTCGCGAATGTTGCCTTCGTTTGCGCCGTTAAAAACATTAGTCGCCACTTTGTAGCCCAAGGCCTTGGCGGCCAAGCCCAGATGGGTTTCCAAAATCTGGCCCAGGTTCATGCGGGAAACAACTCCCAAGGGTGATAAAATAATATCTACCGGCGTGCCATCGGCCAAATGCGGCAGGTCTTCCACCGACACCACTTTGGAAATAACGCCTTTGTTGCCATGCCGGCCGGCCATCTTATCGCCGACCTGCACCTTACGCAAAGAAGCGACGGTTACCTGAACCATCTTAATCATGCCGGCGGCCATCTTATCGCCGTTTTCGCGAGAGAATATTTTGATATCAATGACTTTGCCGGAAGAGCCGTGTTCCAAATACAAGGAAGAGTCGCGGACATCCCGGGCTTTCTCGCCGAAGATGGCGCGTAACAATTTTTCTTCGGCCGACAATTCGGTTTCGCCTTTGGGCGTAATTTTGCCGCAAAGGATGTCGCCGGATTTGACGGTAGCGCCGATGCGCACAATGCCCTCTTCATCCAGATCTTTCAATTTTTCTTCGCTGATGTTGGGAATATCGGAAGTGACGATTTCCGGACCCAGTTTGGTTTCGCGCACTTCGCAAGTGTAATTTTCAATATGAATTGAAGAATAACGATCTTTCTGAACCAATTTTTCCGACAAAATGATCGCGTCTTCGTAGTTGTAGCCCTGCCACGGCATGAAAGCGACCAAAACATTCTGGCCCAAGGACAATTCACCCTGGTCGGTGCCGGGGCCGTCAGCCAAAACATCGCCCTTTTTGACTTCCTGATCGATTGCAACGATCGGTTTCTGATTGATGCAGGTGGAGGCGTTGGAGCGGGTGTATTTGGTCAAGCGGTAAGTGTCAATCTTGTTATGCTTGTTTAGAATTTCCACTTTGTCGCCGTGCAAGCCGATGACCTTGCCGTCTTCTTTGGCCAAAGCCACGTGGCCGGAATCGCGAGCGGCGATGCGCTCCAATCCGGTGCCGACAAGCGGCGCTTGCGGCCGGACCACGCAGACGGCTTGGCGTTGCATGTTCGTGCCCATCAAGGCGCGGACGGCGTCGTCATGCTCCAAAAAAGGAATGCAGGAAGTGGCAATGGAAACGATTTGGTTGGAAGACACATCCATAAAGTCAACCTGATCGGTGGGAGCGACGGTCGGATTCAATTTGACGCGGGCCTCAACTTTGTCGGATTTGAAATAGCCCCTCTCATCCAACTCCGTATTATAAGGAGTGGTGGTGGAACGGGATTCTTCAAAAGCGTCAATGTATTTTATTTCGTTGGTCACGCGCGGCTTGACGCTAATCTTTTTCAATTCCGCGTTTTCCGCCAGGGCCTTGGCGGCCTCTTTGGAAATCTCTTCTCCGGCTTTGACCGCAACCGCGCCGTTTGCGCCTTTTAAATCAATTTTGGCGATTTCGCCGATAGCGGATTTGCCGTCGTTTGGCAGGATATGCGCCACTTTATAATAAGGAGCTTCAATAAAACCGTATTCGTTAATGCGGCAATAGCCGGCCAAGTGGCCGACCAAACCGATATTCGGGCCTTCCGGAGTGGCAATCGGGCAGATTCTTCCGTAGTGGGTCGGGTGCACGTCGCGGACTTCAAAACCCGCGCGTTCGCGGGACAAACCGCCCGGACCGAGCGCGGAAATTCTGCGCTTGTGTTCCAACTCCGCCAAAGGATTGACTTGATCCATGAATTGCGACAATTGGGAAGACATGAAGAATTCCTTGACCACCGACATTAAGGGCCGCGCGTTGATTAATTTTGACGGACTCAAAGTAGTAACATCCAAGGTGGACATGCGGTCCTTGATGATTCTTTCCATTCTGGCCAAACCGATGCGGAACTTGGCCTGAACCAATTCGCCCACGGCCTTGACGCGGCGGTTGCCCAAATGATCGATATCGTCAGCTTGCTCTTGAGTCAGAGTCAGACGCATGATTTCTTTTAGAATATTAATGATATCCTCTTTCAGCAGGACGCGGCTTTCCTTGTTGATTTCGCGATCGCTTTCAAAACGCTGGTTCATCTTATAGCGGCCGACCGAACCGAAATCATAACGCGAAAAATTGAAAAACATGTTGTCAATCAACTGCTTGGCGTTATCGGGCGCGGCCAGATCCCCCGGACGGATGCGTTTATAAACTTCAATCAAGCCCTCGGCTTCATTTTCCGAAGCGTCTTTCTTGATAGTCGCTTCAATGAATTCGGCGGCGCCGTCAAAATCAGCGAACTGGCTCATGATTTCTTCATTGCTGGAAAAACCGAAAGCGCGCAACAGGGCGGTCGCGGCCACTTTTCTTTTGCGATCAATCTTAACCCAGAGGACTTTATTCAAATCGGTTTCAAATTCCAGCCAGGAACCGCGGTTAGGAATGACTTTAGCGCCGTACAGTTTGCGATCAACCGCCGGAGTGGAAGTGAAGAATACGCCGGCCGATCTGACCAACTGGGAAACGACAACGCGCTCAATGCCGTTGACGATAAACGTGCCGCGATCAGTCATCAAAGGATAATCGCCCAAATAAATTTCCTGCTCCATGCTTTGGCCGGTTTTTTTGTTGACCAACTTAACATTGACCCGCAGGGGCGCTTCATAAGTGATATTTTTGTCTTTGGAAGCCACTTCGTCAAACTTGGGTTCATCCATGTAATAATTCATGAAATAAACTTCCAAGTCGCGGCCGATAAAATCGGTAATTGGCGAGAATTCATCCAAAAGTTCGCGCAAACCAACCTTCCAGAACCAGTCATAAGACCATTTCTGCAATTCAATCAAATCAGGCGCTTCAAACAAATTTTTTGTCAGGGGCGCAAAATTAACTCGACCGTTAACGACGTTCAAATTATTTTTATTAGACATAAAAAAGCCCTCATTTCTCTTATTTTAGCCAAATATTTGGCCGTAAGCGTCAGAAATGAGTTCGATTATTTATTTATTGAGTTGTATTTTTAGAATAAGACACTAATTTTTACGGCTTATTAGTGTTCACGGGCACTCTAAATGACTTCTCCGCCCGATAGCGGATAAAGATTTAATATAGTTATATTAACAGAAACGATAAAAGAAGTCAACACTTTTTATACCGGTTGAGCAAGATTTTACTATTTGTCAAATAATAATTAATTATTACCTAAATTTAGCTAAAAATGTGTATAAAATGCCTGAAAAACCAAAACTGTAAGTTAAAAAATATTTAAGTTATCCACAGGCCAATTACTAACCCGGCCAATAGTCAAACTACAATAGTTGATTTTTCCGCTTCTTAAGGTTATACTTATCAATACATTTTATCAAAAAATGCGGCACCTTACAAAATAATCGCGTAAAAACCAAGGGAGTAACACTATGATAATTCCACGCGTTAAGTTGTTGCGTCTGATTATCCCCGCCTATCCCCCGTTTAATCCTTATAATCGGTTTTACAGCCGTACGACCGCCTTGGGAGCGATCCTAACCGCCTCCGCGGCCAACAAAATACCTGGCTGGGAAGTTGAGGTGATTGACGAAAACAACTGCCCCGATACGCCCGCCTGTCTAAAATTAGCTCCGGACGGCCACATCGATCATGAATTTTTGCAAAAGGAACGACCGGCTGATATTGTCGGTTTCTCCGCCTCCTTGAGTTCCGCCATCCCCCGCGTTTTTAAGTTAGCCGAAATCTATCAGTCGCAGGGAGCGCTTACGGTGGCTGGCGGCTATCACGTTACCGCTTTGCCCGAAGAAGCGCTTGATCATCATCTGGATATCGTGATTATGGATAACGAAGAAAAAACAATCATGCGAGTCATGAAAGTTTACGATTCTTTGTGCCGGGACATTGATTATGACTTGTGCCTGGCAAACAGAGCGCTGGGGACCTACAAAAATAATCGCTCGTCTCATTTTTATGAGCTGGAAGAAAAAATAAAGAACTATTGGCTTGAAGTGGACGGCATCGCCTTCCGCCATATTGATGAAACCATAATTAATCCGCCCGCCGACCAATCGCCCAACTGCCGATCGGCATCATTGCCTGATTTCAGTTTATTGCGCTACGGCAAAATAAAAATTTATCCGATTAATTGGCACCGCGGCTGTCCGCTTAAATGCGAATTCTGCGCCGTCAGAAAAAAACCCAGCAAAGAGTCGGCTCTTGATCTGCTTAAGGTTGTCCGATATTATCATGAAAAATTCGGCGCTAAAAATTTTTTTGTCGTTGACGACCAATTCGGCGGCGACTTGAATAATCCGGCAGAGCGCGATCAGCTTATTGCGGCATTGCGCCTGCTGATAAATTACCAAAAAAGGATCAAGAAGCGTTTTAAGTTCAACGTCCAAATAAAACTAAACGCCAGTGACGACGCAGAGCTTCTTTTATTATTGCGTCAAGCGGGCGTAACTACGGTTCGCGTTAGTTATGAGTCGTCACTTATTGAAGCTCCGAAACTTAATGACGGGACTCATCACCGCACCGTTAAAAGCCACACCGTAAAATTGCGCGCCATGGTCTGCCATACCCGGCAATGGCGCCAAGCGGGATTTTTGGTCCATGGCATGTTCATTTTCAATTATCCGAGAGCCGACATAACTGACGCCCTAAAAAAATACGGCCGGCTGGGCGTTGAAGCTCTGCAAATTCTTGATTTTGGAGCGATAACCGAGCCCGCTGAAAGTTTAGTCAAACCGCCGACAATAAAAGATCGGGTTATCGCCGTTAAGGAATTTATCCGCCGGGCGGACATCAACACAATACAGGTTTCCTTGGCCGTGCCTTCGCCGGGAACGGCGTTGCGCGACAGATTGAAAAAATCCGGACAGCTTTTTCCCGTAACAGAAATCGGCTGGGAATATTATGACGGCCAATTCCCGCTCTACCAGCCGGGCAACTGCGAAGCGGAAGAGATGTGGCAGGGAGCCCAAGACATCATGTCCGGCTTTTACGGCTTGAAAAATTTTTTCCGCCGAACCTTTTTCAGCGGCTGGCCGCTGAAACGGAATCAAATAAGCGAAGCCGTACGCCGTGATTTTTCAGACAAACTAAAAAGAGCCAAAACAGCTCTTAATCAGTAATTGCGCTTTATACCGTTCGCTTGAGCGAACGGTTTTTCTTTTGCCAAAATTCTTCAAGTTGTACGGCGATTATTTCCGGCTTAGCAGTATAAACAAACAAAAATTGCCGAGCGTTGACGCCGCGAATCATTAATTTTAATCCGGCTTCAATCGCGGTTATTTTTATTCGGCGCGGCCCATGCTCAATGGATTTTATTTCTCCGGTAACGATCTTTGCAACTAAGGGATGGCGGTACAAAAATTTTATCAATTTATCCGCCTCATCAATAATCGTAGAATGACCCGAAGCGACTTTCTTTCCGGCAATATGAGGCATAAATTCAAGCTAATAATTCTCTCGCTGCCGTTCGCTCGTCCCACGGCAATTTGCGGCCGGAAGCGACGCAAATCGCCTGCTCCGAACCCTTGCCGGTCAGAACCGTTAAATCGCCCGCTTGGGCCCGGCTCAAAGCAAACTTGATCGCCTCGCGCCGATCCGGAATCTTAAACAGATTTTTGCCTTCAATCTTGCCGGCTTTTTTGGCGCCTGCCGCCACTTGGTCAATAATCATTTGCGGATCGTCATCATACGGATCTTCATTAGTCACAATGCAAATATCGGCGTTTCGCGCCGACAACTCGCCTAATACGGACCGGCGACTGGTATCCCGGCCTCCGCCGCAAGATCCGAAAACATGAATTATCTTATTGCCCGGACCGGCTAACTGATGGTCTTTAATGGTGGCGAACAATTGCCGCATTGATTCCGGTTCCGGCGCGTAATCAACCAACACTGTAAATCCTTTGCCGTTCTCAATGAATTCCATGCGGCCTGGCACGCCGCTGACTTGTTCCAAAGCTTTTCGGCCGGCGGCCAAAGCGATCCCCTGTGATCGGGCTACAGCTAATGCCGCCAAAGAGTTGTAAATATTGAACTTGCCAAACAGCTTGAGATCAAACTTTTCATCGCCGACGGTAAAACTGACGCCGCCGGGATTGTAAGAAATATTTTCCGCTTTGATTTGGCCGGCGCTGTCAATGCCAAAAGTAATCTTTTCCCCGACTTGGAAAGCCAGAAACTCTTCTGCCCGCTGATCGTCGCTGTTGGCAACAATCACTTTCGGTATTTTCCGGCCGGCAATCACTTTAATCGGCGAATCCTCCAGGTGCTTGAATAATTTTAGTTTGGCTTTTTTGTAATTATCAAATCCGCCGTGCGCTTCAATATGCTCGGGCGTCAGATTGGTAAAAACGCAAACGTCATAATGGATTCCCAAATGGCGATATTGCTCAATGCCCTGGGAGGAAGTTTCAATCACCGCGTACTGGCAACCGGCGGAAATCATTTGTTTAAGTAATTTCTGCAAGGCCAATCGCCCCAGCATAGTCATCTTTTTGTCATTCAACCATTCCTTATCGGCTATTTTAAACAAAGCCGTGGAAGCGGCGCCGACTTTGTAACCAGCTCCCTCCAAAATTGAGGCGATCAAACTGACAGTCGTGGATTTGCCATTAGTGCCGGTAACGCCGATAACGATTATTTTTTCCGACGGCCGGCCGTAAACAATATTAGCCAAAACCGCCAGCGACTTATGGTAAGCGGCCAGCCAAGCAACGGGAAGATTATCTTTAATAATTGATTTTAAACCCATATTTTATGCCTTCAGCTTAACATTTTGCGGTCTTTTTAGCAATTGCTTGGCGGCCGAATTATTGCTATAATTAATTCATGTCATTCATCCATCAAATCATTTCTTATGTTGGCGGCCTGGCTATCGCTATCACTTCGGCTTTGGGCTATCCCGGGCTGGTTTTTTTGATGGCCTTAGAAAGCATGGTTGTACCTCTGCCTTCGGAATTAATTCTGCCTTTTGCCGGATTTTTAGTCGCGCAGGGGCAATTTGATTTTGGGCTAGCCGTTCTCGCCGCCGCCGCCGGCTCTTTAATCGGTTCATTGATTTCTTACGCTATGGGCTACTACGGTGGCGATAAATTCGTCCGCACTTTCGGCAAATATTGCTTGCTGGATGAAAGCGACCTGAATGTCGCCGAACGCTGGTTTGCCCGCCGCGGCGAATTGACGATTTTTATTTCCCGTTTTGTGCCGGTGGTGCGGCATTTGATTTCCATTCCTGCCGGCATTGGCAAGATGAATCTGATAAAATTCTCTTTTTACACCTTGGCCGGCGCGGCGATCTGGAACACCATTCTGCTTTATTTGGGCTATGTCCTGGGAGACAACTGGGCGGAAATCAGAAAATATTCTGAAAAACTGTCATTGCTCGTTGCTTTACTTTTGATTCTAATTTTGGTTTTTACGCTCTGGCGGCACTCTAAGCACAAGCATAAAAAAATCCCGGCTTAAAGCCGGATTTTTTATGTTTGTCATTCTAAACAAGGCGAAGAATCTCAAATTCATTTCTGATACCTTTCTCTAAGAGAAAGGTATCTCCAAAGAGTCGCGAGCAAAGCATAAATCATGGCTAAACTTTATGCTCCACCTGCCTGCCGGCAGGCAGGATCCCGAAAATTTTCTGACGCTCCACCTGCCTGCCGGCAGGCAGGCTTGCAAAACTTTTCTGGTCGTTCCCGCATAAAGTCGCACAAGATTTTGTTATGCTCGCATTTAAAAATACAAATACAATAACGGAACAATTATTGTTCCGTTATAATCAAGGTTCATATTAATCGGTTGTCTCCGGAGATTATCCAGTTAAATTTTCGGCAGCCGTCCTTTCCAAATACCAATCATTAGCCAACATGTCGTCAAGATAAGCGAAACGTCCTTCAATTTCCATATCCTCGTCCCATTCTCGTTCCAGATATAGTACCTTAAGAAACTCTCTTTCGTTACATTCCGCGCCCAAAACAACCGCTATCATGCCGAACTCGCCCCTGCATTCGTCCCGAAATTCTTCCTTAACCAATAAAGATCTGTTCCGCCAGCCGGCTCGACAGGCGCGCCGGCCTTTAGCGATTTCAGCCAGGGGAAATGCCCCGCAAAAATCCCAAATCGCGTAAGGTTCTAATTCATCGGTTTCTGTCAGCGGATAACCGGCCATGATTTTATCCTTTCATAGTTGAAATTAAAAAGAACATTTCTCAAGAATTAACACTCCATGCTATCTGCCTAAAATTTTCAAGGCCTCTTTGATCTTATCGCCCGCATCCGGCAACTGGCACCGGCTAAGCGCCTCGCGCGCCTGGCCGGACGAATAACCCAGGGAAACCAACGCCTCCAAAGCGTCGCCGAAATCATCGTTCCAGGAAGCCGCGCCGCCGGTCATGGTTCCGCCTAATTTATCCTTAAGCCCTATCACGATTTTTTCCGCCGTCTTAGGGCCGATGCCGGAAACCTTGGCTAAAATCTCGTGATTGCCGCTTTGCGCGGCGGTTACAATGTCATCAATCTTGGCCTTACGCAGAATATCCAAAGCGCTTCTGGGGCCGATGCCGGACAAAGACAAAAGCAATTCAAAAAATTCCAGTTCTTCTTGGGTGGCAAAACCGTACAAGTCCAATACGCCTTCGGCTACCTGTGTGTAAACAAAAACTTCCGCCGTCTCTCCGACGGTAAAACCGTTCAACAGCCGATCTAAAACATAAATTTTGTAACCGACTCCGCCAACGTCAATCACGACGAAATTTTCTTTTTTCAGTTGATGGGATTTTAAGCGGATTTGGCCTTTTAGATAAGCGATCATAATCTCTTGACAAGTATTGTTTACTTCAATATAATACAGCAAAACGGAACATTTTACAACTTCAAAAATCCAACCGTAAAGGAGGAATAGCCATGCCCGACGATTGCCGGCATATTCCGGAGTCCGCAATAAAAGATGAAGGGACTTGCCGATTGTGCGGCCAAAAATTAGAAAAGAACGGGGTACTTGCGCCGGAAGAAATAACCGCACTGCTGGGGGCGGAAACGCCGGCAAAAAAAAGATTTGTCGTTACCGGCGGCCCCGGATGTTTCTTATTGTCTCTGTTGAAAAGAATACGCTAATAAGACGGGAGGGATAATCGTATGCCTCAAAACAAGAAAAAACAAGGTCGCAAAGGAAAGCAACATCGGCATGATTGGCAGGCGGTTAATTTTAAAAGTATGGCGGATGACCGCATTAAATGCAAGGTATGCGGGTTAGTCAAAATTTGCGAGCATGACGCCGGCGAATCCATGGGGGGAAGCGGCTGTTGCTTTTGCAATATCTGCGGCGGATATCTCGGTTTAGCTCACTAGCCAATAAAAATTTGTACAACAAAAGCTGTCGAAAATTTTCGACAGCTTTTTTATTTTTCTATCTTTTTACCCTGATCAATCCGGAGAAAGGCGCGATTTCCACGCCTCGTTTTTCCAACTCATCCAAAAACAGATTGACGCCCAGAGAATCGGAAGACATGTGTCCGGCAATCACCACATTGACATGGTGTTTTTGCGCTTCCTTCTTATGTTCCTCGCTCATATGCATGCCGATAATCGTGCCGATGCCGGCGTGCGCCATTTTTTCATAAATATCTTTGGAATTGGAAGTGCCGCCGGTGATTTCCGTCAAAACGATCCTGCCGCAATAATTATCCTCGCTGCCGGCAAAAATTTTCGGGCCGGTTTTCTGCTTGGCCGCCAACTGGTATTCGGTGATATCTTTCAGCAACTTCATCAATTCGCCGACCGTTTCCAACTCCACCGCCTCCACCTTGTCTTTTAAGAATTTCGCCGCCAAATTATCGCAAGGAGTATGAATGCAAGCCAAATTAATATCCAACAGCCGCGCCGCATCCACGGAACGCTGATGATTGGCCGGTGAAACGCCGCGCGCCACTTCGGACACTCTTTCTTTGGTAATGGCTTGCGCCACATTGATGGGCACGCCGTACTGCGCCAGCACTTCGGCCTGAAGATGCATGACATCGCCCAAATCCGCCAAGGCCTCGCCTTCCGGATGGTGAGCGATAACCGTGTCGTAGCCCAATTGCTTGGCCAAAATCAATTCCGGCGTTTCAATATCAATGCCGCACAGGACTTTCTTAACTTCCCGGCCGTTATCGTATAAAATTCTGCTGTCGGCGTAAGGATTGGCGAGTTTTTCCAAATCAAAATCCTTCTTCTGTTCCTCTTTCAGTTGATCAAACTTTTCTTTGGCTTTGGCCAGATTTTTCCTGACCCGCTCTTCGCCGCGCAAATCGGCTTCAATGCCCATTTTGATCGCCAAACTGTAGATGTCTTTAAGCAACATAAATTTGATATTAAAATTATTAATTAATCTAATCATTAATCAAAGAAAAAGTCAAACAAAAAATCATCCCGAACCGGCAATGATTCAGGATGACGAAAAGTAAAAAGTTTAAGTTTCCCTGCCCATAATCACCTGGGGCAGCTCGCGAAAATCCCGCGCCACCCTTTCTAACTTGCTGGTTTCCTCATTGCCCGCCAACCGGTCAAACAACACCGTCCAACCCGCCCACTGAAAAGTGGTGATTAATCCGGTAACGACAAAGATTACCAGCAAAATGGCGATTAAACAAATGACGGAAACGATCATCTTGACCCAGAAAGCCAAAAAAGGAAAATACAACGGGATAACCACCACGGAAACGGCGACAAAAATCAAAACCAAAAAAGTAACGATAAAAGCGGCTATCATGTAAGCTAAAAACATGAACAAAGCCATCTCCAGGGAAATCAGCCAATTGGCCTTAAACAACTCCCAGGCGGAAACTAACGCGGTTTTCATTTTTTGCTTTTTAAGCAAGATGAAAAAAATCTGATACTTGATGACAAAAGAAACGATTAAGGCCAAAACGACGAAAACCAAAAACGACAAAACATAAATCGTTACGCCCCAGGCGCCCAAACCGGAAATCAAACCTGCCTGCCAGCCCAATAAAGAGAATAAAACGAATAAAACCAATTTTAACAAAATAACCGCGCCGAAAACCGGCCAGAAATTGGCCCAGGCAAACTGCAAGGCCTCTTTAATGAGCGGTTTCTTGTTGCGATTATACAAAGCGACGTTGCGGATAAGCCCGGATTGGCATAAAACAGCTACGGCGACGACGGCAAAAATCACAGCCAGAGAAATCAAAAGTATTAGCAGGGCAACGCCCAAAAGAACGGCGCTGGACGGCCAAGCGGCTTGAAAGGCCGACCAGCTCAACGTCGCGCCGCTGGCTACGACCGTAGCCGCGCCCTCCTGGAATCCGCTGATGACCGAGCTGACGATATTAGTTGAAGAATTGCTAAAAAAGGCGCGGGAAATTATCTCATATTCGCCGCCAGAAGAAATCAAAACGGCAATAAGCCCCAGCCACCAAAGATTTTTATAACGCCAGGTAATCTCCCAGGCCCGTTTTAAAACGGGACGATAAAGATAATTAGTTGTTTGCATGGGCATATGATTATAAGTTAAAAGTCGAAAGTCCTTAAAGTCAAAAAGTATTAAGGAGTATCGTGACTTATGTTTATATTATAGCATAATAACCAACAAGATAAAAAGTAATAAGTAACAGGTAATAAGTCAGGTAATAAGTAATGGGTAAAATAACAAAAAAAATAATAAAATACTTGTTACTTATTACTTATTACGTATTACTAAAAAACCGCCACCAGAGCAGCGATCTTTTAAGTGTTTTATCTAACAGAAGATAATTAAGCGGTAAACAACTGTTCAAATTCTTCCGACTCTATGGTTTCCTTTTCCACTAAAGTATTAGCGATTTTATCCAAGTATTCGCGTTTCCCGGTGATTACTTTTAAAGCCAGCTTAGCGGCTTCATCCAATAAGCGGCTGATTTCTTTGTCAATCTCTTCAGCCGTCCGATCGGAGTAATCGCGTTCCTCGTGCAGTTCCCGGCCCAAAAAAATCAGTTCTTCCCGTTCGCCGAAAGTTCTTAGTCCCAGTTTTTCGCTCATGCCGAAATCCGAGATTAAGCGGCGCGCCAGCTTGGTGGCTTGGCGCAAATCATTCTGATCGCCGGTCGTTACTTCGTTGAATACTTCTTCTTCGGCGATGCGTCCGGCCAGCATTACCGCCAAATCCTCCAAAAACTCGCTCTTGGTGTGGAGTTTTTTGTCTTCCAGCGGCAACTTCAAAGTATAGCCGGCGGCGGAGCCGCGGGCGATAATAGATACCTTTCTGACCGGATCGGTATTGGGGAGCTCATGAGCGACCAAGGCGTGGCCGGCTTCATGATAAGCCGTAATTTTTTTCTCCTTATCGTTTAGTATGTGGCTTTTGCGTTCCGGCCCCAGCAAAACTTTATCAATGCAAGATAAAATATCATTCTGAATGACTGATTTCTGATTGGTTAAGGCGGCTTTGATCGCCGCTTCATTCAATAAATTCATCAAATCGGCGCCGGAAAATCCCGGAGTGCGTTCCGCCACCTGGCGCAAATTCACGTCTTTGGCCAAGGGTTTCTTCTTGGCGTGGACTTTCATAATGGCTTCGCGATCATTAATGTCCGGCAAATCCAAAGTAACGCGGCGGTCAAAGCGTCCCGGCCGCAACAAGGCGGCGTCCAGAACGTCAGGACGGTTAGTGGCGGCCATGACAATAACATTATCCGACGGTTCAAAGCCGTCCATCTCGGTCAAAATCTGGTTCAGAGTTTGTTCGCGTTCATCATGGCTGCCGCCCAGACCGGCGCCGCGTTGGCGGCCGACCGCGTCAATCTCGTCAATAAAAACAATGCACGGCGCGTGCTTCTTGGCTTTCTTGAATAAGTCGCGCACGCGGGAAGCGCCCACGCCCACAAACATTTCCACGAACTCCGAGCCGGAAATGGAAAAGAAGGGTACGCCCGCTTCTCCGGCCACGGCTTTGGCCAGTAACGTCTTGCCAGTACCGGGCGAGCCCAAAAGCAAAACGCCTTTGGGAATAGTGGCGCCCATGGCTAAAAACTTTTTCGGGCTCTTTAAAAAATCAACGACTTCCAATAGCTCCTGTTTGGCTTCCTTGACTCCGGCCACATCCTTAAAAGTGATTTTATTATCCTTGTCCGGATTGAACTGCCGCGCGCCGCTCTGGCCGAAAGACATGGCTTTATTGTTGGCGCCGGAAGCGGACTTCAGCATAAACCAGAAAAAAGCCAAAATAATAATGACGGGGATGGCAATGGGTAAAAGCGTGGCCAGCCAAAATTTCCAACCGGTGTCGTTTTTGATGTTAATGGCGACCTGGCGGATTTTCTCCGGCGCCACGTTGTAATTTTTCAGCATGGTGCTTAAGGAATCTTCCGTCTCTTTCTGCACGGTCAGCTTCTTGCCGTCTTTTAAGGCAACGCTCAAAGTATTGGACTCTACATCAATAGATTTAACATTGTCGCTTTCAATCGCGCTGACTAAGGTGGTGAAATCGGCTTCCTGCGGCTGATCCTGCCGGACTTGCAAAAAAGAAAAAATTACCAGGATAACGGCAAAAATTCCGATATAAATTAGAGTGCTTTTGGAAATATTTTTCATAGATTAGAAATAATTTGCTATAATTAACTTAGACGAATCATAACATATAACTATGGCTAAGTCAAACATCAATCGTTGGCAACTCGCCGCACCTTTGGATAATTTCTGGCGCGCTACTCTGATTAAAATTCTGCCTGATTGGATTACTCCTGACGGCTTATCAATGTTAAGATTAATTCTGATACCAGCCGTGCTTTTGACTTTTGCTTTCGACAACTTTTTATTGGCGGTTATCCTGTTTGCCTTCGCCGCTCTTTTGGATTCTATTGATGGCGCGCTATCGCGGTCCAGAAATATCCACACTCCCTGGGGCTTAATCATTGATCCTTTGGCTGACAAATTATTGATCATGACGACGATTCTGTATTTGGCTTTAGTTTTTCCCGCTCCCTGGTTGATTCTTAGTGTTTTCGGTTTGGAAGCATTGCAGCTTCTGGGCGCGGCGGCGGTTTTGGGCTTGAGCAATAAGCCGACTTTGCCAGCCAGTATTTTCGGCAAAGCCAAAATGCTTTTAATTTCCGTAACCGTTGTGCTGATTTTTCTTTGGCTGATTCTTGGTTGGTCCTGGCTGTTAACTTTAACCGTTACCTGCCTCTGGCTGACGCTAACTTTGCAAGCCGCCACCTGTATCCATTATCTTTACCGCCTGGCCGGCCATAAATAACATCGCGCTCCAAAAATAAAAACATCCTCGCCGAAACGGGGATGTTTTTATTTTTTACACTTCTATCACTACCGGCAAAATCATCGGGCGCTTTTCTGTTTTTTGAAACAGGAATTTGCCGATTTCATTGCGTAGTTTTTCTTTCAAATACTGGTCATCGGGTGCGGTAACCGGATTATTGTCTTTAAGAATCTTCTTGATTTTAATCCGAGTCATCTCAATCAAGCGTTTATTCTCTTTCAAATAAACGAAACCGCGAGAAATGATATCCGGACTTTGGATCAGTTCTCCGGTTTTGGCGTCAACAGTGGCAATGATAACCAGCATGCCGTCTTCCGCCAATTGCTGGCGGTCGCGCAACACGATGTTATTCATGTCGGTAATACCCAAGCCGTCCACAAACACGTAAGAAGCCGGAACTTTTTTGCTCAAGATACCGGCGCTTTTGCCGCTGAATTCAATTATACTGCCGTTATCCGGCACAAAAACCCTGTCCGGCCTGAAACCGATATCCTTTGCCAGTTTAGCCGCTTCCTTCAACATGTAGTGGTTGGCGTAAGAAGGGATAAAGTAGTCCGGCTTGATGGACTTGAGCATATAAGAGATGTCTTCGCGGTTGCCGTGGCCGGATACGTGGATGTCCATGATATTGCCGTGGATGACATTGTCGCACTGGCGATACAAATTATCTTTCAAGCGCTGGATCGTCCGTTCATTGCCCGGAATAACCGAGGAAGACAGAATGACCGTGTCGTTTTTGCGCAACTTGACCGACTTGTCATTGCCGTCAATGATGCGCGACAAAGCGGCATTGTCTTCGCCTTGCGAACCGGTGCATAAAATAACGATTTTCTTTTCCGGATATTGGTCAACATCTTCCACCCGGATGACGGAATTTTTTTGATACTTGATATAACCTAATTTTTTGGCGATCTCCACGTTATTTTTCATGCTGTAGCCCATCAGAGCCACTTTCTTGTTGAGTTTTTCACAAGTGGCGATAATCCAACTGATTCTTTCAATCTGGGAAGAAAAAGTGCCGATGATCATGCGGCCGGGGGCTTCCGTAATCAGCTTGGCAATGTTTTTTTGCATGTCTTCGGTCGTGGCGGATTCTCTGACGTCAATGGCGCCAAGCGATTCCAGCATCAGAACGGTCGGCCGCGGCAATTTGGCCAAGTAACTGTATTCCAGCAGCGGTTTGCCGTGTTTGTCTTTTTCCAGTGTCCAATCGCCCGGGTGGATAATCGTGGCAACCGGCGTCTTGATAATCACACCGACCGCATCCATAATGGAATGATCAATGGGGAAGAAAGAAATATCAAAAGCGCCCAGCTTCAAACGATCGCTGACTTTCTGCACCATGATAATTTTTAATTTTTTGGCACCGTCTTTCTTGTAATCCTCAACGCGATGCTTGACTAAGGCGATGGTCAGCGGCCGGCCGATGATAGTCGGATTGCCCAGTTTTTCCAACAGAATGGGCGCCGCGCCGATGTGATCCAAATGGCCGTGGGAAAAAATCACGCCTTTGACGTTTTTTTCCTTGCCTCTTAAATATTCAATGTTGGGAATGATGTAATCAATGCCCGGCATGTCTTCTTCCGGAAACTGAATGCCCATATCCAAAATCACGATATCGTTTTTGTACTCAAATATCGTCATATTGCGGCCGACTTCCTCATAGCCGCCAATGGGAATAATGCGCAGCTTGTCGCCGCTTTTAGCCCCTGCCGCAGTTACTGTTGCCGCGGCCGCTAGACCGGAACGCAAATCGCGCGTCGCGGGCTGACGGAATTGTTCGCGCGCGGCGGCTGCCGCGGTTTGCTGTTTCTGGCGCGAATCGCGCGCCTGATAATTGCCGGCTTTATTGCGTTTAGACCAAAAACCCTGGGGCTTCTGCTGCTTGGACGAAACCGATTGTTTAAGCTGGTTGGAACGGATAACCGGCACTTCCATGCCGCTTAGCCATTGATCCAAACTTAGATTTTTTTTGTCCGCTTTTTCTTCTCCCGGCTTGCCGGAAGAAATCGCCGCGGGGCCGCGGAAAGCGCCGGCGGGCTTTCTCTGCGGTTTGTGCGATTTTTTCATGGCGGAGAATGCCGGCCCCTTGAATTCCTTCTTGGGCGCATTCCGCCTGTAGTTTGTGCTACTATTCATAAAATTCTTAATTACACTCCTTAATGCTCCTTTAATTAATATTTAACGTGCTAAAAAACAAAATTGTCTTTTTAGCGAGCGATTTATCATCGCTGAGAGTTACCCAGTTGAATCCGCTAAAAGCGGGCGGCAGAGCCGCACTCAAGGGGGTAAAAATGTAATTGTGCCGACGGAGAGGGTTGAACTCTCATGGCCTTGCGGCCACACGGCTCTGAACCGTGCGTGTCTACCAATTTCACCACATCGGCGGGATGGGATATTTAAGAGAAATCCGGAATATGATTCCGGAAAAAATAACGTTTACTTTGGCTGATAAGCCGATAACCGGTTAACGCCGCTTGGAGTCCGCGATTTCAGCAAAAAGAGAAACCACAAGCGGAGAAAGCATCGGCATAATGGCGCCGGGATTAACCCGATTGTCGCAATCACAATCTTTTACGATAGAACCGCAAACCTTGCACCACCTGACTGTCTCGCTGACAAAAGACGGGCCGACGACGTGAGAACAGATGATTTTCAGATCATGCCGGCCCGATTGGCATTCGCCAAGGGCCTTGGCCGAATCGCTCGATATTATTAAACCATCGGTTGCCGAACCTTCAGTTTCCATAACTGCTCCTTTCTTATATTGTTTTAAAAGGATCTGAATTGAATGGACTAATCTTAAAGAACAAACGCACTTTCTCTAAAATATCTCATTTTTTGTTATCGGGGTCTAATTGCTAATTATACAGCAAAAAAGGAAAAAAGTCAAGGGCTAATGGCGCCAGGCGTATTTCACCTTGACATACCATTCGCTGACATTAGCCAAACGATCGCTGTAGCTGGCGATGGAGGTAACGTCAAAACCTTTCAAATTGCTGTATTGGGGGTAAGTATAAGTGGGGCTGTAAAGGAAAACCGCCGGCAGTTGCTGGGAAATTATTTTCTGGAATTCCCAATATTTTTCCTGTCTTTGATCGTGATTTAAGATGCGCCGCGCCGATTCCAATATGGCATCAACCTTGCTGTCGGAAAAAACCGCCAGATTGGATCCGGGGTATTCGTTCTGCGACGAGTGCCAAAAAGCGAACGGATCGGGATCGGATGACATATTTTCCGAAAACAACAGAATCTCATAACGGCGATTATTGATATTTTCTTGGATAATCTTATTCTTGTCCACCGCTTCAATCGTAGTAATAATGCCCAATTGATCCCAGGACTCCTTGATGATTTTAGCAACGGCCAAATATTGCGGCTGATCGGGCACGGTCAAGGTGAAACGCAATTCATACCCCTTCTTCCGCAACACCTGTTCAATCATATTGTCGCCGGTGGAGGTAGCCGTTAACTGCCAGCCGTTAGTTTGCAACAAGGCGGCGGCCGCTTCCAGATCGTAAGAATATTTTTTGATATCGGGGCTGTTGTCAATGCCGGGCAGAATCGGCGCGTCAATAATCTTGGCCTGACCGCCGAACACTTCTTTGACCATTCGTTCTTTATTCACGGCCAAAGCCAGGGCCTGACGGATATAATCCGCTTGAAGCAAGGAATTCTTTTTCTGATTGAAAAAAATGGCGGCGTATTGCGGCTGTTCCAGTTCATGCATGACAATATTCTTATGGCGCTTCAAATCAACTTGATTCTCCCGGGGCAAATAAGCCAGGCCGTCCACGTTTTTATTCTTCAAAGCGTCTATTGCCGAACTGATATCGCCGTAAAATTTGAATACCAGTTGCTTAATGTAGGGCTTGGCGCCGTAATAATCATCATTAACCGACAGGGTGTACGATTTGATCACGCCGCTTTTATCTTTCTTAAAACTCTCCACTTCCCAGGGTCCGGTGCCTATAGGTTTTTTGTTCAGCTCGTTTAAATCAGCGTTGGCCGGCGGGATATTGTACCACAAATGCTCGGGCAGAACACCGAAAGTCAGCGTGCTGGCAAAGGGCGCAAAGGGTTCTTTAAGCGTGAATTTGACGGTGTAATCATCGGTTTTTTCCGCTACAACGCCGCGGAAGCTTTTGGCCAGAGGGCTTTTGAATTCCGTGTCTTGCAAGGAAGAAAAGGTAAAAACCACGTCGTCGGCGCTAAACGATTCGCCGTCATGCCATTTGACGTTCTGGCGCAAATAGAAAGTATAAACCAAACCGTCGGCGGAAATCTCGTAACGCTCGGCCAAATCCGGAGTCAATTGATGATTCTTGTCGTAAGCCAGCAAAGAAGAAAATATCAGCCGGCTCAAATCGCCGTCCACGCTGTTGGTTTGGGATAGAATCGGATTAATGAAACGCGGCGAGCCGATCAATCCTTCCGAATATTCTCCGCCGGCTTTAGGCAGGGGCACGGAAAAAATAACGAAGGCCTTAAACAGCAGAAAAATAAAACAAAAAATGACGACGGCGCCGACAAAACGCAGCTGTCTATTTTCTGTCGTTGACAGGAATTTGGGCAAATACTTGAAATGCTTCAACCGCAAACGCTTGTTTTCATTCAGGCCGAACAGAATTTTTCGGTCGTAATGATGCTGGCGCTGAAAACGCCGCAATTCCGAGCTTTGCCGATCAAAAAACCTCTCAACTTTCCTTCTGAGATTTTTGAATAAAAAATCCACGGTTAAAATTTACGAAATAATAACTGACTGCGCGCTCTGCGCCTTTTTACCGCTATACCGCTAGCTATGCCGCTAATAGAGCACATTGAGCAGGGAAACTCCTAAAAAAATTATGGCGATAACAATGGTGGCGTTGAACAATACCTGTTCCAAACCGCGCTTGGTTCTGTAAACGTTGCCTTCGCCGCCAAAAGCCGCGCCCAGTCCGGTGCCGCGATTCTGCAATAAAATCACTGCGACCAAAGCGACGGCGGAAATAAGTTGGATGATGTCTAAAATCATATTTGAATATGTTTAAAATGCTTTAAAATAGGTGCCTTAACTTGATCTCATAATATCACAAATAAAGAGTTAAAGTCAAACAAAAAAACCGCCGCGCGGGATTGGCCTTTTGTTTCGGGACTGGATTTATTATCATTAATAATGGTATAATATGGGAAGAAAAATTAACAATTCCAAGTTAATGATCCCGAAACTTGAATTGTCTATCAGCAATCTTTTGTTTCATTTAATATCATAACTATGCCTCAAACCACCGGCGAAGCCGAATGGCTCTTACAAGCATTGAAAAAGGACTACGGCCGCCCCGCGTCCAAGGACTCTTCCAAAATAAAACTCAATCAACTGGTGTCCAAGTTGGGATTTTTTTACGAAAAAATCAGAAACGCCATTGATTACAACGACGAGCACTTGATCCGCCGCAATTCCTTGCGCCGCCTGATTAACCGGCAGATGAAATTCCTCTCGGAACGCGATCCGGTAAAAATCTCCGAGACCGTTATCTTTGAATTCATTCGCGCCAAATACCTGCCCAACGACGCTTTGCCGGAAACCGACATTGAACAGACCGCGGCCATCATCGCCAAATATCTGATGCTTTTCAAATACCTGCAGGGCCACCCGGTGGCGGAAACCAAAAAAGTCAACGACTGGCTTTTGGATCTTTTGACCTGCGAGATTGACGAGTATCTCTTTCCCAACGGCCGGGATATGGCCATGGTCAATTTCATGTATGGCGAAATGGTCAAAAGCATTTCTTTCGTCAAAAGCACCATAGACGAAAAAGAACGCAATCTGCAAATCTATATCGCCGTCCTGAAAAATCTGCTCAAAGCCGATTTGCCGCTCATCCGCTACTGGCTCGTCAAATTGTACAATCCGCGGTGGAATTCTTTTACTCCGGACGACATCAAAAAATTCGCGCCCGACTTGGCTGGCGTCAGGAACCGCATTGAACTGCATCTTAACCATTACTCCGGCTATCAGATAACGCAAATGATTAAAAAGCAAGCGGTCTTCTTCCAAATTTTGAAAGAGATCGTTGAGCAGAGCGATGACAATATCCGGGAGACGTTAAACGATGAGAAAAAACTGGAAGAAAAAATTAACGAGGTCTGCAACAAGAATTACAAACGCATCCGCAGCAAGTTGATCGGTTCTATTTTCCGCGTCATTATTTATATTTTCTTCACCAAAACCATCCTGGCTTTCATCCTGGAACTGCCTTACGACGAGTTTATTATCGGCGAAGTCAATTGGCAGGCGCTACTGATCAACATCATCTTCCATCCCTTGCTGATGTTTGTCATCGCCATGTCCATCAAGGTGCCGGGACAGAAAAACACCCAGATTATCATTGAAGAAATAAAAAAAATCATTTACGGCCAGGAACGCAAGCTGGTCTACAAGCCGCGCAAACTCCTGCGCCGCGGCTCTTTCACTTTCATTTTCTTCAACACTATTTACCTGGTCATGTTCGGCGTTTCTTTCGGCGTCGTGGTCGCGGTTTTGCACCGTTTGCGCTTTAATCTGCTTTCCGGCGCGCTGTTTATCTTCTTCTTGACTCTGGTTTCTTTCTTCGGCTTCCGCCTGCGCAACTTTGCCAACCAATTCCTGGTCGTGCCGCGCAAAGAAAACTTATGGAACTTCCTGGTGGATTTTTTCTCTCTGCCGATTATCCGCGCCGGCAAATTCTTTTCCACGAACTTTTCCAAGATCAACATCTTCCTGTATCTCCTGGATTTTATCATTGAAACGCCGTTTAAGATGCTGGTGGAACTGCTGGAGAAGGCCTTGTCGTTTATCGGCGAAAAACGGGAAGAAATATCTTAAAAACCGTATGAAACTAAACCTTAAATCAGAAATAATCCCCTGGCTGTTAATCTTAATCAGCAGCGTCGCCGCCATTTATTTTTATTTCAATTTCCCGGCCGTCGTGGCCACGCATTGGAATTTTTACGGCCAAGCCGACGGATTTTCCGGCCGGGGCTTCGGCGCCTTCTTCCTGCCGATACTGGTCATTATCTCCTATTTGTTTATAACCTTGTTGCCCTACCTGGATCCCAAAAAAGAACGCTACAAGGAATTCCTTGGCGCTTATCTGGGGTTTAGAACGGTTTTAATCCTTCTCTTTGTATTCTTGCAATTCATCACCGGTTTTTATAATCTCGGCTACAAGCTTAACATCGGCATTGCCGTGACTTGGCTGATCGGTCTTCTGATGCTGTATATCGGCTGGCTGATGCCAAAAATAAAAAGTAACTGGTTTGTCGGCATTCGCACTCCCTGGACTTTAAGCTCCGATAACGTCTGGAACAAAACCCACGCCCTCGGCCGCTGGCTGTTTGTGATTTTCGGCCTGGATATTATTTTAATGCCTTATCTGCCGGAAACCTGGGCGATTACGGCTTTCATCCTGGGACTCATGGTTCTGCTGCTGGGCAGTTTCGGCTACTCTTATTGGCTTTATTGCCAAGAAAAAAAGATTTAATTATGTATCGCTATCTTGCTATCGGTTTAATAACAATCACCTGCCTGCTTGTCATTGGAATCGGCGTCGCCTGGGCGCCGATTTTTCCTCTGGCCAAACAGCTGACTGTTATGCCGCCGGCTGATTCCCTGCCGGAAACGCCGGCTATAACCGCCACTACGCTGATTTTCGGCGGCGATGTCATGCTCTCGCGCAATGTCGGGCAAAAAATGGCCAAATACCAAGATTGGTCCTGGCCGTTTGCAAATATCGCCGGACTGCTGGCGGATGCCGATCTGGCGATTATTAATTTGGAGTCGCCTTTTACCATCGGCGGTTCACATTTGGTCAAAACCGGATCGTTTTCTTTTAACGCCGATCCGCAAGCGCTTGAAGGGCTGACTCAAGCCGGCATTGACGTGGTCGCCCTGGCCAATAATCATGTTTTAAACCAAGGCAAAAAAGGCATCGCCGATACGCAAAAGCTTTTAACCGCCAACGGCATTGCTTTTGCCGGCGCCGGATTAAACGAAACGCAGGCTCGTCAGCCCGCAATCAAGGAAGTTAATGGCCTTAAATTCGGTTTCTTGTCCTACGCTTACCCCGACGACTATTCCGTGGCCGGCACTTCTACCGCAGGATTAGCCGGTATGGACATTAAAAAAATGGCCAGTGATGTTAACCGATTAAAAACAGAAGTTAATATTGTGGTGATACTGATGCATGCCGGCATTGAATACACCAACAAGCCCAACGGGCAACAAATCGCCTTTGCCCATGCCGCCGTTGATGCCGGAGCCGATATGGTAATCGGCCATCACCCGCACTGGGTGCAAACCGCCGAGATTTATAACGGCAAACCGATTTTGTATTCTTTAGGAAACCTAATCTTTGATCAGATGTGGTCGCTTCAAACTCAACAAGGCGCCTTAGCCGAAGTAACGCTAACTGATAAACAGATAAATTCAATCCGGATTATTCCGATAAAAATTATTGATTACGGCCAAGCAACTTTGGCTACCGGTACGGACAAAGAATTGACTTTAAACAGGATGGGGTTAAATGACGAGATAATTAACATTAACAATCAATAGTTAATGTTAATCAAAAACCGAATCAATCCATTCTCCGTATTAATTTTTATATAAAGCAATTTTAAAAGCGGAGCATGTCATCACGACATTCCCCGC
The DNA here is from genome assembly GCA_041666945.1 of Candidatus Buchananbacteria bacterium. GTDB lineage: Bacteria > Patescibacteriota > Patescibacteriia > 2-01-FULL-39-33 > 2-01-FULL-39-33 > CAISTG01. Next base: position 1,452 of record JBAYFY010000001.1, on the reverse strand, counting down.
TTATTTTGTGCTGCCTTAACTGCGCTGTTGAGCCAACCGCGCCGCTTCCCGTGCCGCTGCCAGTATTGGGTCGTCTTCAAGTTTTGATCCGAATTGCGTCCGTTCGCGACGGGGCTTCTTAAATCCGGCCCGGTTCGCTTCCTTGAATGAGGCATCAAGGATCTGGCCGAGGCGGTTGATGAGGCCTCGGAGCCGCCGCTGGACGCGAGCTTTCTCCGATGCATCGCTGATTTCGTCGGGGTCTTTGCCGCCCAACAAAATCACGGCCGCCTGCCGTTTAATCCCCTCTCCGGAAACGAAGATGGGATCGCCATCCGGCTTCTCCCAGTAGTTGGGACCGACAGGGGCCTGCCGTCCGGTCTTTTCGCCGGTTTCGGGATCCACTTTTTCCTCTCGCCGATAACCTATTCCATATCTCCACCTCTCGAGGTTGAAGGCAACTTGCCCATCCTCAAAGTGAATCACCGTGACTTTGGCGAAGTGCGATCCAAACCCCGGCTGTAACACGGTCGTGTGGGAGAACTCCCCGTTCTCCTCGTTCATCAAGCTCTTGTTGATGACCGGCGTCAAGGGCAAAAGACGTTTGCCCAAGGAACCACGGCTCATGCCGCGAATCTGGGTGGTGCCGATAAGAATCGGCTCCACCATTTGGGGCATGTCCGCCGGCGCCACGATCTTCGTGGTACTGTGTCCTCGATGGACAATGACTTCAGGATTCTCAACTTGGGCGGACGCCTTCTCAATGCTCAAAAGCGCCCGATAGAGAAGGTCGTTGCTAACCTCGATCGCGATAAAAACGATCTGTTGGTTGGAAACGACGACGCCGTCATCGCCGACAACGTTGCAAGCGACTGGTAGACCACCCGCCTGGAACGTCTCCATGTCGACTTGGCCCTCACCGTAACCGGCTTCCTTTACCGTCAGCGTCGTTAATTCCGGCGCTTTCGGTTTTTCCGGCGCGAGCGCTTCTTTGACGACTTCCGCCGGTACTTCCGGCGTTTCTTCGTCAAGAACGGCCACGACGGCCTGTTCTTTTTCTTGGCGCTCTTGCATGGTGCGCTCCTGCATGGCTGCCAACTCGGCCGCCACTTGAGCTTCTTCACTTCTGTTACCGCGACGATCTTTCTTACTCATGATTGTTCTCCTGCCGCTAATTGCGGCTTTTATAGGGATTGTCAGGTACTTGCCACGCCCACCAGGACGTAACAATTAATTATAGCACACCATTATTTTTTTGTCAATAGGTTTATCCACAGGAACAACAAAAAATATGCTAAATATATTAAAAAATATCTAAATTTAAACAAAAAAATAAATAGCTAAATGCTATTTATTGGCTAGTGAGCGAGCGAACCAGCGCTTCAAAGCGCTGGATTCCGAGCGAGCGACGCCAATATAGTCAAATACTGCTCGGCTTGCCGAGCTGTTAGTACGCAAGTTCCACTATTACCC